>NZ_BONY01000104.1 GCF_016862955.1 Rhizocola hellebori | reverse complement strand
AGTCGCAACTTCATGGTCAAGGCCCGTCGTCAAGATCAATGTGCGTCTATGGGTGCAGAGCAAAGGTGGCTGGCACAGCACACCCACCGGCTCCTTCCACCGCACCTACATCTCTGCGTTAGGGAGGTGATGCAGAGATGGATATACTCGCCAACACCATGCCCCCCGGCAGCGAGCCGGGTCAGCGCAGGGTCGAGCCGACGGCTCCGAGCAGGTCGGCGCACCAGGCGGCGAAGGGCGCTCGATCACCGCGCACCGGGTGCACCCGGTTGCTCAGGATGACCACGCCGTAGCCGTAATCGGGCTCCAGCCAGATCCGGTTGCCGACGAAACCCGAACAACCGAACGCTGCTTGGCCCGGACCCGGCCCGCCGAGCCCACGGGTGTTGCCCAGCCACCAGCCCAGCCCGAACCGCTCCCCCTGCGGGTTGGTTGCCTGGCATTGGGTCACCTCGGGATCGCATGCCGCGAACCAATCCCGCGCCGCACGAGTGACCAGGTCGATGGTGCCGAAGGCGCCGGCGTGCCCGGCGATTCCGCCCATCGCGTAAGCGTTTTCGTCGTGCACCTCGCCCACCACCAGCCGCCCCCGCCACGGACAGTTCTCGGTCGGCACCGCGGGATCCGGGCCGATCGGGCCGAAGCGCAGGCCGGTGCGGGCCGCCGCCAGCTGGGCCAGGCTGCGGCCGGTTACCTCCTGGACCAGCTCGCCCAGCAGGAGGAAGCCGAAGTCGCTGTAAACGGCATCGCCGCCGGGCTCCCGCTCAAGCTCCAGCGACAGCGCGCCTTCGACGATCTCCTCCCGTGACGCGGCCGTCTTGAAGAACTGCACTATCGCGGGCAGGCCCGCGTTGTGGGCCAGCAACTGGCGAACCGTGGCCGCGCCCACCGGTTTGCCCGCGGCTCTGGTCCACTGCTGCCCCAACGGTTTGTCCAGCTCCAGCCGGTCCAGCGCCTCGGGCAGCGTCACCAGGATCTTCGTCACGCTGGCCAGGTCCCACCACGCCTGGTCGGGCGCGCCCCGCACGCCGCGGAACACCACCTGCTCCCGGTCAAAGACACTCACCGCCACCGCGGGCATCGGCGCGGCTTCCATCAGTGCGGTGAGGTTCATTTGACCTGGGCCATCCAACGCAGGTACCCGGTGGTGAACGGCTCCGCCCCGGCGGTGATGGCGTCCTGCAGCCATTGCGCCGCGGCGATCGCGTTTTCCACCACGTGCGGCGGATAGGCGTAGAGCACCTGGTGTTCGGCGAACTCGTCCTCGTCGAGCAGATGCACGGAGCCGTCTTCCCGTTGGCGCGCCACGTCCAGGTCGAGGTCGACCATGGTCACCTCGTCGTCGGAGATCCATTGCGGCGGCGTGGTGATGTCGCAGTAGATTTCGACGCGCTGCGGCTCGTCGTTGAACCAAGCCGTCCACCAGCCCTCATGCGGGAAGAGCCCCACGTGGGCCTGGGGAATGGGCAGCGGCGGCCCGTCGCCCTTGCGCATAAATCCGCCCGCCTCCAGGCCGACCCAGATCCCGTGCTCATCCTCGCCGAGATACTTCATGGTCAGATGCCAGTGCAGGCCGCCATCGAACTTGCGGTACACCACCCGTATGTCGCGCATCAGCGAACCCTAGCCAATGTCAGCACCAGCCGTTGCGGGCGGCATGCCAGCCAAGCTGTAACCGCGACTCGGCCCCGGCGAGGTCCATCAGATAGCGCAGCCTGCGCTGCAGGGTGCGCAGCGAGAGGTCGAGCTGGGTGGCCGCGGCCTGATCGGTGAGCCCGGCCATCAGCAGCCCGAGCAGCTTGCGATCAAGCTCGGTCGGGCCTTCCGCGTCCGCTTCGGCGATCGCGTCGGAGTCCAATCTGGACAGTTCGAGCGGGTAGGCCCGACGCCAGGTGGTCTCGAAAAGCGCATCGAGCGCGGCCAGTAAACCGCTGCGCTGCAACAGAACCGCCCCGGGCGTGACCCCGGCCTGGATGGCCAGCGGGACCAGTCCCAGGTCTGTGTCGGCGAGCACCAGTTTCATCGGCAGCTCCTGCACCACCCGGATCTGCACCCCGTAGCGCAGCGAGTCGACGATTTCGGCCACCATTCCGGCCTCGGTCATCGCGGATCTGTCCAATATCACCCGCACCGCCACCCCCCGGTCGACGGCAGCGTGCTCGGCCGTGTTCTCCCCCGGCGGTACCGCGACGAACGGCGCCGTGACGAACATGCGCAGCTGGTCGGTTGCCGCGTGCTGCACCTGAAGGAACCGCTGGCGCAGCGCGTCGACCCCGATGATGACCTCGATCAGGTCGCCGATGGTGCGCCCGGCCATGGCCGAGCGGTGCTCCTCGGCGAAGGTCGCCAGCGCCACCTCAGCGGTGCGAAGCTCCTCGCGCCGTTCGCTGATCAGCGATCCGAGCGCGACCGCGGGCGGCGCGGCGGTATAGGTGTCCTTGGCGGTTGCCGAAATCAGGCCGCGCGCGATCAGCCCGGTCAGCGCCTGCGCCACCTGGCGTTCGGAAAGCGCGGCCATCATCGCCAGGTCGGTCGCCTCCACCGAAGATCGGCCCAGCATCAGCCGGTAGACCGCCTCCTCTTGCGCCGTAAGGCCAAGCACCGCAAGCATCCGCGACCTCCGTTCAGCTGTCTCAGCACGGTCAAAGCCAGTGCGGGCCGGCCAGGTGCGGCCGGCCCACGCTACTTGCTTGGTGCACGGCCCCGGGGGAGGGGCGGCTCGCCCGGGGCCGTGTGTCTTTGGCGGTCAGTTCAGGCTGTAAGCCCGGATGACCTCCTGCTTGATGGCCCAGCCCGCGTCGGTGGACGCGGACGCGCGCAGCGACACGAAGCCGCCTGCCTGGCCCTTGAGCTTCAGGTTGGAACCCCACTTGCCGTTGGCCTTGGTGAGGTTCACCTTCTGCCAGGTGGCACCGTCGTCATAGGACACCTCCAGGCTCACCGAGGTGACGTTGCCGATGCCGGTGGTGCCCATCGCCGCGAAGGCGTTGAGGCCGATCGGCTGGGTGCTGCCCGCCTTCACGTTGCCGCGCAGGTCGGTGGGCAGGCTGTAGTCCAGCTGCATCAATGCCAGCGGCACGAAGTTGTCCGCCTCGTTGGACTCGGAGATGAAGTCCCACTCGGTGTGGGTGCGGGTCGACAGGACGAACTCCTCGGCCGGCCGGGATGCATCCAGTACCAAGTGATAAGGCAGCCTTCCAGCAGGCACCTCTTCCCATTGGATGGCCGACGAGAAGACATCCTCCTTGATCAGGTTGTCGCCCTGGTAGAGCTTCATATTTGTCGGGTACGCGCCCCAGAGCAGGTTGCCACCATGCTCAAGACCGTCGTTGCCCGACGAGCTCCACGCCTGCACATTGATGGTCATGAAGTCGCGGTAGCGACCGTTCTGCACCGCGAAGGCACGGGTGAACGCGGGCCGGATCGCCGGGGCGAACCAGTTGAGCGTCGTAGTGGTCCCCTTGGCGAACGTGTTGCGGTAGGAGTTGTCGGTCCACTCGCTGCCGGGAATCCCGTGACCCTCGTGCCAGACCAGGTCAGGCGTGACCCACTCCACCCGGGTGCCCGGGTAGAACTCCCGCTCGAAGAAGCCCATCGACGGCGTGAAGGTCATGTCGTAGCGGTATCCGCCGCCCTCCTGATCCTTGGTGCCGTAGTAGCTGGCGTTGATCCGGGCCAGGTCGCTCTGCTTCGGCTTGTAGACCAGCGCCCGGTCGGGCACGTTGAGCGGGTAGTTGCGGACCAGGTCGTAGACGAAGCTGGTGTAGGGAACCTGCTTGGCCCGCAACGGGATGATGCCCGTCTTGGCCAGGGCGATGAGCAGGGCGCCGGCGTCGCGGTGCACGGTGGCGACCGGAATCGGCGACTCGCCGACCCACTCGTTGAGCACACCCACCCCATCGTTGACCACGATCAGCAGCTTCGCGCCCGCGGCAACCGCCGCAGCGGCACGGTCGGCCGGTGACACGGCATCGCTGCGCGTGACCACCACCGCCTTGCCCTTGGCGTTCACCTTGGCGTAGTCGGAGGCAGCGCCGTTGCCCGCGTAGACGCTCTTGAGCGTCTCCGTGCCCGCTTTCATGGTGCTGCCGGGCTGAATGGTGGCGGGGAACGGCAGCAGCCCGAATGCGCTCAGGCTCAGCATCTCCTCGCCCATGCGCCAGCGGGTGATGACATCCAGGCGGCCCGTCTTCATCTTCTCGGTGGGCAGCACGTAGATGTTGTCGTAGGCGATCGGCGTGAGCAGGCCGTCGCGGAAACCGTTGCCATCGTTGAAGGTGACCTGGAAGTCGACCTTGCTCTGGCGCACCTCGGAACGTTGCGGCGCAGCGGTTTCCAGCAAACGCGCCTTACGCGCGTCGAGAACCACTTCGGTCGCCTTGTCCAGGACGGTCTCCGGATCCACCATGGTGGCTATGCCGAGCTGGTCCGGCCGCTCGCCCTTGACATCGATGTAGGACTCGGTGACGTAGGTGCCCGGCGGCAGGCGCAGGGTCTGCTCACCTTGCACGTTGAGGATGTAAGGCCAGAAGTCGTCGGACTTCTGCAGCAGCACGAACGCGTTGGCGGGCTTGCCATCGCGGTCGATGAGCTTGATCTTCATGTTGTAGCGCTCCTCCTCCTTGATGATGCCCAGGGAGGTGCGGGTCGCCACATTGCCCGTCGCCGAGTCGGTCGCGACCAGGTAGCCGGTGAGGCGGCCGTAGCTGGCCGTGGTCGGATCGCCGGTGACCAGAACGCTTCCGGTGCCACCCGCGGGCACGGTCACCGAGGTCGAGCCCAGGGTGAACGGGCCGGTGCCGGTGACGGAGAGGTTGAGGGTGACCGCGGCCGCGCCGTTGTTGCTGAAGACCAGCGGCTTGGTGACCGGGCCGTCGCTCGGCTCGTGCGGCCAGTCGAAGTTGCCGAAGAACAGCGAACCATTGGTCTGCACCGGGTTGCGGACGGCATTCGCGACGTCGAGGCGGCCGGTGCCGACCTCGTAGGGCGAGTACCACTCGGCCAGCTCCTTCGAGCTGCTGGTCAACTGGTTCTTGAGCTGCAGCGCGGTCCAGGTGGGGTGCTGCTGCTTCAGGATCGCCGCCGCGCCCGAGACGTGCGGGGTCGCCATCGAGGTGCCGCTGATCGTCTTGTACGGGCCGTCGTAGCTGGCGGACGCCGACGACCAGGCCGCGGTGATGTCCACGCCGGGGGCGCTGAGGTCCGGCTTCATCGCGCCGGAGGTGATCAGCGGGCCGGTGCTGGAGAAGTAGGCCAGGTTGTCCTGCTTGTCGGTGGCGCCGACGGTCAGCGCCGACGCGGCGGCACCCGGCGCGGAGATGGTCTCCGGCCCGGCGTTGCCGGCCGCGATGACGAACAGCGAACCGTATTGCGCGGTAAGCGTGTCCACCGCCATCGACATCGGGTCGCTGCCGTCCGAGGGGTATACGTCGCCCAGGCTCATGCTGATGACGGAGGCGCCCGACTCGGCCGCCCACTGCATTCCAGCCAGCACCCAGGAGTCGGCGCCGTAGCCGTCGACGCCGCCGAGAACCTTGCCCACGATCAGGTCGGCGCCGGGGGCGACGCCCTTGTTCGCGCCGCCCGAGGCGGCACCGGTACCCACAATCGTTGACGCCACATGGGTTCCGTGGCCGTGGATGTCGGTGGTGTCCTCGCCCGGCACGAAGCTGACCTTGTCGTCGATCTGGTTCACCAGGTCCGGGTGGGTGGCGTCGACGCCGGTGTCGAGCACGGCGACCTTCACGCCGGTGCCGGTCAGGCCCTGGGCCCACGCCTGCGGCGCGCCGATCAGCGGCACGCTCTCAGCGAGGCTGGCCTTGACCCGGCCGTCGAGCCAGATCTTCTTCACGCCGCTGCCCAGCGTCGTCGGGGCGGCCGGGGCCGGCGCGACGCTCTTCCAGAACTCGCGCGCCTGCTTCTTCTCGGTCCGCAGCGAGGCTCCGCCGATGGCGGCCAGATCGCGGATGAGCCGGCTTCCCTTTGGCGCGGAAGGCTTCGCCGCGCGCGCCTTGGTGGGCTCGAAGGAGGCGATCAGCGGCACCTCGGCGGCCTTCGCGTCGTCGTAACCCATCTCGATCAGATCGGTCACGTTGAACAGGCGACGGTCCAGCTTGTCGGCGGTCAACAGGGGCAGCACCTCATCGGGCAGCACGACCATGTCGCCGCGGACGGTCAGGATGCGCACCCCACCGGTGGCGCTGGGCGGCCGCTTGACTTCAGCGATCTGGCTGCCGTCGCCGAGGGTGGTGACCGTGACGCGGTCACCGGTGATGAGCGTGACGGTGTGGGTGGTGGTGGCCTTCGCCGGAGTACGGGGCGGACTCGCTGTGGCCAAGTTCGTTGGCAGTGCGGCCGCGGCGCCCAGCGACAGCGTTATGGCTGTCGCGCCGGCGACCAGCTTCCACCGCATTCGGTGCAGGCGTGTGGGCAGTGAGGGGGTTGGCATGTAAACGGTTTACTCTTTCGATTAACCCGGGTGAATAGTCCTGAGCTGGCGGACTACTGCCATGGCATAAACCCGCCACGCACGGGGTAATCGCCTGGTGACGCAACGGTGGCCCCCACCCTCGGCGTGGGCGGGGGCCACCGTTGCGAAGCGGTTACGAGTTGCTCGAGAAAGCCGCGTCGAAGGCGGCTGCGGGGGCGTCGAAAGCGAGCTTGCGGACGAACTGCAGCGCTTCGGGGGCGCCGATGAGGCGGTCCATTCCGGCGTCCTCCCACTCGATGGAGATCGGTCCGGTGTACCCGATCGAGTTGAGCGCGCGGAAGCAGTCCTCCCAGGGGACGTCGCCGTGTCCGGTGGAGACGAAGTCCCAGCCGCGGCGCAGGTCGGCCCAGCCGAGGTGACTGGAGACGATGCCGCGGCGGCCGTCGCCCATGCGGACCTTGGTGTCCTTACAGTCCACATGGTAGATACGGTCAGCGAAGTCGAGGATGAAGTTCACCGGGTCGACGCCCTGCCACACCATGTGCGACGGATCCCAGTTGAGCCCGAACGCGGGCCGGTGGCCGATCGCCTCCAGAGTGCGCTTGGTCGTGTAGTAGTCGTAAGCGATCTCGCTCGGGTGCACCTCGTGCGCAAAGCGCACGCCGACCTCGTCGTAGACGTCGAGGATCGGGTTCCACCGGTCGGCGAAGTCCTGGTACCCGGCGTCGATCATCGACTGCGGGACAGGCGGGAACATCGCCAGCGTGTGCCAGATCGACGAGCCGGTGAAGCCGATGACCACGTCGACGCCGAGCTTGCGCGCGGCACGGGCGGTGTCGGCCATCTCGGCGGCGGCCCGCCGGCGCACCCCCTCCGGGGATCCGTCGCCCCAGATGCGCGCGGGCAGGATGCCCTGGTGCCGCTCGTCGATCGGATGGTCACACACCGCCTGACCCACCAGGTGGTTGGAGATGGCCCACACCTTTAGGCCGTATTTGGCCAGCGTAGCGTGCTTTGACTCCACATAGGACGGATCCGACACCGCGGCGGACACGTCGAAATGATCACCCCAACAGGCGATCTCCAAACCGTCATAGCCCCAGTCAGACGCCAGACGGCAGACCTCCTCGAACGGAAGGTCGGCCCATTGACCGGTGAAAAGGGTGATGGGTCGTGGCATTGCTTTCCCCTTATCTTCTCTCTTAGGCGGGAGAGCCGCCGCACGCGGTCGGCGTACGCGCGTAGCGGCTCTCCCACGTCTTAAGGTGTTGTCCAGCGCTGGTTGGCGCCCCCGTTGCAAGTAAAAATCTGCGCCTGAGTGCCATCGGTGGAACTACCACCGGCGATATCCAGACACTTGCCCGAGTTCGAGTTCACCAGTGAGCTGTTGGCCCCGGCCGTCCAGTTTTGGGCGCCGGTGCCGTTACAGGTCCAGAGCTGGACCTTGGTGCCGTCGGCCGTGCCCGAGCCGGAAACGTCCAGGCACTTGCCCAACGCCCGCCAGGTCTGGCCGTTGCGGGTCCATTGCTGGGCCGCGCTGGCGTTACAGGTCCACAGCTGAACCTTGGTCCCGTCCGCCGTGCCCGCGTTGTTGACGTCCAGACACTTGTTGGCCAAGCCCACAATCGGGCCGGTGCCGGTGGGCGGTGTGCCCTTGACAAGGGTGAAGTCGTCGACGTCGAACAGGCCGGTGCCGGTACCCGTATAGGTGAGGTAGAGGTTTTGATTTCCTGACGGCACACCGGTCAAGCCGGTCTGCACGTTGGCGAAAGTGGTCCAGGAGCCGGTGTTGGGCACCGCCACCGAACCGAGAATGGTGCCCGTCGGCGAGCCGGTCCGGACCTGGATCGTGCCACCGGGTCCGCCGGAGACCACGCGGGCCCGGAAGGTGGTGACGCCGGTCAGGTTCACACCGTTGTAGGCAGACCAGTCACCCGGATCGATGAATCCGAGGGTCTGGCCGTTGTTCGCGCCCGCCTTGGTGAACGCCTGCGCGCCCTGCACCGAGCTGAACGACTCGGCCTGGATGGTCTGGTCGGCGGGCGGCGCACCCAGTTCCTTGATCCGGATGTTGCGGAACGACACGTCGTCGCCCGCGCCGTGGTTCTGGATGCCGATGTGCCCGGCCAGCGAGCGCACCGGGTTGGTGTTGGTGAAGTCGTTGATGAGCGAGCCGTTGAGGTAGACCCGCAACCGCTCCCCCTCCACCAGGATCTCGAAGCTGTTCCATTCCCCGACCGGGTTCAGCGCGGCATCGCGCGCCGCGAGGTTGGCCGATTGGAACGTGTAGACCGAGCCGGTGGTGCGATCGGCCGCATCTGTCGCGTCGATCTGCACCTCGTAGCCGTTGTCCACGGCCGACCACGGATCGGTGCTCGGCGGGAAGCCGATGAAGATGCCGGAGTTGTCGTCGCCGGGCAGCCGCCAGTCCAGCTTCAGCGAGTAGGACGTGAACTGTTTAGCGCTATACCAGAACAGACCCATTCCGCCGGTACTGGTCAGGGTCGCGTCCGAGTTGGTGAACGACCCCGGTCCAGCCTGCGACCATCCGGTCGTGGAACCGTTGTATAACGTGGTGTATCCGGTCTCCGGACGGCAGTCGGCCTTCGTTCTTCCTGCGGCGTAACGGATTCCGCCCAGCAGGTGAGCCCGGAAATTCGGCTCGCTGTAAGAGGCCTGGGTGTGCCCGCCGCCGGTGTAGAAGGAGCGCGCCCCTTCGAACGTTTTACACCACGAGTGCGGGTGGTCCGCGCCCATCCCGCCGCCGGTGTAGGACGACTCGTCGAGGTTGGCCAGCACGCGGGCGGTCGACCGGACGTTGGTCTGGTAGTTGTACCACTCGTCGGTGCGGGTCCAGGTTTGCGGCAGCACTGATGTCGCGGCGGTGGCTCTATTCTCCACCCGGACGTTGGCCTGCTGGATGGCCGGATGCGAGGCGAACCAGGCGCCCATCAGGTTGCCGTAGAAGGGCCAGCTGTACTCGGTGTCGGCGGCGGCGTGCACCCCGACGTAACCGGCCCCGGATCGCATCTTGGCCTCGAAGGCGGCCTGCTGGGTGTCGTTGAGGACGTCGCCGGTGGTGTTGAGGAAGACGATCACCTCGTACTGGGCGAGGTTGGCGGTGGTGAAGGCGTTCGCGTCCTCGGTGGCGGTGACCGTGAAACTGTTGGCAGCGCCCAGGTCGCGAATGGCCTGGATGCCCACGGCGATCGAGTCGTGCCGGAATCCGGCCGTCTTGCTGAAGACCAGAACGTCGTAGGGTGCATCGGCTGCGACCGCCGGGCAGGCGGGTAGCAGCAGCAGCGAAGCCGCGAGGGCAGCGGCTAGAGAGCGTTTCATGGCAGGCTCCAAGCTTGGTTGGCTGCGCCATTGCAGGTCCAGAGATGAATCTGGGTGCCGTCGGCGGAGTTGGCTCCAGAGACGTCGAGACACTTGCCTGAGTTCGGGTTGACCAATGAGCTGTTGGCCCCGGGCACCCAGTTCTGGGCGGCGGTGCCGTTACAGGTCCAGAGCTGCACCAGGGTTCCGTCGGCCGTGCCGCCGCCGGAGATGTCAAGGCACTTGCCCAGAGCGCGCCAGGTCTGGCCGTTGCGGGTCCAGGCCTGGGAGGCGGTGCCGTTGCAGGTGTAGAGCTGGATCTTCGTTCCGTCGGCGGTAGCGCCGTTGCTCACGTCGACGCACTTGCTCGCCAGCCCCACGATCGGGCCGGTGCCGGCGGTGCTCAGCGTGAAACTGTCCACATCGAACAGTGCCGCCGTGCCGGTGCCCACGTAGACCAGATGCAGCGCACCGGAAGCGTTGCCGGTCAACGTGGTGCTGACGTTAGTGAAGGTTTCCCAGCCGCCGGTGATGGGCACGGCCACCGACCCGAGCAGGGTGCCGGTCGCCGACCCGGAGCGGATCTGGATGGTGCCGCCGGTGCCGTTGGAGGAAACCCGGGCGCTGAACCTGGTGGCGCCATTGGTGTTTATCGCGCTGTACCCGGTCCAGTCGCCGTTGTGGATGTTGCCAACCGTGAATCCGCCCGACGCGGCCGCCTTGGCCACGTTGCTGATCCCCAGCTGGCTCGTCCAGCTCTCCGCCTCGGTCGTGGTATTGAAGGTGAACGCGTCCAGGTCGAACAGCGCGCCCGCGCCACCGGCGAAGGTCAGATAGAGCGTCGTCGTGCCCGCGGGCGGGCTCGCCAGGGTGCCGTTGACCGTGGTGAAGGTCTCCCAGCCCCCGGTCACCGGGACGGCAGCCGACCCGAGCACGGTGCCTGTGGCCGACCCGGCCCGCACCTGAAGGGTGCCGCCGACGCCGCCCGAGGAAACCCTTGCCGTGAAAGCGGTCGCGCCGCCAAGCGAGTAGGGCGAGAAGGAAATCCAGTCCCCGTTGTGGATATCACCGACGGTGAACCCGCCCTCGGCCGGGGCCTTGGCGAACTTGTTCACGCCGGCCGAGCCGCTGTAATGCTCAGCCTGCCGGTGCCGGGGTTGGGTGATGTGCTGGGTGTGGGTGGTCAGCCCACCGTTGTCGGTGTACTCGGCATCCCATACCCCAAAGACGTTGGCGGCATCGTCGTGTTCGCCGTCCACGGGGATGGCGATGGTGCCGGAGCATCCGTTCTTCGAGGTGACCGGGTGGCCGTGGCTGTCGTGGCCCAGGATGTAGGTCATCTTCACCCGGGCGCAGTCGATGCTGGTGTCCTCGGGGTCGGTAACCGTGACCTGGTAAGGAATCGTGTCGCCGTAGGCGAAGAGCTTGCCGTTGGTCGGCGCGTTGATGGTGACCGTCGGCGCGGTGTTGCCCACGGTGATGATGACGCTTGACGTTCCGGTGGCCCCGGCTGGGTCGCGCACGGTCAGCGTGGCGGTGTAGGTCCCGTTGGTGGTGTACGTCTTCGACGGGTTCGCGGCGGTGGAGGTGGTGCCGTCGCCGAACGCCCACGAGTAGGTCAGCGCCTGGCCCTCCGGGTCCGACGAGCCCGCCGACGAGAAGGCGATGGCCAGTGGCGCTTGGCCGGAAGTCTTGTTCGCGCTTGCCCGTGCGGTGGGTGCGCGGTTGGATCCGGCGACGTACTCGATGCGGTACAGGGCCGAGTTGGCGTCGCCGTTGAAGTAGCCGGTGCCGTAGTCGAGGATGTAGAGCGCGCCGTTAGGCCCGAACGCGAGGTCAATGACCTGCTTGCCGGTCCACGGGAAGTCCTGGATGACGCCGGGGGTTCCGTCGGCGTTCACCGCGATGTCCTTGACCCACCCGCGCCCGAACTCGGCCGCGAAGAAGTGGCCGTCAAAGGCTTGCGGGAACTTGACTGTGGACGGATTCGACGCGCTGTACCGGTACACCGGCCCGCCCATCGGCGACTCGGAGCCGGTGCCGAACTCCGGCGGGGTCCCGGCGTCTCCGCCGTAGCGGATCCAGGCCGGGCGGGCGCCGGGCAATGTCGACAATCCGGTGTTGCGGAACGAGTTGTTCGTCGGCCCGCCGGTGCAGTTGAACTTCGGCCCGGTCGAGTTGGTCGCGAAGTTCCACTCGTTGTAGGTCTCGGTCGAGGTGTTGGTGCCCGTGCAGTAGGGCCAGCCGTAGTTGCCCGGTGAGGTGATCCGGTTGAACTCGACCTGCCCGCTGGGGCCGCGGCTGGCGTTGGTGCTGCCCGCATCCGGGCCGTAGTCGCCGAGCCACACGTGCCCGGTCGCCTTGTCCACCGTCATCCGGAACGGGTTGCGGAAACCCATCGCGTAAATCTCGGGCCGGGTCCCGGCCGTGCCGGGGGCGAACATGTTGCCCGACGGGATGCTGTAGCTGCCGTCCGCGTTCACCTTGATGCGCAACACTTTGCCGCGCAAATCATTGGTGTTGGCCGCCGAGCGCTGGGCATCGTAGGCCGGGTTGCGGTCGGTGCGCTCGTCGATCGGCGCGTAGCCGGCCGAGTCGAACGGGTTGCTGTCATCGCCGGTGGACAGGTAGAGGTTGCCCGCCGCGTCGAAGTCGATGTCGCCGCCCACGTGACAGCAGATCCCCCGGTCGGCGGCCACGTCGAGGACGGTGCGCTGGCTGGCCATGTTGACCGTCCAGTCGGCGTTGAGGGTGAAGCGGGACAGCCTGTTCACGCCCTGCCAGGCCGTCCAGCTGGTCCCGGTGGCGGGGGCGTCGCCGGCGGGCGTGGACAGCGGCGGGGCGTAGTAGAGATAGATGAAGCGGTTGCTGGCGAATCCCGGGTCCACGCCAACGCCCTGCAGGCCTTCCTCGTCGTGGGTGTAGACGGGGATGGTGCCGATGACCGTGGTGGTGCCCGCGTTGTCGGTGCGGCGCAGCTGCCCGCCGCGGGCGGTGTGCAGGACAGAGTTGTCCGGCAACACCGCCAGCGAGATGGGCTCGCCCATTTCGGCGACGCCCCGGGCCATCTCCACCTGCTGATAGTCAGCCGGGTTGATGACGGCCTGGGCCGGGTTTGCGGTCAATGCCACTGCCGAGCCGGTGGTGACGGCAAGAAGCAGCATCGTGGTGCCAAACGCTTTGTAGCGTCTTGACATGTGGGGGTTCCCTTCTCCTGACCTGGGCTGGTCAGACAAGGGCGCGCGCCGCCGCGCCTTCTTTGGACGGTTCTTCGGTGGTGCTAGCTGCTCACCTCGGCGTAGATCGGTTCTACCTCGGTCCAGCTGGAGCCGTTTCCTGCGGAGCGTTCCACGGCGTCGAGCACCAGCTGCACCCCGAGCGCGTCCACAAAGGACGGTGCGGGATCGGCGCCGGTGGCGATGCCGAGGACGAAGTCACGCATCTCATGCGTGAAGGAGTGCTCGTAGCCGATGATGTGGCCGGGCGGCCACCAGGCCTCCATGTACGGGTGGGCGGCCTCGGTCACGAGAATGCGGTTGAAGCCCTGCTCCGGCGCGATCTGGGTGGCGTCGTAGTACTCAAGCTCGTTGAGCCGCTCCAGATCGAACACCAGCGAGCCGAGCGAGCCGTTGATCTCCACCCGAAGCGCGTTCTTACGGCCCATGGCGAAGCGGGTCGCCTCGTACGTGGCGATCGCACCACCGTCGAGGCGGGCCAGGAACACCGCGGCGTCGTCCACGGTCACCGGGCCGGTTACCGTGCCGTTGCCCGAAGCGGCCAGACCGCTTGAGGCCGTTGGCAATGGGCGCTCTTTGATGAAGGTCTCGGTCAGCGCGCTCACGCCGGTGATCTGCTGCCCGGTCACATATTGGGTCAGGTCCACGATGTGCGCGCCGATGTCACCTAGCGCGCCCGATCCGGCCTTCTCCTTCTGCAGCCGCCATACCAGCGGGAACTCCGGATCGGTGATCCAGTCCTGCAGGTACACGGCGCGCACGTGGCGAATCGCGCCGAGCCTGCCCGCCGCCACCAGCTGACGCATCAGCGTGACAGCGGGGACGCGGCGATAGTTGAACCCGCACATGGCAAGCGCTCCGCCCGCGCGGGCGGTGGCCGCTGCCGCGACCATCGCCCGCGCCTCGGCCACGGAATTGGCCAGCGGCTTCTCACACAGCACATGCTTGCCTGCTTCGAGAGCCGCTATGGCGATCTCGGCATGACTGTCTCCGGGTGTGCAGACGTCGATGACATCGATGTCGTCCCGAGCGATCAAGTCGCGCCAATTCGTACAGTGCGCCTCCCAGCCGAGCCGAGCCGCTGCTGCCGCAACCTTTAGCTCGTCGCGGCCGCAGATGGCAGCCATCTTTACCTGCATCGGCAGGTCGAAAACACGATTCACGGTGCGCCAGGCTTGCGAGTGCGCAGCGCCCATGAACGCGTATCCGACCATGCCTACCCGAAGATCAGTCATTTCAGAACCCGAGCCTCAAATAGGTGCTTGCGTTTTCCTTGGTGATGGTCTCGGAGGCGAGGATGATCTCCTTCGGGACCTGGAGCTCGACCAGATCGGCCATGCCCTTGCTCTGGCCGATGAGCCGGGCAAGGGAGATGGCCGAGGAGGCCATCGACGGGCTGTAGGTGACGGTCGCCTTCAGCGGCGAGTCGTCCTTGGCGATCGCCTCGATGGCGGCCTTCGAACCAGCGCCACCGACCAGGAGGAATTCCTTGCGGTTCGACGAGTTCATCGCGGCCAGCACACCGATGCCCTGGTCGTCGTCGTGGTTCCACACGGCGTCAATCTTGTTGAGCGCCTGGAACAGGCCGGTCGCCTCGGCCTGGCCGCTGTCGGCCGTGAAGCGCGCCGCGCGACGGTTCGACACGGTGAAGCCGTAGGTGGCCAGCGCTGCCTTGAAGCCCTGGCTGCGCTCCTGGGTGAGCTCCAGCTCGTCCATGCCGGCGATCTCACCGATGACCGGGCTGGCGATGTTCTTGGCCTTCAAGGCTTTGCCGATGTAGTGACCGGCCGCGACACCCATGCCGTAGTTGTCGCCCTTGATCTGGCAACGGTAGGCGAGCGCGTCGGGGAAGGCACGGTCGAGGTTGACCACCGGGATACCGGCCGCCATCGCCTTGAGCCCGAAAGCGTTGAGCTCCTTGCCATCGTGCGGCAGAAGCACGATGACGTCGGGCTTCTCAGCGATAAGCGTCTCGAGCACGGCGCGCTGGGCGGCAGCGTCCTTGCCCGCTTCGACCTGCTTGAAGGTCACGTCTTTGTACGTGGCCGCTTGAGCCTTGGCGTTGTTGGTGATAGCCGCGATCCAGCCGTGGTCGGCTGCGGGGGCCGAGAAGCCGATCGTGACCTGCTTGCCGGCGGCCGCGTTGGGGTTGTTGGTGTCGGCGCCTTTGGTTTGCGTGTTGTTCGGCGTCTCGTTGCTGGTGCACGCGCTCGCGACGGCGAGGGTGCCCAGCGCGGCGGCACCGAACAGTGCACTGCGCCGAGACAAGTTTGGAGTTGACATTACTCCTCCTGAAAAAGGGTGCGTTTCATCAGGTCACCGGGTGGGAGGACGGTGACCAGGGGTGGATGTCTGTTGCGGTTAGGTGCGGATGAGCATTTGTTTGACTGACTTGAACTTCAACTGCTGGATCAGGACGGCCAGCACGATGATGCCGCCCTTGACCATGTTCTGCGCCTCTGTGGGCGTGTTGGTGATGGCAAACAGATTGGTGATGGTCGCGAAGATGACCACACCGATCATCGAGCCGACGATCGTGCCGCGGCCACCGGTGAGCAACGTGCCCCCGATGATCGCTGCCGCGATGGCGTCCAGTTCATAGAGCTCGGCCGCGGCCGCCTGCGATGAGGTGGCCAGCGAGGTGAGCATGATGGCGGCTATGCCGCAGCACAGACCGGAGAGCGCGTACAGAAGCATGGTGTGCCGGCGCACGTTGATGCCGGCGAGCCTTGCCGCTTCGGCGTTTCCTCCGATCGCCACGGTGCGCCTGCCGAAGGTGGTGCGATTCAGCAAGACCCAGCCCAGGGCGGCGACTGCCACCAAAATGAGCGCCAGCATCGGAATGCCGAACGGGCGCGTGCTGGCGATGCTGTTGATGAACTGATCGGTGGAGACCTGGGTCTGCTTGCCCGAGATCCGTGCGGCCAGACCGCGTGCGGCGACAAGCATGGCCAGGGTGGCGATGAACGGAACCAGACGCCCGTAGGCGATCAGCACCCCGTTCACCAGACCGGCTCCGACACCCACCGCGACCGCGGTGAAAATCATTCCTGCGGAGCCGAAGCTTTGCGTGGCAACGGTGGTGCACCATACCCCGGCGAGCGCGATCAGCGCCCCCACCGACAGGTCGATGCCGCCTCCGATGATGATGAACGTCATGCCCACGGTGACCACGCCGATGGCGCTGGCCTGCTGCAGGATGACCATCATGTTGTCGAAAACCCACTTGGGGTCGCCATAGAGTTCGGGCCGGATCACGGCGCCGATGATGAACAGCAGTATCAGGACGCCGATCAGCGCGAGGTTGCGCCGCCACGGCTCTTTGGCTTCGTCGCGCCAGAAACTCACCCGCGGCGTGGCGGCCGGCTGCTGGGTCTGAGGGGTTGTTGTCGTGGTCACGCTGCTTCTTCTCCCGCGGTCTCCAGCGATCCCGCCATCACGAGATCAAGCACGTCCTCTTCGGTAAGTTCACCGGCCGCCGTATGCCGGATGACGCGCCCTTCGCGCATCACCAGCACCCGGTCGGCCAGCCCGAGCACCTCGGGCACCTCGCTGGAGACCAGCAGGACGCCCACGCCCTGCTCGGTCAGACCGCGAATCACTTGGTAGAGCTCGGCCCGCGCGCCGACATCGACGCCGCGCGTGGGCTCGTCGAGGATGAGGAGCTTGGTGCCGCCCAGCAACCACCTTCCGACCACAACCTTCTGCTGGTTTCCGCCCGACAGCGTGCCGGCGCTGCGGCGCACGTCGAGTGGCTTGAGGTCGAGCTGTTTGGCCGCGCCCAGGGCAGCGGCCTGTTCCTTTTCCGTCGAGGTGAACCCGGCACTGGCCAGATCGGCGAAGGTGGACAGGGTCATGTTGCGGTACACCGGCTCGCCGAGCATCAGCGCCTGCGACTTGCGCTCCTCCGGGGCCAGCCCGAGGCCGGCCTTCACCGAAGCGCCCACGCTGCCCGGCCGTAGCTGGGTGCCGTTCATCGTCACCGTGCCGCTGTCGGCGCGCCGCGCCCCGAAGATGGTCTCCAGCAGCTCGGACCGGCCCGATCCGACCAGCCCGGCGATGCCGACGATCTCTCCACTGTGGACGGACAGCGACACGTCGTGGAACTCGCCGGACCTGTTGAGCCCCTTGACTTCCAGCAGCTTGTCGCCGGGCTGCGCGTCGCCGCGCGGCGGAAAGACGTACTCGATGGTGCGCCCGGTCATCCGGCTCACCAGATCGCGGGTCGGGGTGGTACGGGCCGGCAGGTTGACCGCGGAGGTGCGGCCGTCCTTGAGCACGGTCACCCGGTCACCGATCTCCCGGATCTCCTCCAGGCGATGCGAGATGTACACGACGGCGATGCCCTGCGCGGTGAGCTCGCGGATGATGCGGAACAGGTTCTCCACCTCGTCGTGCGCCAGCACCGCGCTCGGCTCGTCCATGATGATGAGCTTCGCCTGGTGCGACAGTGCCCTGGCCATGCTGACCAGCTGCTTGCCGGCCGAGGAAAGGACGCGCACCAGACGGGTCGGCACCACCTCGGCGTGGCCCAGCTGAGCCAGGATCCCGGAGGTGTTGCGGGCCATCAGCGACCGGTTGACGAAACCGAGGCTGCGCGGCTCGTGGCCCAGATAGACGTTTTCGGCCACCGACATGTCCTCGACGAGGTCGAGCTCCTGGTAGATGGTGGCGATGCCGGCCTTCATCGCGGCCTGCGGGTTGGCGAAGGCGACCTCCTCGCCCAGCCATTGCACCGTTCCCGAATCCGGCTTGTGCACACCGGAGAGCACCTTGATCAGAGTGGACTTGCCGGCCCCGTTCTGCCCGAGCAGGCAGTGCACCTCACCGGCGCGCACCTCCAGCTCGACGCCGCCCAGCGCCACCACACCGGGAAAGGTCTTCACCACATCGGTCAATCGAAGGATCACATTTTCGTTCGTCATAGCGCCTGCTCGAATGCGATTTCGCTGGCAAGGACGGCCGCTCCGGCCACCCCGGCCCGGGGACCGAGCTCGGAGAGGACCACCGGCAGGTTTCCGGTGGCGAGCGGCAGCGAGCGCCGGTAGACGACGCTGCGGATCTCGGCGAGGAGGATGTGGCCCAGCTGGGCCAGACCGCCCCCGATCACGATCATCGAGGGGTTGACGAAGCTCACCAGCCCGGCGAGCACGCCGCCCACCCGCCTTCCGCCTTCACGGATCATCTGGATGCAGACCACGTCGCCTTCCATCGCGCCGAGCGCGACGTCGCGGGCGGTGACCGTACCATTGGCGGCGAGCCTTTCCTCCAAAGAGGACGATCGCCCGCTCTTGGCGGCTTCGAGTGCTTGTGTGCCAAGCACTGCGCCACTGAACAGCGCCTCCAGACAGCCGATGTTGCCGCAGGAGCAGACCGGCCCCTGCGAGTCGACCTGGATGTGCCCGATGTCGCCGGCGCACCCGTCGGAACCCCGGTAGACCTCGCCGGCCAGATGGATGCCGCAGCCCACCCCGGTGCCTATCTTCACGAAGAGAAAGTCGTCGACCGAGTGCGCCACGCCCCCGTGACGTTCGCCGATGGCCATGATGTTCACGTCGTTGTCGACCACCGCGGGGCAGCCGTGCTCGCGGCTGAGGAACTCGCGCACGGGGAAGCGGTCCCAGCCGGGCATGATCGGCGGGGAGACGGGAACCCCGTCGCGGAAGCTGACCGGGCCGGGAACCCCGATGCCGACCGCGTCGAGCCGGTCGTAGGCGCCCTCCACCTTGGCCTTGCCCAGCAGCTCGTTGACCCGGTGCAGGATCGCCTTGGGTCCGATGCGGATGTCCGACGGCTCGCTGTAGGCGGCCACGGTCTCCATCCGGGCATCGACCACCTCAACGTCGATCGAGGTGGCCCCCAGGTCGACGCCGGCGAAACGCAGCCGCGGATTCAGCTCGACCAGGGTGGACCGGCGCCCGCCCCGGGACTCGGCCGGGCCGGCTTCAGCAATGATGTCGGCCGCCACCAGACGATCGAGCTCAGCGCTCAGCCGTGTGCGCGGGGTTTCCAGCCGGTCGCCAAGCTCTGCCCGCGACAGGGGACCTTCGTCGCGAAGCAACCGCAACAGGCGTACCTGCAACGGATCGGCCAGCTCATGCGCCAAGCTCATCGAGCGGTCACCCTCCAAAATGGATCACGGACAGCCGTGTTGTGTGTCACAGAGGTTACGAGCTTTGGTCGCGCATGTCTATAACTTTTGCTGATTCAAACTAAAGTTCTGACGATCTCTACTTAACTTCCTCTGGTAGGTTCTGCAGACCATGATCGTTACCAGCCGCCTTGAGCTGCACCCCTTCACGATCCCGCTCGCCGCCGCAATTGCCGCCGCCGATGGCACCGGCCAGCAATGGGCCACCGGGTTTCCCCGTGAGGACGACCAGGACGCAGCGCGGATGTTTCTGCGGGCACCGTCGGCCGAGTTCGGCTCCTATGAAATAAAGACCAGCGAGACCGGACAGACGGTCGGCACCATCGGCTTCTTCGGCCCACCCGAGGAGAACGGCACCGTGATGCTGGGCTACGGCCTCGTCGAGCAGGCCCGCGGCTTCGGCTACGCCACCGAGGCGCTGCGGGCACTGGTCACCTATGCACTGGCCCGCCCCGAGGTGGCCCGCCTCGTGGCCGACCCCGACCTGGACAACTTCGCCTCGCACGGGGTGCTGGAAAAGTGCGGGTTCACCCGGACCGGCCAGACGGAAACCGCCGCTTTGTATACCCTGACCCGCTAGGAGGTTCGAAAATGGCCCTGGACTGGGAACAAATCGTCGTCGGCAGCAAGGACCCCGAAGCGCTCGGGCGATGGTGGCTGCAGGCGCTGGAATGGGTCGTGGTGAACGACAGCCCCGACGAGTTCGAAATCCAGCCCGCCCCCGGCCGCACCCCGGGCCTTCTCTTCGTCGCGGTGCCCGATCCGAAGGCCGCGAAGAACCGCTTGCACATCGATCTGCGTCCAGACGACCAGGCAGCCGAGGTGGAGCGGCTGCTCGCCCTGGGCGCGTCCAAAGTGGACATCGGCCAGGGCGAGAGTCACTGGGTCGTGCTCGCCGATCCGGAGGGCAACGAGTTCTGCGTGCTCTCCAGCCGGCGCGGCTAGCAGCCGCCGGCTAGCCGAATTGAATCTCCGGCGAGATACCGGCGAGATTCCCCGAGCCTTCATTGTCATCAGGTTTGCTGTCAGCCAGCAGGTCCCCGTTGGTCATCGCCGAGAAGGCGAAGATTTGCACGCCGACCTCGTTCACGTTGGCCTGGGTCGTGGTGACGGACAGGTCGAGCTCGAGATTCTCGCCGGGCCGCAAGGTCTCAAAGTGCCTTGCCGGCGAGCGCGGGAGCCATCGCTCGGCCGCCCATCCGGGGCCGGCGACCTCGGCATGGCGAAGGCTCAGCAGCAGGATCACGTCCTCGACCGCAACCGGGCCGGTGTTGGAAACCCTCACCATGACCGTCCCGGTGCGCACCCCGGCGGTGGGCTTGCCGAAGACCAGCTTCGACACCGTGACCTGGAGGTTGACCTTGTCGCTGTGGAAGGAACGCGATCCCAGGACCTGCTCGAAGCGCTGACCTGTCCAACCGTAGCCGCGCACCTGGTGCTGCATGGAGGAGTAAGGGACGTCGCAGCAAATGCGGCCGCTGCGCACATTCACCTGCACCGTGCCGTCGGACATTCCGGTGAAGTCGTAGAACTGCTGGATCTCGGCATCGGTTTTGACGACAGCCCCGACGGTCTGGATCGTGCTACCCGCCCGGCGCAGCGCGATGAGCTGTTGCGGGCCGGTCTCGCCCTGGCTGCACTCCAGATGGACGATCGTTTCCCATTGGCCGTTGCCATCAATGTCCGCATAGGACACACCACCGATGATTAGCTGCCGGTTGTTCTCAGAAAGCACCATGCCGCCACTGCCATTGATGAAGGCGATCGAGCCGGAACCGCACGGTACATAGCCTTCGTTTTCCACGAACGCCGGCACGTCGAAGGTGGCGCTGCGCAGCTCGTCGCGGCTGATGCCGCCGGCCGGAACGGGTTCGGTGGCGACCGGGGTGGCCGGCGGCCTGGGCGTGGGTGACGCGCTGACCGTTGGCCCCGGCGAGCCTGGAGTGACGGGCGGGCCGGTCGGTCGCGACATGAGCGCATAAGCGGCGACCGGCATGGCGAACAAAAGCGCGACCCCCGCGGCGATCAGCGTGCTGCGGACTTTGCGAAGCCGCCTGACCGCGATCGTGGCAGCCGCGACGCCGGCGGCGCGGATCTGCGGTGCGGTGTCGTCCTCGTACTCGGCGAAAAGGGTGCGCAGCGGGTCGCTGTCGTGGAACTCGGACATGATCAGACCTCCTTGATGGCTAGTCGGCTGTTGAGGGCGGCGCGGCCGCGCGATAGCCACGATTTGACAGTGCCTTCGGCGACGCCCTCCTGCTCGGCGATCTGCGCGACCGACAGGTCAGCGATGTAGTGCAGGATCACGGCCCGGCGATGGTCATTGGGAATGGTGGCCAGCGCACGGATCAAAGCGACTCGCTCCGGGCCTGGGCCCGCAACGGTTTCCTGTCTCTGGCGCAACGCGTAGGCGCGCACCATCCGGCGGCGTCGCCATTGGCTGGTTGCCAGATTCCATGCGACCCGGCGCACCCACGCGGCCGGATCTTCGTAGTTCTGGATCTTCTTCCATTTGTCCAGCGCCCGGACAAAGGCCTCCTGCACCACGTCCTGCGCCTGTTCCAGGTCGCCGAAGTAGGCGTTCAGCTGCAGCGTGAGACTCCTGAAATGCCTTGCATAGAGTTCGGCGAACTCCGGCGGGCCTGCGCCCACGTCGTTCTCGGACACCTGTTCCTCCCCCATCGATGGCTTGTCGGGCACAACACGAATAGGGCCGACAGGTGGTTGCACCGAAAAAATATCGCCCTGGCCGGTGTCCAAGGCGGACATCGGCCAGGGCGGGCCTTACCGGGTGGGTGCCGTCAGCAGCCGGTGCGGGTCTCCTTGAGCACCGCGGCCACCACACCCTCGAAACCGCTTCCCTGGGTGAGCATGCGGCGCTGGCGTTCGGCGGAGGTGCCGCGGCGCAGGACCGCTTCCACGCCCTGCCGGGCGAACTCCAGATCTCCGTTCTCCTCCAGGGCGTCATGCACGTGCGCGATGAGCCTTCGCAGCAGCTCGGGTGCCTTGACCGGTTGTCCCGCAACGGGATCGACGAGCTGGCCGGTCAGGCCCGATCGGGCTGCCTTCCAGGTCGCGGCGCGCAGGATCTCGTCGTGCGCCACCATCGGCGGATCACCGCGCAGCTCCGCGTTGGCGGCGGTCACCACGAGCGCCCTCGCCAGCGCGGCGACCAGCACCACATCCTCGACGAGTGGGCAGGCGTCGGCTATCCGGATTTCCAAGGTGGGGTACCGGTGCGACGGCCGGACATCGTAATAGATCATCCCCGGGTCGCTGATCACACCGGCGTCGATGAGGTTCTGAATGCGGCGCTGGTAATCGCTGTAGCCGGTGAAAGCGGGTGGTGGGCCACCGGTGGGCCAGCGGGCCGTGACGATGTTGCGATACGACGCGTAGCCGGTATCGGTGAGCTGGAAGTAGGGCGAGCCCGCGGTCAGCGCGAGCATCGCGGGCAGCCAGCCGCGCAACCGCGCCACGCTGCGCACGGCAAGCTCCTGATCGGGTACGCCGACCTGCACCTGACACGCGCAGACCTGCTGCTCGACCGCGAGTTGCCGGTATTCCTGGGAGATCCGGCGATAGCGCGCGTCGGGGAAGACCGCCCCGCGCTGGCCGCCGGAGTCGGGGACTGTCCCGGCCGCGACGACCCCCAGCCCGGCCCTGTCCGCGGCTTCGATGATGGTGCGGCGCGACTCCATCACGGCAGTGCGCACCTCGTCCATGTCGTTACAGATCGGGGTGGACGTTTCGATCATCGAGCGCTGAAATTCCTGCTGCGCCAAGCCCACCAGGGCCGACTCGGGATAGACGTTGGCCAGAAGCCGCTCGGCCCCCGAGGCCAATCGCCCTGTTTCGGGGTTGACGAGGTGAAACTCCTCCTCTACCCCAATCGTGGCGCCTACGCGCCCGCTGGCTACGGCGCTCGCACCCATTACCGCTTCCTTCATCACGACCGCCTTTTACCCGGTACACCGATAAAGCATGCCGGAAATCCGGATTTGCGGTCACGCACAAGGGCGATTCCGCATAAGCTGGGCAGACGGGCCCTAGACGAGTTTATCCGGATCGGTGACGGTGGTCAGCTCCCTGTAGAGCCCTGAGCCGAGGAAGTTAGGAAGTACGAATCCTGACGCCGGGGTAAACGATCGGCCGCTGAGGACCTCCGCCCCAGGGACGAATTCAAGGACGTATCCGCCGAAACGGGATAGTGCTCCCGGCACGGGATCAAACGGAAGATCCGCGGTGGTGGCCTTGGTCGAGGCCGCGAACAGGCGGACCTCGGCCCTGGGACTGGTCAGGCGTCCCCACCAGGCCGAGCGCAGGGGCGAGTCGACGGACAGGCTGGTCTGCTCGCGCACCAGGCGAACAGCAGCGGTTTCGGCGCTCTCGTCGCGCTCCGCGCCCCCGCCGGGCAGGCTCCACCGGTTGGCCCGCACGGTCGACACCTGGTCACGGGAGCGCAGCAGCACCTCGCCGCGACGATTCACCAGTGCCACCAGGACGATCCGGTCGAGCTCCATCCTTGGAGCGTAGCGTTGCCGCGCCACCAACATGATCGGTCAGAGGGAGATCCTTCAGCCCGCGCAGATCTGATCGCCACAGCACCACTGCGGAAAGCCACGATCCGAGCGCTGCCAGTAACAGCGTCGGGCGCAGGCCTATCCCTGTTCCCAGCAGGCCGCCCAGAATCGCGCCGGGTGGCCGTCCACTTCGGATGATCCATCGGACCGTCGCGTTCATCCGGCCCTGCAAAGCTGCCGGGCAGATCGCCTGCCGGTAACTGATCTGCAACACATGGAAGATCACCATTCCGAAAGAAGGCACGAACACGCCGGCCGCCACCAGCCACACCCCGTGGCCGGGCCAGGCCGCCGGAATAAGCAGGGCCGGAGCGCCGCAGGCCAGCGGAGCAAGCCAGAGCAGCCGCGCCGTGCCGAGGCGGCGCGACAGCGGGGCCGCCAGCGCCGCGCCCACTGTCCCGCCCACCGCGCCGCAGGCCGACACCAGCCCGACCACCGCAGGCGAGGCATCGAGCTGGCGCAGGAGATAGAGGACCAGCAGCGCCGCCGCCATCCCGTCGCAGAGCCCGTAGACCGAGCTGAATGCCACTATCCGGCGCAGCAGCGGGTTGGCCCAGACAAAGGCGACTCCTTCCGAGATCTCGCCGGCCATCGCCCGCCCGAGCCGGGCCCGCACCGTGCGCCTGGCTGGCAGGGCAATCCCTTCCGAGATCTCGCCGACCATCGCCCGCCTCGGCCGAGCCCGCTCGATCGGCGGGGTGCGCATGGCCAGCAGGGTGAGGATGCTGACCACGAACGTGCCCGCGTCGAGCAGCAGCACCCGCACCGCGCTGCCCAGCGCCGACACCATCGCTCCTGCCACGGCCGGCCCGGCCACCTGGCCCAGCCCGTTGGTCATGGCGATTTTGCTATGGGCGCCAACGAGTTGCTCCCTGCGCATCACCGCCGGAACCAGGCTCCAGTAGCCGATTTCGAAGACCACGGTCAGCACACTCACCAGCGCCGCAGCTGCCCACACGTGGACAATCGCCAGACGGCCGACGGCCGCCAGCGCCGGGATCGCAAGCACGACAAGCAGCCTGCCGATGTCGCAACAAACCATAAGAAGCCTTTTCGCGGGTACCCGGTCCACGATCGCCCCCGCCGGCAACGACACCACCATCCAGCCGAGCGTCCCCAGCGCGGTGAGCACACCCACCTCGAAGGTCGAGGCTCGCAGCGTCACCGCCGCTACGAGAGGCAGCGCCAGACCGGTGAGAGCCGAGCCGAGATCGTTGACCGCCTGGCCCAGCCAGAGCAGCCTGAAGTTGCGTTGCCACAAGGTGATTCCTCCAGTCGTGCGGAGCAATCTCTCCCGGCGTGTTCATGGTTGTCAATGTTGACGAATCAATGTCAAACTCGGCCGTGCTGTGGACAACAGAGCAGGCCGCACGCAGACTCGGCGTCAAACCGGCGACCGTCTATGCCTATGTGAGCCGTGGCCTGCTTCACAGCACCCGAGACCCCTCCGGCCGGGGCAGCCTCTTTCGAGCCGACGAGGTCGAGCGCCTCGCCCAGCGCCGCGCCCCCAAGCGAGCCGCCAAGAATCCCGGCCCCCTGATCGGCACAGCCCTCACCCAAGCCGCCGACGGCCGCCTGCGCTACCGCGGCCGAGATGTCGCCACCCTCGCCCGCACCCAGACCTTCGAGTCCGTGGCAACTCTGCTGTGGACAGGAAAACCCCATGCCCCCCAACCCTTCTCCTGCCCCACCGCACCCCTGGCCGCAGCCCGCGCCGCCCTGGCCACCCTTCCCCCCACCACCACCCTCCTCCACCTCCTCCGCCTCACCACCGCGGTCCTAGCCACCACCCACCCGACCGACCCCCTCCCCACCCCCACTCCCGCCGCCGCGCCTTCCACCGCCACCACCGCGCCTTCCACCGCCTCGCCTTCCGCTGCCACCGATGCCAAATCCGTTGCGGCCATTGGCCGCGCCCTCCTGGCCGCCCTCGTCGACGCCCTCCCCGCCGCCCAGCCACCGCCCGACGCGCCAATGCCGCACCACGCGGGTGGGTTGGCGGGCAGGTTGTGGGGGAAGCTGACTGGGCGGGCGGCGGAGCCGGGATTGGTCAAGGCGCTTGATGCGGCGCTGATTTTGCTGGCCGACCACGACTTGGCCGCGTCGACCTTTGCGGCGCGGGTGGCGGCTTCGACGCATGCCAGCCCCTATGCCGTGGTGCTGGCCGGGCTCAGCGCGTTTGAGGGGCCACTGCACGGCGCTTCGGCCGGGCGGGCGTATGCGCTGTTGCGGGACGCGATCGACTCGGGTGACGCGGTGGGGGTGTTCACCGAGCGGCTTGCGGCCCATGGGCACGTCGACGGCTTTGCCGAGAAGCCGGGCTCGGTTTATCCCGACGGCGACCCGCGGGCGGCGATCTTGTTGTCCATTGTGGACGCTTGCCCGGTACCCGCAAAAGTGAAAGAGGCAATCAACGATCTTCGCCGGGCAGCCGGCTATCGCTCGACCCGCGTGCCGTCGATCGAATTCGCGCTGGCGGCGCTCATGCACTCGGCTGGGATGAGGCCGGACGCGGGCGAGGCCATATTCGCCATCGCCCGCGTGGCGGGCTGGTTAGCTCACGCCATCGAGGAATACGAGGCGCCTCAGCTCAGGTATCGCTACCAGGGGACCTACACCGGCTCGTAGTGCCAGGCGGCGGGGACGAAGACCGCGCTGGCGAAGTTGCGCTGCACCTGCGCCCGCTCAGCGGAGTTCGGCAACGCGTTGGTGCAAGAGATCGCGGCGCTGCTGCCGGACATGAGGTCCGCGCACAGGCCGGTACGGCGGTCGGGCAGACCGAGGATGTGCCCGAGCTCGTGGGTGGAGATGCGGGGCGGGTAGTAGCCCTGATTGACTGCCTGGCGGCCCATCCAGATGGTGCCGTTGCCCAGCGAGGTGACCTGCGCGCGGGGCCAGTTGTTGTCGACCAGAACCCGGATGTTGCGGGTGTGGCCGCTGGTCCAGCGCTCAAGCCTGACGTTGGTGACGCTGGCGTTCCAGTTGGCGGCGCCCTGGTGGACGACGTTCACGAATTCGCCCGCGCCGCTGGCGTCGTAGTAGAGGATGCGGACCGCGGCGGTGGAGGGGGCTGCGCTGGCGGCGGTCGCCCCGAGCAGCTGTGCGGAGAGGGTGATGGTGGCTGCGGCCACCGCGGCGATAGCGCCGCGGAAGAGGTGACGTCTCATGACCACACGATCGCTGATCAGACGTTAAATTTCAATCTATAGATGTTTAGGATTTAATGGCCGCCGGGAGGTGAGAAGTGCCTCCCGGCGGCCAGACCGCCAACCCCGGTTACGGGTTGATGGTCAGAGTGAACGTTGTCGTGGTGTTCTTGATGTTCTGGAAGTTGTTGCTGAACACCAGGTTGTTGAAGGTCGCCGAGCCGATCGCCGGGCCTTGGCCCGCCTCGGGCAGCTCGTTGACCCAGATGCCGAAGCCGGACTTGGCGTCGAAGGCGTCACCGCTTCGCTGCGCTCCCGAGATCCTCGTGTTGGTGAAGACCGTGTCGGTCACCGGGGTCTGCTCCGGGTACTTGGTCTGGAACATGATGCCCGAGTAGGTCGGATCGACGATGTCGATGTCGCTGAAGCGCAAAGCCCGGAAGCTGTGCGTGGCAGCGAAGCACCATATCGCGCCGAAGGTTTGCGCACCCCAGAAGTGACCACCCGCCCGGACGAGCGAGATGTTCTGGAAGTTGGTTATCCCCGGCCCGAACCCTACGAAGGGATAACCGAAGTTCAGCGAACTCACGGTCAGGCCCGAGTAGGTCAGCATGTCCGCGATGTAGAGGTTGCGGAAGGTGTTGTTGAACCCGCCGTAGACGGCTATACCCGCCGCACGCCAGGTCAGCGTCGCCGAAAGGTTTTCGAAGACGTTGCCGTTGTTGCCGACCGAACCGCCGCCGTCGGTGGCGGAGAACAACGCGAACGCGTCGTCACCGTTGCCCCGGCCCTCGTTGTTGGAGATCAGCGAGTTGGTGGTGTCGTTGGTGAAGTTCACCCCGTCGGCGAACGTGTTGCGGAAACGGTTGTTGGTGATGGTGATGTTGTTGTTGTGCACACCCCAGTAGGCGCAGACGGTGTGCTCCACCCAGGTCCGGTTGATGACGAGGTTCTGGTTGCCGTTCAGCTCGCCCCAGACCTTGCCCGGCCCGTCTATACGTTCCGTGTAGTTGCCGAAGAACGCGAAGTCCTCGAACCTGGAGCCGTTGCCCGACGTGGGCACATCGAAGCCCGCGTTGGTGTTCGACTGGTCCTGCGGCGTCTGGAACCGGGTGTACCACATACCAGCGCCGATGACGTTGGTCGCCTTGCCGTAAACCGTGAACTTGCTGGACGTGGTGTAGGTGCCGGCGGGCAGGTAGACGCCGAGGGAGTTGGCGTCCTGGCGAGCCGCGTCGAGCGCGTTCTGCACGTCCTGGTGGGTGAAGCCGGCCGGAACCTTGTACCGGGCCGGGTCCGGGTTGGCCCGCGGAGCGACCAGCTCGAGGTTCACGAAGTCGACCGTGGCCACGCTCTGGCCCGAGTCGCGTTGCAGCCTGATGGTGCTTCCGGCCGGGATCGTCGAGTTCAACATGACGTTGGCCTCGTCGTAGATGTGCCGCGGGCCGCCGGATCCGGGCGAGTTGCTCGGGCCGGCTTCCGCTCCGTAGAGCCATGCGTACCTGGAGTTCAGGCTGATGGTCTTGTGCAGCGTGCCGTTGACGTAGATGCTCAGCGCCGACGTCGTTCCGCCGCCGCCCGCTGCGTCCGGAATGGAGAACCGGGTCACCAGGGTGTTGGTCGCGGCACGGGTGGTCCACTGGACGTAGGAGCCGGTGGCGCCGAGCGTGACCGCGCGACGTCCCGAAGCCTCACCGGCCGGGTCGCCGATCGTCCGGTTTGGACCGATCACCGATGCGCCACCGCCGGGTGTGCCGTCCTCGGCCTCGTACATGTCATAGGGCATGTTCGCGCCGCGGCCGACAAACAGAGAGGTGTCGCTGGTGTTGTTGGCGCGCTTGATGGCCACCTCGTTGGCGTCGTCGGCGAGCACCACCCGGACTGTGTACCGGCCGTTGGCGGCCGTCCACGAGCCGACGTTCACCGCACTGCTGGTGGCTCCGGCGTTGATGGTGCCGCTGAACGACCCGGTCAGCGTCGAGATGACCGTGCCCGCTTCGTTGCGCACCGTCAGCGTGATGCCGTGCGCGCCCGCCGCGGTGGCGATGTTGCCCTGGTTGCGGATGGACACCGAGAAGGCCACCGATTGCCCGGCGGTCGGGGTGCCCGGGCTCCAGCTCACCACGGGAACGATGTCCGAGCTCTGCACCTGACCGACGACGAGCGGGGTCGGGTGGACGTAGGTGTTGTTGGTCTCGTTCTGCTCTATAACGCTATTGGCCTCGTCGACCTTCGAGCTGAGCTGATAGGAACCCGCATTGCGGGCGCCTATGTTGACCGAGACGTTGGCGGTGGCCCCCGCCGCGAGTGCGGCCACGGCGGCGGTGCCGACGTTAGTGGTACCCAGATAGAAATTAACGTTAGTAGCGGCTGACCCGAGCGTCCCTCCATTGCGGACGGTCGAGGTCAGGGTGATCGCATCGGTCTCGATGGGCGAGGCCGGGGTGAACGACATGCCGGTGATGGACAGATCCGGGTTGGGCGCGGGCGTGCCGAAGATCTGGAACTCGGCCACCTGTCCACCCGGGGCGCCGGTGTTGGAGTTGATGACGAGCCGGACGTCGGCCACCGTGGCGCTGAACGGGATTTCCACGGTGTTGGCGGTGGCCGGGTTGAACGTGTAGTTCGCGGCCGACACCAGGTTGTTAAACGTTCCAGAGCTCTGCTCGCGGCCGAGCACCTGGATGTTCTGCGTGCGGGTGCCCCACGCCGAGCTCGGGTCAAGCTTGAGCACGACCCGGTTGATGCTCGCGTTGGACCCCAGCGCGATGGTCAGCTGGTTCGGGAAGGCACCCGAATTCGCCTCCCAGTACGTGGTGACGCTGTCGTCGTTGGCGTTCGTGGGCACAAACGTGAAGACGGAACCCGATGCGGTGATGGGCTTGCCCACCGCGAGGTTGCTGCCTCCCCCGCCGCCGGAACCGGTGCGGGTAACGGTGTTGCTGTTGCCCGAGATGTTCCCGGCCGCGTCCTTGGCCCGCACGAAGTAGCTCACGGTCAAGGTGTCCGGCTGGTTGTCGGTGTAGGTCAGCACGTTGCCGACGCTGGCGCGCAGGGCGCCGTTGGCGTAGATGTCGTAACCGGTGACGCCCACGTTGTCGGTGGAAGCGTTCCACGTCAAGCGAATCTGGCCG
>NZ_BONY01000103.1 GCF_016862955.1 Rhizocola hellebori | reverse complement strand
CGCCAGAATTACAGCTAGACATTTCGTGTGATACGCTCTTGGCGTCGACCTGACTGCATTTATTGTGCGGTCATCCAAGCGGAGCGCCTGCTCCCACCCATCCGGTTTCGATCGGCTGGGTCCGGTCACCGAAACACTTAGGTGTTTTGGGTGCGCTGACGTGCGCACGCGACCGGTCGAGCAGGCCTGGGCATGTAAGTGATGCCTGGGCCTTCTGTTTTGACACGGTCGCACACGTCAGAAAAACGATCGAGGAGGACACATCAGCGTCGAGCCACGCGTGAACGAGCAGATCCGGGCAAGAGAGGTCCGACTGGTCGGCCCTGAGGGGGAGCAGGTGGGAATCGTCCCACTGGAGCGAGCCCTGCAGCTGGCCGCGGATGTGGATCTGGATCTGGTCGAGGTTGCGCCTATGGCACGCCCGCCTGTCTGCAAGCTCATGGACTTCGGCAAGTTCAAGTACGAGAGCGCGCTCAAGGCCAGGGAAGCCCGGCGGAACCAGCAGCAGACGGTCATCAAGGAGATGAAACTCCGGCCAAAGATCGACTCGCATGACTACGAGACCAAAAAAGGTCACGTGCTGCGATTCCTCAAGGCCGGCGACAAGGTCAAAGTGACCATCATGTTCCGGGGTCGCGAGCAGCACCGCCCGGAGCTGGGATTCCGGCTCCTGCGCAAGCTCGAGGAAGAAGTCTCGGACATGGGCTTTGTCGAGTCTCAGGCCAAGCAGGACGGCCGCAACATGATCATGGTGCTTGCACCGCATCGGAGCGCCAAGACCGCTGCCGGAGCCCGCAAGGGCGAAGGCGATGCGCCCGAGGCGAGCCTTGTGAGTGACGAGACCGTCGCCCAGAACTAGCGCGGGGCTACAGCTCGATCGATCTAATGCAACGCACCAAAGCACCATTTTTACAGCCAGGGGAGAACTTCAGTATGCCGAAGATGAAGCGCCACAGCGGCATGGGCAAGCGGGTGAAGATCACCGGCTCCGGCAAGATCTTGCGCCAGCAGACCGGTCTACGCCACCGCCTGGAGGTCAAGTCCTCCCACGAGACACGCAGCCTGAGCGGCACCGTCGAGGTAGCCAAGGCGGATGTCAAGCGGGTCAAGAAGATGCTCGGGCGCTGACGCGCGCCAACTGCGATTTTTCAGTAGTAGGAGGAAACGAAGATGGCACGCGTCAAGCGGGCGGTCAACGCCCAGAAGAAGCGCCGCACCCTGCTCGAGGGGGCGAAGGGCTACCGTGGTCAGCGCTCGCGCCTGTACCGCAAGGCCAAAGAGCAGATGCTGCACTCGATGCAGTACGCCTACCGCGACCGCAAGGACCGCAAGGGCGACTTCCGTCAGCTCTGGATCACCCGTATCAACGCGGGCGCCCGGGCCAACGGCATGACCTACAACCGCCTCATCCAGGGCCTGAAACTGGCCGGCGTCGAGGTCGACCGCAAGATCCTCGCAGAGCTCGCGGTCAACGACGAGAAGGCCTTCACCGGTCTTGTCGAGGTGGCCAAGAAGGCGGTCGCAGCGGCCCAGCCCGCGTGATCTCCCAAGCACACAAGCCCGGGGAAGGTCCGTACACGACACGGACACCCCGGGTTTCTGCTGCCCTGAAACTGCAGCGCCGCAAGGAACGCGACGCCACGGGCCGGTTCCTCGCCGAGGGCCCGCAGGCCGTGCGCGAAGCGCTCGCCGCCGGCGTGGTGCTTGAGCTCTTCATCACCGCCCCCGGGCCTGCCGGGCTCGCCGAGCTTGCAGGAGGGGGAGATCTTCCGCCGGTGTCGGTGGTGACGGAGGAGGCGATGAAGGCGCTCGCCGAAACCGTTACGCCGCAAGGGATTGTGGCCGTATGCGAGCAGCGTGACCGCGAGCTGGCAGAGGTCGTCGCGCGGCGGCCGCAGCTGGTGGCGGTGGCGGTGGACATCCGGGATCCGGGTAACGCCGGGACGATCCTGCGTACGGCGGACGCGGCCGGTGCCGCAGCGGTGATCTTCGCTGGCGATGCGGTGGACCCGTACAACGGCAAATGCGTTCGAGCCAGCGCCGGCAGTCTGTTTCACGTCGACATAGTCCGGGAGCGCGACATCGATCGGGTCCTGAACGCGCTCGACGGCATGCAGGTCTTCGCGACCACCGGACGCGGCGCCGTCGACCTCTTCGAGCTGGAGCCCAGGCTTGCCGAGCCGACCGCCTGGCTTTTCGGCGGCGAGGCGCACGGGCTGCCCGAAGCCGTGATGGCCCGGGCCCAGCGCGTGCGAGTGCCGATCTACGGCGGGGCGGAGAGCCTCAACCTGGCTGCGGCCGCCGCCGTGTGCCTGTATGCTTCGGCTCGTGCGCAGCGCTCGTCGCCAGAGCTTTAGCCAGCCCGCCGGTCGCGGGCTGATGGGCTGATCGCACCTCAAATCCCCTCAGATGCTCCCGGTGGGCTGTGGCCAAGCCACGTGCTCCTAGACTTAGCCCGTCGCCGCATCTGGAGTTCTCATGACATATCGCAACGATCCGTACGATCCCAAGCAGCCGTCGCTGTTGAGTGACGACGCGCTCAAAGAGGCCGTGCAGCATTCCCGCGCGCTGTTCGCCGCGGCACCGACGCTAAAGGCGCTCACCGAGCTCAAGCCGGAGCACCTGGGCGACAGATCCGCGGTCTCCCTGGCCCGGCGCGAAATCGGTTCGCTGCAACCGGCGGCGAAGGCCGAGGCGGGCAAGCGGGTCAACGAGGCGCGCTCGGAGATCCAGGCCGCCTACGACGCCCGGCTGGCTGAGCTGGAAGCCGAGGAGCAGCAACGCGTCCTGCGCGAGGAGCAGGTCGACGTCACGCTCGGCTGGGACAGGCGGCCACGCGGCGCCCGCCATCCACTCACGACACTCATGGAACGCGTCGGCGACCTGTTCGTGGGCATGGGTTACGAGGTGGCCGAAGGCCCCGAGGTCGAGCTGGAGTGGGCCAACTTCGACGCGCTCAACATCGCGCCGGACCATCCCGCCCGCGGCTTGATGGACACGTTCTGGGTTGCCGCCGCGGAAACAGCGACCGGGTCGGGGCTGGTGCTTCGCACGCACACCTCACCCGTCCAGGCCCGCACGATGCTGACCCGCCAGCCACCGATCTACATCGTGGTACCGGGACGGGTCTACCGCACCGATGAGCTCGACGCCACTCACTCGCCCGTCTTCCACCAGGTCGAAGGGCTTGTGGTGGACAAGGGCATCACCATGGCGCATCTCAAAGGCACCCTGGACCACTTCGCCCGCGCCATGTTCGGCCCGCTGGCCAAGACGCGCTGGCGCCCCCACTACTTCCCGTTCACCGAGCCGTCGGCAGAGTTCGACGTCTGGTTCGAGGCGCACCGCGACGGCCCGCAGTGGGTCGAGTGGGGCGGCTGCGGAATGGTCAACCCGAACGTGTTGCGCGCCTGCGGCATCGATCCCGAGGAGTACTCGGGGTTCGCCTTCGGGATGGGCATCGAGCGGACGCTGATGTTCCGCAACGGGTTGTCTGACATGCGGGAAATGATCGAAGGCGACGTGCGGTTCACCCGCGCGTTCGGCATGGAGGTGCACTGAGCATGCGAGTGGGACTTTCCTGGCTGCGTGAGCACGTCCAGCTGCCCGCAAAGGTGAGCGCCGCGGAGATCGACCTGGCGCTGACCAACCTCGGCATCGAGGTCGAGCACATCGTCGACCAGCGTGAGCTGGTGACCGGCGACCTGGTGGTCGGCCGGGTGCTGACCATCGAGGAGCTGACCGAGTTCAAGAAGCCGATCCGTTTCGTGACCCTCGACATCGGACAGTCGAAGCCGCAGGAGGTCATCTGCGGCGCGACCAACTTCGCCGAGGGCGACCTCGTCGTGGTGATCCTGCCGGGCGGAGTGCTTCCCGGCGGCTTCGAAGTCGGGTCGCGCAAGACCTATGGCCGCGTCTCCAACGGCATGATCTGCTCTGCCCGCGAGCTGGGCATCAGCGACGACCACGCGGGCATCATCGTGCTGGACCCAGCCGTGGACGCCAAGCTGGGCGACGACGCGCGGCACGTGCTCGGCATGGACGACATCGGCCTTGCCGTCGAGATCACGCCCGATCGCGGGTACCAGATGAGCGTCCGCGGTCTGGCAAGAGAACTCGCGCACGCCTACCACGTGCCGTTCACCGACCCCGGTCTCGGCAAACACACCGAGGCCACGAAGAAACCCGCGTGGCCGTTGACGATTGACGACCCGGCCGGCTGTGACCGGTACGCGGCAAGGCTCGTGCGCGGCGTCGATCCGAAGGCGCCGACGCCAGACTTCATGAAGCGCCGCCTGACCACGGCCGGCATCAGGACCCTCGGCCTGCCCATCGACATCACTAACTACGTCATGCTCGAGCTGGGCCAGCCGATGCACGCCTTCGACGCCGACCGCATCAACGGCGCCCTCGTCGTGCGCCGCGCCAAGGCGGGCGAGAAGCTGGTGACCCTCGACGGGTCAACCCGTGTGCTCTCCGAAGAGGACATGGTGATCTGCGACGACACGGGGCCGATCTCGCTTGCCGCGGTGATGGGCGGGCAGACCTCGGAGGTCGTCGACGGCACCACCAATGTGCTTTTCGAAGCGGCGCACTGGGATCCGACGATGGTCGGGCGCACCGCCCGGCGGCACAAGCTTTTCAGCGAAGCCGCCAAGCGCTGGGAGCGCGGCGTGGACCGCAACCTGTGCCTGGTCGGCATCGAGCGTGCGGTCAGCCTGCTGGTCGAATATGGCGGTGGCAAGGCGGGCAAGGAGGTCCTCGACCTCAACTATCCCAGCGAGCCGGTGACCATCACCATGGCCGCGGACAAGCCCAGCAAGCTGATCGGTGTGGACTACTCGGTTGACCGCATCTCCGATCTGCTCACCGAAATCGGCTGCGACGTGGCCGCCTACGACGACCGGGTTGAGGTCGTGCCGCCTTCGTGGCGGCCCGACCTGCGTGAGCCCGCGGATCTGGTGGAGGAGGTGGTGCGCCTGGATGGCTTCGAGAACGTTCCCAGCGTGCTGCCGATCGCCCCGCCCGGCAACGGTTTGACCGCGGCTCAGCGGCGTAAGCGCGGCGTCGGTCGTGCTCTGGCCGAGCAGGGTTATGTCGAGGTGCTCAGCTATCCGTTCGTGTCGCGGTCTGTCATGCAGACGCTTGGCGTGCCTGAGCACGCGGTGAGGCTGGCCAACCCGATCTCGGAGGAAGAGCCGTTCATGCGCACCAGCCTGCTTCCGGGGCTGCTCGGCGCGCTCAAACGCAACCTGGGCCGGGGCCAGCGCGACGTCGCGCTCTTCGAGCAGGGGCTGGTCTTCCTCCCCGCGCCGCAGGCCGCGCTGCCGCCCACGATGGGGGTGGCCGCCCGGCCCGAGGAATCGCTGTGGCAGCAGGCGAATGCGGCCGTGCCGCGTCAGCCGTGGCAGGTCGCGGCGGTGCTGGCCGGTGAGTTCGAGCGTTCCGGCTGGTGGGGCGCGGGCCGGGTGGCCGGCTGGGCCGATGCGGTTCAGGCAGCCCGTGACGTGCTGGCCGCCTCGGCCGTCCCGGAGCGCGACATCGTGGTGGAGCAGCTGGTCAGCAAGCCGTTCCACCCGGGAAGGTGTGCCGGGATAACCATCGGCGGCGTCAGCGTCGGCATGGCCGGCGAGCTGCATCCGGAGATCTGCGCGGCGCTCGAGGTGCCCCGCGGCACGTGTGCCATGGAGCTTCAGCTCGATGCGGTGCCGTTGCCAGGGGTCACGCCGCCACCGGTCATCTCGAACTACCCACCCGCGCTCATCGATGTGGCGCTGGTGCTGCCGCAGGAGATCCCGAACGCGGCCGTCGAGGCAGCGCTGCTGGAAGGCGCCGGCCCGCTGCTGGAGTCATTGCGCCTCTTCGACGTCTACCAGGGCAAGGGGATCGAGGAGGGCAAGCGCTCGCTGGCCTACAACCTCACCTTCCGCGCTCCGGACCGGACCCTGAAGGTCGAGGAAGCGGTGGCGGCGCGTGACTCCGCGGTCGCTGTCGCCGCGTCGCGATTCGGTGCGGTCCTGCGGGGAACCTCAGCGCCAGCGGGGTCGTCGAAGAGCGCATGAGGATAGGTCTCGCTCTGACGGCTGTGCTGTCGTTGGCCGTGGCCGGTTGCGGTGGATCGGGCTCTGGTCCCGGGAGCCCAGGGGTTCGGCCAGCCACCGGCAGCGAGCTGACCGGGCGGACCTTCCTCTCCACCGAGGTGGGTGCGCACGCCCTGGTGCCGGGAACCCAGATTTCTCTTGGGTTCCCGGAGCAAGGCAAGCTCACCGCGCGGGCCGGGTGCAACAGCCTGTTCGGCGACGTCGAGTTCAAGGCCGACAAGATGGCCGTGTCCGGCATGGGCAGCACCGACATGGGCTGCGACAAGGCCCGTCACGAGCAGGACGAGTGGCTGAGCACCTTCCTGGAAGGCGCCCCGGCGTGGGCGCTGAAGGGCGACGAGCTGGTCCTGACCGGCAAGGATGGGGAGATCAGGTTGGCCGACCGTCATGTGGCCAATCCCGACCGGCCGATTCTGGGCAGCCGCTGGGTGGTCGAGTCAACGCTGGACGTCGATGCGGCCTCATCGGTGCCGGCCGAGATGAGGCCGGCCGAGTTCACCATTCTTGAAGATGGCACAGTCACCGGCTACAGCGGCTGTAACCGGTTCACCGGCACCGCGACGGTGAGCCCCGGCAAAATCAAGTTCGGGCCGCTGGCCTCCACCAAGATGGCGTGCGGCGGAGTGATCGATGCGATCGAGCGCAATGTGCTGGCGGTGCTCGACGGCGAGGTGAGCGCCACGGCCCAGGGCGACACGCTGGTGCTCAAGCACCCGAGCGGCAAAGGTCTTCAGCTGCGGGTGCTCGGCTAGGCCCTAGCATAGGGATCATGCAGGGTGTCTTTGTCCCGCAGCTGCGGGACCCGGTGCGCACGATCGCGGGGCGCACGTTCGACTTCAATCGCCAGGTCGTCGTGATGGCGGTGGTCAACCGGACACCCGACTCCTTCTACGACAAGGGCGCCACCTTCGCGCTGGAGAAGGCGAACGAGGCGGTCGACAAAGCTGTGGCCGAAGGCGCCGACTGGGTGGACATCGGTGGCGTGAAATTCTCCCCCGACGACGGCGAAGTGGCCGCGTCGGTCGAGCTGGAGCGCGTGCTGCCGGTGGTGCGGGCCGCGGCGCAAAGCCATCCGCATGTGGTGATAAGCGTCGATACTTTCCGGGCCGAGGTGGCGCAGGCGGCTCTGGCGGCGGGGGCTCACATCATCAACGACACCACGGGTTTGCACGATCCGGCGCTGGCCGACCTGGTGGCGGCCAACCCGCATACCCAGCTGATCATCACGCACAGCCGGGCCAAGCCGCGTACCCACTTCCCCCGCCCGCAGTACGCCGACATCGCGGGGGAGATCGCCGGCTTCCTGCGTGACCGGGTCGAGATAGCGCTCGGGCGAGGTGTGCGGCCCGAGCAGATTATCATCGATCCGGGCCACGATCTGAACAAGAACACCCACCACACCCTGGAACTGACCAGGCGTTTGCATGAGATTTCCATTATTGGGTACCCAACACTGGCCGCCGTGTCCAATAAGGACTTCATCGGCGAGACCCTCGACCGCCCCCAGGGCGAGCGGCTCTCCGGAAGCCTCGCCGCCGCAGTCTTCTCCGTCCTGCAAGGCGCTCGCATCGTGCGCATGCACAACGTGCGCGAGTCCGTGGACGCGGTGCGGATGACCGAAGCCATCCTCGGCTGGCGCGAGCCCGCCTACACCCTGCACAACATGTGAGGGCCAGATGAAATACGTCGACGAATACGCGCCCGCGGACCGAAGCGTGCCGATGCTGCGGATGAACATGGTGTCGTCGCTCGATGGCGCGGCGTGGGTCGACGGCCGGGCCGGTGGCCTGGGCGGCCCCGCCGATCAGGCGTTGATGCAGGTGTTGCGGATGTTCGCGGACGTGATCCTGGTCGGCGCGGGCACCGTGCGGGTGGAGGGTTACCAGGGCGAGCTGATCGACGAGGAGCACAAGCGCTGGCGCGTGGAAAACGGGCTGTCCGAGCTTCCCCGCCTGGAGGTGGTCTCGCGCAGCCGGATGCCCCTGCCTGAGCTGCTGGCCCAGCTGGCGGAGGAGGGCGTGACCCAGATCCTGTGTGAGGGGGGTCCGCATCTCTTCGGATCCCTGGCCGCCCTCGATAAGATCGATGAGTTGTGCCTGACCATCGGGCCGCTGCTGATCGGGCCGGGCCCGGAGCGGATTACGGCCGGGGTACCGCATACGGTGCGGCGCATGAGATTTGTTCACGCCATCCCAGATGGTGAATTCCTGTTCCTGCGCTATGCACGCTGAGGCGTGAGTGAGCCAGATCTCATTTGCATGAACATACGCCCTTCCGTATGCTTACCAAGCGAATGTTTATGCGGAGGTGGGTATGGGGATCCGGATCGCGGTCGCGGGAGCAAGTGGATACGCCGGTGGCGAGCTGCTGCGCCTGATCGCCGGGCACCCCGAGCTCGACCTGATTTGCGCCACCGCACATTCCCAGGCCGGCCAGCCGGTCGCGGCGGTACATCCGCACCTGGCCGGGCTTGATTTCCGGCTGAGCGCCACCGATCCGCAGGCCCTGGCAACGGCCGACCTCGTCTTCCTTGCCCTGCCTCACGGTGAGTCGGCGGCGATCGCCGCCCAATTGCCTGCTGGCGTGCGGGTGGTCGATCTCGGAGCCGACCATCGATTGCTCGACGAGCAGGCGTGGGCACGCTATTACGGCGGCCCGCACGCCGGAGCGTGGACCTACGGCCTGCCCGAGCTGCCCGGCCAGCGCCAGAAGATTCGCTCGTCCGATCGGGTGGCGGCAACCGGTTGCTACGCCGCCACCATCACCCTGGCGCTGGCGCCCCTGCTGCACAGCGGGCTCGCCGAGCCGGCCGACGTGGTGGTGGTCGCCGCCTCCGGAACCTCGGGCGCGGGCAAGTCGCCCAAGACCCATCTGCTGGGCAGCGAGGTGATGGGAGACCTGTCGCCCTACAAAGTCGGGGCGCACCAACATGTTCCCGAGATCAAGCAGGCGACCGGCGCGCACACCCTTTCCATGACACCGGTCCTGGCGCCGATGCCGCGTGGCATCCTGGCCACGGTGACCGCCGTTCCTACCAGCTGTGACATCACCGAAGCGGTGGTACGCGAAGTGCTGCTCGACGCCTACGCCGACGAGCCGTTCGTGCATGTGCTGGCAGAAAAGCAGTGGCCGCACACCGGTGCCACGCTTGGTTCCAACAGCGTTCACCTGCAAGCCACGGTGGACGTCGACAGCGGGCGCATCATCGTGGTGAGCGCTCTGGACAACCTTGGCAAGGGCGCGGCGGGCCAAGCCGTCCAATGCGCCAACATCATGCTGGGCCTGCCGGAAACCTCCGGCCTATCTGCCTTCGGAGTAGCGCCATGAGTGTTACTGCACCAAAGGGATTCAAAGCCTCCGGCGTCGCGGCCGGGCTGAAAACCTCCGGGAACCTGGACGTCGCCCTCCTGCTCAACGATGGGCCCGACGCGACGGCTGCCGGGGTGTTCACCGCCAACCGGGTCAAGGCCGCCCCGGTGCTCTGGAGTCAGCAGGTGCTCAAGGGGCGCGCCGTGCGAGCGGTGGTGCTCAACGCGGGTGGCGCCAACGCGTGCACCGGCCCAGCCGGATTTCAGGACACCCACCGCACCGCCGAACATGTGGCCGCCAAGCTGGGGGGCATGGGGCCCGGGCAGGTCGCCGTCTGTTCGACAGGCCTCATCGGGGAACGCCTGCCCATGGCCAACCTTCTGTCCGGAGTGGACAGTGCGGTGCGCAAACTTGAGCGCACCGGGGGAGACGACGCCGCGCTGGCCATCATGACCACCGACACCCGTCCTAAGACGACGGTCGTCGAGGGCGACGGCTGGACGGTGGGCGGGATGGCCAAGGGCGCGGGCATGCTGGCGCCCGCCATGGCCACCATGCTCTGCGTCATCACCACCGACGCGAGCGCGGGCGGCGACGCGCTGCACGAAGCGCTCACACAGGCGTGCCGGGTCACGTTCGACCGGCTCGACTCCGACGGCTGCATGTCCACCAACGACACCGTGCTGCTGCTGGCCTCCGGCGCCTCCGGCGTCGAGCCGACCCAGGAGGAGCTGACCGAAGCGGTCACCAAAGCCTGCCACGATCTGGCACAGCAGCTTCTCGACGACGCCGAGGGGCACACCAAGAAGATCACCATCGAGGTGGTCGGCGCGGCCGACGAGCAGGACGCGGTCGAGGTGGCCCGCAGCATCGCGCGCAACAACCTGGTCAAGTGCGCGCTGTTCGGCAACGACCCCAACTGGGGCCGCATTCTCGCCGCGGTGGGCACCACGTCGGCGCAGTTCGAGTCCGACGAGCTGAACGTGGCCATCAACGGGGTCTGGGTGTGTCGCGGGGGCGCGGCCGCCGAGGACCGCTCGAAGGTCGACCTGTCGGGCGAGAACATCAGCATCGTGGTGGACCTCAACGCGGGCAAGCAAACAGCGACGGTGTGGACCAACGACCTGTCGCACGCCTACGTCCACGAGAACTCGGCGTATTCGTCGTGAGCATCACGGTCGTCAAGTACGGCGGGCACGCGATGTCGGCCGGGTCGTCCTTCGCGCAGGACGTGGCAGCGCTGGTGAAAGCGGGGCAGAAGGTCGTCGTCGTCCACGGCGGCGGCCCGCAGATCTCGGCCATGCTCGACCGGGTCGGCCTGACCTCCGAGTTCCGCAACGGGTTGCGGGTCACCACGCCCGAGGTCATGCAGATCGCGCGCATGGTGCTGCTGTCGGTGGGCAAGGATCTGGTCGGCTCGCTCGCGCGGGCCGGCGCCAAAGCGGTCAGCCTTTCCGGCGAGGACGGCGGGCTCATCACGGCCCGCCGCGTGCCACAGGACATCGGACTGGTCGGCGACGTCGCCTCGATCGACCCGTCGCTCATTCACACCCTGGCCGACAACGGCTACGTCCCCGTCGTCTCGACGCTCGCGCCCGACGCCGAAGGGGTGCCGCACAACCTCAACGCCGACATCGCGGCGGGCGGGCTCGCCATCGCCTTGCGGGCCAACAAGCTAGTCATGATCACGGATGTGCCCGGCCTTTACCGCAACTGGCCGGACGCCTCCAGCCTCATCGAAAAAATCACCGCGCAGGAGCTGGAAGAGCTGTTGCCGAGCCTGGAGAAGGGCATGGTGCCAAAGATGGAGGCTTGCCTGCGCGCGGTGCGCGCCGGAGTCCCCTCAGCCGCGATCGGGACGTCCCTGCACGCCCACGGAACGGTGGTGCTCCCATGACGACGCTTTCGGAGCGCTGGGAACAGGCGCTGGCCAACAACTACGGCACCCCCGCCGTCGGGCTGGTGAGCGGCGCCGGTGCGGTCGTCTTCGACGAGACCGGAAAGTCCTACGTGGACATGCTTGCCGGGATAGCGGTGAACGCGCTCGGACACGGGCACCCGGCCATCATCGAGGCGGTCACCAAACAGATCGCGCGGCTGGGCCACGTTTCGAACTTCTTCGTCGCCGAGCCCACCGTGGCCCTGGCCGAGCTGCTGCTGGCGCTGACCGGCCGGCCCGGCCGGGTGTTGTTCTGCAACTCGGGGGCCGAGGCCAACGAGGCCGCGTTCAAGCTCTCCCGGCTCACCGGCCGCACCAAGATTATCGCCACCGAGCAGGCCTTCCACGGGCGCACCATGGGGGCGCTCGCGCTCACCGGGCAACCGTCCAAACGGGACCCGTTCAAGCCGTTGCCCGCCTTCGTGGTGCACGTGCCGTTCGGGGACGTGGAGGCGCTGCGGGCGGAAGTCGACGGCCAGACCGCGATGGTCATCCTCGAGCCCATCATGGGCGAGGCGGGCGTGGTCCCGGCCCCGCCCGGATACCTCGCCGCGGCCAGAGCGCTGTGTGACAAGCACGGCGCGCTGCTGGCCCTCGACGAGGTGCAGACCGGGGTGGGCCGCACCGGACACTGGTTCGCCCATCAGGCCGAGGGGGTCGCCCCCGACATCATCACGCTGGCCAAGGGGCTGGGCGGCGGGCTGCCCATCGGGGCCATGGTGGCCTTCGCCGACGGCGCTTTCGCCGGCAGCAACCCGGGAGGGGCCGCTGCACTGTTCCAGCCGGGTCACCACGGCACCACCTTCGGCGGTAACCCGGTCGCCTGCGCGGCAGGGCTCGCCGTGCTGCGCACCATCGCCGCCGACGGACTGCTCGATCACGTCAAGCGGGTAGGCGAGCGGCTGCGCCGCGGCATCGTCGGCCTGCCTTACGTCAGCGACGTGCGCGGCGCGGGCCTCCTGCTCGGCATCGTGCTCAGCGCGCACCCGAAAGCGGCCTCCGGCGGCCATGCGGCGCCTAGTGGCAGTGCCAGCTCGGTCTCCGACAGTGCGGTCGCGTTGCAGGGCGGCGAGGTCGCGGTCGAAGTGGGCAAGGCCGCGCCCAGCGCAGGGGAAGTCGCTAATGCGTTGCGGGAGAAGGGATTCCTGGTCAACGCCGCGCAGCCCGACGTGATCCGGATCGCGCCGCCGCTTATTTTGACCAATGCCCAGGCCGACGCCTTCGTCGTCGCGCTTGCCGAAGTTCTGGAAGCAGCTCAATGATCAAGCATTTTCTCAAGGATGACGATCTCAGCCCGGCGCAGCAGGAAGAGGTCCTGACGCTCAAGCCCGGCAAGGCTCTCGCGGGCAAAGCGGTCGTGGTGATATTCGAGAAGCCTTCCCTGCGCACCCGCGTCTCGTTCGAGGTGGGCATCGCCCAGCTGGGCGCCACGCCGGTCATCGTTGACGCGCAGACCACCCACTTCGGCCGTGGTGAGCTGATGGCCGACGCGGCGCGGGCACTGTCGCGTTACGCCGACGCGATTGTCATTCGCACCTTCGCCGACAGCCGGATAGCCGAACTCGCCGAGTACGCCACGGTGCCCGTCATCAACGCGCTGACCGACGGCTACCACCCGTGCCAGGTGCTGGCCGATCTGATGACGATCCGCCAGCATCTGGGCGGCACGGCCGGAAAGACGATCGCCTACCTCGGCGACGGGAACAACAACATGGCCAACTCCTATCTGCTCGGTGGGACCACGGCGGGCATGCATGTGCGTGTGGCGAGCCCGGTCGGCTTCACGCCCGCCGAGCACATCACCGAGCGGGCCAAGGAAATCGCCGAGCAGACCGGCGGCTCGGTCACCCTGCTGACCGACCCGCACGAGGCCGTGGCCGGGGTCGATGTGGTGGCAACGGACACCTGGACGTCGATGGGGATGGAGAACGACGGGATCGACCGGATCACGCCGTTCCTTCCGTACCAGATAAATGGGGAACTGCTCAAAGCGGTGCCTAATGCGATCGTTCTGCATTGCCTGCCCGCGCATCGGGGAGAGGAAATCACCGATGAGGTGATGGACGGGCCGCAGAGCGTCGTCTTCGATCAGACAGAGAACCGCCTGCACGCGCAGAAGGCGCTGCTCGCGTTCCTGGTGGACGGGAAGGAATGACCAACCCGCAGACCCGTGTCGCGCGACACGCCCGGATCGAGGATCTGATCCGGGCAAAGGCGGTGCGCTCGCAGACCGAGTTGGGGGAATTGCTTGCCGCCGAAGGGGTTCAGGTCACCCAGGCGACGTTGAGCCGAGACCTGGAAGAGCTTCGCGCGATCAAGGTGGGCGGCGTCTACCTGATCCCGGAGGACGGCAACCCCGTGCTGCGCCCGGTGGAGACCGGCTCGGCGAAGCTGGTGCGGTTGTTACATGAGTTGCTCAACGGGACAGACCACAGCGGCAATCTGGCCGTGCTGCGCACACCTCCGGGCGCGGCGCAGTTCCTGGCCAGCGCGATAGACCGCAGCGGCGTCCCGGAGATTGTCGGCACCATTGCCGGCGACGACACGATTCTTGTGGTGGCGCGTGATCCAATGGGGGGCGCCGACCTTGCTGACAAACTTGCCCGGTGGGCTGGAATAGAAGAGGGAGCTGGAAGCAATGACTGAGCGGGTGATTCTCGCTTACTCGGGTGGCCTGGACACGTCTGTGGCCATCCCGTACCTGGCGGAAAAGACCGGCGCCGAGGTGATCGCGGTCGCTGTCGATGTGGGCCAGGGCGGGGAGGACATGGAGGCGATTCGCAAGCGAGCGCTCGCCTGCGGCGCCATCGAGGCGGAACTGGTGGACGCCAAGGAGGAGTTCGCGGCCGACTATTGCCTGCCCGCGGTGCGCGCCAACGCCCTCTACATGGACCGCTATCCGCTGGTCAGCGCGCTTTCCCGGCCGCTGATCGTCAAGCATCTGGTCGCGGCGGCCGCCAAGCACGGCGGCACCATCGTGTCGCACGGCTGCACGGGCAAGGGCAACGACCAGGTCCGCTTCGAGGTCGGCATCGGCGCGCTGGCCCCGCAGCTGAAGGTGATCGCGCCCGCGCGCGACTACGCCTGGACCCGGGACAGGGCCATCGAGTACGCGGAGGCCAAGGGCCTGCCGATCGATGTGTCGCACCGCTCGCCGTATTCGGTGGACCAGAACCTGTTCGGCCGCGCGGTGGAGACCGGGTTCCTGGAGGACATCTGGAACGGCCCGATCGAAGACATCTACTCCTACACCCACAACCCGGCCGTGGCCCGCGACGCCGACGAAGTGATCATCACCTTCGACCAGGGCGTGCCGGTGGCGATCGATGGCGAGACGGTGACGCCGCTGCAGGCCATCACCGAGCTGAACCGCCGCGCAGGCGCCCAGGGCGTCGGCCGCATCGACATGGTGGAAGACCGGTTGGTGGGCATCAAGAGCCGCGAGATCTACGAGGCGCCCGGCGCGATCGCACTCATCACTGCTCACCAGGAGCTGGAAAACGTGACCGTGGAAAGGGATGTGGCCCGCTTCAAGCGCTCGGTCGACCAGCGCTGGGGCGAGCTTGTCTATGACGGCCTGTGGTACTCGCCGCTTCGCCAATCGCTGGATGCGTTCATTGCCGAGACCCAGAAGCACGTCTCCGGCGAGATCCGGATGACCCTGCACGGCGGCCGCGCCGTCGTCACCGGGCGCCGTTCGGAAAGCTCCCTCTACAACTTCGATCTGGCCACCTACGACGAGGGCGACAAGTTCGACCAGTCCCTCGCCCGTGGCTTCGTCGAGTTGTGGGGCCTGCCCTCACGGCTGGCGGCCCACCGGGACGCGGGCAAGTGAGGCTTTGGGGCGGGCGTTTTGAAACCGGGCCGGCGGAAGCGCTGGCCCGGCTTTCGGTGAGTGTCCATTTTGACTGGAGACTGGCCCGGTACGACATCGCGGCCAGCCGCGCCCACGCCCGCGTGCTCGCCGCGGCCGGGCTGCTGGACCCCGACGAGCTCGGCGAAATCCTTGCCGCGCTTGACGATCTGGACGTCGCGGTGGAGACCGGCCAGTTCCGCCCGACCATCGAGGACGAGGACGTGCACACCGCGCTGGAACGCGGTCTGCTGGAAAGGCTGGGCGCCCTCGGCGGCAAGCTGCGCGCCGGACGCTCCCGCAACGACCAGGTCGCCACCGACCTTCGGCTCTACCTGCGTGACCACGCGCGCGGGCTCGCCCAGCAGATCGCCGACCTGGCGCAGGCGCTCACTGAGCAGGCCGCCGGCCACGTCGACACCCCGGCCCCCGGTCTGACCCACGTGCAGCACGCCCAGCCTGTCGTGTTTGGACACTGGCTGCTGGCCCACGTGCATCCACTGCTGCGCGACCTGGATCGGCTGCGCGACTGGGATGTGCGGGCGGCGGTCAGCCCGCTGGGCGCCGGAGCCCTTGCCGGGTCAGGGCTTCCGCTGGATCCGCCGGCGGTGGCCAAGGAGCTCGGCTTCCGCGAGTCCTTCGCCAACTCCATGGACGCCGTCTCCGACCGCGACTTCGTGGCCGAATTCCTTTTCGTGACAGCGCTTTTGGGCGTACACCTGTCGCGGCTGGGGGAGGAGGTCGTACTTTGGACCTCGCACGAGTTCGGCTGGGTTGAGCTTGACGACGCGTTCACCACCGGGTCCTCGATCATGCCGCAGAAGAAGAACGCGGACATCGCCGAACTGGCCCGGGGCAAGGCCGGTCGCCTCATCGGCGGTCTGGTCAGCGTGCTGACCATGCTCAAGGGCCTGCCGCTGACCTACGACCGGGACATGCAGGAAGACAAAGAGCCGGTCTTCGATGCCATAGACACCTTGTCCTTGGTACTGCCAGCGCTCACCGGGATGATCAGCACGATGACGGTGCGGGTCGACCGGCTGGCCAAAGCCGCGCCGGTGGGCTTCTCGCTCGCCACCGAGGTGGCCGACTGGCTGGTGCGCCGCTCAGTCCCGTTCCGCTCCGCGCACGAGATCACCGGGCAGCTGGTGGCGCTGTGCGCCGTCCGCGAATGCGAGCTGGACGAGGTCAGCGACGACGACCTGGCCAAGGTCAGCCCACACCTGACGCCAGACGTGCGCCAGGTGCTCACCGTCTCCTCGGCCCTGGCGGCCCGCACCACCCCCGGCTCAACCGGCCCCGGCCCGGTCGCGGACCAGCTGGCCGTGGTCACCGAGCAGGTCCAGAAGTGGCACACCTGGGCGGCCGCACCGATCTCCTGAACGCTAGATCTGCAGTCGTATTGACAGCAGACCCGAGCTGAGTGCAACGGTGACCTGATCTCCTATCCAGGCAAGGCCATAGCCCTGATTGTGTAAGGGAATCGTGGTATGGGACCCGGTTTCCGGGTCCCATAGCCGCATTGTCCGGTCGGTGCTTGCGGAGGCGAGCAGGGTGCGGCCTTGCAACACGACCGGGCACACCGCTAATACCGGACCGGTATGGCCTTCCAGCGTGCGTTGCTGTTGGCCTGTTTCCGGGTCCCATAGCCGTATGGTCCGGTCGTCGCTTGCGGAGGCGAGCAGGGTGTGGCTTTGCACGACCACCGGGCACACCGTCCGCACCCTGTCGGTGTGGCCCCTCAGGGTTCGTCGCTGTTGCCCTGTTTCTAGGTCCCATAGCCGCACAGTCCCGTCGTCGCTTGCGGAGGCGAGCAGGGTGTGGCCTTGCACCACTACCGGGCACACAGTCCGCACCCAGCCGGTGTGGCCTTCCAAGGTGCGTTCCTGTTGCTGTGTCTCTGGGTCCCACAGCCGCACAGTTCCTTCGTTGCCTGCGGAGGCGAGCAGGGTGTGGCCTTGCACCACCACCGAGCATACGGCCCACACCGGGCCCACGCGGTGCTTCATGGGGATTGATGCTCGTCTGATCCAAGGGAAGGCGGACTTTCGTCGATACTCACGTCCGGTTTCTGGGTCCCATAACCGTACTGTCCCGTCGCCGCTTGCGGAGGCGAGTAGGGTGTGGCCTTGCACCACCACCGGACACACCGCCGATACCCAGCTGGTGTGGCCGTCCAGCGTGCGTTGCTGTTGGCCTGTTTCAGGATCCCATAGTCGCACGGTCCGGTCGTCGCTTGCCGAGGCGAGCAGGGTGTGGCCACGTACCACGATCGTGGAGACTCCCAAAACCGTGTTCGTGTGGCCCCCGGGGATGCGTTGCTGTTGGCCAGTTTCGGGATCCCATAGTCGCACGGTCCGGTCGTCGCTTGCGGAGGCGAGCAAAGTGCGGCCTTGCACGACCACTGGGCACACCGTCCGCACCCAATTGGTGTGGCCCCTCAGGATGCGTTGCTGTTGCCCTGTTTCCGGGTTCCATAACCGTACCGTCCCGTCTTCGCTTGCGGAGGCGAGCAGGGTGCGGCCTTGCAATACCACTGGGCACACCGCCAACACCGTGCCGGTGTGGCCCTCCAACAAGCGTTGCTGCCGCCCTGTTTCCGGGTCCCATAACCGTACTGTTCCGTCGTTGCCCGCGGACGCGAGCAGGGTGCGGTCCTGCACCACGATAGGGCACACCGCCAACACCCAGCTGGTGTGGCCGTCCAAGATGCGTTGCTGTTGCCCTGTTTCCGGGTCCCACAACCGCACTGTCCCGTCGTCGCTTGCGGAGGCGAGCAGCGTGTGGCCTTGCACCATTACCGGGCACACCGTCCGCACCCAGCCGGTGTGGCCGCTCAGGATGCGTTGCTGTTGCCCTGTTTCCGGGTCCCACAACCGCACTGTCCCGTCGCTGCCTGCGGAAGCGAGCAGGGTGCGCTCCTGCACCACCACTGGGCACACCGCCAACGTCCTGCGGGTGTGGCCCTCCAGGATGCGTTGCTGCTGTCCTGTTTCCGGGTCCCATAGCCGCACCGTGTGGTCGTCGCTTGCGGAGGCGAGCAGGGTGCGGCCTCGCACCATCACCGGGCACACCGCTAATGCCGGACCGGTGTGGCCTTCCAGGATGCGTTGCTGCTGCCCTGTTTCTGGATCCCACAAACGCACTGTTCGGTCGCTACTTGCGGAGGCGAGTAGGTTGCGGCCCTGCACCATCACCGGGCACGCCGCCCGAACCCAGCCTGTGTGACCCTCTAGTATGGACCACTCCGTGCGGTGAGCCACCGCTGCCCACGTAGCCCGATATGGTGCTGGATGGTGAGGTGCAAAGCCGTCACCAAGTCCTTCTAACGCGGCGGTGACGCTGAAAAGTGCGGCGCGGTGGGATGGATCGGCGGTGAGCGCGGCGGGTGTTAGTCGCAAGAGCCGGACGCGGCTGCGTGCCGCTTCCGCCAGGTTGGCACCGGCGGCCAGCGGAAGCAAGCGAAGTAGGTCGGCACGCAGTAGGTAAGGGTCGTCGAGCAGTAACGAGTCGAGCATGCCCGCCCGGTAGGCATGCCAGGGCAATGAGCGCAATAGATACGGATCGGCCTGGGTCCAGCTGTTGGTGCTTCCCTCTGCCATCAACGCCGACGTAATGCGCCCTTCGTCGTCGGCTTGGCGGTGTTGCTTGGCGCGTCGGGTCAACAGAGTGTCGTTGAGGGCCTGGTGGAACAGTCGATACCGATGAGCTGTGCCCTCTGAGCTGGACTCGATCAAAAAGTTGGCGGCCGATGACTCGGCGAAAGCAGTCAATTGTGCGACGTCGACGTCGGCTCCCAACCCGGAGAGGACTGTGCGCCAAAGGGACGTGGTCAATCCTGGCGCTTCAGCGAATGCGAGGGCGGTCAACGCCAAGCTGGCCTGCGCCGAACCCACCGATGGCAAACGTCGCAGATAGGCGTCCAACGCTTCGGAAATATCGAGCGACACCAACGCTTCCAGAGCGACCGGGTTGATGTCGTACAGGCCATGCCGACGTGCTACCAGACCGGCGACCAGGAAGTTCCGCTGCGCCAACGCGGCGATCCGGGCAGCGACCGGAGCCGCAACTGTCCGATCGGCGTATGGGTTTCCCACGCGCTCGGCTCCGGTCAGCTGCAGGGTGGCAAGTGTGTAGGCAATGAGATCCTCAGCGGCGAAGAAGTGCTGAGTGTCAAGGTCGACGAGCTGATTGCCTGGCTCAAACATCGCCAGTAGGTCGCCACCGTCGTCATGTCGGCGTGACCCTACCACCACCTGCGCGCCCACCTCCGCGCAGATCCGCGCGACGGGCAGCACGATCTCGCTGATGATCAAGCGAGCCTGTTGCGCGTCGGTGGCCTCGTCCAGCGCGTCGATAACAATGTTGAACCGGACGGCTTCTGCTGCCGCCAAACGCCGGTACAACGCTGGCGCCAGCTCGTCCGGCTGGCTGGGCAGCCGGATTGCGGCTGCCCGTGCAACCTCCACCGCCACGTCGAGGGCTGTCTTGCCCTTGACATGCACCGCGCACGCTACCGATCCGGCCGTCGCCTTGACGTTGTCATCGCTTTCGGGCAGCGCCGCTCTCAGCTGCGCATCGGCCGTCGTCACCACCCGCCCGAGCACCGCCGATTTGCCGACACCCGGCGAGCCGGTCACCACCATCACCGACCGATCCGGGTTCGGCCGGTCCAGCCAATCCACGATGGCCGTCAACGCCGCGCGCCGCCCCTTGAATCGGAAGCCGCCTTCGGCGTCGACCGCGACCCCGCGAGCTCGCGGTCGCCAGTGGCGGACCGCCTCTACGTCCGACTCCAGCGACCAGCCCCACGCAGCCAGCGCAGACTCACCCGCCGCCTGTACCGACCACGCCGCAACACCGGCGAGCTTCTCGTGCGGCAGGTCCTGAATCGCCTGATGCAACGTCACCGCGACGGCGTCACCGTGATGATCTCCGCCAGCGTGAGCCTGCGCGATGAGGCCGACTATCGCCTCATAACGCGGCGACCACACCCCTGATCCGCTGAAACCTGGCTTGACCACGTGCCGGGATTCGGTGTCCAGCCGCATCCATCCATAGGACAGGGCCGCTCCCACCACTCCGTGGGCGTCGCTGCCCAGCGGCTGGCCGTGCGGAAAGCCGAAGGCCCACCATGGCTCATCCACGAGATCCGATGCGTGCGGTGACCGCAACGGTGCCGGCCTGACCTGCGGCGGGACCGGCTGCGCCAATTCGAGCACCGCGACATCGGTGCTCACGGGTCCCTCGGTAACTCGGACCACTTGGCGACGCAAGGACCGCGCTACCCCCGCCTTCGGAAAGGCGACCCACATCGGCGTCGTTGGCGAGTGTTTGGCCACGACATGGGCGCAAGTCAACACACGCCATGCATCGATCACCACGCCACCGCCTAGCGGCTGCTCATCGTCTTCGCTTTTGTGGATCGCCACCGTCCACGGATCCCAACGTGGACGCAATCCCACCACAAGGTCACCCCTGCGCCGAGGAACGCCCTGGCTGCCAGGACAACGTGACCTCGAAGTTGCCCTCTGTCGCTGCCTTGGCCACCACCCAGTTGGCGGTCCCGGTCACCTTCACCCCGAACCGGACCTCAACCCCATCGGGAGCCAGCGCCCGCACCTTGTCCAACACCACACGTGCCGCCGCGAGCGCTGGCTGCACAGCCTCGCTGACCTGTCCGGCCACCTCGGTAACACTGGCTGGCACAAGACCTTCCACCGGCTCGATCTCGATGGCCACCACACCGTCGTCGACTCCATAAGAAACCAACTGGGACCGCGACATCAAACCTCCACCCGATCGACCACGACAATCATCGATTCTCGCAAACCGGCACCAGCAACACCAAGAACCTCGAGGCTTAAACAAAGGATCCAATCGTCGGAGCGAGCGGACCTCAGGGCAAGCTCGATGTGGGCCGGGCTAGGTCCTCAACCAGTCGACGAATTGAAGTAAACGCGGGGGTCGCCTGCTCAGCACACACCTCGACGGTCGATTCTCTACCGCCCTCAACGCAGGCGACGACGGTCGCCGCCATGTTGGGTGCCAAGCTGGCGGCGAAGATAGCCTTGTCGCCATCGAAGCCGGTGATGAGCAGTTCGGCTACGTTCATGGTGCTCTCCAATAGCTAGAATTTGGATTGTGTGATCACAGCCGCACATGGCCACGGCCTTTGACCGGATAGCGGATCATGGCTTCCTGTACGCAGAAGTGTTCGTCGGACTCGGTGTTGGGCTCAAAGCCAAGGGGCGCATAGAAATTTGTTAGGCGCTCCACATCAGATCCCCAATGGCTCGATGGGCTAAGTTCCAGGGTGACGCGGGCGCAGTTTGCCCAAGCACACAGCTCAGTCATTACGCGACGGGCACGGCCGCGACCCGGGCAACGGGCCAACAACTCACAGATCGCCACGTACTCGCCACGAGCCAACAGCTTTAGCTGTACCTGGTGCAGCAGCCGTGCCCAATCCATGAAGTCGCAGAGAATCAGATCGCGGGTGATGCGGCCGAGTAACCCCCAAGTGCGGCAGCTGCAGGGCTGCTCGGCTACCGGATTGGAAACGACGAGCCGCAGCTTCGAAGCGGACATGATTTGCGCGCCTAGCTGAAGACTCGGACAAGAAGCTGATCTGCCTCGACATGAACGAAGGTGCCCGCCTTGGCGTTGCCCCCACGAACCAAGAGGCACTGAATCGTGCCGTCGTCGGCCCCAGCCACGATGCGCCCCACCGCATCCGAGTGAGCAAGCACGCTCAACGCCACGAGATCGCCTGGGCCAACGGGCTCGTCGGCGCGGGTGGTCCAGACACTCATCGCCACAGCCCAACGCCGAAGTCAAGCGGACGGCGCGCCAGCTCGAGTGAAGGACCTTCCGCACGAGACGGTTCCCGCGCCGCACGCCATCCCTTGTCCACCATGGTGTTTCGAATGAGCTGAACAACCATCGTTGAGTTGTTCCAAGCTGGAGCGTCATCCAGCTGGCGATGCCGGCCAACGACCGGCCCAGGGTGTTCGTCGATGACCAACTCTTGTCGTTGTGAAGTCACAGCGGTTGCTCCTTCCGTTTGCAGCGCAGGACTGCACCGTTCATCGAGTGCGTGATTGCTTCAATGCCAATGGCGATGGCCAGATTCGCCTTTGCTACGGCATGGCGACCGGCTTGTTCTTGGGAGATCCACAGATCGCCATGCCTGTACCAATGTTCTGGCAGGCCGATGCAAAATGCAACATTCCATCATGGAAAATCCATTGAAAGCATTGACTTTTCTTACCGAAACAATTAGATGTTGCGGGGAGAATCAAGCGAGTGTTTCAGGATGCAACGAAGGGAGCCGGCGATGGCTGAGGAGATCAATTCGACGGTGCCGCGTAGACAACTCGGCCGACTTCTCCGACAGTTGCGCACGGAGGCCGGTGTCACCCTCGATGCCTCAGCTACAGCGTTGGAATACAGCCGGCAGAAGATCTGGCGCATCGAGAGCGGCATGGGACCGGTCCGGGCACTGGATGTGAAGGCGATGTGCGACCTGTACGGCGTGGCCCCGGATATGACTGAAGTGGCCGTGGGCCTGGCAGCGGAGACCAAATCGCGCGGCTGGTGGCACGCCTACGGCGACGTCGTTCCGCAATGGTTCGAGTTGTTCGTCGGGCTGGAGGCCTCCGCCTCGCGCCTGCGCCTGTACGACGAGTCGCTCATACCGGGCCTGCTGCAGACGCGCGGGTACGCGCGGGCTGTCTACGAACAGCGCTCAGCAATGAGCGAGGACGACCGTGAGCGCGCGATTGACGTGCGGCTCCAGCGACAGACCCTCCTGACCCGCAGGCTGCCCCCACCGCCTCAAGTGGAAGCGATCGTGTCCGAGGCGGTGCTACGACGCACGATCGGAGATCGCGGGGCGATGATCGAGCAGCTGCACCAGCTCATCCAGGTAGCGAAGCTGCCCACTGTGTCTGTGCGCGTTCTGCCACTTGCCGCCGGTCCACACCGTGGTGCAGTTGCCGGCACCTTCTACATCCTGGACTTTCCGAGCAACGTCGGCCGGGCCTCCACTGAGCCGTCGACCGTCTACAGCGAGTCATTGACCGGAGCGATCTACCTCGACAAGCCCGACGAGCTTTCCGCGTATGAGGATGTCTGGTCTGGCCTGGATGTGCTCGCTCTCGATAAGGCAGAATCGAGGAACATGATCAACAAGATCGCAGGGGAGATCCACAATGAATGACCTGTCCCGCGCCGTCTGGCGCAAGAGCACCCGAAGCGGTGACAACGGCGGTGCCTGCGTGGAGGTTGCAGCGCTGCCCGATGCTGTTGCCGTCCGCGACTCCAAGGACCCGACCGGTCCGGCATTGATCTTTACCCCTGCCGAGTGGCGTGCCTTCATCGGTGGCGCCAAGGACGGCGAATTCGACATCTAGCCGTCCACATTGGAGCAGCCCAGCGCCTCGTCGATCTGGTGAACCGGCGGTAGGCTCTCGTCATGCGCAAGCGCATCGCAAGACGGGCGGGCACAGCGGTGATGCTGATCGCCGCCGCCACCCTCGTCACCGCCAGCCAGGCGACCACCGCTTACGCCAAGCCATGTACCGAGCTGTGGATGCAGGTGGGGATGGACGTCGAGCTGTCGATGATCGCGACTCTCGTGGGTGACGACTCGGGCCAAGGGATCCGCGGCTATTCAGTGCGGATGGAGACCACCCCGACAGCCAAGTTCGTCGTGGTCACCTTGACCCCTACTACCGGGGTCTGCGGGAGTTGAGCAAAGCGGACTACAAGTGGCTCGACCTGCCGGCCGAGCAGGTCGTCACGGTCGCGCGATCGCTGCTCGGCTGGCATCTCGTGGGCGATGGTGTCACGGTGCGGTTGACCGAAACCGAGGCCTACCTCGGCGGCGGGCGTGATTCGGCCAGCCATGCCGACCGGGGCCGGACCCCGCGCAACTCGGTGATGTTCGGCGAAGCAGGCGTGGCCTATGTCTATTACATATACGGCGCTCACTATTGTCTGAATGTCGTGTGTGGACAGCCCGGCGACGCGGCCGCGGTGCTGCTGCGGGCGGGGGAGGTCGTGGAAGGTGCTGACATCGCCCGCGAGCGCCGTCCCACGGCCCGCGCCGACCGGGACCTGGCGCGCGGGCCTGGATGCCTGGTCAGAGCGCTCGGGATCGGGCCTGAGATCTACGGGACTTCGCTCATCACCGGGCCGGTTCGGCTCGTTCCGCCAGCGCGCAAGGTCAAGGCTGGCCAGATCAGCGCAGGTCCACGGGTTGGCGTTTCCTCCGCGCACGACTATCCGTGGCGTTTCTGGCTCACCGATGACCCGACGGTGAGTTCATACAAACGCCACGTCCCCAAGCGGGCGCCCGTCAGCGGCCCTGCGCGCGCCGCGCGATAAGGGCTTCCACGCCGTCGAGCAGGCGCTGCAGCCCGAACTCGAAGCTGCGCTCCGGGTCGCCCGCGCCGTATTCCTGGCCGGCGGTGTTGCCGACCCGGCTCGCGACCGGGTACTTCGCCGGATCCCACACCTTCTCCAGCAGCGGCGCGTGCGCCTCCCACCACTGGTTGTCGGTCATGCCCGTGTGCTTCTCGGCTTGGGCCGCATAGATCGCGGCGCGTGCTGCCCCGTGCACATAATCGCCGATCATGCTCAGGAGCAGGTCCATATCGACGTCGGTCAGGCCGAGGCCTTCCACGACGCTGAGCTCCAGCTCGTACTTGGCGAGCAGGTTCGGGCCCAGGCCGGGCCGGGCGATGGCGATCTGGATGAGCCACGGGTGGCTCAGGTAAAGCCTGCGGTTGCGCCGTGCCACCGCCTCCAGCCGTTCACGCCAACCGCCCTGCGGGATCGGGCCGAGGGCCTCGCCGTAGACCGCGTCGAGCATCAGGTCGAGCAGCTCGCCCTTGCCCGGGACGTAGGTATAGAGGGACATCGCCGTGACGCCGCCGAGCTTTTCGGCGATGCGCCGCATCGAGACCGCTTCAAAACCTTCCGCGTCGGCCAGCTCGATCGCAGCCCGGGTGATCTGGTCAACTGTCAGCCGTGGCTTGGGCCCACGCTTGGGCTTGTCCTGCAATCCCCACAGCAGCGTCATGCTTCGGGTCGGATCGCCGGTGCCGCTGTACTCCGTAGCCACGCCTAATACGCTAGCGTGCCGTGGCATGCGTGCTGCCTCAGTAAGGCCCGGAATCGAGGGCTCGTTGATCGTGATTGGCCTGGTGCTTCTCACGGTCGCTCAGGATCAGCGGTTGGGTGCGGACGGGCTGGCGCGCTATGACGCGCTGCGGATGCTTCTGGAACAGGGGCAGCTGTCCGACACCATCTATTCCATGATCGGTCCGCTCTTCGCCGCGCCGGTATGGCTTTTCGGTGCGCTCGCCGGCGACGTGGACATCTGGTTGCGTCACTACAACGTGATCATCTTTGCGCTCGGCATCGGCGTCACCTACTGGTTGCTTCGCGACTTGATGGACCGTGACCTGCTGCGCCGCTTCCTTTTGCTGCTCGTGGCGGGCAGCATGATCGCGCCGAACGTGAACAACTTCTACGGCGAGACCTTCACCATGCTCGGTGTCGGCCTTGGCATCCTGGCCGTGCTGGCCCGGCACAGCGCCGTCGGCTGGAGCGCGATCGTGCTCGGCGCGGCCAACACCCCGGCTTCGCTGGTCGGGCTGGGATTCGTCTCGCTCGCCGAGACCGTGCACGCAAAACGCTTGCGCTATCTCATTCCGGCGGTCGTGGGCGGATTGCTTGTGCTGGCCGAGATCGGGCTGCGCCGCGGCTTCGACGCCGAGTACACCAACAATGTTCAAATCGCCAAAACGGTGATGCCTTACTCCGGATTGGATGGCTTCTCCTACCCATTTTTCTTTGGGGTACTGGCGATTCTCTTCTCCTTCGGAAAAGGCCTGGTTTTCTATCTGCCGGGCATCCTTCTCCCGGTACGCAAACGGCTTCGCGAAATCCACGACCCGGCCGGAATAGACCTGTATCGCGCCTACCTGCTGTGGATGCTTTTCCTGGGTGGGCTCGTCCTCGCCTACGCGACCTGGTGGAGCTGGTACGGCGGCGACTGGTGGGGCCCGCGTTTCTTCCTGCTCGGCATCCTGCCCGCGTCGCTGGCGCTGGCTGTCGCCATCGGCTACCGCAACGCGTCCCTGCTGGCGAACCTGGCCGCGCTGGCGATCCTCATCCTGTCCATCTGGATCGGCTTCGACAGCCTGATCCTGGGTGCTTATTGGCCCGGGACGTGTTTCGTCAACTACTACCAATACGCGTTCCTGTGCCACTTCACGCCGGAGTTCAGCTCGCTGTGGTACCCCTTCGTGGATAAGCCGACCCTAGCCTTCTGGCAGCTGGCCGTGCTCGTCTACTACGCCTTCGTGCTGCTCTGGCTAGCCGCCCCCCTGATCGAACGCATGGCCAAGCAGATCGCCGCGATCCGCATCCCCCGCAACTGGACCTTCTAACCAACCCCGCCCCCTGCTCTCACCGCGCCCAAACTTCCGCCGTGCCGCGCCGCGCGGCACGGCGCTCGCCGCTGGCACCGACCAGCGGGAGGTGTCCCCCTTCCGCGCACCTTTGCTCTGCAGCCATAGACGCACATTGACCATGAAATTGCGCCTATGGGTGCAGAGCAAAGGTGCGGCATAACGACACCCCACCTCCGCTTTCCCGGCCGCCCCGGGAGCGCGATGATCACCACCGAGCGGCGGTGCGGCGCGTGGCGTGGATTGCGGCGCGGGTGGGGGTGAGGGGTTGGGGAGCACGGGGCTGGCAGGGAAAGGCCGGCTAGGCCTGACCGGTGCGCGACGGGAGCAACGGGCGGTGAGCACAACGGGCCTGCGACAAAGAAAAGCACAAAGAAACCGCGGCCTGATGGACAGGCCGCGGTTTGGCAAGGGCGAAACTCAGAACACGCCTTTGAGGCGGCCCTTCCAGCCTTCGAGCATGCGACCCGCGTCTGACAGCAGGACGTGTTCTAGCAGGCTGGCGTAGATGTCGCGGAAATCGGTGGTGAACTTGACATCGCCATCGTCCAGTTTGGTCAGGTTGGGGGGCTCGCCGTGCAGGCCGCCCTTGACGCCGCCGCCGACCAGAATCACGTCGTGGGCTGCGCCGTGGTCGGTGCCTTGGGAGGCGTTGGCTTTGACCCGCCGACCGAACTCGGAGTAGATCGCCACCGTGGTCTTTTTGCCCTGCTCGGTGGCTGAGATGCGATCGATGAACGCGGTCACTGCCCGGTCGAGCATGCCCACTAGCGCCGAGTGTGGTGCTTTTTCGTCGGCGTGGGTGTCGAAACCGCCCAGGGACACCGAGAATGCCCGGGTCGCCACCTTGGCCTCGATGCATTGTGCGACGAGGTTGAGCTGGTTGGCCAGAGCGCTCTGCCCGCCTGTTCCGGTGGCGCGGGCCTGGCCGGTGACTTTGGCGCTGTCGTTGACGCCTTGGATGAAGGTGTCGACGTTGCGCAGGTCGGCGAAGCAGGACGCGGCTCGTGCCTGGAGCGACGACTCGCCCGCGGCCGGCTCGCCCAGGGCGGAGACGGTCTTGATGTTCAGTGTCTTGGGCAGCTTCACCCCGTTGCGCCCGACCACAGCGCCCGCGCTGAGCTCGCCGGCCAGCAGCGGCGGCAGGACGGACTCGAAGGAGAGCGCCAGGCGGGGGTCACCGCCGACGGTGTCGAGCCAGCGGCCCAGCCAGCCGGTGCCGGTGGGGCGAACCGGGTTGGCGGTGTGCCAGATGTCCATCGACCGGAAGTGGCTGCGGTCGGGCTTGGGGTAGCCCACCGCGTGCACGATGCCCAAGCGCTTCTCGTCGAAGAGCCGCTTGAATCCGGTCATCGCCGGGTTGAGCCCGATGGTCTCGGACAGCTTGAGCACTTCGTCGGCACCGTAGGACAGCTCCGGCCGCGCGGCCTGGTAGGCCTTGTCGGCGAACGGGATGACGGTGTTGAGGCCGTCGTTGCCGCCGTAAAGGGTCACCATCACCAGCGTGCCCGGCCCATCGGCGCCCGGTGCCTCGCCCGCGGTCTCCAGGATGTCCTGGATGCTGAACGAGGTCGCGCCCAGCGCCAGCGCACCAGCTCCGGTGACGCCGCTCGCGATGAGGAATTTGCGTCTGGTTACTGCATCCATAATCGCTACTCCTCAGTGCACGCAGTACTCGGGGCTGATCAGGCCCAGAGCCAGCAGTTTGCGGACGTCTTTGGCGGAACCGTTCAGAGCTTGCCGCGTGCGCTGCGTCCAGACATCGACCACCAGCAGGCGTCCGAGTGCGTCGACCCGGGTCTGCTCGGGGACCGCGCTGAGCCTGTCGATGATCACGGCCGGCGCTTTGGTGGCGAGGATCTCGGCCAGCCGGAGCCGCACCTGGACCGACGCGGTGGTCAACCAGGACGGCCCGTCGGGCCAGCCGCCCACGCTGGGCGGCCGGAAGACGATCTGGTCCATGTCCTCAAGGAGCTCGACGAGCTGCTTGCGGTCGGCGTCGTTGAACGTCGACGGGCGCAGGCCAAGCTGCCGCATGGCCCCGACCGCCCACTCGATGGGCTGTTTGACCAGCTGACCGCGGGTCGCCGGGAAGGCCGGGTCCTTCAGCAGCGCGCCGGTCAGCGCGTTGAGATCACGGTTGGCGCCGTAGGCGGCCGTCATCCGCTGCTCGGCGTCGGCCGGGATGGGCGCTCCCGATGCGAACCGGAACCACAGGCGCTGGGCAAGGAACTTCGCCGTCGCGGGCTGCTTCATCAGAATGTCGACGAAGCCGTCGGTGTCGAACTTGCCGGTCTGGCCGAGGATGGTCTTGTCGCCGCCGTCGAAGCGGCTCATCTCCAGCTTGACCGCGCCGTTGCCCTTGTTCGCCGTCCAGCCGGTCAGTGCCCGGGCGCCCTGCTGCACATCGGCCTCGGTGTAGTTGCCGATGCCGACGGTGAACAGCTCCATCAGCTCGCGCGCGAGGTTCTCGTTGGGCGCCTTCTTGGTGTTGCGCTGGCCGTCCAGCCAGAGGATCAGGGCCGGGTCGCGCACCATCGCCTTGACGAACGCCGCGAAGTCGCCCCTGCCGAGCTGGCGGAAGAGGTTCTGCTGTCCGAGCATCAACTGCGAGGTGTCGACCTTTTCGTAACTGGTCGCCCAATGGCCGTGCCAGAAGAAGACCAGTTTTTCTTGGTACTGGTGAGGGGTGGCCACCATGCGGTCGAGCCACCATTCGGTGAGGCGGAGGATCTGCACATCTTTGGCGCCGGTCAGGGCCGGCGGGCCAGGGGCTGTGTCAGGGGTTGGGGGGTTGATGAGACGTTCCGCGGTTGCCGCATATCCAGCCTTTTCGGCCTCATCTACCTCTTCGGCAGTGGGACCGAAAGTAGCTCTCCGCAGGAGATGAGCAACCTTCTCGCGTTCGGCCATAGACAAGGACAATAGGCGGGCTAAACCGGATGCGCGAGTGCAGGGGGTATAGGAGACAATCGGGTGGTGACCGACATTCTCGATGACCTGCATTGGCGTGGTCTGCTCAAAGACTCCACCGGATTGGACGATCTCCGAAAGGCCCTGGTATCCGGCCAGGTGACGTTCTATGTGGGCTTCGATCCGACCGCGGCGAGCATTCATATCGGTAACCTCGTCCAGGTTCTCACCGCTCGCCGATTGCAATTGGCCGGCCACAAACCGTTACTTCTTGTCGGGGGTGCCACCGGTCAAATCGGCGACCCGAAAGATAGCGGAGAGCGCACGCTCAATGACCCGTCCGTGGTGGCGGGTTGGGTCGAGCGGATCCGGCGGCAGGTCGAGCCGTTCTTCGACTTCGACGGCCCCAACGCGGCCACGATGGTCAACAACCTCGACTGGACGGGCCCGATGTCGGCCATCGAGTTCCTGCGCGACGTGGGCAAGCACTTCCCCGTCAACAGGATGCTCGCCAAAGACATCGTCAAGAACCGGCTGGAAAGCGGAATCAGCTTCACCGAGTTCTCCTACCAGCTCATCCAGGGCAACGACTTCTACGAGCTCAACCAGCGTCACGGCTGCGTGCTGCAGTTCGGCGGCTCGGATCAGTGGGGCAACATCACCTCGGGCGTCGACTACATCCGCCGCCGCGGGGCCGGCCCGGTCCACGCCTTCTGCACGCCGCTGGTCACCAAGGCCGACGGCACCAAGTTCGGCAAGACCGAGGGCGGCACGATCTGGCTCGACGGGGAGATGACGACGCCGTACGCGTTCTACCAGTTCTGGTTCAACGTCGACGACCGTGACGTGATCCCGTACCTGAAGTACTTCAGCCTGCGCTCGCGGGAGGAGATCGAGGAGCTGGAGCGGGAGACCGCCGAGCGTCCCTTCGCCCGCGCCGCGCAGAAGGCCCTCGCCGAGGAGCTGACCACTCTCCTGCACGGCAAGGACGAGACGCAACAGGTGATCACGGCCGCGCAGGCACTGTTCGGCCGGGGCGACCTCGCCGAGCTCGGGGTGTCCACGTTGCGGGCGGCACTGGCCGAAGCTGGGCTGCTTCAGGTGTCCGAGCTGCCATCATTGGCGTTGCTGCTCAAGGATTCCGGGCTGGCGTCCAGTTTGGGCGATGCCCGCCGCGCCGCCGCCGAAGGTGGGGTCTACGTCAACAACGAGCGGGTATCCAACGTGGACGATCCCGCTTCGCCGGGCGCGCTTCTGCACGGAAAACTGCTTGTGCTGCGCCGAGGTAAGAAGACCATCGCCGGCGTCGAGCTGGTGTGATGCGGGTCGCGGCCCCCCGATTTGCCGGGTGGGCCGCGGCCGCGTAATGTTCAACGAGCCGGTGAAAACCGGACACCTTTCTTCCCTTGATCACCTCCGCGAAAGCGGGACTGTGTCGTGGGTGCCCAGATGGGGACGAGTCGGGCTTATCCGGAACTTCGGATTTGACGGATTCGGCCTGGTCCGGTAAAGTTAGGAAGTTGCCCCACGGAGAGTTCGGTGGAAGCCGAAGTTTCCT
>NZ_BONY01000102.1 GCF_016862955.1 Rhizocola hellebori | reverse complement strand
AGACCAGCTCTTCCAGCCCCATCTTGCCCAGGAAGTGGTCGATGCGCAGCAGCTGCTTCTCGGCGATGTAGTGGTGCAGCTCTTCGGCCAAGGCCCTGGCGGAGGCGAGGTCATGGCCGAACGGCTTTTCCACCACGACCCGGCCGTCGCGAATCAGGCCCGCGCCGGACAAGCCTTTGATCACCATGCCGAACAGCGACGGCGGGATCTCCAGGTAGAAAACGGGTGTGCGCGCGTTGCCCATGGCCGCGCCGACCCGCTGATAGGTGGCCGGGTTGGAGAAATCGCCTGGCAGGTAAGACATCCGGCCGGCCAGCCGCTCGAACACCTCCTTGTCGAGGGTTTCGCCGGTGGCCTCGATCGCGTCACGCGCCCGTTCGTGCAGCAGGTCGTCGCTCCAGTCGTCCACCGCCACCCCGATGATCGGGCAGTTGAGCAGGCCGCGTTCCTCAAGGCGGTAAAGCGATCGGAAGGTCATCACCTTGGCCAGGTCGCCGGTGATGCCGAATATCACCAAGATGTCCGCGGGCGCTGGGCCCCCACCTTGCACATCCCGTGCCATCGTCGACCCTCCAGGGTGAGGCGAGCGGGCGGACAGCCCGTGCCTCACACCCTCACCCCGCCGCGCGGGCCGGGTCATCACCCATGGTGGGTGAAAGCGCAGAAACCACACGAACCGCACCGGGCCGGAGTTAGGCTCGGGAGCGAAAACACGGCGAAGCATGCGTCCGGGGGAGCACATGGCTGAAGGTGTCGTGCAATCGCCGGGACACACCATGCGCCTGATAGCGGCAAAGCTGGAGCCGCCCCGAACCCCGACCAAGTTCGTCGCCCGTGACCGGCTGCACACCAAGCTGGACAAGGGCGCGGGCCGGCAGCTGACCCTCGTCGTCGGCCCGGCCGGATCGGGAAAGTCGGCGCTGCTGGCCTCGTGGCTGAACCGGCGCGCCATTCTCGGGGCCGGCGCCTGGCTGAGCCTCGACGAATTCGACAACGAGCCGGTCAGGCTCTGGTCCTACCTGCTGGCCGCGCTGCGCCGCTGCGCCGTCGGCGACCAGCTTCGCGGCCTGACCGATCAATCGCTGGCCCGCGGCGTCGACGCCGACCTGATCAGCGAGGTGGCCGCGGCGCTGGGCGGGCTGTCGACACCGCTGGTGCTGGTGCTCGACAACGTCGACCGGCTCCGCGACGGGCCGGCCGCGAGCTCGATCGCCTCCCTGCTGCGCCACAGCATCCCCCAGCTGCATCTCGTGCTGAGCAGCCGAAGCGAACCACCGCTGCCGCTGGGGCGGCTGCACGTGGCGGGCGAGCTGGCCCGGGTCGGGCCCGACGATCTGGCCTTCTCCACCTCCGAAGCCGGCCAGCTCTGGGCGATGCGCAGCCTGCCCATCCGCGATGACGAGGCGCGTGCTCTCGTCACGCAAACCGAGGGCTGGGCCGCTGCGCTGTGTTTGAAAGCTCAGGACGACGACCAGCCCGACGCCTTCGCCGAGTTCCTGCGTTGCGAGGTGATGTCCGGCATGACCGCGCAGACCCGAGGATTTCTCCTGCGCACCAGCGTGGCCGGGACGCTGACCGCCGAGCTCGCGGACGCCATCACCGGGCGGCGACAGGGCGCGGCGATGCTGGAACGGCTGCGGCGGCAGAGCCTGGTGGTGCGCGATGCGCACGCCTCGCCGGGCTGGGTTCGTTACCGGCAGCCGTTTCTGGGCTTTCTGCGCCAGGAGGCGCGGCTGGAGCTGACCGATGAGCTTGCGGAGCTGCACCTGCGCGCGGCGCGCTGGTACGCCGCGCAGGACGATCCGGTCCACGCGGTCGAGCATGCGATCGCGGCGGCCGATTGGCGCTACGCGGCCTCGATCGTGGTGCGGCACGCGCCCGCCCAGCTGTTTGGCCCGCACCGGCAAGCGTTGCTGGCGCTGATCGACCGGCTGCCCGTGCCGGGAGCGGCGCAACAGCCGGAAATCGCGGCGGCGCTCGCCCTCGCGGCGGCCGACCGGGGCCAATCCCATGACGCGGAAGGCTTCCTGGTGCTCGCCCGGCACAGCGGCGCCCGGCTGCCCGCCGATCGGCAACCGGCGTGGCGCGCGGCGCTGCGCCTGGCCGAGCTGATGCTTGCCCGGCACAGGCAGGACTGGCCCGGCGTCCACGCCGCCGCAGGCGAGCTGAGCGCGGTGCTCGACGGCGCCATGCCCGGTTCGATACCGGCCGCAGCACACTTACACGCGGTGATCAGTGAAAACGTGGGACAGGCGTGGTTGTGGGAGGCGCGCTTCGAGCGGGCGGGCGACAACCTGCAAGCCGCGCTGGCCAAAGCGCGTGAGCATCGCCTCGATCTGGTGGAGGTTTCGGCGCTTGGCACGCTGGCCCTGCGCGAGGCGATCGGCGGCCACCTGCATGAAGCGGCAAGGCTGGCCAACGCGGCGGTGCGGCTGCTCGAACCCGCGGGCAGGCTGCGCTCGAAACACGCGACGCTCAGCCTGCTCGCGCTGGCCCTCATCCAATGGCTAAGGGGTCACCCGCTCAAGGCCGGTCAGCGGCTGGCGGCGGCGCACGCGGCCGACCGGCACGAGCCGAGCCTCACCGGCTCCGCGGCGCACGCGGCGATCAGGGCGATGCTGCTGCTGTCCCAGCGCGAGGTGGCCGCGGCCCGGCAGCTGCTGGCCGAGTCCAAAGTGGAATCCGGGCACCATCCGCTTCCCGCCCTGGTGCGCGACTGGCTGGCCATCATGGAGGCCGAAATCCAGCTCCAGCAAGGACATGCGGCGGGTGCTCTGGCCGCGTTGAGCGCCGCACCGCCCCCGGCCCATCCGCTCGCGGCCAGGGCCGCCATCGTCGCCGCGCGGGCGCATCTGGCCGACGGCGCCCCCGCGCACGCCATCAGCCTGCTCTCCCGGCTGCACTCCGCGCCCGCGATGGTAGGCCCGTGGGCGCGCGCCGACGCGTGGCTCGTTCACGCCCTGGCGGCCGAACGGCTCGGGCATGACGGAGCGGTGACCATCGCACTGAACGAGGCCCTGTCCGCGGCCGCCGCCGAGGACCTCTTCGAGCCGTTCCTCAGCGCGGGGATTCCGGTGGCGACGCTGCTGAGCGGGCATCGCGATCTGCTCGCCGGGCACGGCAGCTTCGGGCAGCGCCTGCGCGAGCTGCTGCCCGCGCCCGCCGCCGAGGCACACCCCGACCCACCGGTGCTGGAGCCGATCACCGAACGCGAAGCGGTGGTGCTGCGCTACCTGCCGACCCTGCTGACGATGAAGGACATCGCCGGCGAGCTGTCGGTGTCACCGAACACGGTCAAGTCGCACCTGCGCAGCCTGTACCGCAAGCTGGCGGTGGGCAACCGGCGCGAGGCGGTGCGGCACGCACGCAAGCTCGGCCTGCTGCGCTCGGATCCCGCGGGCACACCAGGGCCTAAAGTCTCTATCCCAGGGCGGCCGGGTGGGCAAGACTACGAAGATGATCCGGGTGTTTCTCCTCGACGACCACGAGGTGGTACGCCGCGGCCTGCGTGAGTTGCTCGAAAGCGAGGGCGACATCGAGGTGGTCGGCGAGTCGGGCTCCGCGCAGGAGGCCGCCGTGCGCATCCCCGCGCTGCGTCCGCACGTGGCGGTTCTCGATGCCCGGTTGCCCGACGGCAGCGGAATAGACGTGTGCCGGGATGTCCGCTCGGTGGACCCCTCCATCCAGGGCCTGATCCTCACCTCGTTCGAGGATGACGAGGCGCTTTTCGCGGCCATCATGGCCGGCGCGGCGGGCTACGTCCTCAAGCAGATCAGGGGAACCGATCTGGTCAACGGGGTGCGGCGGGTCGCCGCCGGGCAGTCGCTGCTTGATCCCGCGGTCACCCAGCGGGTGCTGGAACGCATCCGCAATCCGCAGCACCTGCCCGATCAGCTCAAGGGGCTCACCGAACAGGAACGCAAGATCCTGGGTTATGTGGCCGACGGCCTGACCAATCGCCAGATCGCGGCACAGATGTTCCTGGCCGAGAAAACCGTGAAGAATTACGTGTCCAGCCTGCTGAGCAAGCTGGGACTGGAGAGGCGCACCCAGGCGGCCATCCTGGCGGTCAAACTGAAGGATCATCAATAGCTTTCTCGCCGCGAGCCGCAATCGTCGGTTATCCGACCCCATGGCTGTACAATCAGGACTTCCTTTCGACGACCTGAAGGAGCAGCGTGCGATCCGCACCGTCGGCGATGCCGGCACCTCAGTTCGATCACCCGGCTTTGTTCTACCGAGATCAGCAGGATTACCTGGTCACCACGGTTCCGTTCATTTTGGACGGACTGGAGGCCGGGGACCCGGTCATGGTGTCGGTGCCCACCTCCAACCTGGCCTGCCTGCGTGAGGCGCTGGGTGACGACGCGCGCCGAGTGATCATGCACGACATGACCGTGGCCGGGCGCAACCCGGGCCGGATCATCGGTCAGGTGCTGCTGGCCTTCGCCGGGGAACACGCCGGAAAACGGGCTCGCATCATCGGCGAGCCCATCTGGGCGGGGCGCGACGCCACCGAGTACCCAGCCTGCGCCCAGCATGAGGCGCTCATCAACCCCGCCTTCGACGGCCTGAACGCGATCATCCTGTGCCCTTACAACACCTCTGAGCTTGAGCCGCAGGTAGTGGCCGACGCGCTGCGCACCCACCCGGTCGTGTGGACCAGCACCGAGCAATACCCGAGCGATCAATACGTCGATCCGCTGGTCACCGCCGAGTCCTTCAACGTGCCGCTGTCCCCGCGCCCACCCACCGCGGAGCACACCATCATCGATGTCGAGAACGCCCACCTGACCATCGCCGAGACCCGCCGGTTCAGCGCCTCCTTCGCGCTGGCGGTCGGGCTGCCGGTCGAGCGGGTCGCCGATGCCGTGCTCACCGTCGACGAGCTGGTCGCCAACACCCTCGACCACGGCGGCGGACGCGGACAGCTGGCCGCCTGGACAGAGCACGGCCGGGCCGTCTTCGAGGTCACCAACGGCAGCCACATCACCGATCCGCTGGTAGGGCGCAGGCCGGTGCGCGACGACCAGGCCACCGGGCGCGGGCTGTCCCTCGTGCACCGCCGCGCCGATCTCGTACGGATGCACACCAATCCACGGGGCACCACCATCCGCGCCTACCTGGTCCTCACCCAGGATCTCGACCAAGGGGCCATATAACTCCGTTTTGCCCACCCTGTCAGCCGGTTCCATCGCAAGATGGGATGGTGAGCAAGGACGGAACGTTGCGACCCGACTGCGTACAGTGCCGGTCGCCGATGAGTGCCACCGCGGTGCGGCAGAAGGTCGAGGACCACCACGACCTGGACGGCGTCCCCGCTTATGTACGCCTTTACCAGGTGACCTACCTGTGCACCGGGGATGGTTGCGGGCAGACCGCGCTGAAGGGCTGGTACCGCAGCGACACGCTGCCCAAGCTGCTCAACCCGAATGGTCCATCGGTGTTGTGGCTCTAGCCAAGCCGGGCACAACAACACCCAGGTCGACGGTGATCGGGCGGTCCAGCTGGTCGAAAGTGCACGATCGCGGGCTGCGGTCGGGCCGCCAGCGGGAAAACTGCGCCGTGTGGCGGAATCGATTGCCCTCCATGTAGTCGTAGCGGACCTCGACCACCCGCTCGGGGCGCAGCGGGGTGAAGGACAGATCCTTGCCCGCGTTCCATCGCGACCCGCCCGACCATTGGCTGTCGTGTCCCTGAGCGGGCTGTGCCCAGTTCCACGGGTGCTCGGCAAACGTGGTCACCAGCGGCTGCAGCTCGGTGAACAGGCGCAGCCGCTCGCTCATCGGCAGGGCGCCGATCACGCCGACCGACGCCAGCGAGCCGTCTTCGGCGTAGAGGCCGAGCAGCAGTGAGCCGATGGCCTCCGGGCCGCTCTTGTGCGGCCGGTATCCGGCCACCACACAGTCGGCGGTGCGCTCGTGCTTGACCTTGAACATGGTGCGTTTGTCGGGTACGTAGGGCTCGTCCAGCGGTTTGGCGATGATGCCATCGAGTCCGGCCCCTTCGAACTCGGAGAACCAGCGCCTGGCCAGCGGCTCGTCGGTGGTGGCCGGGGTGAGGTGGACCGGTGGGCGGGCCTGGGCGAGCGCCTGCACCAGGCGCTCGCGGCGATGCCGGAACGGCTGCCCGGTCAGGTCGTCGTCGCCGAGGGCCAGCAGGTCGAAGGCGATGAACGCGGCCGGGGTCTGGAACGCCAGCAAGGTCACCCGCGACTTGGCCGGGTGCAGGCGAAGCTGAAGCGCCTCGAAGTCCAGACGCCCGTCTCGTACCAGAACAATCTCGCCGTCGATGACGCAGCGCTGCGGCAACTCGCTGGCGAACGCCTCCACCAGCTCGGGAAAGTAGCGCGTCATGGGCCGCTCGTTGCGGCTGCCGATCTCGATCTCGTCGCCGTCACGAAAGACGATGGAGCGGAATCCGTCCCACTTCGGCTCGTAGGAACAATTCGCCGGGAAGCCGGAGACCGGCTTGGCGAGCATCGGCGACACCGGCGGCATGATGGGCAGCTCCACGAAGATTATTGTGCTCTATAACGTTCATCTGCCGATGGTGCTCTCCCGGGTCACCAGCCGAAACGGGGTCTGGATGTCGGCGGGCTCGGAGACGTGCTTGCCCTCCACCCGGGCGATGAGCGAGCGCACCGCGAGCTGGCCGATCGACTCCTTGTCCGGCGAGATGGTGGTGAGGCTGGGCGTGGCGAACCGACCATCTTCGATGTCGTCAAACCCAATCACCGCAACGTCCTGCGGCACCCGCAGGTTGGCCTCGTGGATGGCCCGGATGGCGCCGATCGCGATGAGGTCGTTGTAGGCGAACACCGCCTCGGGCGGCTCGCTGAGCTTGAGCAGCTCCCGCATGCCGGTCAGCCCGTCCTGCCGGCCGAACTGGGCGGTGACGGCGACCAGCGCCGGGTCGAAGGACAGACCGGCCGAGGAAAGCGCTTCCTGATAGCCGCGCAGGCGCAGGTGCGCCGGCTGGCGGTGCACGTCGGGATGCGCGCCGATGAACGCTATGCGATGCCGCCCAAGGGAAACCAGGTGCTGCACGGCCACGTGGGAGGCGGCCACGTTGTCGATGGCGATGTGGTCGTGCGGCACGTCATAGACGCTCTCTCCGATCAGCACCAGCGGCTTGTCGCTGCGGCGCGCCAGCACATCGGCCCGGCCGAGCTGCACCGGGCTCAGGATCAGCCCGTCGATGACCCGCTCCCGGATCCCCTCGATGAGCAGAAGCTCCTTCTGCCGGTCGGAGTCGGTGTAGTCGAGCAGCAGGGTGTAGCCGTGGGTGCCGGCCTCCCGGATGGCCGCCCCGGCCACCTCGGCGAAATAGGGATTGTTCAGCTCCGGGATGGCCAGCGCGATGATGCCGGTGCGGCCGTTGCGCAGATGCCGTGCGCTCAGGTTGGGCGAATACCCCAGCTCGTCGATGGCCCGCTGCACGCGAACACGGGTCTCCTCGCCAACCGGCCGGTAGCCATTGACCACATTGGACACCGTGGCCAGTGAGACTCCGGCGTGCTTGGCGATGTCTTTCAGGCTGACGCCCACCGGCATCCCCCTTACGATCAATGGAGCCTTTGCGTGCGGCTGAGATAAGTCTGCACGACTACTACGACAGCCAAGAAGGCACCGCTGGTCACCAGTTGGTAGGAGGAACCCAGGTTTCCGATCTGGTTAATAACGTTTTGAATTACGCCGAGCAGAAGCACGCCTGACAGTGTGCCACTGATCGTGCCCGCGCCACCGATGAGCAGGGTCCCGCCGATGACCACCGCGGCGATGGCATCGAGCTCCAGACCCACCCCGAGAATGGTGACACCGGAGCCGAGGCGAGCCGCGTTGAGAGTTCCGGCCAGCCCGGCCAGCAGCCCGCTGAGCGTATAGGTGAGGACTTTCATCCGCGCCACCGGCACCCCCATCATCGCCGCCGCGTCCTGGCTGCCCCCGATCGCGAAGATCGACTGGCCGAAACGGCTGCGCTGCAACACCAATCCGGCCAGCGCTGCCAGCGCGAGGGCGAGGAATACGGGATACCCCAATCCCCAGAGGGTTCCCCGTCCAATTTCGACAAACGATGACTCTCTGGGTACCAGATAGGTGCTGGCGCCCTCGTCGGTGATCGACAGCAGCAGCCCCCGCGCACCGAGCAGGCTGGCCAGGGTGACGATGAAGGGCGCCAGCCGAAGCCGCGCGATCAGCACCCCGTTGAGCAGACCGATGGCGCCGCACACCGCCAGCGGAACCACAAGCGCCGGCAGCGTTCCCCATCGCGACGCATAGGCAGCAAGCACTCCGCCGAGCGCGAACACCGACCCGACCGACAGATCGATGCCGCCGCAGATGATGACGAAAGTCATCCCGATCGCGACGATGACAAGGAACGACGACTGGATCGCGATGCCAGAAGCGTTGTCGAAGCTGGCAAACGACTCGAACACCAGCGAGGCCGTCACTACACTCAGCGCCAGAACAGCAAGCGCCCCATGGCGTTGCACGAAGCCTGCCACCAGTTCCCGGCGGCCGCTGACGGCATCGGCGGGCACTGTCATCTCGTCCTCCCCCGGGCGATGTAGACGGCGACCAGGATGATGGCCGCCTGGACCATCTGCGCTGTCGAGTCGGGCAGGTTGTGTTTGATGAGCGTGGCGCGCAACAGTTGCATCAGCAGAGCGCCGGCGACGGTGCCCAGCACGCGGACCTGGCCTCCGGTCAGCGGCGTCCCGCCCACCACTACGGCGGTGATGGCGGACAGCTCCATCAGGGTGCCGATGGAGGACGGGTCGCTGGCGGTGAGCCGCGCGGTGGCCAGCACTCCGGCCAGCGCGGCGAGCAGCCCGCAACTCACGTAGGTGACGATGAGGATGCGCCGCACGGGAAGACCGGCCAGGTTTGCCGCCGCGCGGTTGCCGCCGACCGCGACCAGCTGACGGCCATATGTGGTGCGGTGCAGCATGACCGCCACCACGACGGCGATCACGGCGGCCGTCGCGATGACTACGGCAGGCTGCCCCAGCGCAAGCAGCTCTTGGTTTTTAATCTGCTTGAGTCTTCCGTCCGCGACGACGAGCGCGATGCCGCGCCCGGCGACCAGCAGCGCCAGCGTCGCCACGATGGGCTGCAGGCCCACCAGCGCCACCATCGAGCCGTTGACCAGCCCGATGGTGGCTCCGGCAGCCAGGGCCATGGCTACCGCCGGCCAGACCCCGAAACCCAGATAGAGCGGAACCACCGCCGCGGCAAGCGCCATCACCGAACCCACCGACAGGTCGATGCCCTCGGTCCCGATGACCAGCGCCATGCCCAGGGCCACCAGCACCACCGGTGCCATCTGCACCAGCTGCGTTCTCAGGTTGGCCACCTGCAGGAAGTTGTCGGTGAAGATGGCGTTGAACAGCAACAGGGCGGCGACCGCCGCGTAGACCCCATAGCGTTGCAGCTTCTCAGCCATGGGCCAGCATCCCCATGACGGCGTGCTCATCGACCTGGTCCCCGGCCAGCTCACCGACGACCGCGCCCGCTTTCAGCAGCACCACCCGATCGGCGCCCTCCACCAGCTCTTCCAGGTCAGAGGAGATCAGCACCACGGCCAAGCCCGCGCGGGCCAGCTCGTCGATGAGCGCCTGCACCTCAGCTTTCGCGCCGACATCGATGCCGCGGGTGGGTTCGTCGAGCAGCAGCACCCGCGGGTTGAGGCAGAGCCAGCGCGCGAGCAGCACCTTCTGCTGGTTGCCGCCGGACAGCTCACCCACCCGCTGTTGCGGGCTGGATGCCTTGATGCGCAAGCGTTTCATGAAGACGTCGACGATCTGATCCTGCCGCCTGCGGCTGACCAGCCCGGCTCGATGCAGCGACGGCATCGCGGCTAGAACGATATTTTCGCGCACCGACAGGTCGGCGATGATGCCTTCCGCCTTGCGGTCCTCGGGCAGCATCGCCATTCCCGCCTTGATGGCGGCGGCCGTACTGAGCCTGGCCAGCCGCCGGCCGCCCACCCAGACCGACCCCCGGTCCACCGGCAGCGCGCCCACGATGGCTTTGGCCGTCTCCGACCGTCCCGACCCGAGCAGCCCGCCGAGCCCCACCACCTCGCCGCGGCGCACCTCGAAACTGATGTCGTGCAACAGGTTTCGCTTGTCCATGCCTTCGGCGCGCAGCTGCGGCGGCCCCGGCAGGGCGGCGCGGCGGTCGTGGGTGAATTTGGTGACCCCGTCGCCACCGAGGTCACGGCCGAGCATCTTCGAGATGAGCGTCAGCTTGTCGATGGCGGCGAGCGGCCCGGTGTGCACCACGCGCCCGTCGCGCAGGACGGTGACCTCATCGCAAAGACGATAGAGCTCGTCTAGCCGGTGGCTTACGTAGAGGATCGAAATGTGGCGCTGGCTCAGCTCGCGCACGACGCCGAATAACGTTTCCACCTCGCGTGGTTCCAGCGACGACGTGGGCTCGTCCATGATGAGCAGCTTGGCGTCGATCGCCACCGCCCGGGCCAGGGCGACCATCTGCTGCGCGCCGAGGCCGAGCGAGCGCAACGGTTTGCGGACGTCGACGTGGACGCCGTACCGGGCAAGGGTTTCCGATGCCTCCCGGTTCATCCGGGGCAGGTCGATGAGGCCGAACCGGCGCGGTTCGCGGCCCAGGAACAGGTTGCGTGCCACGCTCATCAGCGGGATCAGGTTGACTTCCTGGTAGATGGTGGAGATGCCGGCCTGCTGGGCCTGCTTGGGCTGATGGAAGTCCACCGGGCGGCCGTCATAGGCGATCTCGCCCTCGTCGGCGCGGTGAACCCCGGTCAGCACTTTGATCAGCGTCGACTTGCCGGCGCCGTTCTCGCCCACCAGGGCGTGCACCTGCCCCGCGGGCAGGTCCAGGCTGACGTCCTGCAGCGCCAGCACGCCCGGGAAGCGTTTGCACACTCCCCGGACGCTCAGCAGGGGCACGCTGTCCATCAGTAGGTGCTGCCGAGGGAATCTTTGGCGTTGGCCGCGTCGTACTCACGATCGGAGATGATGACGTTGCCCGGGATGGAAACCCCCGCGTAGAAGTCCTGTGCGGTCTTGAACGCCAGCGGGCCGAAGCGCGGGTTGGACTCGATCACCGCGTTGATAGTTCCGTCCACGATGGCCTGCACGGCGTTGCGCGTCCCGTCGATCGAGACGATCTTCACGTCCTTGCCCGGGTTCTTACCGGCCGTCTTCAGCGCGGTCACCGCGCCCAGCGCCATCTCGTCGTTCTCCGCGTAGACGGCGGTGAGCTCGGGGTGGCTGGAGATCAGCTGCTCCATCACCGATTGCCCCTTCTCCCGGGAGAATTCGCCGGTCTGCTGCGCGACGATTTCCAGCCCGGGGGCCTGGGCCTTGACCCGATCGACGAAGCCGTTGGTGCGGTCAGTAGTGACGTTATTTCCGGACGAACCCAGAAGAATCGCCACTTTGCCCTTGCCGCCGGTCACTTTGATCATCGCGTCCGCCGCACGTTTTCCCTGCTCGACGAAGTTCGAGCCGAGGAAGGCTAAGTAGTCCTTGCACGGGCTGGCGTTCACCTTGCGGTCGATGGTCAGCACCGGCACCTTCTTGGCCGCTGCGGCCTGCAGGGCGGGCTCCAGACCGGCCGAGTTGAGCGGGGCCACGATGAGGAATTGGGCACCCTGCGCGAGCATGTCCTGGATATCGCTGATCTGCTTGGACAGCTGCGACTGAGCGTTGGTGACCAGCAGTTTCTTCACGCCGATTTTGGCGGCCTCGTCCTGGATGGACTGGGTCTCGGCGATGCGGAACGGGTTGGCCTCCTTCTCCGACTGGGAGAAGCCGACTATCGCGTCCTTGAGGTCGAGCTTGGGCGCGCCGAGCTGCTGCAGGGTGCAGCTGGGGCCGCCCGGCCCGCCGGTGGCGACCACCTGCTCGCCCGCACTGCTGGTGGGGGTGACCTCATCCTCGCCCTTGGTGCAGCCCACAAGCGTGCTCGCGGCGGTGAGCAGGAGGATCGAGACGCCCGTGAGCACTCGCAATCTTGCCATCATATCGATATCTCCTAATCCGGGGTTGCGGCAATGCGGGCTCGAGCTCTATAACGTTATACAGCCCGATTTAAATATCTACAAGATTTCGTCAGGAGTCCAGATGAGACCAAGACGAACCATCGCTGTAATCGCAGCAATGGCAACGGTTCTGCTCGCTCCCACCGCTGCCTGGAGCGCCTATATCCCGAAAACTCCACCACTCACCACGCCCTGGACCAGCCAGGTCTCCCTCACCAACCCGCTACCGGAATACCCGCGCCCGCAACTGACCCGGACCGACTGGCAGAGCCTCAACGGCCAATGGCAGTTCGCCGCAGCCAGCTCGCTGACCACGCCCCCGGTCGGCCAGAACCTCGCCGAGACGGTCCTCGTCCCCTACCCGATCGAGTCCGCCCTGTCCGGAATCATGCGCCACGTCAACAACATGTGGTACAGGCGCACTTTCACCGTCCCCAGTGGATGGTCGGGCCGCCGGGTCCAGCTCAACTTCGGCGCCGTCACCTGGCGCGCCTCGGTCTGGGTCAACGGCCAGTCGATCGGCGCGCACAGCGGCGGCTACGACTCGTTTTCCTTCGACATCACCGGCGCCCTCAACGGCGGAACCAACGAGATCATCGTCGGGGTCTACTCCCCCGTCGACGCCGCCGGAATCCCGCTGGGCAAGCAACGGCTCAACGGAAGCGGCATCTTCTACACGGCCTCGAGCGGGATCTGGCAATCGGTCTGGCTGGAACCCACCAGCACGGTGCGGATCACCCGCCTGGACACCACCCCGGACGTACCGGCCGGCGTGCTCGACCTGGTGGTACAGACCGCGGGCGGCACCGGCCAAACCGTTACCGCGCAGGCACTCAGCGGCGGCGCCGTGGTCGGCACGGCCACCGGCGCGCCCGGCGCGCATCTGCGCGTCCCGGTGCCCAACGCCCGGCTCTGGAACCCCGATGACCCGTTCCTCTACGACCTGAGGGTCACCCTGTCCGGCGGCGACAGCGTCGGCGGCTACTTCGGCATGCGCTCGCTGGGCAAAGCGATGGTGGGCGGCGCGTTGCGCCCACTGCTCAACGGCAAGTTCGTCTTCCAGATGGGCACCCTCGACCAGGGCTACTGGCCCGACGGCATCTACACCGCCCCCACCGACGAGGCGCTGCGCTTCGACCTGGAACGCCAGAAAGCCTTGGGCTTCAACATGGTGCGCAAGCACGTCAAGGTGGAACCGGCGCGCTGGTTCTACCATGCCGACCGGATCGGCCTGATGGTCTGGCAGGACATGCCCTCCATGTTCAGCTCAGCGGCCGCCGACCGCACCAACTTCGAGTCCGAGCTGCACCGCGTCGTCGACCAGCTCCGCGGCTACACCTCCATCGTGCAATGGGTTCCCTTCAACGAGGGCTGGGGCGAATATGACCCGGCGCGCATCGCCGATCTCGTCAAGAGCTGGGACCCGAGCCGTCTGGTCAACAACAACTCCGGCTCAAACTGCTGCGGCTTCGACGGCGGCGCCGGCGACGTCATCGACGACCACATCTACGTCGGGCCGGGAGCACCCAACCTGCCCAGCGCGACAAGGATCGCCGTCCTAGGCGAGTACGGTGGCATCGGGCTGCGGGTGGCCGGGCACGAATGGTCGCCCGGCAACGGCTTCGCCTACGAGATGACCGCGGACTCGGCCGCGTTGACCCGCCGCTACGTCGAGGTCACCGGCCAGCTACGGGACCTGATCTACGGGCGAGGCCTTTCCGCCTCGGTCTACACCCAGCCGACCGACGTGGAGAACGAGGTCAACGGCCTGTATACCTACAACCGGCGCGTGTTCAAAATGGACAGTGCTCAGGTGCTGGCGGTCAACAACTCGGTCAAGGCGGCGGCCAGTGGCACCTACCTGCCGGTCAACCAGCTGATCTCGCTGCGGGCCACCACGGCGGGCGTGACCGACCGCTACCTCGGCCCCGGCGTGACCACCGTGGTCACCTCAGGCAGCACCGACACGGTCAAGCGCCAGCACACCTTCTGGGCGCGGCCCGGGCTTGCCGACGCCGCCTGCGTCAGCCTCGAATCGCGCAACAACCCCGGTCAGTTCCTGCGCCATTCCGGGTACCGGATAAGCCAAGCGACAAACGATGGCACCGCACTGTTCGCCCAGGACGCCACCTTCTGCGTGCGCGCAGGGCTGTCGGGCGCGGGGACATCGCTGGAGTCGAAGAACTTCCCCGGCCGCTACCTGCGCCACATCAACTCCGAGGTGTACATCGCCAACTCCAGCGGCGCCAACCCGTGGGACAACCCCGCGAACTTCGCCGCCGACGCCACCTGGTCGCTGTCGACCGCGTGGTGGCGCAGCGGGGTCGACCTCACCCTCAATGCGGCGCAATCGTTCCGTGTCGTCACCCCCGGCTTCACCGACCGCTATCTGCGCCACCTCAACAGCCTCGGTGTCACCGAGGTGGTCAACGCCTCCAGCTCGGCCACGCTCAAGGCAGACGCCACGTTCTACATCCGGCGCGGGCTGGCCGACCCGACCTGTTACTCGTTCGAGTCGCGCAACTTCCCCGGCTCCTACCTGAGGCATTCGGGCTACCGCATCCGGCGCGACGGCAATGACGGCACAGCGATCTTCTTCGCTGACGCCACGTTCTGCGCCCAGCCCGGAAAGTTCGGCACGGGCACGGTGAGCCTGGAGAGCCACAACTATCCACGCCACCACATCCGCCACTACGCGGCGGAGGTCTGGATCGCGGTCAACGGCGGCTCGCACGCCTACGACAGCCCCAGCAACTACGACCCCGACGTCAGCTGGCAGGTGAGCGCGCCATGGGCGCCGTAAACCGCCGTGACCTTCTCGTGGGCGGGTTGGCAGCCACGCTGCTGCCCGCCCCCGGGCCTGGTTCTTCACTTGAAACTCCCGGCCAGCCCGCCTCGCCTGGGCTGGCCGCAGCGCCCAGCTATCCCAACAACCGCGCGCCCTTGCAGCCGGCCGCCTTCCTGCGGTTGCCGCCGGGGGCGGTGCGCGCCCAAGGCTGGCTGGCCACCCAGCTGGATCGTCAGGTGAACGGCCTGTGCGGGCGCTACCCCGACACCTCGCATTTCCTGCAGTACGCCAACACCGGCTGGACCAACAGTGGTCTGGGCGGCTGGGAGGAGGTGCCCTACTGGCTGCGCGGCTACGCCGACCTCGGCTACGTCACCGGCAACCCGGGCGTGCTGAGCACGGCCCGGCGCTGGATCGACGGGGTGCTGGCCACCCAGGCCGCCGACGGCTACTTCGGCCCGTCCGCGTTGCGCACCTCGCTCAACGGTCACGTCGACGTCTGGCCGCACATGCCGATCCTGCAGCCGTTGCGGTCGCACGCCGAATACACCGGCGACACCCGGATCAACCCGTTCCTGAGCCGATTCCTGGCCTACGTCAACACGCAGCCCGCCGCGGTCTTCCGCGACGGCTGGGGCACCTGGCGCTGGGGCGACATGATCGATTCCGTCTATTGGCTCTACAACCGCACGGGAGAGGGGTTCCTGCTCGATCTGGTGCGGAAGATCCATGCCAATTCCGCCAACTGGGTCAACAACCTGCCGACGTTGCACAACGTCAATGTGGCGCAGGGCTTCCGTGAGCCGGCCCAGTATTGGGTGCTCTCCGGCGACGCCACCCACCGGTCGGCCGCGTACAACAACTACAACGTTATACAGACCAGCTATGGGCAGTTCCCGGGCGGCGGCTTCGCCGGCGACGAGAACGTGCGAGGCGGGTTCACCGACCCGCGGCAGGGCTTCGAAACCTGCGGCATCGTCGAGTACATGCTCAGCCACGAGATCCTCACCCGCATCACCGGCGATGCGGTGTGGAGCGACCGGGTGGAGGAGCTGGCCTTCAACTCGCTGCCCGCCGCGCTGGACCCGGCGGGCAAAGCCATCCACTACATCACGAGCGCCAACTGCGTCGATCTTGACAACGCCGTGAAGACCATGGCGCAGTTCCAGAACGGCTTCGCCATGCAGTCCTACCGGGCCGGCGTGGACCAGTATCGCTGTTGCCCGCACAACTATGGCATGGGCTGGCCCTACTACGTCGAGGAGATGTGGCTCGCCACTCCCGACGGTGGGCTGTGTGCCGCGCTCTACGGGCCGTGCACGGTGACCGCCCGGGTCAGCGGCGCGACGGCGGTGACCATCGTGGAAAGCACGAGCTATCCTTTCGACGGCACCATCACCCTTGGCGTGCAGCTGGCCGCGCCCACCGCTTTCCCGCTGGTGCTGCGCATTCCGGGCTGGTGCGCCGCGCCGCAGGTGCGGGTCAACGGCGCGGTGGTGAGCTCGGGCGCCGGTCCCCGGTACACCAGAATCGACCGGACCTGGTCCAACGGCGACACCGTGACCGTGACGCTGCCGATGCAGCCGGTCGTGAGAACCTGGCCCGCCCAGCATAATGCGGTCTCGGTCAACTACGGCGCGTTGACGTTTTCCATGCGTATCACCGAAAACTGGGTACAGACCGGGGGCTCGGCCCAGTTCCCCGAGTACGACGTTCACCCCGGCTCGCCCTGGAATTACGGGCTGCCGCCGGGCGCGGCCATCACCGTGAGCACCGGAGGCAACCTGACCGATCCCTTCACCGTCGCCAACGCCCCGGTCAAGCTGACCACCACCGGGCAGCGGATCGAGGCTTGGCAGGCCGACAACCAGAAGGTGGTGACACCGCTGCAGGACGGGCCGGTCGCCAGCACGGCCGCCAGCGAGACCATCACCCTCATCCCGATGGGGGCCGCCCGGCTGCGCATCACCGCATTCCCGCGCACCGGCGGCACCCGGCAGTGGGTGCGGCCGGGCGCCGCGTTCCGGTTGCAGAACAGGCACGCCGGCAAGGTGCTCGGGGTCGATGGCATGTCGCTGGCCAATTCCGCCAATGTCGTGCAGTTCGACGACAGCGGCACCGCCGACCATCTGTGGCGCATCGCCGACGCGGGTGGCGGCTACGTCAAGGTGTTCGGTGTCAACTCGGGCAAGCTGCTGGCCGTGGAGAACGCCTCCACCGCCAACTCCGCGCGGGTCCAGCAGTTCGCCGACACCGGCACCCTCGACCATCAATGGCAGCTGGTGGACAGCGGCAACGGCTACCTTCGCCTGCGCAACCGCAACAGCGGCAAGGTGCTCGGGATTTCCGGGGTGTCGACGGCGAATTCGGCTCAGGCCGTGCAGTTCGACGACAACGGATCGGCCGACCACGACTGGCGTCTCATTCCCGACGGGCCGGTCAAACTGCAGAACCTGAACTCGGGCAAGGTGCTTGCCGTGGAGGGGATGTCGACCGCGAATTCGGCGCGCGTCCAGCAGTTCTCCGATGTGGGCACCGCCGACCATCTCTGGGTGTTCCTGCCCTCTCCCAACGGCTACTTCCGCATCCGCAACGTGAACTCCGGCAAGGTGCTGGGCGTCGCGGGAATGTCCACCGCAGACTCGGCTCAGGTGGTCCAGTTCGACGACAACGGCACCGCCGACCATCTGTGGCGGATCCGGGTCGTCGACGGCAGCCCGGCCACGGTAAGGATCCAGAACCTCAACAGTGGGAAGGTGCTTGCCGTGCACGGCGGCTCCACGGCCGATTCGGCCAATGTGGAGCAGTTCGCCGATGTCGGCAGCGCCGACCACCGATGGCGCCTCCTCTAGTAGGTAGGTGGGTGGAGCTGCGGTCGGCCCTTGGCGGGCAAGGGTCGGCCGCAGCGCACCTTTGTCTCGCTAGCCCCACCGGACCAGGTTGTAGATGGCACCGGCGCCGTTGCCGAAGTAGGGGCTGTAGTTCCAGCCGCCGGGCCAGGTCTGCAACTCGGAGGTGACCCCGTTGACCAGACCGAAACCGTTGCCGGAGTTGAAGTTGAACAGCCACGCGCCGCCGCTGGACCCCGGCGTCATGTTGCACGGCAGGGCGAGCACGCTCGAGTTGAGGAACGAGACCGAGGTGCTGCCGTGGCAGTAGTACAGATCCTTGCCGTTGAAGGGGGCCGCTCCGGGATAGCCGAAGGCGTAGGCGTAGTAGTTCTTGGGCTGGTTCCAGGTGATGCCCAGCGCGCCCGTGCGGCTCTGCACGGTCTGCGCCAGATTGTTGAACAGCAGCACCACTCCCGCGTAGTCCATCTCGGGGTAGCTGTTGGTGCGCCAGCCCGCAGGAACCTCGACTCGGAACCCGGGCCAGCCGCCGTAGGACGACTGGAAGCCGTTCTTCACCGCGGGATAGAACCATAAGTTGGTGGAGTAGCCGCGAAACTTCCCGCCGTGCACGCAGTGGGCGGCCGTGAAGATCACCGATTTGATTTCGGTGGACACCACGGTCGCTGAGCACACTCCACCCAATCCCTGGTCGCTGGTGAAGTAAAGCTTGCCCATCATGGCGGCGGGGGCGGCGTACTGGCCGCCGGGCCACTTGACCGCCGATGAGATCGCGCTCGGCGCGATGGTCACGGCCGGGCCTTCGGGCTGCCCGGTCACGCCGGGCGCGTGTTCGCTGGAGTAGACCGGCCGGTGCAGCCCTGCCGCCGTGTTCGCCTCCGCCTCGCGACGGCGCTCCGGTGTCCAGTAGCGGTCAAGCGCCTGCTGCGGGGTCGCGCCCAGCAGCTGCGCTCCATGGGTCAGGTGGGTGGTCGCCACCTCCGGCGAGGCAAAGGCCGACCCCGGAACCGATAACGCGGCCAGACAGGCCGCCGTCGCCGCGATGAGAACTCCTCTGAAACTCAGCATGCCCCGAGTCTGCTGAGATGCCCCGGGCACGGACAGGGCCACTGTGGACCCAAGGCAGGTCGACAGTGGCCCGGTCAGATCAGGGCGCGGTCGCGGTGATCGCGGTGGCGCTTAGGGTTTCGGTGCCGGCGCTCGTGCCCAGGATCCGCACCTCGGTCCCCACCGCGAGATCCTTCAGCGTCACGGTTTTGGCGGTCTGCACGACGGTGGTGGCCGTGGTTTTGACCGTGATGAGGGTGCCGTCGGCGGTCTCGATGTACACCGTCGTGCCGTCGACCAGCTTGACCTTCCCGCTGACCGGGGTGGCCGACGCCTGCTGACCGGTTCCCTGCTGGCCGGTTCCCTGCTGACCCTGGCCGCGATTGCCGAAACCGGGCACCGCGTTGCCCGTGCCCGCGCGGCTGGGGGTGGTGCCGGTGCTGCCGTAGGCCTGCTGAACCTTGACCCCGGCGAGGAATCCTGCGCAGGCGATGACCAGGCCCAGCATGATGCCGGTGCTGCGGGTCAGCCATGGCGTCCGTTTGGCTTTGGCCAGCCCGGTGGTGAGGTCGTCCATCAGTTTCCTTACTCGTAACGAAGCGCGTCGATGGGCCGCAGGCCCGCGGCACGGCTGGCGGGATAGCTTCCGAAGAACAGGCCGATGGCGACCGAAACCCCTAGAGCCAGCGCCACCGAGCTGGGCACGATGACCGGTACCACCCCGGCGATGGTGAAGTTGGAACCCAGCAGAGCGAAAGCCACCCCCAACCCGCCACCGATGACGCTGAGCAGGGTGGCCTCGATCAGGAACTGGGTGAGGATGACCCGTTTCGGGGCGCCGAGCGCCTTGCGGATGCCGATTTCGCGGGTGCGCTCGGTGACCGTCACCATCATGATGTTGGTGATGCCGATCCCGCCGACCAGCAGGCTGATCGCGGCCACCGCTCCTAAGAGGACGGTGAACGTCTCGGCGGTCTGGGTACGGGTGGCCAGCAGCTGTGACGCGTTGCGGATGGTGTAGGGGGCGTTCGCCGTACTGGTGACGTTCATCCGGGCGTTGAGGAGCGCGGTAACCTCCGCCTGGGCCGCCGGGACGGCGTCGGCGCTGACCGCCTCGATGGTGATCGAGTTGACCGGCCCGTACCCGGTCAGCGCCCGCTGCACCGCGGTAAGTGGGGCGATGGCGATGTCATCGGGATTGTTGAAACCCGTGGAGCCCTTCTCCTTCAGCACGCCGATCACGGTGAAGATCTGCCCGCCGATCCCGATCCGTTCCCCGATCGGGCTCGTGGTGGCGCCGAACAGCTCGGTGGCGGCGGTGTGCCCAAGCACCACCACGCGCGCGGCCTGGTCGATATCCTCCTCGGCGAAGCCCACCCCGGCGGCCACCTCGCTGTTGGAGGCGCCGAAATAGGCCGGGTAGGTACCGATGACCTGCTGGACATCGTGGGTGGTGTCGCCGAAGTTCAGGGTCTGTGCGGAGGTGACCACCGGCGAGACGCTCTTGACATCGGGGGCCGCCTTGAGCGAGTTCGCTATGTCCAGGGTCAGATCGGTGCTGTATCCGGTGCGGGCGGTGGTGCGTCCACCTTGGACGGTGATGGTGTTGGTGCCCAGCGCCTGCAGGCTTTGCTCGACCGCCACCTTGGATCCGTTGCCCACCGCCACCAGCAGGATGACCGCGGCGACACCGATCAGGATGCCGAGCATGGTCAGGCCGGAGCGCAGCTTGTTGGCGCTGATGCCCTTCAGCGCGAACTTGAAGATCTCGAAGAAGCTCATATGATCTGCCCGTCACGAAGCCTGACTATGCGCCCGGCGTGCGCGGCGACCTCGTCCTCATGGGTGATGAGCACGATGGTACGCCCCTGCGTGCTGAGCTTGTCCAAAATGGACAACACGTCCGCGGTGGAGTGGCTGTCCAGGTTGCCCGTCGGCTCATCGGCCAGCAGCAGCGCGGGTTCGGTGACCAGAGCGCGGGCGATGGCGACCCGCTGCTGCTGCCCGCCGGAGAGCTGGTTCGGGTCGTGGTCGGCGCGGCCGGAAAGGCCCACCATGTCAAGCGCCTCCATGGCCCGCTCGCGGCGCTGGCGCGGTTTGACCCCGGCATAGGCAAGGGGCAGCTCGACATTGGCCAGCGCACTGGTACGGGCGATGAGGTTGAACGATTGGAAGACGAAACCGATGCGCCGGTTGCGTACCAGCGCCAGCTGCGTGTCGTTGAGCTCGCTCACGTCCACGCCGTCGAGGTGGTAGCTGCCCGAGGTGGGGATGTCCAGGCAGCCGATGATGTTCATCAGCGTCGACTTGCCCGAGCCGGAGGAGCCCATGATGGCCACGTGGTCGCCGTAGGCCACCGACATCGACAGCCCGGCGAGGGCATGCACCGCCGCCTCGCCCTCGCCGTAGACCTTGGTGACGTCGCGGATCTCTATAACGTTCATCTGTTGCCGCCGCCGCCCCTGGTTCCGCCGCCGGGGACCTGACCACCCGGAAGCTGGCCGCCGGGTAGCTGACCACCGGGTAGCTGGAACCCGCCGCCGGTGGTGCTGCTGCTGACTGTGGCCAGCACTACCTGCTCGCCCGCCTGCAGGCCCTCCAGGATGACGGTGGCCGAGTCGCCTTTGAGTCCTATTTGGACAGCGCGAACTTCCTGTTTCCCGTTGGCCACCACGGTGACGATGTTGCGGCCCGCGACGCTGGTGACCGCCGCTGTCGGCACGTTGATGGCGTCGGCGACCTCGTCGACGGTGATGGTCAGCCGCACCGACTGGCCCAGGCGGGCGCCCTCGGGCACCGTGTCCAGGGTCGCCGTCAGCGGATAGGTGATCACATTGCCGCTGCTCGGCGTCGGGGACAGCGTGGTCACCGTCGCCTTGGCGCGGGCGCTGGAAAGAGCGTTCCAGGTCACCGCGCCCACCTGGCCGGGCTTGATCCGGGTGGCGTCGGCCTCGGGCAGCGTCGCCTTGACCTGAAGCTTGGTCAGGTCGGCGATCTGGAGAAAGTTCGCTGTCCCGCTGGAGGCCGAACCGGTCGCCGTGGACTTCCCGCCGACGGTCCCATTGAGCGCCACGACCGTCCCGGCCATCGGCGCTTTGAGCTGGGTGCCGTCCACCTTGCGCTGCGCTGCGGCGACCGTGGTCTCCGCCTGGTCGACCTGGTTCTTCGCATTGTTCACGGCGTCACCGGTGGCCCGGTCCAAAGCGTCCTCGGCGGAGTTGAGGTTTCGCTTCGCCGCGTCCAGCTCGGCCTTCACATCGGTGGGGTCGACCGTGGCCAGCACCTGGCCGGCCGTGACCAGGTCGCCGATCTTCACGTTGATGGCGTTGACCGTTCCGGCGGTGGCGAAGTCGGCGGCCATGGTGGCCGCCGATTCGATGGTGCCGTCGGTGGCCACGGTCGCGGTCACCGTTCCTACACTGACCGCCACCGTGCGCACGTTGCCTGTTCCCGCGTTGGCCTCGGACTGGCCGCCGGTCACCATGAAGTAGGCGGCCACTATCCCGGCGGCCAGCAGCACCGCCAGCACGATATTGATCACCGTGGTGCGGTTGCGCATCGACCGCAGCCGGGTCAGGACCTGCCGGCCCGTCATGGCCCGCAGGCTCGTCAGGGCGCTCATTGGGCGGGCGCCGACGGACGCAGCACGGCGCAGACCTTCTCCGCGTCGGCCACCTTCGGGTCGCTGGTGGGCAGCGGCTGTCCCTGGGTCACGGTCACCCCATGCTCGGACATGCAGTTCAGGTAGGCCTGTTGCCGGCCGTTACCGCCGCCGGGACGCGCACTGCCATTGGGGCGCACGCCACCGCTCGGGCGCAACGACCCGCACTTGGCCAGGGCCGCCTGCCATTTCGCCGGGTCGACCCCGGCCGGCGCCTGATCGCCGAAGTTGAAGCCGTTGCCAGGACGGCCGGAAGGGAACGCCGTCGGACGGCCGGAGGGAAACGCTGTCGGACGGCCCGAAGGGAACCCGCCACCCGGCTGGCCCGAGGGCCGGGTGAACGGCTGCCCGCTGGCCCGCGCGCCGCCCTGCCCCAGCCCGGACACATCTATGCCTTCCTGGCGCAGACAGTCTTGGAAACTAGCAGCGACGGGGGTCGTCTCCGGCTCGGAGCTTCCACAGGCGGCCGCCGTGGCAGCCGCCAGCAGCAAGCCGGCGAGAAGCGCGACAAATCTCATTCGGCGAAGCTTCGTCGCCGACCCTCACACCCACCTAGCCGTAACCTCAAAGCTTCCTCAGAATCGGGCGCTACGCGGAAATTCCGAGGTTGCTCCGAGGAAAGTCCGTGACACTACCCACCCATGACCTTCCGAGCGCAAAAACGGCGGCCCCTTTGGTACGGGGCCGCCGCCGTGGTGGTGGCTGGCGCGGCCGCCGTGGTGGTGGCCCTCAACGCCGGTGACGCAGGATCCGCCCCACCCGCCACCGTGCAGGTCAAACGCGGCTCGGTCACCTCGTCGGTGGCCGCCGCGGGCACAGTTCAGCCGGTGTCCACGCGCCAGATCGCCTTCTCCACCGCCGGGACATTGACCTCGGTGACGGTCAAGGCAGGCGACGCCGTGACCGCGGGTCAGGTGCTGGCCACCATCGATCCGGCCGACGCGAAGGAAGCCGCCGATCAGGCGCAGGACAGTGTCAACGCGGCCGAGCAGACCCTCGATGAGGCGCGAGCCGCGGCAGCGGCGGCGGCCAGCCCGACACCCGCGCCGCAGCCGACCGGCAGCGCGGGCCCGGCGCCTCGCCCCTCCACCCAGCAGCCGTCCCAGGGGCGCGTGCAGACCGACGCCATCTACACCGCCGAGGTGGCGCTCACCAAGGCGGAGCAAAACCTTTTCAAAGCAAAGCAGCTTCTGCTGGGTACCACCATCAGCGCACCGGTAGCCGGAAAGGTGCTGCGAGTCGGCGGCAAGCCGGGCGACACCGTGTCGACGGCCGCTTTCATCGACATCGGCGTCGTCGAGAAGATGATGGTCAAAGCGGACTTCGCGGAGGCGGACGCGGTCACCCTGGCCGCCGGTCACCACGCGACGGTGCAGCTGGCCAACAAGAAGGGCACCGATTTCGCCGCCACCGTGGACCAGGTCGCCGTGCAGGGCACCATCACCAACCGGCTGGTGCGCTACACCGTGCTGCTCTCGTTCGACGCCCCGCCCGCTGACCTGCTCATCGGGCAGTCGGCCACCGCGCAGGTCATCATCGCGCGCGCAGACGACGTTCTTTACCTGCCCCAGTCGGCCGTCAAGATCACGGGTACCACCAGCGGCCAGGTCAAGCTGCCCGACGGCACGCTGCGCGAGGTGGGCGTGGGGTTGCGCGGGGACGGCAGCGCCGAGATCAACGGCATCGCGGAAGACACCGTGGTGCGCCTCAACGCCCGATGACAGATCGGCAGGAGATTGCGGTGAAGATGAAGCTGCTGGTCGTCGACGACGAGGCGAACATCTGCGCGCTGCTGGCGCAAACGCTGCGCCTGGTGGGTTTTGACGTGCAGACGGCCGGCAGCGGGGGCGAAGCGCTGGCCGCGGCCGCCCGGTTCCAGCCTGATCTGCTGGTTCTCGACGTGATGCTGCCCGACATCGACGGCTTCGATGTCGCCCGCAAGCTTCGCTCCGGCGGGCACGACATGCCGGTCCTCTTCCTGACCGCCCGGCATTCGGTGGAGGACCGCATTTCCGGGCTCACCGTCGGCGCCGACGACTACGTGACCAAACCGTTCAGCCTCGAAGAGGTCGTGCTGCGGATCCGGGCGATCCTGCGCCGCGCCCGCATCGGGGAGCAGACCAGCCCCGGCATACTGCGCTTCGCCGACCTGGAAATGGACGAGGACGCCCACGTGGTGCGGCGCGGCGGGCAGGTCATCGACCTGTCCCCCACCGAGTTCAACCTATTGCGCTACCTGCTCGACAACGCGGGCCGGGTGGTCTCCAAAGCCCAGATCCTGGACCGGGTATGGAATTACGACTTCGGCGGTGACGGCCGCATCGTCGAGTCCTACATCTATTACCTGCGCAAAAAGGTGGACCGCACCGGCCCTCCGCTCATCCACACCCTGCGCGGCGTCGGCTACACACTGCGACTGCCTGTCCAAAGTGAACAGTCATGAAAACGTTGCGCGGCAGGATGGTGCTCACCCTGCTCGGCCTGGCCGCGGTAACCCTGGCCATCACCAGCATCGCCGGAATCCTTATCCTGCGCCACTACCAGACCGGCCGCCTCGACAACGAGGTCACCCGGCTAAGCCAGGTCGCCGCCCGGCCCTTCTTCACCGAAGGCCGCTTCCGCCCACCCGACACCGGCGCCCCCGGCTCCCGCCGAAACCCCACGGCCCAACCTTCCGCCACCCCCACTACCTCACCGCCCATCACCACCGCGCCCCTTCCCGCCGCACTGCCGTTCACTGCCACGGCACCTTTCCCCACCACCACACCGCTTCCCGCCGCGGCACCCATCCCCACAGCCACACCGCATTCTGCCGCGGCACCAGGGACCGCCTTGTCGGGCGCAGCGCCTAGCGTCGCCCCGTCGCCGAGGGCTGCCGCCTCGCCGGGCGCGACCTCATCGCCGAGCCAGCCCTTGTGCGCTGAGCTTTGGCGCGGCGGCTACCCCAACGCCGAGTCCAACCTGTGGCCCGAGTGCGCCGCTTTTCCCACCGGTGTCGGCGACAACGCCCTTTTCCTTGTGTACGACGCCCAGGGCAACCCGGTCCGGGGGCCGCGCAACATCGACCCTGTCGACGGCCCCGACCTTGGCAGCTTCGCCGACATCCAGAACCGGGCGGGCCAGCCGATCGCCACCCTGACCAACGCCGGCAGCGGTGAGCGGTTCCGGGTCAAGGTCACGCGCACCCCGCGCGGTGACTACGCCGTCGCCGCCATCTCCCTCGCCCGCGCCGACGCGACCACCACCCAGATGACGGTGGTCAGCATCGGGGTCGGGCTGGGTGTGCTCGCCCTGGTCGGCCTGGGCTCCTACTACCTGGTCGGGATAGCTTTGCGCCCGCTGACCCGGATGGAACATGCCGCGGATGCCATCACCCAGGGCGACCTGTCCGCCCGGGTCCCGGACACTAACCCGCACAGCGAGCCGGGCCGGCTCGGCATCGCCCTCAACACCATGCTCGGCCGGGTCGAGGCGGCCGTCGCCGCCCGCACCACCTCGGAACAGAAGCTGCGCCGGTTCCTCGCCGACGTGTCCCACGAATTGCGCACCCCGCTCACCAGCATCCGCGGTTTCGCCGAGCTCTACCGACGCGGTGGCGCACCTTCCGGCCCGCAGCTGGACGAGACCATGTCACGCATCGAGGCCGAGGCGGCCCGGATGGGTCTGCTCGTGGAGGATCTGCTGCAGCTCGCCGCGCTCGACGAGAGCCCGCCACTGCGGCGCGCCCCGGTCGACCTCCTGGAAATCGCCGCGGACACCATCCGCGACGCGCATGTGCGAAACCCTTCCCGCAAGGTCGATCTGGCCACCTTCGAACCGGTCACCGTCGACGGCGACGAACACCAGCTGCGCCAGCTCGCCGCCAACCTCATCGGCAACGCGCTGCAGCACACCCCGGCCACCGCCAGCGTCACGGTACGGGTAACCACAAGCAGCACAACACTTTCCGGCGACGCCGTCACTGCCTCGGTGGGCACGCTGCCCGTCACGGCCACCGTCGCCGTCGTCGAAATCGCTGACACCGGGCCGGGAATAGCCCCCGAACACGCCCAGCACATCTTCGAACGTCTCTACCGGGCCGAGCCCAGCCGCTCCCGCAACCACGGCGGCGCGGGACTCGGACTGGCCATAGCGGCATCAATCATCAAGGCCCACCACGGCCGCATCGAGCTGGCCACGCGCCCCGGCACCGGAGCCACCTTCCGCATCCTGCTGCCCATGCCCGATCGCGAGCTTCCCGACGATTAGCCGAAAGCGCCGCCGCGGCCTTCCCCTCCCGCGAAACGGGCCGCCCCCTGCGCCGCGACACCCAGCGTGGTCAGCCCGCCGGTAGCCTCCAACGCCAAGCCCGCGAACAGATCACGGCCCAGTCCGTCGTAGATGGAGCGCCGGTCGGCGAGCATGGTCTCCTGCGGGAACGAGGCCAGCTGCTGCGCGTATTCGAGCGCATGGTCCAGGTGGGTTCCGGCCGGCACGATCCGGTTCACCAGGCCTATGGCTAAGGCTTCTGCGACGGGTACCATTCTGCCGCTCAAAGTCAGATCCAAAGCGCGCCCCAACCCGATCACCTGCGGCAGCCGCTGCGTTCCGCCGTCCACCAGCGGCACACCCCAGCGCCGCTCCGGGAACCCGAAAGTCGAGCCCTCGGCCGCGATGCGGATGTCGCACCACAACGCCAATTCCATGCCGCCGGCCAGACACCAGCCAGAAATCGCCGCGATCGTTGGCTTGGGCGACAGCAGCCGGGTGAACCCGAGCGGGCCACCCGGGGCCACCACCCGCGGCACCAGGCTGTCGAGGGCCTTGAGGTCGGCGCCCGCGCAGAAGGACACCTCGCCGGCCCCGGTGACGATCAGCACCCGGGCCTCGTCGTCCGCGACGAAAGCCTGGTAGCCGCGCAACAACGCCTCCGCCGCCGGGCCGTCGATCGCGTTGCGCCGCTCCTGACGGTCGATCGTCAAAATCGCGGCCGCGCCGCGCCGCTCATACCGGATGGCCTCAGACATGAACAAATGCTACGGCCACCACAGGCTCACGAGCTTGACAGTCCTTGTCACCCTCAGCCCATGCAGATCACCGAGGTCAGCGTGGCGGGGGTCCGTTCCGCGGTGGTGGCGCTGGGGCACCCGAACAAGCCTCTGCGCTTCGTGCTCTTCCCCATGATCCATTTTGGCTTGCCGGCCTTCTACCGCGAGGTGGCGCAGCGTTTGCGCCAATGCCACCTGGTCGTGGCCGAGGGGTACGACGGCCCCAGCTCGGTCGGGCTGGCCTACGCGATAGCGCTGCGGATGACCCGCCAGCGCGCCGTCGACCGCCTGGTACACCAGGACATCGACTTCGAGGCGATCGGTGTCCCGGTGCTGTGGCCGGAGCGGCTCGGCCTTGACGGCGGGCACTGGCGCAGGCTGCCGCTGCTTGGCTGGCTGGATGTCCTGCTCCTGGTGCCCTCACTGGTGGTGTCCATGCTGCTGGGCGGCCGAAACTGGTTGCTGCGCCGCAACCTGGAGGTCAGCGACGACACCGACGTGCGCCTGTTCCTGTCGTTTCTGCAAAAGCCGATACTCAACAACCGCGATGAGGAACTCTTGGAAGCGCTGGTGAAGATCTACGAGTCACGCGCCGACGAGAAGATCGATGTCGCGGTCGTCTACGGCGCCGCACATATGCCGGCCGTGGTGCAGGGCCTCGCCCAGCGATTCGGTTACCGGCCGCGTCGGGGCGGCGAGTGGCTCACCGCCATCGACTTCTAATGACCGGCCGAAACAGCCCACAACAGCGCTTTCTCAGGGAGGATATCCAGGTGACGACCTCAGGGTCGTGCCCGCCGAGCCTCGCAGTGAGGAAACCGCAATGACCGACGCCAAGAAGCCCGCCAAGCGCACGACCGCGAAGGACGAGAAATACGAGGGTTTCACGGAAGACGAACGCGCCGCGATGAAGGAGCGCGCCAAGGAGCTGAAGGCAAGCGCGCGCCGCGGCGCGAATGCGGCCGACGCGGAAAGCGAGGTGCTTGCGAAGATCGCCGAGCTGCCGGATGCGGACCGCGTCATCGCCGAGCGGATCCACGCCATCTTGAAGGCCAACGCGCCGGGCCTGACGCCGAAGCTCTGGTACGGGATGCCCGCCTACGCCAAGAACGGCAAGGTCGTCTGCCACGTGGTAAGCGCGCAGAAGTTCAAGACGCGATACTCGACGCTGGCCTTCAGCGACGAGGCGAACCTCGACGACGGCAACATGTGGCCCACCTCTTTCGCCCTGGCCAAACTGACCGCCGCCGAGGAGAAAAAGATCGTCGCGCTAATCAAGAAAGCGGTCAGCTGACCGCAGGAGCGCCGATCGGCGCGCGCCAGGACCCCCCGGAAAGCGGTCAGCCCACCGCAGGACCGCCGGTCAGCGCGCGCCAGGACACCCCCGGGAAAGCGGTCAGCAGACCGCAGGAGCGCCGGTCAAAGCGTGCCAGGACACCACCGGGGTCAGCTGACCGCTGGACCGCCGGTCAGCGCGCGCCAGGACACCGCCGCCAACACCACGAACACGCCGGCGCCGAACACCGCGACCGAGGCGACCCCGAACTGCCCGGCGATCAACCCGCCCAGCGCGGCGCCAATGGGTGCCGAGGCCAGCCCGACCACCCGGCTCGCCGCGCCGGTGCGCCCGCGCAGCTCGGCCGGGACCGCCTGCTGCTGGTAGGTATTGACCAGCACGTTCCATATCGCGCTGCCGGCGATGAACACACCCAGGGCCGCTCCACCCACGACTACCTGACCCGACGCCGCCGCCAGTGCGGTCAAAGCCACTGCCTGCACGACCAGCACCCGCCGCAACGCCGGCAGAATGCCATACCTGGCACCGATCCGGCTCGCGAAGACGCCCCCGGCGATGCCGCCGGCCGCCCCAACCAACGTGAACAATCCGTAGGCTGCCTCCGGTACCCCGAAAACATCCAGGATCAGCAGCACTATCACCGCTAGCAACGCGCCGATGACGAGGTTGGCCGCAGCGGACAGAATGGCGAGCAGCCGCAGCGACGGCTCGCGCCACATCCACCGCACCCCGGCCACGGCCGCCCCCCACAGGCTGGCGCGTGGCGCGGCCGCCGCCTGCGCCGCGGACATCCGTGGCAGCGTAAGCGCTAGCAGCGCCGCGAGCGCGAAAGTCACCGCGTCTACAGCGAACGGCAACGCGGCCGCCACCACAAATAGGCCTCCGGCCACCGGACCGCCGAGGAGACCGCCGGAGATCGTGCTGCCGACCTGCATGCGCCCGTTGGCTTTGGCGAGCCGGTCGGCGGGCACCAGCTCGGGCAGGATGGCAAACGACGACGAGTCGAACAGGGTGCCCACCGTCGACATCGCGAACGCGAACACCATCAGCAGCCCCACATTGACGTTGCCCGTGGCGACCGCGATGGCCAGGCCCACCACCATGGCACACCGCAACCCGTCGGTGCCGGCCATGCTCAGCCGTCGATCCCAGCGGTCGGCCAGCGCCCCGCCCAGCAACCCGAACAGCAGACCGGGCACCTGACCCGCGATCACCACCAGCGCGATCGTCTCCGGATCACGGGTCAGACCCGCCGCGACCAGCGACAGTGCCGGACCTCGTAACGCGTCGCCGAACCTCGACACGACGCTGGCCGTCCACATTCGCCAAAAGGCGGCTCCGAGCCCACCCGCCACAATCGGTGGCGCCCCCGCTGTCACAGTCATGGCGCAGAACCTAGCGGCGCCCTACGACAACAACTGCCCACCCCAATCCTCGGGCGCGACGTCGGCCAGCGTCTCCGAGAACATCCAGTGGTGCCCGGCGGGATCCTCCACGCTGTACTGCCTTTCGCCGTACTCCCAGTCGGTCGGCTCCATGAGGACGCGTGCGCCGTAGGCCCTGGCCCGCTCGCAGTGGGCGTGCACGTCTTCGACGCGAACCATTACCGATTGGGCAACCTCGCCGGGCTGAGGCGCGCGGCGCTCACCCCGCACGTCCGCGACAATCACCGCGCCATCACCGACGCGCAACTGAGCCCGGTGACTCTCACCGATGCGCAGCCGCTCGACGAAGCCGAAGGCTCCTTCGAGCCAGGCGACCGCCTCGCGTACATCCGGATAGGTCAGGACTGGAATCACCGTAGGTGACGGCATAGAACGATTGGCCTTCATAGCAGGCTATTGAACCACCTTGGTCCACAATCAAGTCTGTCAGCTAGAGGGATTAGGTCAGATGGCCACCTCGATCGCCGAACGGAGAGCCAGAAGACCACAACGGACGGTCACCATCATCGTCACAGCTTGCCTTGCCACTCATCAAGCTTAGTAGATCATACGATCAAGTGAGCCAAGAGCCTTCACCGCACGCTTACCCTCAGTGGTGACTATCTGACCGATGGCTCTCCGGGACCGGACGAGCCTACGGACTGACCCCAGAACCCATCTCCTCCAGCCATCGCCGCGTGGAGCGCTGGCCTGCGCCCACCCACTGTCCCGGCGGCGAAACACTCATCGAGGGAGAGCCATGCAAAAGCTTAGTTCCCACAGTCTCAGGCGAGCCGTCGGTATCGGACTGGCAATCTGCCTATTCACCTTCGGCGCACCAACCGCAGCCATCGCCGTAGGCCCTGTCCACATAACCGGAACGGTGACAAGCCAAGCCGGCGGCGGAGTCCAAAATGTCGCAGTAACCGCCACCGCCCCCGGCGCCACCACCACCCTCTTCGGCCCGGTCCTCACCGCCACCAACGGCGCATACCAGCTCGACGTGGACCCAGGCACCTACGACATCCACTTCACCCCACCCACCGGCTCCGGCCTCAACCCCATCATCGCCAACAACCTAGCCGCCACCACCGACCAAACCCTCAACATCCAGCTGACACCTCCCTCG
>NZ_BONY01000101.1 GCF_016862955.1 Rhizocola hellebori | reverse complement strand
AAGCGCAGGTCAGCACCGGCCGGATGCCCGAAGCGGCCAGCTGCTCAAAGGCGGCAGGCTAAGCGCAGGTCAGCATCGGGATGGATGCCCGAAGCGGGCCAGCTGCTCAAAGGCGGCAGGCTAGGCGCGGGTCAGCATCGGGATGGAAGCCCTGGGCGGGCGGCTGCTCATGGGCGGGCGGAGTTGAGGTAGGCCAGCACCGCCAGGACCCGGCGATTGTCGTCATCGGAGGGTGCCAGGCCCAGTTTGCCGAAGATGCTGGCCGTGTGTTTGCCCACGGCGCCTTCGCTGATGAAGAGGCGTTGTGAGATGGCCGCGTTGGACCGGCCTTCGGCCATCATGGCGAGCACCTCCCGCTCGCGTGGGGTCAGCTCGCCGACCGGGCCGGCGGAAGGCGCGGCGGTGAGGAGTTTGGCGATGACGTCGGGATCCATGGCTGTCCCGCCCAGGGCTACCCGGCGCACGGCGTCGATGAACTGTTCGGCGTTGAGCACCCTGTCCTTGAGCAGATATCCCACGCCACCGGAGCCGTCGGCGAGCAGCTCACGGGCGTAGACCTGTTCGACGTGCTGGGAGAGCACCAGGACCGGAAGCCCGGGGACCTGGCGGCGGGCTTCCAGAGCGGCCCGCAGGCCCTCGTCGGTGAAGGTCGGCGGCAGCCGGACGTCGACCACGGCCACGTCCGGCCGGTGTTCGAGCAGCGCCGCCAGCAACTCCGGCCCGGACTCGACCGCGGCCGCGATCTCGAAGTCGTAGGCGCGCAGCAGCTGGATGAGGCCTTCTCTCAGGAGGTAGAGGTCCTCGGCGAGGACGACGCGCATGGGATCTCCAGGGTGAGCTCGGTGGGTCCGCCAGCTGGGCTGGAGATGGTGACGATCCCATCGAAGATACCCAGCCGCTGGGCCAGGCCGCGCAGCCCACTGCCCCGCATCGGGTCGGCGCCGCCTTTGCCGTTGTCGCCGACCACGATACGCAGGTTCTCGGTGGTCAGCTCCATCGAGACGGTGGCTTTTGTGGCACCGGAGTGTTTGGCGGCGTTGCCCAGCGCTTCGGCCACCCCGAAGTAGGCCGCGGCCTCGATCGGCTCGGGCAGCCGCCAGGGCAGGTGCGCGGAGACGACTGTCGACAGTGGACTGTCCAGCGCCAGCGCCCGCACCGCGTCGGCGAGGCCACGTTCGGCGAGCACGGGCGGGTGGATCCCGCGTACCAGCTCCCGAAGTTCCCGCAGCGCAGTCCCCACCGACTCTCGGGTCTTGGCGAGCAGCTCACGGGCCGCGGTCGGGTTGGTGTCGAGCAGGCGCTCGATCGCACCAAGGTTCATGCCCAGCGCGACCAGACGGGCCTGGGTGCCATCGTGCAGGTCTCGCTCGATGCGGCGCAGCTCGCTGGCCGAGGCGGCGGTGGCGTCCGCGCGGGTCTGGGTGAGCTGCTCGACTCGTTGCGAGAGAACAGCTTGCGCGCTCGGAGAGAGCAGCACCCGGCTCCACCGGCCGTGCCAGCGCACCGCCGCGGGAGCGATTTTGATGCCGATCCAGGCCAGGAGGAGACCGACCGGGATCGCCGGCCAGGGGTTGCCATCGATCGCGCCGTACCAGTCGTGGCGTGGCGCGCCGAGCACGGTCTGGGTGATGCGGGGCAGGACGAGCCCCCAGATCCCGTAGCCGATCATGGCCACCGGGATGCCGGCCAGCAGGCCGCCGACGATCGGGTCGAGCCCGCGCCACAGCACCTCGCGCCAGGTGGCCGGATCCCCGGTGAGCCAGCTGAAACGCTGTGCCCACACGGCCCACCGCTGCGTGCGGTAGAGGCTCTTGCCCACCTGGAACAGGCCCTCGGAGTTGGCCACCAGAACCGGCAGCGGGCGGTAGGGCGCGGGGATCGGCGGCCCGGACCAGTGCGCCAGCGAGCGGCGCCAGGTGGCCAGCCAGCGCAGATCTCCCAGCACCATGGGTACCAGGAAGATGAGCCCGAGCCCGTAGGCCGCGATGAAGCCCAGCACCGTCGCGACGAAGACCGGGATCGCCAGGAGGCTTGTCAGCAGAAGGACAGCGAGCCGCAGCGGGGGCAGCAGGGCCTGGGCCACCCACTCCTTCACGGGATGCCGCACCGGCAGCACATTGTCCACATTGGACCGCAGGAACGGCCCGCCGAGCAGCCGCCGGTTGAAGGCAGCCGCGCCGCGCACGGCATATTCGGCGTTGAGGAAGCCGACCGGGATCAGCAGCAGCCCCACCGGGTACCCGAAAAAAGGCAAAACGATCCCGGCGGCGATGAGCAGGGCCGGCGCGAGGGCCAGCAACCCGCCGGTGACCGGGGCGATCATCATCCAGCCCAGGTCGCGCCAGGTCGCGTTGTCGCCCAGCAGCCACTCGATGCGGCCCATCAGGGCCGGCCAGTATGGGCTGCGGTAGAGCACACGGTCCTTGCGATACCACCCGTCCGCCTGGCGCACGGGCGGCGGAGGCGCGGGTTGGTAGGGCGCCGCGATGCTGACGCCGGCCAGCAAAGCCGTGCGCTGCCGCGCCACCTGGGCGATGGTCCGGCCCCACAGCAACGGCGCCGGGAGCAGGAAAAGCATGCCGAGCCCGAACCCGGGAGCGAACGCGGCTATGGTCACGGCGAAGCCGGCCACGCCCAGCAGCGTGAGCGCGAAGAGCTCGAAGCCCACCGCCAGAGCCCTCAGCCGTCGTGTCATGTCGCCAGTCTTACCCCTCGCAGCGGCGGGCGGCAGTACCCCCATCCCCATCGGTGGGGGTAGAGCTAGCCCCACCCCAATCGGAGAGATGGACGGATACCAACGCCCGCCCCGGATTTCTAGCGTTACTGGCATGGCAATCATCGAGGTTTCCAACCTGACGAAGCGATATGGCGAGCGCATCGTGGTCGAAGACGTCACCTTCGCGGTCGAGCCCGGCGAGATCTTCGGCGTCATCGGCCGCAACGGCGCAGGCAAGACCACCACGGTCGAGTGCATCAGCGGCCTGCGCACCCCCGACAGCGGCACCATCCGGGTGCTCGGCAACGACCCGCAGCACGATCCGGCTCCGCTGCGCCGTCTGGTGGGCGTGCAGCTGCAGGAGTCGGCGCTGCAGGACAAAATCACCGTCCGCGAGGCGGTGGACCTGTTCGCCTCCTTCTACCCCGACCCGGCAAGGCCGGCGCAGCTCATCGACGAGCTTGGCCTGGCCGCCTCCGCCAAAACGCAGTACGCCAAGCTTTCCGGCGGCCAGAAGCAGCGCCTGTCGATCGCCCTTGCCCTGGTGGGCAATCCGAAGATCGCGATCCTCGACGAGCTCACCACCGGGCTCGACCCCCAGGCGCGGCGCGACACCTGGCAGCTCATCTCCCAGGTGCGCGACCGTGGGGTGACCATCCTGCTGGTGACCCATTTCATGGACGAGGCCGAACGGCTCTGCGACCGGATCGCCGTCATCCACGGTGGGCGGGTCGCCGCCCTGGACACCCCGGCCAACCTCACCGCGCAGGTGGCAGCCGGTCAGGTGCTGCGGTTCCGCACCTCGAGCCCGGCCGACCTGGCCGCCCTGCGGTCACTGCCCTCGGTCACGTCGGTAGAAGATCAAGATCAAGAGCTGACTGTGGCTGGTACCCAGGAAGCACTCCCCCAAGTGATCACAGAGTTGAGCCGCCAGCAGCTCGTCCCCCTCAACCTGCGCGTCGACCAAGCCAACCTCGACGACGCCTTCATCGTCCTGACAGGAGAACGCGCATGAACACCCATCTGCTGCGAAGCGAATTCCGGCTCTACTTCCGCGACATCGCCGCCATCATCTTCGGGCTGCTGCTGAGCCCGCTGATCCTGATCATCCTGGGTGCCATCCCCTCCTTCCGCGAGGCCAAACCGGAACTGGGCGGGCAGTCGGTGATCGCGCTCTACGTGCCAACGATGATCATCATGGCGATCGCGATGGTGGCCATCAGCACCATGCCGGTGCAGCTTGCCCTCTACCGCGAACGCGGCATCCTGCGCCGGCTGTCCACCACCCCGGTGCGCCCCAAGGACCTGCTGCTCGCTCAGGCGGCCGTGCAGTTCGCCGTGCTGCTCATGGGCAGCCTGGCCGTCCTGCTGCTCGGCTGGGTCGCCTTCGGCGTCGCCCTGCCCGGCAACCCGGCGGCCTTCGCCCTGATCTACATCCTCTGCGTGGCCGCGATGTTCGGCATCGGCCTGATGCTCGCCAGCGTCAGTGGCAGCAAAACGGCACAGGGCATCGGCTCGGCCGTGTTCTTCCCGCTGATGTTCTTCGCCGGGCTGTGGGTGCCGGTAAAGGTGATGCCGGAAGCGTTGCGCACCATAAGCAGCTTCACCCCGCTGGGGGCCGGAGTGCAGGCGCTGCAAGACTCGGCGATCGGGCAGTGGCCCCAGTTGCTCCACATTGGAGTGTTGCTCGTCTGGACCGCCCTGGCCTGGATCGGCGCCATCCGGATGTTTCGCTGGTCCTAGCCGATCTGCCCCCCGCACCCACCACACCCCCCGGGCTCGGCCACCAGGCCGTCCCGGGGGTTTCACCATGGATGCCAAGGCATCTGCCGCACCCGCCCCTGATGCCAAGGCTTTGCCGCACGGCTCCCTGGACGTCAGGGCTTTGCCGCACGGCTCCCTGGACGCCAGGGCTTTGCCGCACGGCTCCCCTTGGATGCCAGGGCTTTGCCGCACGGTGGGCGGTGCTAGTGCGGCAAGCGGAGGATGCCGCGGGCGAGGGCGACTGTCACAGCGGCGGTGCGGTCGCTGACCGACAGCTTCTCGAAGATCCGCATGACGTGACTTTTCACGGTGGCCTCGCTGATGAACAGATCCCGCCCGATTTCCGGATTGGACATGCCATCGGCTATGCACTGCAACACCTGTAGCTCGCGGCGGCTCAGCTGCGGCTCGCCGCCGCGCACCCGGTTCACCAGTTTGGCCGCGACCGGCGCGGCCAGCACGGTCTCGCCGCGGGCAGCGGCGCGCACCGCGGCGGCCAGCTCCTGGCGCGAGCTTTCCTTGAGCAGATAGCCGGTGGCGCCCGCGGCCACCGCCCGGATGATGTCGCCATCGGTGTCGTACATGGTGAGGACCAACACGGCCGCTGTCCCGGCCGACACGATGCGGCTCGTGGCATCGACGCCGTCCAGGCCCGGCAGCCGCAGATCCATCAGCACCACGTCGGGTCGCAGCTGTGCGGCAAGCTCCACCGCCACATCGCCTGAGCCGCACTCCCCCACCACCGCGATGCCCGTCTCGGCGGACAGCACCGCCCGCAACCCTTCCCGCACCACGGGATGGTCGTCCACTATCAGCACCCGCACCTCGCTCACGACATCAGCTCCGCTCGGATGGTCGCCCCTTGCGACGCTGACGCGCACAGCTCCAGCCGGCCACCCAGCTGGGTTACCCGATCCCGCATGCCGGCCAGGCCGAAGCCGCCGGTCACCCGGGCCGGATCGAAGCCGCGGCCGTTGTCCTTGACCGACAGGCTCACCCCACTGTCGTGATAGGACAGTGCGACTTCGACCCGGCTCGCGGCGGCATGCCTGCGCACGTTGGTCAGCGCCTCCTGGGCCACCCGCAGCAACACCACCTCCTGATCGGCGGGCAGCGCCCGTGCCGATCCGGTGACGGACAGGGCCGGGACTAGACCGAGCTCGGGTCCCAGCCGCGTCACCAGATGGCGCAAGGCATCGGGCAGCGAGGCGTCGCGCAGGGCCGGTGGGGTCAGCTCGCCCACGAGCGCCCGAGCTTCGGCGAGATTCTCCTGGGCAGTCTGCCGGGCACGGTCAATGTACTGGCGCGCAGCACCGATGCCGCCGGCGGCGTCGGCCGCTTCGAGCAGCAGGACGACACTGGCGAAGCCCTGCGCCAGCGTGTCGTGGATGTCACGGGCCAGCCTTTCCCTTTCGGCCAGCGCCCCGGCCTCCCGGCTGACCCGAGCCAGCTGCGCCCGCGCCGCGGCCAATTCGGCGACCAGCTCGGCGCGTTGCTTGCTCTGCTCGATGATGCGGCCCACCCACACCCCGACCGCGGTCGCCACCACAAGGCCGATCGCCGCGGGAATCAGCGCCTCAAGCAACGCGATCGGCTCAAGCTCGGCATCGACCAGGGTGATGATGGCGGTGCCCGCGATCGTGACCGCGGTGGCGACGATCGCACGGGAAACAGGTAACAGCGCCCAGATATGGGGATACAACGCGAATAGCATCATGGCGCCCACCGGACGGATCGCGAACATGGCCAGCGTCAGCGGCACTGCGCCGATTAGGTAGACCAGTCCCAGGCGGGCGCGTTCACGTTGCAGGACGCGGGCCGCGGTCTTCGCGTACCAAACAGAAAGGATGGCCAGCATGCCGAGGGCGGCGAATCGCTGCACCGGCGCTATCCCGTCCTCTAGCGTGTAGAGCACGCCGGTAACCGCGGCCAACAGTCCAAATGCGAGGTGCCAGCCTCGGATGCTGCGCTGCCATTCATCCCGGCCAGCATCCACCTCACCCGCCATCGGCCAAGCTTGGCACCAATCGCCGCAGGCCGATATCCAACTGTCGTTGGATGCCGGGTTGGATCGGCCGGCGGCTGGGCAACAGGCTCGCCAAGCCGCACCGTGAAAAGCATGACTCCTCAGCTTTCGGCCAGAAACCTCATCATTCTTTCCATCAGCTACGGTCTGGCGGTCGGCGCGATTGCCGCCCTCAATGGGCCGGTCACGCCCGTCGCCGTCCTCGGCGGTCTCATCCTCGGCGGCCTGTGGGCCGTGCGTGGCGTGATGGGTGGTGGCCGCGACAGAAGCTAGCTACGGACCGAGTACTTTACCGTTTTACCACCGGCAACGAGGTGCTATATTTCGCTGCGTCGATAGGGGTTACATGGCGGAGGACATCCTTCGGGAAATGGGCGGCCATGCGGCCAGCCAGCAAAGGCTAATTCACGATTTCCAGGGCGGAATGCCGCAGACGGTGCAGGCCACCGATCCCAGCGGCGTCGTGCAGGTGACGCTGGACGCCGAAGGGCTACCGGCTTCGTTTGAGGTCGATGAGGGTTGGGCGCGCAGCTTGCACCCCACGGCATTCGGCCCTGCGGTGGCGGCTGCGTTCGCGGCGGCCACGAAGCAACGGCTGACCGCCTGGGCGAGCCTGCTGGAAAAGGTCGACCTGCCCACCTCTGAAGTCGACGAGCAACCTGTTGCGGCCCAAGCGTTCCAGCCGCCGAGTAGGCCCGAAGTCCCGGTGCATCCTAGGGAGGTCGGCGAGCTTTTGCGTGAACTGCTCGAAATCACCGCCGACCTCGAGGCCCTCACCGAACCCCAGGTGCGCCAGGCAACCGGCTCCGCCGCCTCCGGCATGCTCACGCTGACCCTTGGCAGCGACGGCGCGCTTTCGTGCTCGGCCGACCAGGCGTGGGCGTCGGACAAGACCGGCAGCGAGCTGACCTCGGCACTGAACACGGCGCTGGCGGCCGCCCGCAGCGAGCTTGTCAATGCTGCCAACGCCAGCCCGGCCGACCGGGCCGCGCGGCTGCTCAACGAAGCCGCGGCCTTCCTGAGAGGAGATTGAGCATGACCGCTCCAACGGCCGGCTTCGCCGTCGAGACCACCAAACTGCTCGACGAGGCGAAGATCTGGGAGACCGAGAGTCTGGAGATGGAGAACATCGGGAAGAAGGCCGACGTTCTGGAATTCACCGACCAAGGGCTCTACACCCTGTTCATTCCGAAGTACCACCTCATGGTCAATGCCGTGGTCGCCCGCTGCAACGAAGCGCTAGTCCGGATGGGCGAGATCCGCGACACGCTGGGCCACATCGCGACGACCTACGAGGCGACCGAGGAACGGCACGCCCAGCAGCTCGGCACCGTCAGCCCTTAGTCCCCACGGCAGGCAGGAATAGCTATGACCACCCCCGCAGACTTCATCCTTCTGCAAGAGAAGATCAACGATCTGCTCAAGAAGCTCGATGACAAGATCGACGCGATCGACCGGGCGTACCAGAAAGGCTTGCACTATCTGGACGAGGCGGCCGAGTACCTCGGAGACCTGGTGCAAAGCGCTCGACGCGCCTTGGTGAAGCTCTACAACTGGGCCAAGACCGAGATCAATAAGATGAAGGCCGACTTCAACCGGGTCAAGGTCGGAGGCGAGATCATCCTGACGATGATGTCGTGGGACGACAAGTGGTTCGAGATCCGCAATCTCGCCAATGGCGTGGCCGTGAAGCTGAACAACCCCCAGGACAGGCTGGGCACCCATTGGGAAGGGCCGGCCGCCGCCAAGTACTTCACCGTGGTGACCCCGCAGATGGATGCGGCCAAGCGGGTTGCCGCCATGGCGGACAAGACCGCGACCTCGCTGCAGAGCATGGTCACCCACGGGATCGCCTTCATGGTGGCGCTGGCCACCGCGCTCACGGTCGTCATCGGCGGGTTGATCACTCTCATCGTCGGCCTGGCCGGCGGCGTGACCGCCCCGATCGGCGCAGCGGGTCTGCTGACGGCGCTGGGCGCCGCGGTGGCGCTGACGGCAGCCTTCGCGAACTTCGTTGCCCAGCAGGACACTGCCGGGTCAGCCCTCGAGTTCGAGGCCACCAACCCGATCGGTTTCGCCCCCGGCCCGGTGTGGCCGCAGGCAGCCGCCGTTTCCCAGGACGTCACCGCGCACGACGGCGACGCTGCGGACTGGAGGCCGGTCCACCCGTGACCGGAGCCGAGCCAATGATTGAAATGGCTGACTAGGCTATCCATCATGGGTGTAGTGAGTCGTGCGGGGTGGGTTCGCCTGGCATTGCCTATAGCCACTGCCACGTGCGCCTTCGGCGGGGCCGTGGGGGCGATGTGGTCCGAGAGGGCGCAGGAGCCGACCTGGGCCACCCTGGTGACACAGCCGATCGGCCTGTTCGGAATCGGCATCGGCCTGTTCGTGTGGATCCGGGCGACCGCCGGGGCCGCCCGGATGGGTCCGCTGCTCATCGCGGCAGGCTCGCTTTGGTACTTCGGCGATCTTCAGCTCGTCGCCGATCCGGCCTTGGCGCGCCTCGGGTCCTGGCTGTTCCCGCTGCACGCCGTTGTCCTGGCCCATATCCTGCTCGCCTTCCCCGACGGGCGGCTGAGCCGGGCAGTGGACCGTCTGGCCGTCTGGGCGCTGTATCTGTCCACATTGGTCATTCAGGGGCTGCGCACGCTGGCTGAGGACCCATTGCCACCACAGCTGTGGGGCGGCCCGGCGTCGCAGACCTCGATCTGGTCGCCGATCGCCGGAGTGGTCGGCGCGGCATTGACCGCGACGGTGATCGTGCTCATCGGCGGCCGATGGCGCGGCGAGACCCCGGCCGGCCGGCGGGCACGCACCCCGTTCTGGATCTCGGCCGCGCTGGCCGGCCTGGTGATCCTGGCCGGCATCGTGGTGGCGCTGCTGCGGGTGCCGCCGCCGGCCCAGGCCATAGTGCTGGTGTTGTACTCGCTTTCCCTTGCGGTGCTTGCCATAGCGGCCCTGGCGGGGGTGCTGCGGACCCGGGACGGCGAACGGGCGATACACCGAGCCCTGGCCCTGGTCCACGACGGTTCGCTTCGCGACAGCCTGGCCGCCGCCCTCGACGACCCGCACCTGCGGCTGTTCGTGCGCGACGACTCCGGCGGCTATCTGGAGGCTCCAGGAGCCACCAGGGCCGGGCTGGCGCCCGAACGTGCCGTCACCATCGTCGGCCCGGCTCGCCAGCCCCTGGCGGTCCTGGCACACGACCCGTTCCTGGCCGAGCAGGGCCAGCAGCGACGGCTCGCCGCCGCGGTGCTGCTGACCGAGCACCTGCTCCCGCTGCGCTCGGCCAACCTGGCCTACCTGCGCCGGTTGCACATGCACGATCTGCAGGAGATCGAAAGGCGGACCCGTGACCAGATCCGCTCGGATCTGCATGACGGGCCCCAGCATCAGCTCTCGCTGCTGCAGGGCCTGATCGGCCAGGCCAGGCAGCAACTGTCCGGTTCGGACACCCAGCGCCTGCTGCCGCACATCGCCGAGGTGCTGCAGCAGACCGTACGCGACCTCCGCGAGGTGATCGACGGCATCTATCCTTCGGCGCTGCCCGCGATCGGGCTGCGGGCCGCGCTGGAGAGCCTGATGCGGCGTTCGCCGGTGTCGCTGCACATAGACGAACCGGCAGTGCGATGGTCGGATCAGCTGGAGTACGAGCTCTACCTCATCGTCAGCGAGGCGGTGGGCAATGCGCGCAAGCACGCCAACCCGAGCCGGATCGACATCAGGATCCAGCAGCGGGCCGGACACGTCATCGCCGAGGTCTCCGATGACGGACAGGGACTGGCCTTGAGCACCCGGGAAGGCACGGGATTTAAGAACATGAGGGGCCGGGCCGCCGTATTGGGTGGGACTTTGAGCATTCTGGCCAAACCGGGCGGAGGCACGATGGTGAGGGCCGAGCTGCCATGCGGGTAATAGTCGCCGAGGACGGCGGGCTGTTTCATGACTACCTCGTCACCACTTTGCCGCAGCACGGCCTGACCGTGATCGGGCAGGCCAAGACCACCGCGGAGCTGATGACGCTGGTACACAAGGATCCGCCGGACGTCGTCACCCTCGACATGATGATGCCGCGCCAGCGCGCCCCCGCCGACCGTGCGGCGGGGATGGACGCCGCCCGCGAAATCCGGGCCAGCCACCCGGAGGTAGGCATCCTGATGCTTTCCAACCACGGCGAGCTGTCGTGGGTGGAGGCGGTTCTGGCGCTGGGCAACGGGGTCGGGTACCAGCTCAAGGATCGCGTCGACGACATGAGCGCCCTGGTGCAGATCATCCGGACTGTCGCCTCCGGCGGGGTCCGGCTCGACGAGACGCTGGTCTCCGACCTGATCCGCCGCCCGCGCATCAACGACCCGCTGGCGGATCTGCTGCCGCGGGAACGTCAGGTGCTGACCCTCATGGCCAAGGGATGGTCCAACTCGGCGATCGCCTGGAATCTGAATTACTCGGTCAAGGTCATCGAAGAGGTGGTGTCGGCGATCTATCGCAAACTTGACATCCACCCCGACGACGGGATCAACAAGCGAGTCCAGGCGGTGCTGGCATTTCTGCGCTGGGGGCCGCAATGACAGCGACGGGGAAAACCCTGCGGAAGTAGAGGGCTAGCCCACTGGTTGCCTTTCCCCGGGTGGAGCAGCCTAGAGCAGGTATCTACAACCACCAAGGTGGAGGGTCACATGACGATCGAGCTCGATCATGAAACTCTGCTTGCCGCGGCACAGGATGTGCGCGCCACGCGCGAGGAAGCCAATGGTGACCTCAAGCGACTGGCCAACGCCGTATCCGAGCTTAGCGGCGCATGGCAGGGCCAAGCAGCAACGCGTTTCCAGGAGCTGATGGAGCGGTGGAACGGAGACGTCTCCAAGCTCACCGGGGCCATGGGTGACATCGCCGATCTGCTCGACAAGAGCGGCTCACAGCACGCGAGCAACGAAGAGGAACAGGCTCAGATGTTCAACTCCCTGTCCGGTCTGAACGAGTGAGCGCGGAGACGTCGATATGATCAAAGTCAACTACGCCGCGATGGAAACCGCCCACACCGAAATCAAGTCCATCTCGGAAGCGTTGGGCAGCAAGCTCGACAGCCTCAAGGACCGTCTGCAGAAGATCGAGTGGACCGGTAGCGACCGCGAGGCCTACCAAGCCGCTCAGAACAAGTGGGACACCGCTGTTCGCGACATGAACATGGTCCTGGCGGACATCGGCAAGGCGGTCGGCACGGCGCTGGAAAACTACCAGCAGACCGAATTGGGCAACGCCAAGCTGTGGCAGTGACCGGCTCCCGGCGGCAGCCGTGGTTACTGCTGCGCCGGGGCCACACAGGACGGTGACGGCGCCGCTCGGCACCTGTCCTTCTTCACCTGGCCGAAAATGAACATGCCGGCCAGGATCAGCGCCACCAGCAGGGCGCCACCGATAAGCGCTCCACCGGCCCGCGACAACGGCACCTCATGGGCGTCAGGCTCACCGGTAATCAGTGAGGCCTGGATCCGGCGGATCGTGAACCGATGTGCGTGCACCTGTTCCTGTTGGCTGTACAAGGCTTGCTCCTCCTCGCGGGCATCTCAGCTTCTCCGTCCGCGATATGTGCCCACAATACGCATCGGCCACCCCCGGCTGGAAGTCCTGAAAGGCAATAGCCAGTGACCACAGTGGAGGCGATCCGCACCGCAGGATCGAATTCGGTCCCCGGCCGAAGCATGCCGATCGCCAGGATTCTGCTCCTGGAGGCGTTGCTGGCCGGGGCAGCCGGTGCGTATTACGTTGGCACATTCTGGCTCGCCGGCACGTTGCTGGCGTTGTCCATAGCGATAGCGGTGTTCGGGTTCAGGCGCCGTGAGGGGATCAGCTGGGCGCAGCGCCGGGCCCTGACCAAGAAGTTCGCCGCCGCCGCGGCCGTCGCGGCGCCGGCCCCGCCCGCCCCGGCAGCACCGGTAGCGCCCCAAAGCGATGTCGTGCTGGTGGCGCTGAAGGCGATCGCCCCGGCGCTGCGGCTGACCGATGCCACCCATCGCGGCCGCACCATCGGTGTGGCCGAAGACGGGGCCGGCTGGTTCGCGGCGGTCGATCTGGCGCCGGGACGCGGGCTGGACGGCAACCGGCACACCCAGGTTTCCGTGGCGCACCTCGCCGAGCTTCTTGTGGCCGAACATCTTCCGGTCACCGCCATACAGGTGGTGGCCACCTCCGTGCCGGCACCCGCGCCCGGCGCCGAAACCGGGTCCCCCTGCCGGCGTTCCTATCTGAGCCTGATTGCGGATCGGCCCATCGTCGCCGACCACTCGCTGCGGATCGTGGCCCGGCTGTCCGGCGGCGACGCGGCAGCCGCCTCCGCCGCGCGCGGTGGTGGGCTCAAAGGGGTCCAGCGAGCGCTTGCCGCGACACTGGGCAATGTCGTCGCCACCGTTTCGGCGCCCGACTGCGTGGTGGAAACGCTTGACGCGGCGCAACTCGGCGCGGCGCTGCTGGATTCGCTTTACCCGGCCGGTTTCGACCCGCGGCAGCAGACCACGGTCGATGAACAGTGGCAAGCGTGGCACGGCAAGAGCCTGGTGCACCGCACCTGGCGGCTCAAGGGCTGGCCACGGATCCCACTGTCCGAATTGCACGATCGACTGGTGTACACCGGGATTCAGACCGTTGTCACTTCGCTTACCCTGCGCAAAGACCCGTACGGCACCCAGCCGACCGCCGATCTGCTGGTCCGGCTGGTGATGCCGCTGTCGGAGCTGGCCGCCGGCGACGACCGGCTGACGTTGGCTCTGCGCGCGGTCAACCTGAGCGCCGAGCCGGTCGATGGCCGTCAAGCCGCCGCGGCCTACGCCAGCGCCCCGACCGCAGGGAGCATCTGATGGCCACCACGGTGGATCTCGGTACTCTGGTCGCCCCGATCCGCAGCACGGGCCTGCTGCTCGGCGAGGATCGCCGGCAGCGTCCAGTGCTGCTGCGGATGTTCGGGCCCAAAACGGTGCGCCTGAGCGCTGTCGGAAGTGTCTGGTTTGGACAGTTACTCGTCTTCCGGGCGCTGGCGCTGGGCGCGAGGGTCATCGTGCGCACCACCAGCCCGCAGCAGTGGCAGAACCTGGGCAGCACCGCGACCCAGCGCCTGGATCGCTTGCACGTCACCAGCGGCGACCAGCAGCCTTACGCGATCGGTGGACCCGCCCAGCCGCTGTTGATCCTTGACGACTTCGGTCAGATCGGCGCGTCGATCACCGCGATGCCGTGGCTGGCCCACCTCACCCTGCTTCGTCAGCTCACCCCGCGCGGCGTCAACACGCTCAAGGACGCCGATGTGGTGTTGCTGCAACGTCTTTCGTCCTCCGAAGCCGAGATCGCCACCGCGGTGTTGCGGCTGGAACAGCGCAACGCCATGCGGGTGCAGGCGCTTTTCGACGACATGGTCGCCGTCGTCGGTGGCGAGATAGACCGCCACGCGTCCTTGACTCCGACCCCGATCGAGCAGGAGCTGCTCGGCCCGCCGGGAAGGCGGGACTGACGGCCATGGGCTCAGGTCGCCGACTGCATCCAGGCGAACAGCTGACACAGCCACGCGGTCAGCGGAACGACCGCGACCGTCAGCGCGGCCTCGGCCAGATCGACCGTGCGGCCCCAAACCGGAGAGCTGCGCCGCTGCGTGCCGTCCAGCGCCTTGACGAAGGCGGCGCTGGCCACCGCACCGAACAGGAACACCATGGTGGCCACGCGGGCATTGCCGCTGAGGGTCAGGTCGGCGCCGATCAGCACACCGGCCAGCCCGACCAGGCCACCGCCGAGCAACGGCAACCGTTGCCAGAGCAGGTGGAAGGCGCGAGCCCGCGACCACAGCAGCGCGGTGAGCACACCGGCCAGCAACAGGCCGGGAAGTGCCCCGTCGATGCCGATGACGAAGGCGGCGCCGGATTCGACAACCGCGAATCCACCGATCATCGCGGCGAGCAGAGTGGCGGCACGGTTGCTTCGGCGCAGGGCGGCGCTGGTGTCGATGCTGTCATCGTCCTCGCGCACATCCCGCGGGCCGGTGGGCACGGAAGGCATTGGCAGGTGCGCCATCCGGAAGGCCAGCATCGGCAGGCTCGGCAACACCGCCAGCGCCAGCACCGCGATGATGGCGGCACAGGCCGCCGGGGAAAGCCCGGTCAGCAGGGACAGCTCGGCACCCAGGGCCAGGGCCGCGAAACCCGCGCCGACGGCCAGCATGACCGGGCCGTGTGGGCGCACCACCAGACCGGTGATGGCGGCGGCCACCGTGGCCACCGTGCCCGCCACGAGCACATGCGGGACACCGAGCTGGGTGATCGCCTTGTCCCCGGCCAGGATCATCAGCCCGCCGACCGCGGAATAGAGCACCGCGAAAAGCGTGAGCACCAGCGAGACCCGAGGATTCTTGGTCTGTCCAGCCGCGACCCCGGCCAGGATCAGCAGCACAGCGCAGCTGAGCGCGCCGATGCCGGGCAGCTGCAGCGGCGCTCCGCTGAGGATCAGCGCAGCCAGGCCTCCGGCCAGCATCAACACGCCAGTGACCAGGCCGAAGGGCTGGGCCGACGCCGACTGCCACACGCCCGCGCGCTGCTGGCTGGTGGCGATCGCATCGACAACGTCGTCGAAGACGGCCTCCGTCGCGGCCTCGTCGCGCTGTTGCAGATAAAGCAACTCGCCGTCGCGGACCTGCAGCTGGCTCAGCGAACGCTCCGGATTGAACGGCGCCTGCCCGAGCCGGGCCAGGGACCAGCCGCCGGCGGCCTCCGACTCCTTGGCGGCATCGGCGCCGACATAGCGCAGCAGGGTCGGCAGCAGGTGCACCAGCGGCACCTCCACCGGCAGGGCCAGATCGACCCGCACCGTGGGGGCCACGATCGTCACGCGGCTCATGGCATCGTTGAGGACACTTGTCACGTTGGGTCTCCGATTGATCTTTGTCGACGGCTGACCGGTGTCCGCAAGACTATAGACAATGGCCCGTTCGCGCAGCAGCCGGACGTAAGATCTCAGGGGCGGATCCGTTGACCACGACTGTGTTTCCCAGACCGCCACGGCAGCCGGGCCCCAAACCGCCCAAGGACGAGCTGCGGCTGGAGCCACCCCTTGAGCTGACCAAGCAGCTGCCGCGCGGCTTGGGCCAGGTGTTCATGATGGTGCCGATGCTCGGCGGCATGGGCGCGATGGCGCTGATGCTCTCCAGCAGCGGCAGCTCCACCCGGATGTATCTCGGTGGCGGGCTCTTCGTGGCCTCGCTGCTGGGGATGGTCGTGGGGTTCTTCGCCGGCGGCGGGGCCAAACGGGCCGAGCTGAACTCGCAGCGCCGCGACTACCTGCGCCACCTGGGCCAGGCCCGGCGGCGGGTGCGCCGTTCCGCCGCGGCGCAACGGGAAGCTCTGCTGTGGCGGCACCCGAATCCGGCCGCGCTGTGGTCGATGGTGGAGGCGGGCCGGATCTGGGAACGCCGTCCCGACGACCCGGATTTCACCCAGATCCGTCTGGCGACCGGCGCGCAAAAGGCTGCGATTGGCCTGATTGTGGCCGAGGCCAAGCCCATCGAGGACCTCGAGCCGTTGACAGCGATCGCGTTGCGGCGCTTTCTGCGCGCCCACGCCCAGGTGGACGATCTGCCCATCGCGTTGGCAATGAAGGCATTTAGCCGGGTACTGCTTCGTGGCGATCGCGCGCGCACCCTCGATCTGACCCGGGCCATGCTGTGCCAGCTGGCGACCTTCCACGCCCCGGGCGAGCTGCAGGTGGCGGCCGTGGTGGCCGACGATCGGCGAGCCGAGTGGGAGTGGTTCAAGTGGCTGCCCCATGTGCAGCACGGTGGGCGCTCCGATGCCGCGGGGCCGGTCCGGCTAGTCTTCGAAAGCCTGATGGAGCTGGAAGAGGCGTTGCGCGATCAGCTGTCGAGCCGGGTCGGCGCGGGCGGGGTGGCCATTCCGCACATCGTCGTGCTCTGCGACGGCGGCGACGCCCCCGCCGCTTCCCTGCTGCGCCGCGCCGCTGTGCCCGGGGTGACCCTGCTGGACATCTCCGGCGTCCTGGTAAGGGGAGCGGGCCGCGCGATCAGCCTGGAAATCGGGGCCGACGGTGTGCTGAGCAGAGTGGACGGGGAAACCACCTCGCCGCTCGGCCGGGCCGACGCCCTGGGCCAGGCGGCCGCGGACGCGGTGGCCCGCGGGCTCGCGCCATGGAAGCTGGCGGTGAAGGCGCAAGCGAACGCCGCACCGGTCAGCACCGATTTCGCCTCCCTGCTCAACCTTGGCGATCTCGAAAACTTCGACTTGCGTACCCTATGGAAGCCCCGGGAAGACAGGGACAGGCTGAAGATCCCGCTGGGCCTGGCCCCGGACAGTTCCAAGGTGGACATCGACTTCAAGGAGTCGGCGCACCAGGGCATGGGCCCGCACGGCATCCTCATCGGCGGCACCGGCTCGGGCAAGAGCGAGCTGTTGCGCACCATCGTCGCGGCGCTGGCGGTCACCCATTCCTCGGAGGACCTCAATTTCGTCCTGGTCGACTTCAAGGGCGGGGCAACCTTCGCCTCGCTGGATGTGTTGCCGCACACCAGTGCCATCATCACCAACCTATCCGACGAGCTGCCGCTGGTCGACCGGATGGAGGAGGCGCTGCGCGGCGAGCTGGTGCGCCGGCAGGAGTTGCTGCGCAAGGAGGGCAACTACGTCTCGCGCTACGACTACGCCAAGGATCGCATGGCGGGCAAGCCGTTGCCGCCGATGCCAAGCCTGCTCATCATCTGCGACGAGTTCAGCGAGCTGTTGACCGCCAAGCCGAGCTTCGCCGATCTGTTCCTTCAGATCGGGCGGGTGGGCCGCTCGCTCGGCGTGCACATTCTGCTGGCCAGCCAGCGTTTGGAGGAGGGCAAGCTGCGCGGCCTGGACAGCCTGCTGTCCTACCGGATCGGCCTGCGCACCGACGCCGCCACCGACAGCCGCGCGGTCATCGGCGTCAGCGATGCCGCCGAGTTGCCCAAGGGTGGCGGCCACGGCTACCTCAAGCCTGATCCGTCAACGCTTCTGCGCTTCCGCGGCGCTTACATCTCCGGCCCGTACCGCCGCAAGGCCGTAGGTGATTCGGCCGGCGCGGTGGCCGAGGCCAGCCGGCAGGTGGTGCCCTTCACCACCAGCCCGGTGATCCAGAAGGAGCCGGAGGTGGTGGCGGCGCCGAGGCCCGCGGTGGTGGCAAGTGCCGAAGCGGACGACGAAGGCGGCTCGCGGGTGGCCACCGTGCTGGACATCATCGTGGAGCGGCTCAAGGGTCAGGGCATTCCGGCGCACAAGGTGTGGCTGGATCCGCTGGACCTGCCGCCGACGCTGGATCAGCTTTTCTCCGCGCCCGACGTGGTGGGCGAGCGACCGGGCCGGGGTCTGTCCACATCGGACATTGGCACGCTGAAGACCCCGATCGGGGTGGTGGACAAGCCCGCCGACCAACGCCGCGACCCGCTTGAACTCGACCTGGACGGCGCCGGTGGCAACATCCTCGTCATCGGCGGCACCCGCACGGGCAAGAGCACCCTGCTGCGCACGTTCATCACCTCGATGGGGCTGACCCACACCCCGGCCGAGGTTCAGTTCTTCTGCCTCGACTTCGGTGGCGGATCGCTGCGCGGCATCGACGACCTGCCGCACGTGTGTGGGGTGGCCAACCGGCGCGAGATCGAAGCCGTGCGGCGCACGGTCTCCGAGGTCACCGCGATCCTCGACGAGCGGGAAGCCCGCTTCGCCGAGCTGGGCACCGACATCGCGGAGTGGCGCAAGAAGCGGGCCAGCGGCGCGGTGACCGATGACCCGTTCGGCGACGTGTTTTTGGTGGTGGACAACTGGACCACGGTGCGGGAGGAGTTCGAGTCGCTCGAGCCGATCATCACCGGGCTGGCCACCCGCGGGCTGAACTTCGGCATCCACGTCGTGGTGACCGCTCCGCGCTATGTCGACGTGCGCTCGAACCTGCGTGACGCGCTTCGGACCCGGCTGGAGCTGCGCCTCGGCGACCCGTCCGACTCCGAACTGGACCGCAAGGCCGCCATCAACGTGCCCCCCGGACGGCCCGGGCGCGGCCTGGCCACGCTCGGCGGGCGCTCTTACCACTATCTGATCGCCCTGCCCCGCACGGACGGCGTCAACGACCCGGAAAGCGTGTCGGAGGGACAGGCCGCGCTGGTGGCCCGCTCCCGTGCCGCCTGGCAGGGACCGCCGGTGCGCCGGGTGCGGCTCCTGCCGCAGATGCTGACCGCCGCCGAGCTCAACGAGCAGTCTCCCCCGGCGAAGGCCGAGAACATCCTCATTGGACTCAACGAGAGCAAGCTGGCCGCGGTGCGGCTCGACTTCAACCGCGACCCCCATCTGATCGTCTTCGGTGACACCGAATGCGGTAAGACCAACCTGTTGCGCCACATCACCCGGCAGATCACCGCCGAGAACGAGCAGAACACCGAGCTGTCAAACCTCAAGTCACCGCGCCAGAGCCGCATCATCCTCGTCGACTTCAAGCGCGCGCTGCTCGAAATCGCTGACGGGCCAATGATTTTCAAGTACGTCACGTCGGCCACCGATCTGACCGACACCATCAAGGAGCTGCGGGCGGTCCTCACCCAGCGGCTGCCGGGGCGCGACGTCACCCCGGCACAGCTGCGTGAGCGAAGCTGGTGGAAAGGCAAGGCCCTCTATCTGATGATCGACGACTACGATCTGGTCGGTGGCGGGGGCAGCCCGCTGGGACCGTTGGCGGATCTGCTTTCCCAAGGCGCTGACATTGGCTTTCACGTGGTCCTCGCCCGGCGGGCAAGCGGCGCCGGGCGCGCCATCCACGAGTCGGTCATCACACAGATGCGCAACATCGAAACCCCGGTGCTGCTGATGTCGGGCCCCGCAGACGAAGGCCCGCTCGTCGGCAAGCTGCGCCCCGGCCCCCTACCCGCCGGACGCGGCCATCTGGTGCGCCGCGACGGTACCCAGACGATTCAAACCGCCTGGAGCGACATATGAGAACCCCATCAATAACCACATTGTGCTTAGGAGTGGCCGATGTCTGAACTAGACGGCGCGCAAGTACAGATCGATCCCGACGCCATCGATGAGCATGCCAATAGGCTTGAGGCGTCCTGGAATCATCTGGTACGCATTGACAACCACCTGCGTTCGGTCGAGCAGTGGATCCACGATGACACCGACGACTCCGGTTTCGGCGCGTTCATGCGGGCACAGATGTTCTTCGCCCAGCACAAGCAGGTCATCGAGACGCTCAAGGCTTCTCTGGGCGCGACCCTGAACACGTTGGAGGCCACCGCGCAGGGCGCCCGGCGAATGGCCAACCAGTACCGCCAAATGGAAGGCGCCAACCTCGACACGATGACCCCCGGGGAGGTCTGACCATGGCACAGTCCTACCGCGCCGTGAAACCACCATGGCCCGAGGGGGAGCCATCCTGGGCACAGGTGGTCAACCGGGTCATCGTCCGCGGGCGGCCCAACTATTTGCGCCACGCCGCGGACATCTACGACGACGTGTTCACCCAGCTGCACAGCGCGGCGAACAACATCGACAGCGATCTCGAGTGGCTCAGCCAGCACTGGAGCGGCCCGGCCTTCGACAACTACCAGCGTTCGGTGGCCGGCATCGCCACCGAGCTCCGCCGGATCATCGAGGAGGCCAACGCCTACGGCGGCATCAGCAACGCCTTGCGCCAGGCCGCCGACCGGCTCTACGCCTACCAGCAGGTCATCCCGATCCCCCGCGACTGTGCCGCGGATGTGGTGCGGGCGCACCACGAGGGGCTGGAGCTGACCGATCACCGCATCGAAGAGGCCCTGCGCAAGGAGGCCGAGGACAGCGGGTTCTTCTCGTTCTTCTTCGACTTTCTCGACTGGCTCAGCGACGTCATCAACGACCACACCGGAACCGCCCGGGACCAATACCGGTCCCTGTCCAGCGACTACGCCAACGCGGCCGCCTCCGCGCCGGACAGTGTGGAGCCGCCTCGGGTCATCACCCCGTCCGGCTACACCCCGAACAACACCACCGGTGACATCGGCGGCGGCGGGGGTTACTACCGTCCGCCGAGCGGTCTGGGCGACCCCACCCACCTCAACCCCGACGACCTCAACGGCCTGGGCGACGGTCCCGGCTTCGGTGACCTGTCCGGCACCGGCACGGGCGGCAGCCTGGCCGGAGCGGGCGGCGGCAGCCTCGCCGGTTCGGCGGGCGGCGTCGGGCTGGGCGCGGGCGGCGCGAAGTTCTCAGACACCGGAGCTGCTTTCGGTACCCCGGTAAATCTGGCGGGCGCGTTGCCACCTGGCGTCGGCGGCATGGGTGGCGGCATGGGCATGCCGATGGGCGCCGGAGCCGGAGCCGGCGGGGCGGGTGGCGAAGATGGCTACTCCACCTGGCTCACCGACGACAGCGACTCCTGGAACCGGGCCCGTGACGGCCAGTCGGCTCCGCCAGTGCTCGAATAGGGAGATGGGCAACCCGGCCCGGCCGTCCACAAAGGATGGCCGGGCTTTCACTCCACCGCGGTCCGCGTGATCAGGCGGATCACCAGAACCAGGCCCAGCATGCCCACGCCCGCGATCGAAACCCAGATCGCGGTGAGCTGATCGGGGGTGAACGACCGGCTGGGCTTGACCCCCAGCACCCCAGGACCGCTAAGCTTCACCACCGCCCGATAGGGATTGACGACCTGACCGGGCTGATCCGCGGTCTCCCGCAGCAGCCCCCGGATATCGCTCGCCGACAATTCCGGCTTGTAGGCACGGATCAGCGCGGCGGTGCCGGAGACGTAGGCCGAGGCATAGCTGGTGCCCCCATCGGGGGCCAGCCCCATCCCGGTGCCACCGGCCAGCGGGCCCTCTATGTGCCAGCCGGGCGCGCCCAGGCTCACATGTGGCCCGGTCAGCGATGACGCCAGCACGAAGTCGCGGGTGTCGAGCGCGGCGACGGCTATCACCCGGTCGTCGGCGGCTGGCCAGACCTTCGACCCCGCGGGGGTGTTCTGGGTGACGTTGCCGGCCGCGGCGACCACCACAATGTCGTGATCGTCGACGGCTTCGGCGATCGCCGCGCTCAGCCCCTCGTCCGCTTCGGACACCTGCAACGACAAATTGATCACTTTGACACCGGGCTGTTTGATCACCCACCTGATGGCGGCGGCCGTCCGGGCGGCCAGCTCGGTGCCGCTCATCTCGTCGGATTGGCTGGTGATGCGTACCGGAAGGATGCGCGCCTCGGGCGCCATGCCGTAAAACTCGGAGCCCGGACGCTGCGCGCCCGCGATGATGCCGCTGATGATGGTGCCGTGGCCGTTCTCATCGCAGGTGCCGTTACCGGCCGAGTCCACCAGATCGAATCCGCTCTTGACATGCGAAGCGAAAGCGGGATGGGCAGCGGACACGCCAGAGTCGATCACGGCGACGGTGACGCCGGCGCCCTTGGTCAGCGGCCAGACCCGTTGCGGACCAAGTCTTTTCAGCGGCCACGGGGTTTCCTTGACCGTCGTGGCGACGATCGCGGCGTTGGTGGGCGCGCGGCAGGCCGCATAACCGATCGTTTGCGGTGGCGGGAGCACCGACCAGGTCAGGGCCAATGCCGCCACGGCGGGAAGGCGCAGCACGTCACGAGACTAGCGGCCCCGCCCGCACGGCACGGTAGGGAAAACCCTGGGGAAATCGCGGGCTAGCCCACTAGTCTCCCCTTCGGTCGTCCAGCAGCCTTGCTGAGGGTGGAGGCGCAACCGCAGGGGAGACGGGTGAGCGATGTCAGAGGCGGTCACAGGACAATCGGCGGTGGATCCGCCCGCTCTTGACGCCCATGCCCGCCTGCTGGAGGTCAGCCTCGACAATGCTTTGGAGATCAGCAGCGTGCTGACCGAGATCAGGTCCGTGCTGCCCGATCAGTGGCAGCATTCGGGTCTGGGCTCCTTCGCTAGCGCGGCGGGCATCTTCGAAAGGTACGCGGCGGCCAGGGCCGAGTTGCTGGAGTCCATGGCGGCGACCGTGGAAAAGCTTCGCGAGGCCCCGGCCCTGCTCGAGCAGGCCGCCGAGAACTACCGGCAGACCGAGTGGGAAAACGAGTCGCTGATGCGCCACCAGGGCGGTGGTAGCTGATGGATTCGGACAACCTCGGCACCTACGCCAGGATCACCGAGCCGGACCCGCTCTGGGCCGAGGTCGTGGAGCGGGTCATCTGCGACGGGCGGCCCGGATACGTGCGCGATGCCGCGGACCGTTACGAGCATCTGGTGCGCCGGTGGCACGACGAGGCCACCACGATCGAGGACGCGCTGGGCGAATTGGCGCAGAGCTGGGACGGGGCCGCTTTCGCGGCGTACCGAGCCGCGATCGAGAGGATCGTCGCCGACATGCGCCTGGCCGCGACCGGGGCACGCGCCATCGTCGACGCCCTGCGCCTTGCCGCCGATCTGCTGCGCTCCCACCAGGAACGCATCCCGGTGCCGGTGCGGCTGGGCGGTCAGGTCTTCCGGGTGCATTACCAGCGCCGCGATTCGGCCGGCGGGGTCGCACCGTCCAATGCAGACTTCGAGCAGGCGGTCCATGCCGACGTCGTCGAGAGGGAGCCGTGGCTGCCCGCGCCGCAGGCGCTGGAGCAGGCCACCCTGCTGTTCCAGGAGCAGCAAAACGTTGCCCGCCGGGTCTACCGGGAGCTGTCGGCCGCCTACGACGCCGCGGCGGCGCTGCTGCCCGCGTTGCCGATGGCACAGCCCGAGCCGATGATGGTGGTGCAGGAGGAGACCGTCACGGTCAAGCAAGGGCCGAGCAAGCACCGGCCCGACAAAGACCTGAACCTCGACGAAGACACCGATCGGGCCGACAACGCTACCTACGTGGTGGCCGAGCTCGGGGTCCTCGACCTGGCCGACATCGAGGAAACCGAGCTGCCGGTGGCGGTCGCCCTCGGCGCAGAGGCTGACGGCACCTTCCACTCCGCCGGCAACCTGTCCAGCATCGGTCCGGCACCGGGTGCCGGGCCTTCCGACACCGGCGCCTCCTTCGGGGTGCCGGTGTCGATGATGAACACACCCGGCGTCCACACCGGTATGGGCATGGGCACGGGCACGCCCGGCATCAACACCGGCCTGGGCATGCACACCGGCGTGGGCCCCGGTCTGGGCGCCACCCCGGGCGCGGGCATGCACACCGGAATGGGCACCGGCATGGGCACGCACATGAGCACGCCGATGGGCTCCGGTTACGGCGGGGTCATCGGCGGGATCGGCGAGAGCGACCCAAACTCCAACTGGCTGACCGAAAACGACGATGATCCGTCCGGCCAGGACGGCCAGTCGTCGGGCGCGGTCCTGAGCTAAGGGCGATGACTGATATGACAACAGTCCCCGCAGGTGGCGGACATGTGCAGTACGAAGCGATCGAGCGGGCCGAAGGCCAGTTGAGCGGACCGACGATGATGCAGCTGAACCGGGTCAAGGAAGGCGTGGGGGCGATCGAGATCAGCTTCCCCGGCTTCGGCGTGATCGGTGGCAGCCTGGCCGGCTCGCACTCGGCGACCAAACGCGCAACACAGGAGAAGCTCGAGAAATCCGCCGCCAAGCTCACCGAATTCAGCGAGCGGCTGAAGAAAACCATCAAGCAGTGGCAGGCGGCCGACGAGGCGAGCACGATCGAGGAGGTGCCGAGATGAGCGATATGGAGACCAGCGGCGGCGGCGATGGCGGCGATGGTGGCGGCTCCTCGGCCGGGATCTATGTCGCGATTGCTATGTTAGGCGGCTGCGCCTATATCGCGCCGGCCATGAAACAGGCCGCGTTCGACGCGGCGCGCGCAGTGGCCAATGTGGAGGGCATCGGCGAGGCCGGCAAACAATGGGCCGAGCTGGGCAACCACTTGGAAGAGGTGGCCCGTTCGGTCAAGACCGCGGTCTCCTACACCGAACACGGCTGGACAACACAGGACAGAGCTGCCTTCGCCGAGGCAGCAGCGGCCTACCAGCAGGAGCTGATGGAGCTCAAGCGGGTCCTGGAAGGCGTTGGCGGCATGCTGGGCCAGGCCGCCCAGGCCTACGGCCAGCTCTACACCAACCTGCTCATCACGGCGACCATCACCCTGGCCATCCTCATCATCCTGAACGCCTTGCGCGCCAACCCTTTCACGGCCGCGTTCGCGGAGTCGGGCATCCAGATGATCGGGACGACGGTGCCGATGATAATCAAACAGATGATTGGTGGCACCAAGAGCACCTTGGACCAGGTCGGCCAGCAGATGTGCTCGCTGGTGGGAACGAAGCCCGACCCGGACAAGTTCAGCGGCACCATGGACACCATTCTGACCAAGGCATCGGTCACCGACTTTTCCTCGGTCGGTAACCTGTTCTCCTCGGGCGGGGGAAACGATTCCGGTGACTTCTCCTGGTCTCGCGAGTACCAGGGCAGCACTGGCACCACCACCACCGCCGTCTGATCATCGCCAGAGAGGATTAACCCATGACGTCGCCGGAAAGCGGCCTGTCTTGGCTTCGCCCACAGGATGGCGCCAGCCTGCAAGCGATGCAGGAGCTGGTGGCCAAGCTCAGTGAACTCACCGGAAGAGGCAGCGCCGCGGACGGTCTGGTAGAGGTGACCGTCGACAACGCCGGCGCCCTGTCACAGGTGGTCATCGATGCACAGGCGATGCGCCTGGGATCGGCCGAGCTGTCCGCCCACGTGCTGACCGCCGCCAAGGCGGCCAGCCTTGATCTGCAGGCGCACACCCAGGCCGTGCTCAGAGAGACCTACGGGGAGCAGGCCTTGAACCTCGATGCGGCGTCCGCCGGCGATCAGCTGATGAACGAGCTCAAGGGGATGCAGGCGGGCCTGAGCCGATCGCTGGACGACATCAAGGCCGAAGTGTCGCGCATCCACGCGGCTTCCGCGCCGAGTTCTTGACAGGTAAGGCTTTCACGCCACCGCGGACCACAGCCGCAGCGTCTTGTCCGAGCTTCCGCTCACCAGAGACTTGCCGTCGGGCGAGAAAGCCAGCGTGTTGACCGCATCGGTGTGCCCGTTGAACGTGCGCAGGACGGTGCTGCTGCCCACATTCCACAGCAGCATCGTCTGATCCGAGCTGGCGGTGGCAAGCAGCGGCTCACCGGGCTTGAACGCCACCGCATTCACGATGTCGGTGTGTCCACTCAGGACCCGAAGCTGCTGCCCGTTCTTGGCGTCCCACAGCCAGGTGGTGAACGCATCGTTCCCGGTGGCCAGCAGCGTGCTGTCCCACGACCACGCCACCGACGTCGTGGCCGGTGAGATGTTGCGCTGCGCCACGGCCAGCCGGATCCGCGGCCCCGGAGCCGCCTTCTTGCCCGTGACAATCTCCATTTTCTGGGTACCGGTGACAGGATCCCACACCCTGGCCGCGATCACCGTTCCCAACAGAAAGCCTGCCTGGTCGCCGAGATCGCCAACACTGGCCAGCGCCTTCCCGTCGGGAGACCAGGCCAAAGCGAGGGCCGCGGTTTGGTGCCCGACCAGCGTGTGCACCAGCTGCCCGGAGGCGGCCTCCCAGATGCGGATCTTCCGATCGTTGCTGCCGGTCGCCAGCAGCCGGCCATCCGGAGACCAGGCCACCGCCCGGACCGCCTGGTCATGGTCCAGCGTCCTGGCCGCGCCGGTCTGCACATCCCAGATACGGGTGGTGTTGTCCGCAGCGCCGCTGGCCACATGGGTGCCGTCCGGGGACCACTGCACCGCCCACACCTCACCGGCATGCCCGGTAAGCACACGGGTGGCGGCGTCGCTGGTGGTCGTCCACAGCCGCACGGTGAAGTCCGCCGACGCCGAAGCGATCCTCTTTGAGTCCGAAGCCCAGGCAACAGCCCACACCTGATCCTTGTGCCCGGCCAGAACCTCCACATTGGACTTCGCCTTGGGTGTGGGCGAGCCACCCCCGCCGGGCGGCTGCTGTCCGTTCCCGCGGTCACGCAGCACCCAAGCTGTTCCGCCGATCGCGGCCGCCGCCACCAGCCCAGCCCCAGCGACGAGCAAACCCCGCCGCGATCGACCGCCCTCTTCCTTGCGCCGCTGCGGCTCCGGATCGGCATGCGGGTGTTCCTTAACCGCTTCCCGGGCCGGCGGCGGCTTGGGCACGGTCGCGCGCCCCCGGCTGAACCCAGCCGGACTCTGTATCTTGTTCCACGGCCGCCCGTGCAACGTGGGCGGATCAGCCGCAGCGTCTCCACCCGACCCGCCAACCACCGCCGACACCGAACCCAGCGACCCGGCAACCGGCGGAGCATGTGGCGTCGACCCAGGCGGCGCAACAACCCCCGCCGCCCCAATACTCGGCCCCCCAACCGGCGGAGCCGAAACCGGCGCCCCAGCCTGCGGTGCCGCCACAGGCGACCCAACGGGCGGCGGCCAACCCGGCGACCCTACAGGCGGAGCCGAAACGGGCGACCCAGCGGGCGGAGGCGAACCCGGCGACCCAACGGGCGGAGCCGAAACGGGCGACCCAGCGGGCGAAGGCGAACCCGGCGACCCAACGAGCGGAGCCGAACCCGGCGACCCAGCGGGCGGCGGCGAACCCGGCGACCCAGCGAGCGGAGCCGAAACGGGCGACCCAGCGAGCGGAGGCGAACCCGGCGACCCGACAGGCGGTGCTGAGGCCGGCGACCCTGCGGGCGGAACCGACGCAGGCGGCGAAACCGGCGACCTGACGGGCGGGGCTGAAACTGGTGGTGGCGAAAGCGGCGACCCGACAGGCGGAGATGAAACGGGTGGCGCGACAGGTGATGGCGCGAGCGGCGACCCGGCTTGCGGCGACGGGACAGGTGACGGCGAGAGCGGGAACTCCACCGGCGGCGCGGAAAGCGGAGACTCCAGCGGCGGCCCGGAGAGCGGCGACCCCACCGGCGACGCCGAAAGCGGCGACCCCAGTGGCGGCCCGGAAAGCGGCGAGTCCACCGGCGGCGCAGAGAGCGGCGACGAAACTGGCGGCTCTACGGGCGGCGCAGAGAATGGCGGGGGTGGGGCCGGGGGCTGGGGGGCTGCTTGTATCACCGGGCCTTGCAGCAACATGGCTCGGGCCTGGGCCGAGGTGGCTCGCTGACGCGGATCCTTCATCAGCAGGGCGTCGAGCACCGCCGTGAGATAGCCGGCATTTTGCGGGCGGGGATGTGGATCGATTGCCGCGGCGAGGATCGCCACCATGGCGTCCGGGCGGTGGAACGGGCCCTTTCCCTCCAGGGCGAAGAACAGCGTTGCGCCGAGGCCGAACAGGTCACCTTCGGGTCCACTGACGCCGGTGAGCATCCGCTCCGGCGCGACGTATCCGGCCGACCCCATCGGCATGCTGGTGGCGGTGGTGCCGTAACCCATGACTTTGGCGATCGAGAAATCGGTCAGCATGGCGGTCTCGCCGCCGCCCGGCATGAGCACATTGGAAGGTTTGACATCCCGGTGGGTCACCCCGCCCGCATGCGCCGCATTCAAGGCATCCAGCAGGCGCAAGCCCACCTGTGCGGCTTCCTCGGGGCTGAGCGGGCCGTCCTCGTTCACCACCTCTTGCAGGGAACGGCCGGGCACCAGCTGCATGATGATCCATGGTCGGCCGTCGTGCATGGTCACGTCGTGCACCGCGACGATGGCCGGGTGGGTCAGGGCGGCAGCGGCCCTGGCCTCGGTCATGGCCCTGGCGGTCAGCTCGGCATGCTCCTGGGCCGACGTGTGCAGGGGGAAGCGGATCTCCTTGACCGCCACTGGCCGAGCCAGCAGCTCATCAAAGCCCCGCCAAACGGTGCCCATTCCCCCCGAACCGAGCTCGCCGTCGAGCCGGTAGCGGCCGCCGATCAACTCGGTGTCCACGTCACACACATCCCCTCAGGACGAAGAAATTTTCTATCCGGCCGAGGATGACGTCAATCGGCCCTCTATACAAGCATTTAGGCCCGCCGATCAAAATCGGCGGGCCTAAGCCGGTGACGGATGGCTATAGGCTTTCCGGGCGCCGGCGACGCGTGAAGTGGTACACCATGATGCCCACAATCAACAATGCGGTGCCGATGATGGCGACGGTGAGCACCGGCAGACCCGTGACGGGCAGTCCGCCGCCTATGCCGCTGCTGCCCACCCGCAGGCCCGCCTGGTCGTTGGCGGCGTTGCCGTCACGGGTGTCGACGCCTGGTTCCCTAACGGACACCTCACCGTCAGGCGAACTCGACACAATCTTCAACTTGAACGTGAAGATGAAGGACTGTCCCGCACCGAGGAAGGACCCCGGCTGGCTGCACAACCAGAAGCTGGTCTGCTTGGTGCACCCGGGCGGCGCTGTCTGCACCTGGATCCCGGTGGGAATCTTGACGGTGATACGGCTCGCCGGCTGCTTGGTGCGATAGGTGTCGATGGCGCCGGTGCCCCGGTTGGCGATGCCAACCTTGGCACTGACCTCGTCACCGATGCCGCCGCTGACGTTGTCGCCGATCGCGGCCAGGTCGAAGACCTGGGTTGCCACGTTCTGGATCGCGACGAAGCCCCAGTTGTCCTGCGGGTCAATGTCCTCGATCTGCTTGAGGGCGGCCGCTCCCGAGAGCACGCCCACGTTGCCCAGCTGGCAGGGCCCAGAGGTCGGATAGACCAGTTGGGTGTCCTTCAGCGAGGTGACTTCGAAACAGACCTCTTCGTCGCCGAAGGCGTCACCGGTGATGGTGCCGTCGGCACCGGAGGAAAGATCGAACTCGAACGGTTTCGTATCCGTCCGCAGCATCGTCACATCGGGCAGCTCACAAACCACAACAGTGATGTGGGTACTGGCACCCTTGGTGTAGACACAGCCGTCGATCGGGTTGCCGGAGCCGTCGCGCGCCGGCTCGATCCCGCTGGAGAACTCGAGTCGCACCCGGACGCCGACAATGGGTTCAGCGCCGACATTCCGCGCCGTCACCGTGAAGTCAATCTTGTCGCCGACCGCGCATGGCCCCTCTTTGATCTCATCAACGAGCGGGCAGCTCTCGTCATAGACCGTCTGCGGGAAGACACTGCCGACGTCAGGCCCATCGAGCACCGAGATGATGATGGAGGTGGAGTTCAACACGGTCGTTCCGTCACGCAAGACGACGGTGAACTTGGCAAATGCCTCAACCGTGCTGGCGGCGCGGAATCTTACGTCGATTTCCTGTTCGTTCACACCCTCGAAAAGGTGGCAGAAGCCGTCCGCCTGAGTGTCGCAAGGGTCGCCCTCGCCCCTGAAATTCCAGGTGACAGGGCTGGTCCCGGCGATCACATTGCCGGAGCCGTCGGACTTCTCGTTACGGAACTCGATCGACGCGTCAGCAGCGCCGCTGAACGTGACGTCAAAGTCCTTGGCCTTGGATGGCGCACCCGAGCCCTCGCCGATGGCGAGGCCGAAGTTGGTGAGTCCTTGGGCTGTCGCCGTGGCGCCGAAGGCCGGCTCCGCGAAGACTCCGGTGGTCAGCACGCCGAGGGCGCATACCGCCAACATCCTCGCCCACGTGCCCACCTTGCTTTTAGGACGCATATGCGTTTCCTCTTTAGGGATAGGAACCTCTATAGCGAACTGCGCGAGTATATCGATCGGTGGATGGCAGCGAAACCGGGCCTGAGGAGGTTGTCAATCCACGCGGTACGTGAACCTGTACTGAAAGTGCGTGCCATGGAAACCGAAGTAGGTCTTCACGATCTCGCCCAGTTGCCGTTTAGGTATATCTCCACCTCGTCCGAGCCATGCTCGGCCTCGTCATCACAATTGAGGCGGATCAGCTGGAGGGTGCGGATATCGGTGATGCCTGCATCAGGCGAAGCCAGCGCGCCAGCCGGCGTCACCGCGGGCAGGGATCAGCCCGAACACGACGGCCATGATGATTCCAACAATTGAAGAACAAACCACGCCCTGTTACGGCGTCAATTGACCACAATGGACAGTCAGTGGCTATTCCGTGATCGACGCAGCCTGCTCCGACTCCGGTTCCCGTTGCGCCGGAATACCACTGTCCCGGAAATGCCGAGCGAATCCATTGCTGTGTTCCGACGCGTCGCTACCGCCAAACTCGCTGGCCATCATCCTGGCCCCGTCATCGGCATTGCGCCGCGGCAGCGAACCCGCCTCGCCGTCGCCTCCTCGGCGCGGCAACGCGTCTTCGCCGCTGCGGCCACGCTCGGTGAAGCCTCCACCGGCCCAGCCCGATCCAGCCTGACCCAGCTCGTCCTCAGACTCGGTTGTGCTGTCATCGGTCTGGTTCAGCGCATCCAGGCCACTTTCGGCACTCTGGTCTGCTTCGCCCAAAACGTCGAGACTGTCCTCCGGCTGGCCCAGGCCATCGGCATCGCCTGCGTGATCGGCTTGGCCCGCCTCAGCCCGCGTGTGGTCAGCGTGACCGCGTTCGCCCAACGCATCGTGGCCGACAAAGCCTTGCCCCGCCGTGCTTTGGGCACCAAGCCCTAGCTCAGTGGCGCGACCCTGCTCGGCTTGGCCGCGATGGGACCGCCAAAGATCGGTGGCCCGGCTCGGCTCGGCCTCGCGGCGGGTTGCCTGCCACCCATCGGCATGGCGCCCCTGCTCGGCCAGACCGTAACGAGGCTGACCCTGTTGCGCCTGAGCCTGTTCGGCCGCAAAGCGAGACTGGCCAAGCTGCGCTTCCTCGGCCCGCCGCGCTTGCTCAGCCTGATGCGCGTGCCCGCCCTGCCGACTCAGCTCGCTCTGCCGATTCTGCTCGCCGTGCCGGTTCTGCTCGCCGTGAAGACCCTGTTCGCCGTGCCGGTTCTGCTCGCCGTGAAGACCCTGTTCGCTGTGATGGCCCTGTTCGCCATGCCGACTCTGCTCGCCGTGATGGCCCTGCTCGGCTTGCCGGGCTTGCTCAAGCTGGTGCGCCTGCTCGGCTTGCCGGGCTTGCTCAAGCTGGTGCGCGTGCTCGGCTTGCCGGGCTTGCTCGGCCTGGCGGGCCTGCTGCGCATGCTCGGCCTGGCGGTTCTGCTCAGCCTGGTGCGCATGT
>NZ_BONY01000100.1 GCF_016862955.1 Rhizocola hellebori | reverse complement strand
GCGGCAGCCCCGCCTGAAAGCCGATGTCTTCCCTCCTGATCATGAAAGCAAAGAACGCTTTCATGATCACTCAGTCCAGACACCGGCGCGGGACTGCGCATGCAGTGACCGCAGGCACCGGACGGCTTCCAGGGCGCGCTCCTTGTCTGCGGCCTGAACTGCGAGAACAGCCACCGTGTCGTCGTCTTCGAGGTCGAGGTAGACCCACGGCTGACCGCGGTCGAAGCGCACCTTGCGCACGACCTGCCACGGCAGCTGGTACCCGCCGATGATGTTCTGGACCTTGATGCCCTCATCGTCGGCCTGCACGGTGGGCCGCGCGATCACCATGACCCCGGTCGCGAAGATGACACCCAGCCCGATCATCGCCCACTTGTCGCTGGTGCGGAAGGTGGAGCCGGTCAGCGCCACCCCGATGATCGTGAACATGGTGACGATGGCGACCGCGGCCACGGCACACACCACGCGGACCCGCTTGGGCCGGTAGAGAGGCATCAGAGCCTGCACGCGTGGATGTCGGTGACGAGAATGGCGCGTGCGCCCAGGTCGTAGAGCTCATCCATGATTCTGTGCACTTCCACGCGCTGGACCATAGCCTGTACCGCCACCCAGCCCTCACGGTGCAGCTGCGAGATGGTGGGACCCTCGATGCCGGGGGTCAGCGCGCAGGCGTGATCGAGCTGATCGGCCCTCACGTCGTAGACGAGCATCACATAGCGGCGGGCCACCAGGACGCCCTGCAGCCGGCGCACCAGCTGGGCGATCTGGCCGCCGGAGACCTCTTCCCGGCCGACCAGCACCGCTTCGGAGACCAGCAGCGGCTCGCCGATCGGGGTCAGCCCGGCCTGGCGCAGCGTCGCGCCGGTGGCCACCACGTCGGCGATGAGGTCGGCGACGCCCAGCCGCACCGCATTTTCCACCGCCCCGTCGAGCTGGACGATCTGAGCCTTGATCTCGCGTTCGGCCAGGTAGCGCTCGACGACGCGGGGATAGGAGGTGGCGATGCGCTGCCCGTCGAGGGTGGTCGCCGAGCTCGGCGCGGCGAAGCGGAAGGTCGCGCCGCCGAAACCCAGCTTGAGCAGCTCACGCACGGGTGAGCCGGAGTCGACCAGCAGGTCCTGCCCGGTCACTCCCAGGTCAAGATCGCCGGAATCGACGTAGGTCGCGATGTCGCGGGGGCGAAGGTAGAAGAACTCGACGTCGTTGTCGGCGTCCAAACAGGTCAGGTCACGTTCGTCGGTGCGCTGCCGGTAACCGGCTTCCCGCAACATCTCCGACGCGGGCTGCGAGAGCGTGCCCTTGTTGGGAATGGCTATGCGAAGCATTGTCGATTTCCCCTTACAGGTGGCGGTAGACGTCTTTGAGTTCAAGCCCTGTCGCCAGCATCAGCACCTGGGCCCAGTAGAGAAGCTGGGAGATTTCCTCCGCGGCGCGCTCCTGGCCCTCATGTCGCGCGGCCATCCACGACTCGGCCGCCTCCTCGACAAGCTTCTTGCCCGCGCCGTGAACCCCCAGCGCCACCGCCGCGACAGTCCCAGATTGCGGATCTCCCGCGGCAACCTTGGCTCGCAGCTCCTCAAACAACCCTTCGAACGTCTTCACCCGGCCAATTCTGCCTGACCGCCAACAATGATTTATTTTGCGTACGCCCGCGGGACGTCGCGATCGGTTGAGGTGGGTTTCGAGACGTCTAGGATTCTGTTGTGGCCTGTGGCGGCAATCACGGTGGTAAAGGAGCGGTGGCATGCGTGTGAGGATGGTCCACCTTTCCCGCCCGATCGCCCTCATCCCTTCCGAGCATCTGGTGGGCGACGCCGGCAACGACCCGGCCCCGGTGCTGCGGGAGATCGATCAGCTTGCCGCGCAAGGGAATCTGCCCGCCACCCTGGGGCGCACCGGTGGCGGCTGGCGCATGGCGCTGCACACCTCGCGGCACGTGGCGTGGCTGCATCCCACCCCGGAGCAGGACGCCTTCCTGCTCGGCGAGGCCTTCTCCCGCCGATTCGGCGACGAGGACCGGCTCGCCGCGGGCGCGCTGCTGCTGCGCGCCACCTTCCACCAGCTCAGCTTGCGCGAAGCCCTGCCCGCCGATCAGCTGTGGCGCGAATGGGACAGCCTGCCGGCCGCGGCGCCCGGCTCCGGCCGCACCCCGCGTGACACCTATCTGGACGCACTGGAGCTGGCGGTTCAGGCCAGCCGGCATATCGAGATCACGAGGCAGCGCGCCGTCGCGCCGCAGCGGTATGTGTCCCGGGCCCACTCCGGCGGTGGGGTGTACAGCTTTCAGCTCGCGCGCTCCGGCGCCCTCGCGGCCAACAGCATCGTGTGCGTGGGCGAGGCACGCGAGGTCACGGGCAGGGTCGTCGGTGGCTATGGCCGCATGGTCACCGTTCGGTTCTCGGCCGATGCCGATCACGAACGCATCCGCAGCCAGGGCACGTTGCTGGTGATGCCCAGTGACCGGGCTCACGCCGCCCGGGGCGAGGCGCTGGCCCGGCTGCGGCGCGGCGACGCCCGCAACCCGGGGTTACTCGGACTGCTGACGGAGGAAACCTATTCGCCCTACCAGCCGCGCGCCGACGTCCAGCCGGGGCGCTCGCTGGATCCCGATCAGCTCGACGTCTTCCAGCGCGCGCTGGCCGTTCCCGACCTGCTCACCGTGCTCGGCCCACCAGGGACGGGCAAGACCACCACCATCGTCGAGGTGGTCACCGCCTGCGCGCGGGAGGGTCAGCGGGTGCTCGTCACCGCGCCGACCCACCGCGCTGTCGACGACGTGCTGGAGAGCCTGCCGCCGGAGCTGAGCGTGGTGCGTGTCGGAGCCGAAGACGCCATGAGCTCCAAGGTGAAAGCCCTCACCTTGGCGGGCCGGGCCGAAGCGGTACGCCGTGGGGTTCTCGCCGATACCGCGATGCTCGACACGCTCACCGAGGCGCAGCGCACCCGCCCGGTGCTGGAATGGCATCTGGCCCACCTGCACTCACAGCTGCAGATCGTGCAGACCTCCCAGGACGAGCTGGTCAGGACGGAAGCGGCGATCGCCGACGCGCTCAAGAAAGCCGAGGCCGCGCTGCGCGCGCAGCTGACTCAAGCCGAACGCGACTCGGTGCGCAAGCAGTCGATCCTGGCCACCACCGAGGCCGGGCTCACCCAGGCCTACCGCAGCGCGGTCGATGCCCAGGCCCGCGCCGACCGCGGGACCTCCCTCGCCTTCGCCTACCGCTGGCACGCCAGCCAGCAGCGCCGCCGCTCCGAGCGCCTGGCACAGGCCCTGCCCTCGGCGAAGACGGAGTCGGAGCACGCGCAAGCGCTTCGCGCGAAGCTGCGCGACGAGTTCGAGACCCTGGTCGCGCACGACCCGCAGGTGCTTGAGCTGCGGGCCGCGCACGAGCGTGCCCGGCATGCGCTTGATGCGGCGTGGCCGGAGATCCGCCGCGCCGGGCAGACCATCGGCGAGATGCTGCAGGCGTCCGGGGTGACCCCCGCCGCGCCGGCGGATACCACCGAGGGCTGGACAGGCTTCCACACCGCTTGTGTGGCAACGATTTCCACGCTCGAGCGGCGGGCGGGCCTGCTGCGCGACTGGCATGCCAAGCTCGCCGACGAGACCACGTCGCTCGAAACCGAAGTCGCCCATTACTCCGATGTGGTCGCGGTGACCTGTCTGGGAACAGAGACCGCGACCCTCATCGGCGAGCTGAGCTTCGACCTCGCCGTGGTGGACGAAGCCGGAAGGGTCGGCATGCCGGATCTGTTGGTGCCGCTGGTCCGCACGCGGCGGGCGGTGCTTGTCGGCGACCACACGCAGCCCCCACCGGTGTCCGGCGCGGAGGTCCAGCGATGGGCCGCCGGTCTCACCCTCGCCCCGGGCGAGCCGGAGCGGGTGACCGAGGTGTTGGCGCACAGCGGTTTCGAGCCGCTCTTCCGGAGCGCCCCGGAGCCGAACGGGCGATGGCTGCAGACCCAGCGCAGAATGCCCGCGGAGATAGCCGAATTCGTCTCCGCCACCTCCTACCAGGGTCGGCTGCGCAGCCAGCATCGCGGCCGCAGCCCGGATCCCCTTTTTTCGTCCCCCTTCGCGATGGTGGACACTGCCGGTGCAACGGGTGAGGCGGAGGCCGAACTCATCGCGCAGCTCATCGCGCACAGCCACCACCGCTACCGCGACTGGGCCGTGACCGTCGGGTCGCGCGCTCAGCGGGAGCTGGTGGTCGCACGTCTGCAGGACCTGCTCGGCGCAACAGCTCGGGTAAGCGAAAACGTCAGCAGCGCGGACGAATTCCGAAATGGCGAGTGCGACCTCGTCGTCGTCGCCTTGACCGGCAACTCCGCTCCCAGCCTACAGCCGCGACAGTTCAGCGCCACCATCACCCGGACCCGCCGCCAGCTGGTGCTGGTGGGCGACCTCGACGTGCTGCGAGCCGCTCGGGACAACGGCTTTCACGCGATCGTGGCGCCGCTGCTCGAGCATCTCGGCCACCGAGGCGATCTGCGCGATTCATCGCAGGTGCTGCAGGCGCTCAGCGCGATGGCGGGCCACCGGTCATGAAACAGCTGATCTATCCGGCGACAAGGGCCGTCGAGCACGCCTGCACCCAGGCTGGGGTGGTGCCGCAGCGCCTGTTTGCGGTGCTGCTGCCGCTGTGGCAGGTCGAGGTCGGCGCGGATGTCCAGGAGGAGCAACAGTTTGAGGTCATCGACCATTTCATCGTGCGAGCCATCGCCGAAGGCGACCTCCACGACCGCGACGCCCTGGTCGCCTTCCTCGGCCTGCCGGCCGGTCTGGTCGATCGATGCCTGGCCTATCTGCGCCGCATCGGGCACGTAACCGATCCCGGCCCGCGGCTCGACCTCACCGATCTGGGCCGCGAGTCGGTCAGCGCCGGAGTTCGCAAAGTGGTGAAGTCAAGCCGCCAGACGATTCTCATCGAACGCCAGACCGGGTGGCCGCTGCCGCGCGCCCACTACGACGCCGGGGTCGCGGTGCTCGACAGCCCGGAGCCCGTGCAAGGCCAGCTTTTCGACAGCACAAGGTTTCTGCGCGTGTTCACCGCCGCCGGCTTCGATCCGCAGGTGCTCGCCCGGCTGGAGACCCACCCCGACCGCGACGGCTTCAACCTGCCCAGCGGGCTGCACAACCTGCGGCAGGGCGAGGTGAGCGAAGGTTTCCTGCCCGCCTATCTCATCGAAACCACGGACGGGCAGCTGCTGGGCTACAGCGCGCTCGGCGAACATCGCGACGACTTCGTGGAGAAGGTTTTCGCGGCGACCCCGGTGCACCATCTGGTCCAGGCCGAGAGCGCGGACTCCCCGGCGGAGATCTGGCGCGAATGGCTCGCCCAGACCCCCGCTTACGGCTCCGGCGAGCTTGAGCAGTTGCCCGACGGGCGCTGGCGCGTGGTGCTGACGGCCGGGGACTTCGGTGAGGCGCCCAAGGTGCCCCTGATCCAGCTCGGCGCCTACCGCTTGCGCGAGAACCACTTCCTACAGGTGTGGTGCGAGGACGAGGCCACCCGCCAGGCCGCGCTTTACCGGCGCACGCTGGGCATCTCCACCTTGCCCGAGGTCACCACCGAGGCGGAACTGCTGCGACGGATGCGCAATCTGGCGGGCACCTTGCAGGTACCCGAGATAACCATGAAGCAATTGCGGGAACATGCCCAACACGTCGGCGGCGGCAGGCATCTGGACCGGCTCGACGCGCTAGCCGACCGTCACTGAGTGGTCGTCGAGGTGTTCCTTCTCGGCGTCCTCCGATGACACCAGGAAGGTGGCGATCACGTAGTCGCCCGGCTCCAGGGTGACGGTTTGTTTCGCCTCGCCCTGTTGCGGAGCGCCCTTGTCGAGCGTCACAAAACCTTCCTTCACCACCTGGGTACCAAACCGAACCTGGTAGTGAACCGTTGCCTCGAAAGCGATTCCGGCTATGTGCAGGGTCACCTCGCGGCCCACCCGGTCACCGTGCTGCGGGCTGATCAGCCACACCGGCGCGAGGGTGTCCAATGCGGAGGCTCGCTTCAGCGGCTTGCTCAGGTCCACGTGTCCCCAAAGCTCGGTGGCGGGCGCGCCATCGAGCAGAATCTTCACCGAGTCGATGTTGGGCACCGCGGTGACTGTCCACACCAGTTGCTGCACAGCGATTTGCGCCGCCTGCGCGCCCACATTGTTGGCGGTAGCGCCGCCGATGTCGACCGTCGCCGTGTTCCCGGCGATCGACACATTGAGCAGCTTGGCCCCGTTGGGCCAAAGGTTGGCGTAGTCGGGGTCGAGCGCGTTATGGCTCAGCATCTGCGACGCCGCGGCGCGGACCTGGCCCACCACCGAATCGGTCGGCTCCTGCACCCGATGGAACTCGCGCACCAGCCGCGGGCCCAGCCCTTCCGGCGTGGTCAGCGCGTAGTAGACGGCCACCGGCTGCTTGACCGCCGCGCTCGGCGTGCTGGAACCGGTCGGCGCGGGATCGGCGACCGTGCACGCCGCAAGGGTGGCCGTGAGGGCGAGGCAAACCAAGACACGCATAGATCCATGGTGGACCCTCGCCGGGCGTGGCTCAATCAGCCGATGGCGCGCAAAGTCGCGGCGGCCTCCAGGGCGGCCACCACCGCTTCCCAGCCCTTGTCCTCGTTGGAGTCGGGCAGCCCGGCCCGGTCACGCGCCTGCGCCTGGGTGTCTACGGTCAGCACGCCGTGCGCCACCGGGGTCGACTCGTCAAGCGCCACCCGGGTCAGCCCATCGGTCACCGACTGGCTCACATATTCGAAGTGAGCGGTCTCGCCGCGGATCACCACGCCGAGCGCCACCACCGCGTCATTCCTGCGCGCCAGCGCCTGCGCCACCACGGGCAGCTCCACCGAACCGGCCACCCGCGCCACGGTGACATCGCTTACGCCGCAAGCCTTCGCGGCCGCCTGGGCGCGATCGAGCATCTGGTCGACGAGGTCGGCGTGCCAGCGGGTGGCGACGATGCCCAGTTTCAGCCCGGACGCGTCCACAGTGGACAGATCCGGCGCCCCGTATCCGGCCATCAGCTCAGGCCCTCCAAGTCGAGCGGCAGGTCAAGTTCGTGGCCCATTCTGTCGCGTTTGGTGCGCAGGTAGTGGAGGTTCTCCGGATGCGGGCGTGTCGGCAGCGCCTCACGGCCGACCACCTTGAGCCCATAGCCGTCAAGGCCGGCCCGCTTGGCCGGGTTGTTGGTCATCAGCCGCATCGTGCGCACGCCCAGGTCGTAGAGGATCTGCGCACCGGTGCCGTAGTCACGGGCATCGGCGGGCAGGCCCAGGTCGAGGTTGGCGTCGACGGTGTCGCGGCCAGCGTCCTGCAGCTGGTAGGCCTGGAGTTTGTGCATCAGGCCGATGCCGCGGCCCTCGTGCCCACGCACGTAGAGCACCACGCCACGGCCCTCCTCGGCCACCTTGCGCAGGGCGGCCTGCAGCTGCGGGCCGCAGTCGCAGCGCACCGAGCCGAAGACGTCGCCGGTCAGGCATTCGCTGTGCACCCGTACCAAAACATCATCGCCATCACCGATGTCGCCGTAGATCAGCGCGACATGCTCGGCGTTGTCGTGCGTGGCGTGGTAGCCCACCGCTTTGAACTCTCCGTATTCGGTGGGCAGGCGGGCCTCGGCGACCCGGGTCACCAGCTGCTCGGTGCGCCGGCGGTAGGCGATCAGATCGGCGATCGTCACCAGGACCAGCTCATGCTCGGCAGCGAAGGCCCGCAGATCGGGCAGGCGCATCATGGTGCCGTCGTCGTTGACCATCTCGCACATGGCCGCGGCCGGGTGCAGCCCGGCGAGCACCGCCAGATCGACACCGGACTCGGTGTGGCCGGGCCGGCGCAACACGCCCCCGGCCTTGGCCCGCAACGGCACCACATGCCCGGGACGCGAAAGATCGATGGCCTTGGTTTCGCCGCTGCCCAGCAGGCGCAGCGTGTGCGCGCGGTCGGCGGCCGAAATCCCGGTGGAAATGCCTTCCCGCGCATCCACGGTCACGCAGTAGGCGGTGCCTCGCCTGTCCTGATTGGTGTAGTACATCGGCGGCAGATCGAGGCGGTCGGCGTCTTCCTCGGTGATGGCGACGCAGATATAGCCGGAGGTGTAGCGCACGGTGAAGGCGACCAGCTCGGGAGTGGCAAGCTCGGCCGCGAAGATCAGATCGCCCTCGTTCTCGCGATCCTCGTCGTCGACCACGATGACCGGGCGGCCCGTCTTGATGGCCGTGATGGCATCCTCGATGGAATTCATGCCCTCTTCACCAGCTTCTCCACGTATTTGGCAATGACATCGACCTCGAGGTTCACCAATGCCCCAACGCCCTTGTGCCCAAGCGTGGTCAGCTCCAGCGTGGTGGGAATCAGGCTCACCGTGAAACCGGTCTCGTCGACCGCCACGACGGTAAGGGAAATACCGTCGACAGTGATCGACCCCTTCTCCACGATGTACCTGTCGAGGCCGGAAGGCAATGTGATGCGCACGTCCTCCCAGCCCCCTCCAGGGGCCTTCGAGTCGATCACACCGACCCCGTCCACGTGTCCCTGCACGATGTGTCCGCCCAGGCGGGTGGCAGCGGTGACGGCCCTTTCCAGGTTCACCTTCTCGCCCGGCGCGACCGAGCCGAGCGAGCTGCGGTCGAATGTCTCCTTCATCACCTCGACGGTGAAGGTGTCGCTTTCCACGCCCACCACGGTCAGGCAGACGCCGTTGACCGCGATCGAGTCGCCGTGCTTGGCGTCGCCGGTGACCACGTGCCCGCGCAAGGTCAGCAGCTCGCCTTCGCGCGCCACCACTTCGCCGAGTTCCTCCACGATGCCGGTGAACACGCTTACGCCTCCTTGGTAGGGCTCCTGAGCTTGGCCGTGAGCCGCAGGTCGGGCCCGATGCGATCAACGTCCAGGACGTCCAGATCGATCGCATCCGTGATTGTCGTCACTCCCGCGCCCACCAGGGCGGCCGGGCCGTCGCCGAGCAGCTTCGGCGCCACGTAGTAGATCATGCGGTCGACCAGACCGGCGGCGAGGAACGAGCCGGCCAGTTTCGGCCCGCCTTCCAGCAGCACGCTGCGTACCCCGCGATGGTGCAGCTCGGCCAGGACGGCCCTCAGATCCACCCGGCCGTCCGGACCCTTGCCGAAGGTGGCGACCGTGGCCACCAGGGTGGGTGCGGCCGCGTCGCGTACCCGCGCGTCGACCGGCGTGCGGCCCTGCGAGTCCACCACGACACGCAGCGGCTGGCGGATGGCCAGACTTCCCGTGCGCAGATCACGGGTGGTCAGCCGGGGATCGTCGCCGAGGATGGTGCCCACCCCGACCATGATCGCGTCGACCGTGCCGCGCAGCCGGTGCACATCGATGCGTGAGGCCTCCGACGTGATCCACATGCTGGACCCGTCGGCGGCGGCCGCTCGGCCGTCCAAAGTGGACGCACTCTTCCAGATCACGTAGGGGCGCTCGCGGCGTACCGAGGTGAGCCAGGCGATGTTGCCGTCCTCGGCCTCGCTCGCCCGCACCCCGAGGACCACATCCATCCCCGAAGCGCGCAGCCGCTCGGCCCCACCGGTCGCCCGGGGAGTGGGGTCGGTCACCGCGATCACCACCCGGGCCACGCCGGCGTGGATGAGCGCCTCGGAACACGGCCCGGTGCGCCCGGTGTGGTTGCAGGGTTCGAGCGTGACCACGGCCGTGCCGCCCTTGGCCCGCTCACCGGCCTGGGCCAGCGCGACGATTTCGGCGTGCGGCCCACCGGCGTAGGCGTGGAAGCCCTCCCCCACCACGATCCCGTGGGCGTCCAGCAGCACACAGCCCACCACCGGGTTGGGGCTGGTGGTGCCCAGACCTCGCGCCGCCAGCTCGATGGCCCGTGCCATCGCCTTGTCCTCGGCCGGACTCACCACAGGTTGCACGCTCATGGGGGGCAAGTCTGTCACGAGCGGGACTCTTCGGAGGATGCAGACTCGGGCTCGCTCACCCGCTGTGCGGGCAGCCCAAGATGTTCACTTCGCCGGTCGACCGCCACCCACGAACCGGTGTGCTTCTTCGCCACCGCCTTCATCTCCGAAGCCACCTCCGACACCTCGCTCGGGTGCTCGTATTTGCGTGCCGTGGACAGAGCCACACCGATAGAGATGGTCACCAGATTGACCTGATGGGTGACGCCGCGCCGGTCGGTCAGCTCCAGGTAACCACGCTGGGCGTCCTTGGCGTCGTAGAGCGCGTCGGCGGCCGACTCGAAGTCGACGACCGCCTTCATCGTCACCGGCTTGACCTGGTCGGGGTGACAGACGATGACGAAGTCGTCGCCGCCGACATGGCCGAGGAAGGCCGGCGGCAGCCCGGCGGCGATGGTGGCCCGGCGCAGCGAACGCGCGAGCGCCCCGATGAACAGGTCGCCCCGGGCGAAACCGTAGGCGTCGTTCACGCTCTTGAAGCGATCGATGTCGATGTAGCAGACGGCGAAGTCGCTGCCGCCCTTGAGCCGGTCGGCGATCTCGCGCTGGATGCGGTTGTTGCCGGGCAGCCCGGTCAGCGGCGAGACCTCGCGCGCCTCCTGGTTGCGCCGCAGCGTCGCCCTCACCCTGGCCAAAAGCTCGGAGGTATCGAAGGGTTTAACGATGTAATCGTCCGCCCCGGCCGCCAGCCCGGCCACCTTGTCGGAGGTCAGCGCCTTCGCGGTGAGCATGATGATGGGCAGCGCGGTCACCATCGGGTCGGCCCGCAACCGCCGGGTCAGCTCCAGGCCATCCATGCCCGGCATCATCAGGTCAACCAGGGCCAGGTTGGGCCGCTTGCTTTCCAAGACAGCCAGCGCCTCCGCCCCACTGCTCGCGCTGAGGACCTCGTAGCCCTGCAGGCGAAGATTGACCTCAACCACACGCAGGATGTCCGGATCGTCATCGACGATCAGGATGACCTCCTGCTCGTTGCCATCGGTGGCGGTCAAACCGTCGGACCTCCGTCGGGTGCGGCCAGTTCTGCCAGGGAACGCAGTTTACGGCAGACCGCGCCCGGATCGCTGGCCGAATACACGGCCGTCCCGGCGACGAACGCGTCGGCGCCCGCCTCCGCCGCCGCGGCGATCGTCGCCTCGTCTATCCCGCCATCGACCTCAATGCGCAGGTTCAGGTGACCCGACCGGGCGTGAGCACGGGCGACGCGTACCTTCTCCAACAGTTCGGGCATGAACTCCTGCCCGCCGAAGCCAGCCTTGATCGTCATGATGAGCAGAGTGTCAAAATGTGGCAACAGGTCGAGGTACGGCTCGATCAGGGTGTCCCGGTCGATGGCCAGACCAGCCAGCGAGCCCGCGGATCGCAGCTGCCCGGCCAGGGCCGCGGGATCCTCACAGGCCTCGGCATGGAAGGTCACGTTGTATGCCCCGGCCTCGGCGTAGCCCAAGGCCCACCGATCCGGGTTCTCGATCATCAGATGGCAGTCCAGCGGCAGCGAGGTGGCCGGCCGCAGGCTGGTCACCACTGGCAAACCGATGGTCAGATTGGGTACGAAATGGTTGTCCATCACGTCCACATGCAGCCAGTCAGCGGTCTGCTCGACCGCCTGCGCCTCTTGCGCCAGACGGGAAAAGTCGGCGGCAAGGATGCTCGGCGCAATGATCACATCGTTCTCCTTAACAGGGCGAGGAACATGGCATCTGTCCCGTGTCGATGCGGCCACAGCTGCACGGTCGGGCCATCACCCAGACCGGGCATACCCGCCGGGAAAGCGGCTCGGGCATCGATAAGCTCGCATCCTTGGCCCCTTTTGATGGCCTCGGTGACGGCAAGTTTCGTCTCGACCGGGTGAGGCGAGCACGTGACATAAGCTACTAAGCCACCCGGACGGACCGCGAGCAGGGCAGCGGTAAGCAACTCACGCTGCAGCTTCGTCAGCGGTGGCAAATCGCTGGGCTGCTTGCGCCAGCGAGACTCGGGCCGACGCCGCAGCGAACCGAGGCCGGTGCACGGGGCATCCACGAGCACGCGGTCGAACCCGGCCTCGGGAAGCTCCCTTTCTTGCCCGGCGAGGCGGCCATCCATCGCCAGAACCTTGGCGGGCAACCCCTTCACCGCGTTGACGACCATGTTCGCGCGCTGCTCGGTCACCTCGACCGCGGTGAGGTAGGCGCCGCGCTGGGCGGCGATCGCCGCGAGCAGACCGGCTTTGCCACCGGGACCGGCGCACAGGTCAAGCCACTGCTCGTCGCGGCCTTCCAACGGCGCCTCCACGAGTGCGGCCGCGACCAGCTGGCTGCCCTCATCTTGCACATGGGCACGCCCCTGGCGGATTTCGGCCAGCTCACCGGGCGCGCCCGACGGAAGGTAGACCGCGTAGGGCGAAAACGCTCCCGGGCTGCCGCCGACCCGGTCGGCCAGCTCGGCGGCATCGCCTAAACCAGGCCGGGCGCAGAGGTGAACCTCGGGCCTGTCGTTGTCTGCCGCCAGCGCACGGGCCGTCTCGGCAAGGTCGCCGCCGAGCGCGTCGCGGAAGGCCCGCACTATCCACTCCGGATGGTTGTGCACCATCGCCAGATGGCCCACCGGGTCTTCGGCCTCGTTCGGCGCGACGACGGTGAGCCAGGCGTCGATGTCTTTCTCCGCTATGCGGCGCAACACCGCGTTGGCGAAACCCGTGGCGCCGGGCGCCACCGACCGCACCAGGTCCACTGTGGACGCCACCGCGGCGTGCGAGGGAACCCGGGTGTGCAGCAGCTGATACGCGCCAAGCCGCAAGGCATCACGGGCGGGGGGATCGATGCGGGCCACATCGCGCTCGGCGGCCCGGCCGATGATGGCGTCGAGAGTGCCTCGATGGCGAAGCGTGCCATAGGTCAGCTCGGTGGCGAAAGCCGCGTCGCGGCTGGACAGCCCGGCCTCGCGCATCAGGCTGGGCAGGATCAGATTGGCGTAGGCCTCGTCGCGGTGCACCGCAAGCAGAGCCTGATAGGCCGTGATCCGGGCCGGATCGTCCATCGGCCGCCCAGCACGCGGCGCACGGCCACTGGGACCGATCGGGCGGCCCCCATCCCTGCTGCCCCGCCTCACTCGAACCTCTCCTCGGCCGACACACGCGTCCCTCGCGCCCAGTCGATGGCGGACATCGGCTTCTTGCCGGCCGCCCTCACCTCACCCAACTCCACCGGGTCGGTCGCCGTTCCGGCCAGCACCCGCCGCTTCTCCACCAGCAGGTCGCCGGGGCGCAACCGAGGGCCGTCGGCGGCAATGCGCACCGGGCTCAGCTTGAGCCGCTCCTGGCGAAACTCCGTCCACGCGCCCGGCGCCGGGGTGGTCGCCCGGATCCGCCTGTCCACCGCGAACGCGGGCTCGGCCCAATTCACCCTGGCATCCTCCACCGTGATCTTCGGCGCGAGGCTGACCCCGTCGCTTGGCTGGGCCAGCGGCGTGACCTCCCCCGCCTCGATCGCGTCGAGGACCCGCACCAGCAGACCGGCACCGTCAACTGCCAAGCGCGCCAACAGGTCTCCGGAGGTGTCGCGCGCCTCGATGGGCGTGGTCAGCGTGCCGTAGACCGGGCCGGTGTCCATACCCTCCTCCAGCAGGAAAACCGAAGCACCGGTGATCTCGTCGCCGTGCCACACCGAATGCTGCACGGGCGCTGCGCCACGCCACGCCGGAAGCAGCGAGAAATGCAGATTGATCCAGCCGTGTTTGGGGATGTCCAGCGCCACCCGCGGCACCAGCGCGCCATAGGCCACCACCGGCATGCAATCGGGCTCGAGCTGGCGCAGCCGGTCGAGGAACTCGGGCTCACGGGGCTTGGCCGGGGTCAGCACCTCGATGCCGCGCTCATCGGCCCACGCCGCGGCCGGCGACCGCACCAGGTGACGGCCACGGCCCGAAGGCGCGTCGGGGCGGGTCAGCACGGCCACCAGCTCATGCCCGGAGTTGGCGATGGCCTCCAGCGCGGGCAGCGCCACCTCTGGAGTTCCAGCGAAGATGAGCCGCATCGTCACCGGCCCAGACCGAAGGGGCTCGCCGTGTGCGGCGACACCTTGATGACCGTGCGGGACGGGTCGTACCACTCGGCACGCCTGATCTCACGGATGGCGTTCTTGCGGGCGGCCGGCTCGAGCCGGTCGATGAAAATGACGCCATCCAGGTGATCGTTCTCGTGCTGCAAGCAGCGCGCCATCAAACCCGTCCCGACTATCTGTAGTGGATCACCAGACTCGTTGAACCCCTTGGCAATCACGTTCATCCGGCGCTTCGTGTCGAAGTAGATCCCGGGCAGCGAAAGGCACCCCTCATCGCCGTCCTGCTCCTCCTCGTCGGGGAACTCCAGCACCGGATTGACCAGATGCCCGACCACCTCGTCGACGTCGAAGGCGAACAACCGCAGCCCGACACCGATCTGCGGCGCGGCCAAACCCACTCCGCCGGCCTTTTGCATCGTCTCGGTCAGGTCTCTGACCAGCACCCGCAGCTCCTTGTCGAAGGTGACCACGGGGTCGGCGGGGCTACGCAGCACCGGGTCACCGTAGTAACGGATCGGCTGGATGGTCACAGGCGTTCTCCTCACGCGAATCTTTAGCCAGTCTACGGAGTGCCGGACTGGCGGCCTCACAGCTCCTGTGGATCGAGCTGGACGCGCACCATGTCTGCGGCTTTGCGGGCGCTGCGCACCCCCGAAGCCTCGTGCAGGGCACGGGCCAGAGCCGGGCCAGCCGACCTGCGTACCCGCACCAGCATCCGCTCCTGGTCCTGCCCCACCGGCAACGGTCCTAACACCTCGGCGCCCTCCGGCATGCCCGCCTCTTCAAGCATCTCGGCGACGGCCGCGGCCGACCCGGTCAGCGACGCCAGCTGGGCCACCGGCGGGAAGCCCAGCGATCTCCGCTCGGCCAGCTCCCGCTGGGCCAGCCAGCCCGCGTCCCACCGAATCAGCGCCTGTACCGGAGCCAGCGAACCATCGGCCACCACCACCACCTTGCCGCCCTGCGCCGCGGGCTTGGCCAGCGCCGCCGCGGCGAACCAGCGGCGTGCGGTCTCCTCTCCGGCGCGCAGATCGGCCCGGGTCAGCAGAGCCCAGGCATCGAGCAGCAACACCGCCCCATAGCCCTGCTCGACGACCGGCTCCGCGCCGGGTGTCGCCAGGACCAGCGCCGGGCCGGGCGGGATGTGATCGAGCACCTTCTCCCCGCCGGAGGTCCACACGGTCACGCCGGGCAACGCGCGGCCCAGCTCCTCGGCGGTGCGCCGCACCCCGACGATGGCCGCCCGCAAGCGGCGTCCGCCGCACGCGGGGCAGACATAGTCCGCGGCCGGCCGGGCGCACCATCGGCAGCTCGCCATCGCGCCCGAGCCGCTGAGGGTCAGCGGGCCGGAACAGTGCTGGCATCGCGCCCGCTCGCGACATTCCTGGCAGGACACCGCGGGCACGTACCCCCTTCGGGGGACCTGCACCAGCACTGGCGCACCAGCCTTCAGCGCCTCGCGGGCCGCATTCCACGCCAGGCTGGGAAGCCGCGCCGAAGCGGCCGCCGGATCGCGCGCCAGCTGGGTGTCGTCGGCGGGCTGAACCTGCGGCGCGGCAAGCCGAACCGTCTCGCGGGTCGCCGCCACCTCCTTTGCCCAACCGGTCGACAGCAGTTGCTGCGCCTCGGCCGTGCGGGAGTAGCCACCCACCAGAGCCGCAGCCTCGGCGGCCTGAGCCCGGCTGAGCAACACCTGCCGCGCGTGCGGGTATGGCGCGCGCGGCTCGGCGTGCACATCGTCGCCGTCGTCCCAGATTGCCACCAGCCCGATCTGCCCGGCGGGCGCGAACGCCGCCGCCCGCGTGCCGATCACGGCCCGCACCTGCCCCCGGCTCGCCCGCAGAAACCGCCGATAGCGCTCGGTCGGACCGAGCGCCGCCGACAGCGCCACATGATGACCCTTGCCGATCAGCGCCACCAACGCGCCATCAAGCCGCGCGAGATCACGTGCATCGGCCACCACCACTACGGCTCCGCGTCCACTGTGGAGGGTCGCCGCGATCGCCTCAGCGAACCGCTTTTCCCACCGCTCCCCCGGCAAAGCCGCCCACACGGCACGAGGGCTGCGCCCTTCCCCCAACGCCTTCAGAAACGCCGCCCCTGCCTGATACCGACCCCACCCCGCACCATCAGGCACAGCCACCAACCCATCGCCCGCCCCCAGCCCTCCACCACCACGCACCTCCGCACCCAGCACCGCCGCAACCTCACCTGCACCATGCGCAGCCGCAGCCGCAACCTCGACCGCACCCCGCGGCGCACCAGGCGCCGCAAGGTCCGCACCGGAGGCCGCGGCAGACACAGAAACGGTCGGCGCCGAATCCGCGGCGAAAGCCGTGGCAGGCGCAGAAGCCGGCGGCGCAAGGTCCTCGCCGGAGGCCGTGGCAGGCGCAGAAGCCGGCGGTGCAAGGTCCGCAGCGGGCGCGGAGCTGGGCGGTGCAAGGTCCGCAGCGGGCGCGGAGCTGGGCGGTGCAAGGTCCGCGGCGGAGGTCGGGGCAGGCGCAGAGGCGGGAACCGCGGCTGGGGCGGGGGTGGGTGGGGTGGGGTGTGCGGGGGAAGGGGCGGTGGGAGGTTCTTTTTCCACGGCCGCTTGGCGGGGTGGGACGGCGAGGCGGAGGACGTCGGCGAGGCTTCCGGCGTAGCGGTCGGCGATCTGGCGGGCGAGCGTGGCGATTTCGGGGCGCAGCACCGGCTCGGGTGAGACGACTTTTTCGAGCCAGGCGAGCTTGCCCTGGTGGTCTGACTCGGCGACGCGCTCGAGCAGCCAGCCGTCGACCAGCTGCCCGCTGAAGCGGACCTTGACCCGCACCCCGGGCTGGGCCGCCTGGTCAAGCTCGGCCGGGACGAGGTAATCGAACGGCCGGTCGAGGTGGGGCAACGGGACGTCGGCGCAGATGCGCGCGACCGGCAACACCGAAGCGGGTTGCCGGTCGCGCGCCTTGCTCTTGCTCACCCGAACATTGTCAGGCGAAGGTGTGACGGTGTTCAGTTAGCCGCGGCCTTAAGGTCGGCGACGCGGTCGGTGCGCTCCCAGGTCAGGTCGGGCAGCTCGCGGCCGAAGTGGCCGTAGGCGGCGGTCTGCTGGTAGATCGGGCGCAACAGCTCCAGGTCGCGGATGATGGCGGCCGGGCGCAGGTCGAACACGTCGTTGATGGCCTTCTCGATGCGCTCGACCGGGACCACCTCGGTGCCGAACGTCTCGACGAACAGGCTCACCGGGTGGGCCTTGCCGATGGCGTAGGCCACCTGCACCTCGCAGCGCTCGGCCAGCCCGGCGGCGACGACGTTCTTGGCGACCCAGCGCATGGCGTAGGCGGCGGAACGGTCGACCTTGGACGGGTCCTTGCCGGAGAAGGCGCCGCCACCGTGACGGGCGTAGCCGCCGTAGGTGTCAACGATGATCTTGCGGCCGGTGAGGCCGGCGTCACCCATCGGGCCACCGATCTCGAAGCGGCCGGTCGGGTTGACCAGCAGGCGGTAGCCCTCGGTGTCCAGGCCCAGCGCCTCCAGCTCGGGGGCGATGACGTGCTCGCGCACGTCCGGGGTGAGCAGCGACTCCAGCGAGATGTCGGGCGCGTGCTGCGAGGAGACGACCACCGTGTGCAGGCGCACCGGCTTGAGACCGTCGTACTCGATGGTGACCTGGGTCTTGCCATCGGGACGCAGGTAGGGGATGACGCCGTCCTTGCGGACCGCGGTGAGCCGGCGGGCGAGGCGGTGCGCGAGCGCGATCGGAAGCGGCATCAGCTCAGGGGTCTCGCTGCAGGCAAAGCCGAACATCATGCCCTGGTCGCCGGCACCTTGCGCGTCGATAGAGTCACCCGACTCACCTTCGCGCTGCTCGATGGCCTTGTCGACACCCTGGGCGATATCCGGCGACTGCGAGCCGATGGAAACGCTCACGCCGCACGAAGCGCCGTCAAAGCCCTTCTTCGACGAGTCGTAACCGATGCCAAGGATGGTTTCCCGCACAATGCTCGCGATGTCGGCGTACGCCTGAGTTGTCACCTCACCGGCCACGTGGACCTGGCCGGTGGTGATAAGGGTCTCCACCGCGACGCGGCTACGCGGATCCTGGGCAAGAAGTGCGTCCAGGACGCCATCGCTGATCTGGTCAGCGATCTTGTCAGGGTGACCCTCGGTCACCGACTCCGAGGTGAACAAACGGCGTGCCACACGGATCTCCTAGATAGGCTTATGGATACTGCCTGGCAGTGTAGCCATTCGCGCTCGAGCGGCCACACATCCGGGTCAGGGTGTTCATCTCGCGGGACGGCCGTTACAGAAGTGACACAACCCGATTCCATACGGCATGCGCCAGCTCGTCCTTGCTCTGCCGCTCGAGGTGCTCCTGAGAGCCGTCAGCACCCACGATGGTGGCCTCATTGCCGTCTGAACCGAAGACTCGCCCAGTACCCACATCGTTAATAACAATCAGGTCCGCTTTCTTGCGAGTGAGCTTCTCCCGGCCGTTTTCCAGCGCGTTCTGCGTCTCGGCGGCGAAGGCGACAAGTATCTGCCCCGGCTGCTTGGCGGCGCCGATCTCGGCCGCGATGTCGGGATTCAGCGCCAGCTCGATGATGGGCGCCGTGCCGTCGTGCTTCTTCTTGATCTTCTGGTCGGCCACCTGGGCCGGACGGAAGTCCGCCGGTGCGGCGGCCATCACGATCGCCTCGGCGTCTTTGGCCGCGGCCAGGGTGGCTTCGCGAAGCTGGGCGGTGGTCTCCACCCGCACCAGGTCGACACCGGCGGGCACGGCAAGCTCGACATTGGCTGAGATGAGCACCACATGCGCGCCGCGGGCCACGGCTGTGCGGGCGAAGGCGTAGCCCTGCTTGCCCGACGACCGGTTGCCCAGGAAACGCACCGGGTCAAGCGGTTCGCGAGTGCCACCGGCCGTCACCACGACGCGGCGGCCGGTCAGATCGCGGACGCCGCCCCGCAGCATCTGCTGGGCGAGCTCGAAAAGCTGGGCGGGATCGGGCAGGCGGCCCTTGCCGGAGTCGACGCCGGTGAGCCTGCCCACCGCCGGCTCCACCACGACGCCGCCGCGACGCCGAAGCGTGGCAACGTTTTCCACGGTCGCCGGGTGTTCCCACATCTCGGTGTGCATGGCGGGCGCGAACATCACCGGACATCGCGCGGCGAGCAGGGTGCTGGTGAGCAGATCGTCGGCTTGCCCGTGGGCGGCGCGGGCGAGCAGGTCGGCGGTGGCCGGGACGACGAGGATGAGGTCGGCGGACTGGCCGAGCCGAACATGCTCGACCTCTGGGACATTGGACCAGACCGAGGTGGCGACCGGTTGCCCGGAAAGGGCTTCCCAGGTGGGCGCGCCCACAAAGCGAAGCGCCGCCTCGGTGGGGATCACGCGCACCTGATGGCCCGACTCGGTCAGCAACCTCAACAGCTCACAGGCTTTGTAGGCGGCTATCCCGCCGCTGACGCCGAGAACGAGGCGGGCCAAGGTGAACTCAGGCCTCTGCGGTCGGCTCGGCGGTGAGCAGGCCGGCGTTGATCTCGCGCATGGCGATGGACAGCGCCTTCTCCTGCGGGGTGGTCTCGACCAGGGGGCCCACGTACTCAAGCAGGCCCTCACCGAGCTGGCTGTAGTAGGCGTTGACCTGGCGTGCGCGCTTGGCCGCGAAGATCACCAGCGCGTACTTCGACGAGGTCTTCTCCAACAGCTCGTCGATGGGCGGGTTGGTGATGCCTTCGGGGTTGGCGACAGTTCCAGCCACTTTTCAATCCTTATGTTCGAGATGCCAAGACAGGCGAACCGAGCAATCCTACCAACTCGCTCGCGGCGCGTTCGAGGTAGTCGTTGACCACGGTCACGTCGAACTCCTTCTCGGCCGCCAGTTCGTCGTCCGCGTGTTCCAGCCGGCGGCGGATCGTGTCGGCGTCCTCGGTGCCCCGGCCGACCAAGCGGCGGTGCAGCTCCTCGCGACTGGGCGGGGCCAGGAAGACCAACTGCGCTTCGGGCATCGCCTCGCGTACCTGGCGTGCGCCCTGCAGGTCGATTTTGAGGAGCACCGGAATCCCTTGCTGCAGCCGGGCTTCGACCGCTCCTCTTGGTGTGCCGTAAAGGTTTCCGGCGAACTCCGCCCACTCAAGCAGTTGACCACCATCGATGAGGCGCTCGAACTCTTTGCGGGTGGCGAAGTGGTAGTGCTTGTCGTTGACTTCGTAGTCGCGCTTGCGCCGGGTGGTTACCGAGACGGACAACCAGATCCAAGGCGCTTGTTTACGAACTACTTCGATCACTGCATCCTTGCCTACGCCAGACGGGCCGGAAAGCACGGTGAGCCTGGTCGGTGCGGCGTGATCCATGCTCAATTCTTACCTGATCGCAGATTTGGCGCGACGACGGGTCATGCCCCTTCAACGAAAACTCGCCTCGGCGGCAGTGCCACCAAGGCGAGTTTTCGTCTTTGGGGTGAGTTCAGTTGGCGAACTCGGCCAGAAGCGCCTTGCGCTGCTGGTCACCGAGGCCACGCAGACGCCGGCTGTCAGCGATCTTCAGCTTTTCCATGATCTGGGTGGCGCGGATCTTACCGATACCCGGAAGGGCCTGCAGCACGGCCGAGACCTTGAGCTTGCCGACAACGTCGTCCTTCTCGGCACGGTCCAGAACCTTGGCCAGGGTGGTCTTGCCCTGCTTGAGCTGCTCCTTGAGCTCAGCGCGAGCCTTGCGGACCTCCGCGGCCTTCTCAAGCGCGGCGGCGCGCTGCTCAGGGGTCAGTGTCGGGAGCGGCACCAGTTCTCCTCAGTCCTACGGTCTAGCCAGCGGGTTCGCTGACCAAGGCGGAAACCTAGCGGTCAGGGAACGATTCGGCAACGCCACCCAAGTCCGGCCGGGGGACAGGACAAAGTGTTCTAGGTCACTTAGGGGAGCCTAAAGCGATCATTAATTCATCGTTAATCTTCGATGTCATTCGTCGCAGCGAGGCGACGTCCGGGCCCGCTCCGAGGACCTCCCGGGAGTAGGAGGGAAGGACCGCCGAGAGGTTTCCGGGGAAGATGGCACGAAGATCATCGGGCTTGCCGCCCTGCGCCCCGAGGCCGGGCACGAGGATCGGCCCGCCCAATCCGGAAAGATCGTGACCGGTGTCACCGATGGTCGCGCCGACCACCGCTCCGATGCTGCCCAGGCCCGGTTCACCCACGTTGAGCTGGGAAATCTCGTCAATGATGCTCTGCGCCACCGTGCGCCCGTCGGGCAGCCTCGCGTGCTGGACCTCCGGACCCTCCTTATTGGAGGTCAATGCGAGCACGAAGACGCCGCCGCCGTGCCGGTGGGCTTCGGCGAACATCGGGGCCAGCGAGCCGACCCCGAGGAAGGGACTCGCAGTGATCGCATCTACATACATAGGCATCGATGGGTTCAGATACGCGTCGGCGTAGGCTGCGACCGTCGAACCGATGTCGCCGCGCTTCGCGTCGAGCAGGATGAGCGCCCCGGCCTCGCGTAACTGTCGGATAGTTGACTCTAGAATTTGGGCTCCGCTAGAGCCGAATCGCTCGAAAAATGCGGATTGCGGCTTGAACACTGCCACCCGATCGGCGAGGGCATCCACGACGATCTGGCAGAAGCTGGCGACCCCGGCGGGGTCGTCGGACAGCCCCCAGGCAGCCAAGAGCTGAGCATGGGGATCGATCCCGACGCATAGCGGACCGCGCATATCCATCGCCGCGCGCAACCGCGCTCCGAATGCCGGCATCACAGGCTCCCCACCATCGCTTTGGTAATCAGGCCGACTTCCTCATCTGTGCAGATGAAGGGCGGCATCGTATAGATGAGATCCCTAAATGGACGCAGCCAAACGCCGGCCTCGACCGCGGCTTGGGTGACCCGCGATACATCGACGTCTTGCTCTAGCTGGATCACGCCGATCGCGCCGAGCACCCGCACATCCCTTACGCCGGGCCGGTTTTCGGCAGCCGCGAGGCCCTCACGCAGCGCGGATTCGATGCGGCCGACGTCGGCCTTCCAGTCCCGCGAGAGCAGCAGCTCGATGGAGGCGCTGGCCACGGAACACGCGAGCGGGTTGCCCATGAAGGTCGGGCCGTGGGCCAGCACCGGCACCTCGCCGGCCGAGATCCCACGGGCCACCTCGGGCGTGCAGATCGCGGCCGCCAGAGTCAGATACCCGCCGGTCAGGGCCTTGCCCACACACATCACATCGGGCGTCACCCCGGCATGGTCGGCGGCGAAGAGCTCTCCGGTGCGCCCGAACCCGGTCGCTATTTCATCAAAAATCAGCAATATCTGGTACGCGGAACAGAGCCGCCGAAGCACAGACAGGTAGCCCGGATCGTGGAAGCGCATGCCGCCCGCACCCTGGACCACCGGCTCGACGATCACGGCCGCCAGCTCGGAAGCGTGCCGCGCGAACGCCTCCTCCAGCTCGTCCACATAGGACTGGTCGAACGCGGCGGGCGGCGGCCCGACGAAGAGCTGACGCGGCAACACCTGGCCCCACAACGAGTGCATCCCACCCTCCGGGTCGCACACGCTCATCGGATGGAAGGTGTCGCCGTGGTAACCGCCGCGCCAGGTCGCCAGCCGGGTCTTCTCCGGGCGCCCCACCGACCGCCAATATTGCAAGCACATCTTGATGGCCACCTCGACGCTGACCGATCCGGAGTCGGCGAGGAAGACGTGTTCCAGACCGGCCGGGGTGATGTCGACGAGCGTCTTGGCCAGGCGGACGGCAGGTTCATGGGTGAGCCCGCCGAACATCACATGGCTCATCCGGCCCATCTGGTCGCGCAGCGCGGCGTCCAGCTGCGGCACGCGGTATCCGTGGATCGCGGCCCACCAGCTGGACATGCCGTCGATGAGCTCGCGCCCGTCGGCGAGCTTGAGCCGGACCCCTTGCGCCGATTCGACCACCAGCGGCGTCATCCGGCCGGGCATCGGCCCGTAGGGATGCCAGACGTGGGCGCGGTCTAGCTCAAGCAGATCCACGGGCACACCCCTTGACCAGGGCCGGCCCGTGATAGACGAAGCCGGTGTAGAGCTGGATGAGGCTGGCCCCGGCGTCGAACATGCGCGCGGCGTCGTCGGCGGACATGATCCCGCCGACCCCGATGACGGGCAGGCCCGATTCGCGATGGATGAAGGCCACCACCTCGCGGGCACGGTGCTTGAGCGGGGCCCCGGACAGCCCGCCCTGCGGGCCGTCGTGGGCGATGGTGGTGTTGGTGGCGATCACCCCGGCCACCGCGCTGCCGGCACAGACCTCGAGGACCTCGGCGATCGCCTGGTCGGTCAGGTCCGGCGCGATCTTCACCAGGACCGGGACGTCGCCCTTGAGCGCGGTCAGGATCGCGTCCAGATGGGATCGATCCTGCAGCTCGCGCAGACCCGGGGTGTTGGGTGAGGAGACGTTGACGGCGACATAGTCGGCGTGCGGCGCGAGCAGCTCATAGGAGGCGCGATAGTCGGCGACCGCCTCCTCCAGCGGGGTCACCTTCGACTTGCCCAGCGAAATCCCAAGCGGCACTTGACGTTGGAAGCCCATCAGGCGCTGGGCGAGCGCGGCTGCGCCTTCGTTGTTGAAGCCCATCCGGTTGATCACGGCCTGGGTCTGCGGCAGGCGGAACAGGCGCGGGCGCTCATTGCCCGGCTGGGCGTGGGCAGTGACCGTGCCGACCTCCACGAAGCCGAACCCGAAGGCGGGCCAAGCCGATAGCGCCACCCCGTTCTTGTCCATGCCCGCGGCGAGGCCGACCCGGTTGGGAAAATCCACCCCGAACAGGGTCACCGGATCGGCGTGAAAGTAGAGCCGCTTGAGCAACGCCGCCGTCGGCTTCGACATTTTGGACAGCCGGTGCAGCATCCACTCGTGCGCCGCCTCCGGATCCCCGCCACCGATCCGGAAAAGCCTGGGCCGCACCACCTTCTCAAAGAGGGCCAGCGTCATGGGGCCAGCTCTGGGCGCAGGGCGGCGTGCAGTTGCTGCAACGGGCGCACTGTCATGTCGCCGCGGATGAGGGCCTCGATGCCCATCACCGCGGCTGCGGCACCCGGAACCGTGGTGCAGCAAGGGATGTCGGCGGTGACCGCGGCGCTGCGGATTTCGTAGCCGTCCGAACGCGCGCGTGCGCCCGACCCCTGCGGCGTGTTGATCACCATCTGCACGTAGCCGTCGCGGATCAGCGTGACCGCGTCCCGGCCTTCCGGGTCTTCGTAGTGCTTGCTGACGATCTCGCACGGAATGCCATGGCGGCGAAGGACTTCGCCGGTGCCCAGGGTGGCCACGATCTCGAAGCCGAGGTCGGCGAGGCGTTTGATCGGGAAGATCATGCCGCGCTTGTCCCGGTTGGCCACCGACACGAAGATCTTCCCGCTGGTCGGCAGCGAGCCGTAGGCGGCGGACTGGGATTTGGCGAACGAGTAGCCGAAGCTGGTATCGATGCCCATCACCTCGCCTGTCGACTTCATCTCCGGCGAGAGCAGGGTGTCCATACCCCGGCCGGAGGGGGTCCGGAACCGCTTGAAGGGCAACACCGCCTCCTTCACCGAGACCGGCGCGCCCTCGGGCATCACTCCCCCATCGCCGGTGGCCAGCAGCATGCCCTCGGCGCGAAGCTCGGCGATGGTGGCGCCCAGGGCTATCCGGGCCGCCGCCTTGGCCAGCGGGACGGCGGTCGCCTTGGACACGAACGGCACCGTCCGCGACGCGCGCGGATTGGCCTCCAGCACGTAGAGCGCATCGTCCTTGAGCGCGTACTGCACGTTGAGCAAACCGAGCACGCCCACGCCCCGGGCGATCGCCTCGGTGTACTCGCGGACCACGGCCAGGTGCGCCGAGCCGAGCGTGATGGGCGGCAGCGCGCAAGCCGAGTCTCCGCTGTGGATGCCCGCCTCCTCGATGTGTTCCATGACGCCGCCCATGTAGACCACCCCGTCGGCGTCGCACAGCGCGTCGACGTCGATCTCGATCGCGTCGTCGAGGAACCTGTCGACCAGCACCGGGTGCTCCGGCGAGATGTCTGTGGCCCGGCCGATGTAGTCGCGCAGCGTGGCGTCGTCGTAGACGATCTCCATGCCCCGGCCACCGAGCACATAGGACGGTCGCACCAGGACCGGGTACCCCACAGCATCGGCTATTTCTTTGGCGTCCTCATAGCTGGTCGCTGTTCCGTGAGCGGGCGCCCGCAGCCCGGCCGCGGTCAGCAGCCGGCCGAACGCGCCGCGTTCCTCGGCCAGGTGGATGGATTCCGGGCTGGTGCCCACGATCGGCAGGCCGGCCTGCTTCAAACGCCGGGCCAATCCGAGCGGGGTCTGCCCGCCGAGCTGGACGATGACGCCCACCACGCCCGGGCCACCCGCGGCCAGGCCGGAGGTGTGCTCGGCGTGATAGACCTCCAGCACGTCCTCGAAGGTCAGCGGCTCGAAGTAGAGCCGGTCAGCGGTGTCGTAGTCGGTGGAGACCGTCTCCGGGTTGCAGTTGACCATCACGGTTTCGTAGCCGACCTCGCGCAGCGCCATGACCGCGTGCACGCACGAGTAGTCGAATTCGATGCCCTGGCCGATCCGGTTCGGACCCGACCCGAGGATGATCACCTTCGGCCGGTCGCTCGGCTCGACCTCGGTCTCCTCGTCGTAGGTCGAGTAGTAGTAAGGCGTCTGCGCCGCGAACTCGGCCGCGCAGGTGTCGACCGTCTTGTAGACCGGCCGCACCCCCAGCCGGTGGCGCAGGCTGCGCACCCCGTCCTCGCCGGCGAACTCGGGACGCAGCGCGGCGACCTGGCGGTCGGAAAGGCCCGCCCGCTTCGCCTTGCGCATCAAGGCAAAGTCGAGCACTGGCGCATCGATGATCTCCTCACGCAAGGCCACCAGCTGGGCGATCTGATCGACGAACCAGGGGTCGATCGCGCAGCGAGCCGAGACCTCGTCGACCGTCTGTCCGCTGCGCAACGCGGCCTCGACCGCGTAAAGCCTGCCGTCGTGCGGCACTTCAAGAGCATCGGAAGGGTAGGTGCCTGTCCAGAAACCGGCCAGCTTGGTCTCCATCGAGCGCATCGCCTTGTTGAGCGCCTCGGAGAAGTTGCGGCCCAGGCTCATCGCCTCCCCCACCGACTTCATGGTGGTGGTCAGCTCGGTGTCCGCGCCCGGGAACTTCTCGAAAGCGAAGCGCGGAATCTTCACCACGACGTAGTCCAGCGCCGGCTCGAACGCCGCCGGAGTCTTGAGCGTGATGTCGTTGGGGATCTCATCCAGCGTGTACCCGATAGCCAGCTTCGCGGCGATCTTGGCGATCGGGAATCCGGTGGCCTTACTGGCCAGCGCGCTCGACCGGGAAACCCGCGGGTTCATCTCGATGACCACCAGCCGCCCGTCGGCCGGATTCACCGCGAACTGGATGTTGCAGCCGCCGGTGTCCACGCCCACCTCGCGCAGCACGGCGATGCCGAGGTCACGCATCCGCTGGTACTCGCGGTCGGTCAGGGTCATGGCCGGAGCCACCGTCACCGAGTCGCCGGTGTGCACACCCATCGGGTCGACGTTCTCGATGGAGCAGACCACCACGACGTTGTCGTGCTTGTCGCGCATCAGCTCCAGCTCGAATTCCTTCCAGCCGAGCACGCTCTCCTCGATGAGCACCTCGGTGGTCGGGGAAGCCGACAGGCCCGCGCCGGCGATCAGCTCAAGCTGCTCGGGGGTGTGCGCCATGCCCGAACCCAGGCCGCCCATGGTGAAGCTGGGCCGGATGACCACCGGCAACCCGAGCTCCTCGACCGTGGCCCGGACCTCAGCCATCGAATGGCACACCTTCGAGCGGGGAGTCTCGCCGCCGGCCTTGGCCACGATGTCCTTGAACAGCTGACGGTCCTCGCCGCGGTGAATGGCTTCGATCTTCGCGCCGATCAGCTCCACGTTGTACTTGTCCAGCACCCCGCTGGCGTGCAGAGCCACCGCGGTGTTGAGCGCGGTCTGCCCGCCGAGCGTGGGCAGCAGGGCGTCCGGGCGTTCGGCCGCGATCACCTTCTCCACGAACTCGGGGGTGATCGGCTCGACGTAGGTGGCGTCGGCGAACTCCGGGTCGGTCATGATGGTCGCCGGATTGGAATTCACCAGGCTGACCCGGATGCCTTCGGCCCGAAGGACCCGGCAGGCCTGGGTGCCGGAGTAGTCGAACTCGCACGCCTGGCCGATGACGATCGGCCCGGAGCCGATGACCAGAATGTGCCGCAGATCCTCGCGCTTAGGCATCCTGCCTCACCAACTCCGTGAACCGATCGAACAAGTAGTCAGCGTCGTGCGGCCCCGCTGCCGCCTCCGGGTGGTACTGCACCGTGAACGCCGGAACATCCAGGCATCGCAAGCCTTCGACCACGTTGTCGTTGAGGCACACATGGCTCACCTCGACCCGGCCGAACTCGGTCTGCTGCGCCTGTTCCAACGGGGCGTCAACGGCGAAGCCGTGGTTGTGCGAGGTCACCTCGACCTTGCCGGTGAGGCGATCCATCACCGGCTGGTTGATGCCGCGGTGGCCATAGCCCAGTTTGTAGGTGCCAAAACCCAAGGCGCGTCCCAGAATCTGGCTTCCGAAGCAGATCCCGAAAAGCGGGATGCGGCGGCGCATCACCTCTTGGGCGAGCGCCACCGGATGGTCCTGGGTGGCCGGGTCGCCGGGACCCGGGGAGAAGAAGATGGCGTCGGGGCCGACCGCCAGCAGGTCCTCCAAAGTCGAGTGCACCGGCAGGATGTGGGTGGTGACCCCGCGCGCGGCCAGCCTTCTGGGCACGTTGCGCTTGATGCCCATGTCCAGCGCCGCCACCGTGAACCGATGTTCGCCTTCGGCCTGTACCACATACGGCTGCGGCGTGCTCACCTCGGCGGAAAGGTCCGCGCCGGCCATCTCCGGCTGCTGGCGCACCCGCTCAAGCAGCGACTGCACATCGGTGTCCACACTGGACACCCCGACCCGCATCGCGCCCCGCTCCCGCAGGTGGCGGGTCAGCGCCCTGGTGTCGACCCCGGAAATGCCGACCACGCCTTGCCTTTCCAGCTCGGTGCGCAGGCCGCCGGTGGCGCGCCAGTTCGAGGCGCGGGTAGCTGGGTCGCGTACCACATAACCGGCCACCCAAATCCGGTCCGACTCATCGTCTTCGCCGTTGACGCCGGTGTTGCCGATGTGCGGCGCGGTCTGCACCACGACCTGGCGGTGGTAGGACGGATCGGTCAGGGTCTCCTGATATCCGGTCATCGCGGTGGTGAAAACGGCCTCGCCGAAGGTCTCCCCGATAGCCCCGTAGGCCTCACCGCGGAAGGAGCGCCCATCTTCGAGAACCAGAATCGCGTCGGTCATTTCGTCACCTTCCCGTCGGCAACCGTTTGCTCGCCCCGCAGATAGGTGTGCACCACCCGGCCCGGCAGCACCATCCCGGCGTAGGGCGTGTTGTGGCTCAGGCTGGCCAGCCCGTGCGGCTCCACCGTCCACCGGGCGGCCGGGTCGACCAGGGTGAAGTTGGCCGGCGATCCGGGCCGCAGCGGCTGGCCGTGATTGGCAAGCTGCGCGATGCGCGCGGGCGCGGCCGACATCCGGTCGGCGATCAGCTCCCAGTCCTGGCCGAGGACGTGGATCGCGATCGACAGCGCCGTTTCCAGGCCCAGCATGCCGGGACGGGCGTAAGCCCATTCGCATTCCTTGTCCTCGGCGGCGTGCGGGGCATGGTCGGTGGCGATGATGTCGATGGTCCCGTCGCGCAGGCCTTCGCGCAGCGCGTTGACGTCGCGCTCTGTCCGCAGTGGAGGGTTCACCTTGTAGACCGGATCGTAGGAACCGGCCAGTTCGTGGGTCAGCAGCAGGTGATGCGGGGTCACCTCGGCGGTCACCCGGATGCCGCGCGCCTTGGCCTGCCGGATGATTTCCACGCTGCCTGCGGTCGAGACGTGGCAGATGTGCAGGCGTGCGCCGACGTGCGCGGCGAGCAGCACATCGCGGGCGATGATGGACTCCTCGGCGACAGCGGGCCAGCCGGTCAGGCCCAGCCGGGCCGACTCCGTGCCCTCGTGCATCTGCGCGCCCTCGGTCAGCCGCGGCTCCTCGGCGTGCTGGGCGATGACGCCGTCGAAAGCCTTCACATATTCCAATGCCCGGCGCATCAGCCTCGGGTCGTGCACGCAGTGGCCGTCGTCGGAGAAGACGCGCACCCTGGCCCGCGAGTCGGCCATCGCGCCCAGCTCCGCCAGGCGCTCCCCGGCCAGGCCCACGGTGACCGCGCCGATCGGTTGCACGTCAACGAGTCCAGCCTCTTGACCCAGCCGGTACACCTGCTCGACCACCCCGGCCGTGTCGGCCACCGGGGAGGTGTTGGCCATCGCGCAGACCGCGGTGAAGCCGCCCAGCGCGGCGGCGCGGGATCCACTCAGGACGGTCTCGGCGTCCTCGCGACCCGGCTCCCGCAGGTGCGTGTGCAGGTCCACCAGGCCCGGCAGCGCGACCAGCCCGCCGGTGTCGACGAGGCGATCCTCCTGGCCCTTCTCGACGATCACGCCGTCCCTGATATAGATCTTCACGAGTGCTTTCCTCCGAGTAGCAGGTAGAGGCAGGCCATACGCACGCTGACGCCGTTGGTCACCTGTTCAACGATGGTGGAGCGGGGCGAGTCGGCCACCTCGGGCGTGATCTCCATGCCCCGGTTCATCGGGCCCGGATGCATGACGATGGCATGGTCTGGCATGCGGCGCACCCTTGCGCCGTCCAGGCCGTAGCGGCGGGAGTATTCGCGCGCGCTGGGGAAATAGGAATCGGTCATCCGCTCCCGCTGCACCCGCAACATCATCACCACGTCCGCCTCGGGCAGCACGGCATCCAGGTCGTAGCTGTATTCGCCGAGCTCGCTCGGCACCAGCGTGGGCGGGCCGACCAGGGTCACCTTCGCCCCTAAAGTGGTCAGCAGCAACACGTTGGAACGGGCCACCCGGCTGTGCAGAACGTCGCCGACGATGGCCACCTGCAAGCCGTCGATCTTCCCCATCCGCGACCGGATCGTGTAAGCGTCCAGCAGCGCCTGGGTCGGATGCTCATGGGTTCCGTCACCGGCGTTCAGAACGCTGCCCTCGACCCAGTTCGCCAGCCGATGCGGGGCGCCGCTGGCCGGATGGCGGATGACCACCGCGTCGGCGCCCATCGCCTGCAGCGTCCAGGCGGTGTCCTTCAGGCTTTCGCCCTTGGCCACGCTGGAACCCTTGGCGGAGAAGTTGATGACATCGGCGGACAGCCGCTTGGCCGCCGCTTCGAAGCTGATCCGGGTTCTCGTGGAGTCCTCGTAGAAGAGGTTCACCACCGTGCGGCCGCGCAACGTCGGCAGCTTCTTTATCTCCCGGCCGGACACCGCCGCCATCGATGCGGCGATGTCGAGAATCTCGGTCGCGGTAGCGGCGTCCAGGTCGGCCGCGGACAACAGGTGCTTCATGCCGGCGCCCCCTCAAGCTGAACCTCGTCCACTCCATCGATCTCGGCGAGTTTCACTCTGACCTTCTCGCTGAGCGCGGTGGGAATGTTCTTGCCCACGTAATCGGCCCGGATCGGCAACTGCCGGTGGCCGCGATCCACCAGAACCGCCAGCTGGACCACCGCCGGGCGGCCCAGGTCGGAGATGGCGTCGAGCGCGGCGCGGATGGTGCGGCCGGAGAACAGCACATCGTCCACCAGCACGACTCGACGTCCGTCGATCCCGCCGGGGGGCTCCTCGGTGCGGCCCACCGCGCGCATCGACTGCTGACGCAGATCGTCGCGATAAAGCGTGATGTCGAGGGTGCCTACCGGAATGGATCGGCCCTCGAAGGCGAGAATCCGGTCGGCCAGCCGTTGGGCCAGCGGGACACCCCTGGTCGCTATGCCCAGGAGAACGACATCCTGGGCGCCTTGGGTCTTCTCCAATATCTGATGGGCGATTCGGTCGACAACTCTTTGCACGTCGCCGTTGGAGAGCACCGTTTTTGCGTACGCCAAAGCAGACTCCTTCCCCGCCTCACGGGACGGGTCATTAAAGGAAGTTTCTGACGTGCACAAAGCTAGCACCTGACCGATCAGGCCATGCCGACCGGCACGATCGGGCCAGTTGCCCCTTGACCTCGAGTAGGTATCGCCGTTACGGTCGTCACGCTGCGTAGTGACCCAAGCTGCCCTGGGAGTGTTGCAAGATGCCATCTGATTACGCGAAGTCGCTAGGCGCCCGTCTGCGCTCCATCCGCCAGCAACAAAACCTGTCCCTACAGGGCGTGGAGGAGAAGTCGAACGGCCGTTGGAAGGCGGTCGTCGTCGGATCCTACGAGCGGGGTGATCGTGCCGTGACCGTGTCACGGCTGGCTGAGCTTGCTGACTTTTATCGGGTACCGGTGGGTGAGCTGCTTCCGGACGGCCCCTCCCCCCGGCACGAACCCACCAGCAAGATCGTGCTGGATCTCGAGCGCCTCTACGACGGTGCGGCAGAAGACCTGGCCTCGGTGGCCCGCTTCGCTCGCGCGATCCAGCAGCAACGCGGCGACTACAACGGCCGCGTGCTGTCGATCCGCGCAGTGGACCTCCAAGCCCTCGCCGTCTTCTACGACTGCACCCCCACCGAGTTGATCGAGCGCCTCGCCGACCACCAGGTCCTAGTAGCCGACCCGAGAGCGTTCTTCGCGCAGTAATATTTGCG
>NZ_BONY01000099.1 GCF_016862955.1 Rhizocola hellebori | reverse complement strand
GACACCGGCGCGGCGCTGCAATTCATTCTGGCGGTCAGAGCACTTTGGCAAGCCATGGTGCCACCCGCTCTGCGATCATCATGGTTGGAAAATTGGTGTTGGCGGCGGGGATTTGGGGCATCACCGAGGCGTCTGCCACCCAGAGGCCCTGGATTCCCAGCACGGCACAGTGGGAGTCGACCACCGCGCCCATCGCGCAGGTGCCGGTCGGGTGGTGGTAGGTGGAGACGAGGTCTTCCAGGGGTTGCTGGAACACGTCTGGCTCGGCGATCAGGGCGCGCAATGGCGGCGCGGTCACGACCCGCTGCAGCTCTGTCATGGCCTCGCCCAGTTTGACGCGATCCTCGGGATCCGACAGCAGACCCAAATCGATGTTGGGGCTCTCCTGGGGGTCCGCCGACCGAAGCCAGAGCCGGCCCCGCGAACGCGGCTTCATCAGCGCGGCCCCGGCGATGAACGGCAGCGGTCCCGAGGGCGGCCCGCCCACGAACAGCTGCAGATCCGGTATCGGCGAGCCGGAGCTGGCGAAGGTGGCGATGGTCTCGAAACGGGCCTCCAGCATGGTGTTCAGGACAGAGAGGGTGACCGAGACGAGCGCGTGATCCTGCAGTCCGCGCCCCACCGGGAGATCGGCGATGGTGGAAATGCCAAGGGCGGTAAGGTCTTCGGCAGGGCCTATCCCCGACCGCAGCAGGATCGCCGGGCTACCGTAGGCGCCCGCGCTGAGCACCACCGCATCGGCCTCGATCAGCCCGTCGGAAACAACGACGCCCGCGACCTGGCCGCGGGCGATGATGAGCCGTTCCACTAACGTGTCCGGGCGGATGGTTAAGTTCGGGCGCTGGCGAGCGGCCGCAAGGTAGGTCACCGCGGTGCTCTGGTGCACGCCGAGAAGGTCGTTCATGGGCGCGGGGCCCACACCCGACGCGCCGGGCCGGTTGTGGTCGCCGGCCTCCGGATGCCCAACGGACATCGCGGCTTTGACGAAAGCGGAAGACAGCTCGGTCAGCTCCGCGATGGGCTTGCGCCGGATCGCCACCGGGCCGGCGTTGGAGTGCCACGGCTCATGCCCGAAGTCCAGGTCGTTTTCGATCTTTAAGAAAGAGGGCATCACCTCTGGGAAGGTCCAGCCCTCGCCCCACGAGTCGTAGTCGCTGGCCGCTCCCCGCAGGGCGATCGCGGCATTGGTGGCCGAGCAGCCACCAAGTATTTTTCCTCTCGGCAGAAATCCACCGCTGGTCGAGGTGAACTTCCAGAGCATGCTGAGCCCCGTGAATGTAAGGCTGTCCGGTCCGGCCTCCAACAGCAATACCCGTCGGCGTGAGTCTTCGCTGAGGCGCGCCGCGAGCACGCCGCCCGCGGAGCCGCTTCCAATGACCACCACGTCAAACTTCACGTCCTTATTGGACAGTGAGGTGCTTCAGTGCTGGTCGAAGTTGCTTAGGGCAGCTCGGTCAACCTTGCCGGTCGCGGTGAGCGGAAGCTTGTCCAGGAAACGGTAGAGCCTGGGCACCATGGCCGCGGGCAGCGCCCTGGCCGCGTGCTCGCGCAGCACGCCATCGGCCGGGGTGATCCCGGGCGGCGGCACCACGAAGGCGATCAGATCGCCGCTGCCGGAATCGAGCTCCACCACGACATCGTCGACCGACGGATGCCCGGCGAGCACCACCTCGACCTCGGCCGGCTCAACCCTCACCCCGCGCACCTTCACCTGCCGGTCGGCGCGGCCCTTGAAGGACAGGCCCGCGTTCTCGATAGCCACCAGATCCCCTGTGGCGTACCACCTCCCGGGGTGGCCCTCCAGGTGATGGAACGAGGTCTGGGTGCGCTGTGGGTCGCCGAGGTAGCGCAGCGCCAGGCACTCGCCACCCAGGTAGAGCTGGCCCGTCTGGCCCACCGGCACGTGGGCGAACTCGTCGTCGAGGATCAGGGTGTGCACCGATGGCAGCGGCCAGCCGATGCCGATCGGCCCGGACGCGGCCGGATCCACCGGCATCCGGGTGGCCACGACGGTCGCTTCGGTTGGGCCGTAATGGTTTACCAGCTCGTTGAAGGGATGCCCGCCGGTCAGCCGCAACTGGTCGCCGCCGGTGAGCAGGGTGCGCAGCTGCTCGAATTTCGAGCCGTGCCTGATGTACGCCTCGGCCAGAGGCGTTGGGGCGAAAGCGATCGAGATGTCCTTGTCCACCAGCCAGTCGCTGAGGTCCCACGGCGAGGTGCGCACCTCCTCCGGGCCGAACCAGATCGAGGCGCCCGAACACAGATAGGGCCAGGTTTCCCAGATGAACGCGTCGAAGGCGGTCGCGGCCAGGCTCGACGCGCGGTCATGGCTGCCCACCGCGTACTCGACGTTGTGCCAGCGGGCCAGATGCGCCAGCGAGCGATGCCCCACCAAAACCCCCTTCGGGGTTCCCGTCGAACCGGAGGTGTAGATCAGGTACGCCGGCGTCTGATCCGCCTCGGGGGTGTTGGCCGGGAACCAGCCATCGTCCTTCAGCTCGCTCAGCGCAAGGATCTGCGGGCCGGCGGGCGGGTCGCCCCCGCCGTCGCCGACGATGACGGCCTTGGGCTCCGCATCGTCGAAGAGCGCGGTCACCCTGTTGCGCGGCAGGCTCGGGTCGACTACCAACGCCACACAGTTGTTCAGCCAGATGCCCAGCTGCGCGGCGAGCACATGCGGCCCCCGGCTCAGATAGGCCGCCACCACACTTCCGGTGGGCACGCCGCGGCGGGCCAGCTCCGACGCGATCTGCCGGGCCATCTCGTAGAGCGCGCCATAGGTGAGCTGAACGTCCTCACCTGCCGCCGCCAGCGCCATCGGCTGCCGCTGAGCCTGGATCTCCACCAGCTGCGGCACGGAAACCAGAGCGGGCCCGGGGAGGGTGAATAGGTCTGGCATGGCCGATCAGTTTCCTTCCAAGGGTTGGCTGGACGCGGCTACCGCCGATGCGCTCGCGTTCTCCAGGAACTGCAGGGTGGGCACGCGCAACTTGTACCGCTCCCGCAGCAGCGCGATGACTTGCACCGCAAGCAACGAGTGCCCACCCAGGTCGAGGAAGCCGACCTCGGGGTCGACGGTGGAAAGATTGAGCACCTCGCGGAACACAGTGGTCACCGCATCCTGAGAATCCATCGCGGAAAGATCCTTCCTACCAGCGCGGCGTTTCGAGGAACTCGAACACCGCTACCGTCCAGACGTAACCCGCCCCGCTACCGGCCGCCACGAGCAGATCGCCCGGCTTGGGCCGCCCCGACTCGGCCAGATAGGTCATTCCCAGCAGCTCGTCGGCCGCGCCCACCTGCCCGACCGACAGCGCCCAGTCGAAGCTGGTCTTCGTGCGGTCGAAGCCCATCCGGCCGTAGATGCCAAGCTGCGCAACGGGTTCGGAGTAGGTGGTGTGCACCAGGAATTGCACGCTCTTCAGATCCGTGCCGGCCTCCTGAAGGGCGGTCTGCATGACCCAGTCGCCAGTCTTGGCCATCCGCTCCAGAACGCTTCGCAGCGCGAACTCGTCGCGCAGCAGGTAATCGCGCCGGCGCTCGCTGAGATTGATAGGTTTACCCTCCTCGAACGGTGCCGCCGTCCACGGCCCGCTCCCCCGGTCGACGATCTCCAGGGTCGGATCCCCCGCCGACACGCTGGACAGCAGCCGGGCGAAGCCGCCCTGTTTCGACAGCACCATCGCGGCACCCCCATCGCCACAGATGGACCGTTCATCGGCGGTCCATCGGTCGACATAGGGCAGCTGGAAGGCGTCGCCCGCCGTGATTAACGCCGCCTTGGCGCTGGGCCGCGCCGCTACATAGGAGGCCGCCAGCTCCAGCGCCGACAGCCCGCCGTTGCACCCACCGCGTACGTCGAAGGCCGGCCCTCCAATGCCGACAGTCTCGTTCTGCACGAAGCTGGCCGGTGACCACAGGTCACGTCCCTGATGACTGGCGTAGGCGTGCAGCACCAACCCGAAGTCATCGTTGGCCAACCCGGACCGCTCCACCGCGATCCGCCCGGCTGCCCCCGCCATCACCGGCCCCGTCTCCTGATCGCCCGCCACCCTGACCGACTTGTAGCCGTTGGCGGCGCACACCTTGGCGTCGTACAGGCCCTGCTCCACGGCCTGTTCAGTGGTCATCACCCGCTGCGGAAGGTATTTCCCGAGGCCGGCGACATATAGGTTGTCCCATCGCACGCGCGCAGCCTGATCGGCGTCGCTCGAGGGCACCTCAACCGGCGCTCAACCCCGGCCCGGCCGCTTCCTGCGTAGACAGTGTCTACTCGCGTGTGGTAGACACTGTCTATGCCGGAAGCCGATCTCCGCGCCCGCCTGGTCAAGGTGGGCGTCGACCTGCTGACCCGGGATGGCCCGCAAGCCCTCTCGCTGCGGGAGATCGCGCGCAGCGCCGGCGTTTCGCATGGCGCTCCGCGCCGCTACTTCCCGACCCATCAGGCCTTGCTGGCCGCGATCGCCCGGGAGGGCTACCACCAGCTCGGGCAGCAGATCACCGACGCGGTCCGCGACGAGAGCGAGCCCGCGCGGTCGCGGGTGCTTCAGCTCGGCCGCGTCTACCTCGACTTCGCGCGGGGCAATCGCGGCATGTTCGAGCTCATGTTCCGGCACGACCTGTTGCAGGGCAACCAGATCGGCCTGCGCGAGGTCAGCCGGCAGCTGTTCGCGGTGCTGGTCGATCTGGTCGGCAAGGCTCGCCCCGGCGTGTCCGCCACCGTGGTCGCGGGCGCCATCTGGGCCAACCTGCACGGCGTCGCGCTGCTGCGGCAATGGGGCAGCCTCGAAATCGCCATGCAGACCACCGAGATAGACCCCCTGCTGCACGCGTCCATCGACGCCTACCTTGGCTGACCCCGCTCACCGAAGGACTCCCTGAAATGCTTCAGCGCATCCTGCGCCTGGTCCTCGTCCCGTTGGCCCGCATCGTGTTCCGGATGACCATCGAGGGGCGTCATCATGTACCACAGACAGGCCCTGTGATCATCGCGGCCAATCACCTGTCGTTCATCGACAGCTTCGTCATCCCGCTGGTGGCTCCGCGGCCGGTCGCCTTCCTGGCCAAGGCCGAATACTTCCAGCACACCGGCATCAAGGGCTGGCTCATCCGGGCCTGTCTGGTCGACGCCATCGCGGTGCCCCGCGGCGCCCATCGCGCCGCCCAGGCCTCGCTGGAGCTGGCCCTCGAAGTCCTCAATGATGGCAAGGCTTTCGGCATCCATCCCGAGGGCAGCCGCTCCCGCGACGGCCGCCTCTACCGCGGCCGCACCGGCGTCGCCTGGCTCGCACTGGCCTCACACGCGCCCGTCATCCCGGTCGCCGTCCTGGGCACCGACCGCGTCCAGCCCGTCGGCGCCCGGCTGCCCCGGCTGGGCCGCATCACCGTGCGCTTCGGCCAGCCCCTGCACTTCCCCGACCCGCCGGTCAACGCCGCCCAAGCCCGCCGCGTGGTCACCGACGAGATCATGTCGGCGATCCAGGATCTGTCTGGGCAAGAACCGGCCCACTCCTACAACGGGCTCTCAGCCGGCGTCTAGGTCACACCGGAAGGCTCAAAAACCCACGCCGCCAACGGACTCTCCGCCGGCGTCCAGGTCACACCGGCAAACTCAGAGCCCGTGCCGCCAACGGAAGGCGGATGGTGACCCGCAGACCGCCCGAGCGCGCGCCGCCGAACCGAAGCTCGCCGCCGTGGGCGTCGACCACGCCGCGCACGATGGTCAGGCCGAGGCCGTGCTGGGCCCCGGCGGCATCGGACCGGTCGTCCAGCGGCGAAGCCGGCCAGCTCTGCATGCCGGGACCGCGGTCCTCGACCTCGAGCACGGCCCATGCCCCGTGACGGTAGGCGCGCAGCACGATCGAAGGGCTGTCGGTGTGGGTGATGGCGTTCTCGATGAGGCAGTCAAGCGCGGTCTCCAGCCGCTCCTCATCGCCGACCACCATGGCCGGGGCCACCTCGGCGTGCACCGGACGGCCGGCGACCGGAGCCCATCTCTTCGCCACCCGATGGGTGAGCGCGGCGACGTCAACGGTTTCGGTGCCTTGCGCGTCGTGCGCGGCCGCCAGCGCCAGCAGCCGGCCGGATATCCTTTCCAGCTTGCTCAGCTCGTCGAGCACGACCGTGGCGTCTTCGACAATGCGAGCGTCCGTGCTGTCCTCGCGCAGCATCTCGGCGTAGCCGCGGGCGACCGTGATGGGCGTCCGCAGCTCGTGTGAGGCGAGCCGGACGAACCGCTGCTGCATCCGTTTCGCGACGTGCTCCCGCTCGGCCGAGCGGGCCGCCCGCTCGACGGCCGCTATCCGCCGCCTGACATGCCACACCATCACCAGGAACAGCACGGACATGAGCGGGATCTCGGTGACCTCCTCGTAGGCGATCACGCCGTCCTGGGCGTGGCTGGTCAGCGGGATCCCGGTCACCACCGCCACCACGACACACGCGGTCACGGCCCAGCGCAGCGGCCACGCCTGCAGGCCGTACACGATCGCCAGGGAGACCCAGATCAGGTGGAACGGCACCGTTTCCAGCCCCGGACCGAGCCACATCAGCACGACGTTGAGAAACGACCACGCGCACCAGGCGAGGAAGATCAGGCGTCTAGTTCGAGGTGAAGCAGTAGCCGGCATTGCGCACCGTCTCGATACAGTTCGGGTCGAGCTTGGCCCGCAATCGTCTAATGTAGACATCCAGGACGTTGCTCGACGTGTCGAAGGTGTAGCCCCACACCTCGGCCAGCAGGTCCTCCCGGCGGCAGACCCGGTCGGCGCGCTGCATCAGATGGTGAAGCAGCACGAACTCGCGCTGGGAGAGCTCGATGTGGCGTCCGTCCACGGTGGCCGTGCGCCGTTGCAGATCAAGGGAGACCGGGCCGGCGTTGAGCCAGCGCCGGAAGCTGACCGCAGGCGGCTCGGCCGCCCGGATCCTTACCCGGGCCACCAGCTCGGCCACCGCAAACGGCTTGGCCAGGTAGTCGACGGCGCCGTGCCGGAAACACTCGACCTTGGTCGCCACGTCGCCGATCGCGGAGAGCATGAGGACGCGCTGGCCGGGCTGCTCGGCGAGGATCGCCTTGAGCACGTCGAGGCCGCTGAGCCCAGGCAGGATCAGATCGAGCACCACCAGGGCGTAATCCTCCTCGGCCGCGAGCCGGATCGCCTCCGCGCCGGTGCCCGCAACGGTCACCGCATGGCCGTCTCGCTCTAACGCGCGCGAGACGAACCGGCAGATTCGAGGTTCATCGTCTACCACGAGGATGCGGACCATTCGGCTGTCCTCCGGGGAGCATGCTCCGGTGGGGATCGCCCCTCATGCTGTCCCTCAGACGGCTTTCTGACAACCGACATGACGGTCGGCTGACAGACAGATGAAACGATTGTCATCTATGAGCCGGTTGTACCGGCCAGCGCGCATCGTGTTGCCCATGCTCACCAGACGCCAGTTGCTCAAGTCCGGAACGGTCGCCGGCGCTGCCTCGCTCCTGATCCCGGGAATGGTGCGCGCGGTGCCGGTGCCCGGCGGCACGCTCGACCCGACCACCCTGCCCAAGTACGTGACCCCGCTGTTCGTCCTGCGCACGATGCCCAGAGCAGGCGGCGGCCCATCCGGGGTGGACTACTACGAGATCGCCGTCAGGCAGTTCACCCAGCAGATCCTGCCGCCCGACCGCCCGCCCACCCAGGTCTTCGGCTACGGAGCGGTAGCCGACGCCGCCTCGTTCCACTATCCATCGGCCACCATCGAAGCCCGCGTCGACCGCCCGGTCCGGGTCAAGTGGCTCAACCAGCTGACCACCTCGTCGGGCTCGTACCGATCGCACCTGCTCAGCATCGACCCCACCCTGCACTGGGCCAACCCGCCGGGCGGCACCTCCGGGCGCGACACCCGTCCCGAGTTCACCAGCACCCCCGGCCCCTATCGGGGACCTGTCCCCATCGTCACCCACCTGCACGGCGCGCATGTCACCGAGGAAAGCGACGGATATCCGGAGGCTTGGTACCTGCCCGCGGCCCGCAACATCCCGTCCGGCTTCGCGCGCGTCGGCTCGTTCTACGACCACTTCCGCGACGAGGCGCGCAGCCGTTTCGGGGTCAGCTGGGACCCCGGTACCGCCGTGTTCCAATACCGAAACGATCAGCGGGCCACCACGCTCTGGTACCACAGCCACGAGCTGGGCCTCACCCGCGTGAACGTCTATGCCGGGCTGTCCGGCTTCTACCTGTTGCGGGGCGGCGCTACCGATCTTCCGGCCGGCGTGCTGCCTCGCGACGGATTCGAGATCCCGCTGGTGATCCAGGACCGTTCCTTCAACGCGGACGGCTCGCTGTTCTTCCCCAGCGGCCGCGACTTCTTCGGCGACGTCCCGCCGGGCGGGCCTTTCATTCCGGAGACCGACGTGTCGCCGATCTGGAACCCGGAGTTCTTCGGCAACACCATCGTCGTCAATGGACGGACCTGGCCTTCGCTGCGGGTCGAGCCGCGCCGATACCGGTTCCGCGTGCTCAACGCTTCCAACTCACGGTTCCTGATGCTCAAGGTTGTCACCAACCCGCTGGCCAGCCGGCCCGCGTCGGCTGCCCTGCCGCTGTGGGTCATCGGCGCGGACGGTGGTTTCCTGCCGGCCCCGACCCGAGTGGATTCGCTGACCGTGGCCCTCGCCGAACGCTACGACGTCATCGTGGACTTCACCGGCATACCAGCCGGCACCCAGCTCTATCTGATCAATGAGGGTCCTGATGAGCCGTTCGGGGGCGGTCAGCCTGGTACCGACTTCGAGCCCGCAGATCCGCAGACCACCGGCCAGGTCATGCGTTTCACCGTCGGTTCGCTCAGCGGCCCCGACACCTCGGTCGCGCCGAGCCAGCTCAGCCTGCCCGGCTTTGGGCGCCTGGGTTCCGCGTCGCGTACCCGGCGGCTGTCTCTCAATGAGATGATGTCCGGCTTCTTCGACGCGCCGGCCATGGCGATGCTCGGAACCGTGGGCGCTGACGGGATTCCGCACGAGCTGCACTGGTCTGACCCGGTCACCGAAAACCCGGCCCGGGGCGCGACCGAAATCTGGGAACTGCACAACTTCACCGAGGATGCGCACCCGATCCACCTGCACCTGGTCCAGTTCGAGGTGCTCAGCCGCCAGCCCTTCGACGGCGCCGCCCGGCCGCCGGCGCCTTGGGAACGCGGCACCAAGGACACCGTGATCGCGCTACCCGACGAGATCACGCGGGTGAAGGCCAGGTTCGACATCGCCGGCCGCTACGTCTGGCACTGCCACATCATCGATCACGAAGACAACGAGATGATGCGCCCTTACACGGTGAGCTGAGCGATTCCGAGCCGCATAGGCCCTGCCGCCTATGCGGCTCGGAGCAAAATGGTGCCGCCCAGAAGTATGAACACGATCGGCACGATCCAGTGCCCGAACCGCTCGATGACCGCCACCACCCGGCGATGCGAGCCCAGCCACGACCCGGCCACGCACCACACCGCCACCAGCACAGCGAAGACACCGATGGTTATCACGGTGTCGGCTACGCCTATCGTGCGGAACAGAGGCGTGTAGACAGAGATATTGTCGGCGCCGTTGGCGATGGTCACCGCCGCCACAGACACCACGCCGGTCGCCACCTTCACCGGCTCGGGCTCCTGCTCGCCACGTGCCCGGATCGCCCGGATCAGCCCGCGCACGCCCAGCCCGAGCGGAATCAAGCCGAGCAAGCCCACCCACCGGTCCGGCACCACCGCCAGCCCCGCCGCGACCGCCACCGACACGGCCACCAGCACAGCGATGCCGGTATATTGCCCGGCCCAAATCTGCCACGCCTTGGGCACACCCATGGCCCGCGCCGAGGTGAACAGCACCGCCAACACAATGATGTCGTCAACGTTCGTTCCCGCGAACACCCCGATCGCCGCAGCCACCGCGCCCAATGCCATCCCCCTTCCGTGTTAGTCCGAACGCTCCGGTCCTTCCGATGGCGCCGGAAGATATGTTCATATCTTCCATAATCGATCAGGTCGAATGCCGTCAAAGGATGCCCTGGAGGATGCGATGGCCAACGCCGAGGTGGAGACCGCCCTCGACATAGCGCGTCAAACGGGCGTATTTAAATGCCAAGACCGCGATCTCAGAGAGTTGCCATCCGCTCTGCGCCGGTTACCCCACCTGACCGAGATCCATCTGGCAGATTGCCGAATACGGCAGTTGCCCGACTGGCTAGCGGAAAAAGATGTGGTGGCGCTTAGCGTCCTCCATGGCGAATTCACCCGTTTTCCAGACATCGTCTGTGAGCTCACGGCGCTCAAGCATCTCAGCATTTCCGGCTGCAACGTGAAGTCGATTCCGTCGACAATCAGCAAGCTCAGGGATCTCCGACAGCTGACACTGAGCGACTGCGGATTGTCGGAAATACCGATGTCCATTGCCGACATGGAGAATCTGCTGGAGCTGGATCTGGGCGGAAATCAGTTAGCGTTGGGCCCCCACCTGGAACTGCCTTTCAACCTGATCTACCTGTCGCTCTGGGGCAACAACTTCACGCAAATGCCCGAATCCATTGCGTCGATGCGTGATCTGCGTTCGTTATTCCTCAGCTCACGTGGCTCGACGCCCGAGGGTCGATCCGCAGCAACTCAGCGGCCGATGCCGTCTGGCCCAGACTCCATGAATTTCATCATGGCCAGGTCAGGTGCGAGGCAGGCCATTGAGTCGCTACCCGAATGGCTGTTTCACAGTTGCCGGCGGCTAGATTGGCTGGATCTCAGCGGCAACGCCCTGCACCGCATACCTCGCGAGATAAGCGAATTGCGCTCCCTACGCGTCCTGCTTTTGGGCGGCAATGCGATCAACGAGGCTCCGGTTGAACTATTTGACCTGCCAAACCTAAGAGAACTCGAGCTCAGCGACAATCGCCTCACCCTCTTACACAGCCAAATCAGGCCACGGAGGCAACTTAAATATCTTGGGCTGGAGGGAAATCCGCTGAACCTGCCGCCGGAAGTCGTAGCGGCGGCGACGACGAACCCGGCCATGGTCTTCGAGTATCTACGTCAGGTCCGAGCGAGCAGGCGGGCGCTGGATGAGGCGAAGCTGCTGGTGGTGGGCGAAGGTGCGGTAGGCAAGACGTCTCTGATCCGCAGGCTGGTGGGCAGCGGCTTCGACGAGGACGAACGAAAGACTGAAGGTATCGACGTCACTCAGTGGCAGGTTACGCCGGGCGGAAAGGATACCCGGCTAAACATATGGGACTTCGGCGGCCAGGAGATCATGCACGCCACCCATCAGTTCTTCCTGACCCGCCGCAGCGTCTATCTGCTAGTCCTCGACGCCCGCCAGGGCGAGGAGCAGAACCGGATCGACTACTGGCTAAAGCTGATCCACAGCTTCTCCGGTGGCTCGCCCGTCATCGTCGTGGGCAACAAATGCGAACGCATCACGCTCGACGTCGACCAGCGCGGCTTGAGAGCGAAGTATCCGAACATCGTCGCCTTCATCGAAACGTCGTGCGCCACCGACTCTGGCATCGAAACACTGCAGCAGACAATCAGCGAAACGGTTGATGAACTGAGCCATGTTCGCGACCTCCTGCCGACCTCGTTCTTCGAAATCAAACGGCATTTGGAGGGCTTGGACGCCAACTATTTGACGTTCGAGCGCTATCAACGGCTCTGCATCGATCACGGGGTCGACTCGGAAACGGCGCAGGAGCTGCTGATCGGATTCCTGCACGACTTGGGGACCGTCCTCTGTTTTCGCGACGATCCACGGCTGCGTGACACCAACATCCTGAATCCGAGATGGGTGACCGGAGGCGTGTACAGGATCCTCAACTCGCACGCGGCAGCACAGCTCAAAGGGCTGTTGCGCTGGCCCGACATCGAGGAGATCCTGCGATCCGACGACTACCGGCCCGACAAACTCGCCTTCGTCCTGGACATGATGCGAAAGTTTGAGCTTTGCTATGAGTCCGAGCAGACCTACCTGATTCCCGATCTGCTGACAAAGGAGGAGCCGGACACCGGCGACTGGGCGGATGCTCTGCGGTTCGTGGTGGAGTATGACGTTCTGCCGACCAGTGTCATTGGCCGGCTCATAGTTCGCATGCAGACGTTCATCAGCCACGGGACTGTGTGGCGGACCGGGGCGGTGTTGGCCATGGACGACAATCGAGCCTTGGTCAAGGCCGACAGCAGCGATGGCCGCCTCACCATTCTGGTTTCCGGGCCGCCCAACGGCCGCCGCGGCCTGCTGACCGCGATTCGGGCCCAGCTGAAGGCCATCGAGCTGACGATCCCAGGAATCGTGAGCGAGGAGCTGGTCCCGGTGCCGGGCAACAACGCCAAATCGGTTCCCTACAGCCATCTGCTCCGCTTGGAGTCCGCAGGTCACCGCACTGTCATTCCGCAGGGCCTGACCACCGAATATTTCATCAATGACCTGCTTCAGGGGGTGGAGGAGCGCACTGCCCGGGCCGGGGTCATTGTTCGCGGCGACGACCCGGTCGCCAACGCCGAGGCTGTGCCGAGCCCGGCGAGTGAGGCACCGGGCCAATGGTCGGTCAAACAGTCGCTTTGGCTCGGCGCCTGCCTGCTGATCACGCTCCTCATCGTCTTTGGCGGATATGCGTTCGCCAGCGCGAAGCTCGGGATCGGAGTCGCCCTGGCGCTGGCGGGGACGGCGCTCGTTGTGGTCGTAGTCATTGGCCTATTCGTGCTGCGATCGGCCGGCCGGATCAGCGAAAGCGGGTTTGTCGACGCGCTGAAGCACGCTGTAGACAACAGGGCCTCTAGCGAACCAAAGTAGAGTCAGAGCCGGATCCGGTCACTCCGACGGCGGAAGCCTGATGGGCTGTAATAGCGGGTCACGTTTCCGCCGGCGTCAACCTCGTGGCTGTAGTGCTTGAGGAAGTCCCACATCAGCGGCGACTCCTCGGCCATGGTGTTGTGCGAACGGAAGATGTTCTTCGTGAGTTTCAGCACCGGGACTGCGGTGCCGGGATCGCGCCATGTCCAGGTCTGGAAGCGGTCGTGCCAGCCGCTGAACACACCGCCCTGAGTGTCCACATCGGACAGCGTCAGCCCGTTGACCTTAAGGTGATACTGCGCCCAGCTGTCGAGCCGGTTCTCCGTGTCGTCCCAGAGCCCGCCGGCCAGGAAAGCGAGATCGCCGTAGCCGTACATGTGGTAGTTGGGAATCATCTTGTTGCTGGCCGGATACTGCACGCCATCCATGCCGATCGCGCCCGCGGCGTCCGGGGAGGCGGTAAAGGAGGTCGAGGCCACCGCGGCGAAGTATTCGGGAAAGATGATCGCAAGGTTCTGTGTGACCTGGCTGCCCGCGGATTGGCCGGTGGAATAGAACCTCGTCGGGTCCACCCGGTACTCGGCAAGAACCGTCTCGCGCAGCTGGCGGTAGAAGGCGATCGAGTCGCGATGGCTCACTGAAATCGACGTGTTGCTGTACTGCTCGCAGATGGAGACAACAATGAACCCCTCCCGCTCTGCCACCTTCCACCACGGGGCCGCGTCGAAAAACACCTTGTCGGTTTGGCTGTTTCCGGGCCACACAAATACCACCGGCGCACCGTCACGCCACAACCGGCGGGCGGATTGGGGAACATACACCAGGTATTCGCGGAGGAAGCCTTCGACCATCATGGTTCTCACCTGAACGCCCAGCTCGGCGTAGTCGGCCCGCTCGAAGAGCTGGTTGGAATAGGCGAAGATGTTCTCATAACGCGTGTAGGAAGTGAGGAAGTCGACGATTTCGTTGGTGTCGTGCCTGTTGCCTCTCCCGGTGGGTCGCGTTTGGACAGCGACCTGGGAGATCGGGCCGGCGTATGAGGTCATCCATCTTTCTGACCCGCGCCGCTGCTTGAAGATTGTGCCCAATGTGGAGTGTCTGGCGCCGGTGCCCGAGGTGTCGTTGGCCCGCTTCCAATACGACAGGCTCGCTGCGATGGACTGCTGGTCGGGGTGGATGTACCAGGTCGGCAACACCGTTTCGTCGTACCGGATGAGGTCGAAGCCCTCGGGGAACACGACCGTGGTGTAGCCGGTGTCGGTCGTGCCGTCGAACTCGCGTGCCGCATAGGAGTTCAGGTATTCGGCGGTCAGCCCCGGGGAGTCGACGTAGGCCTGGCTGATGACGCGCAGCGGATGCGCGACCGCCCAGGCCTCCAGGGCGGGGGCGCCATCGCCGTACCCGACAAAATAATGCAAACCAAAGATCGAGAAGTAACGATTGCTTTGGTAGAACGCCATCGCCGCCTCGACGTAAGCAGATTCGGAGGCAGCGTCACCCCAGCCGCCTTCGCCGGGCTCGAGGACGAACAGGCCCTCCTCGCGCCGCCTCGCCACGTCGATCCAGGATGACTTCGTCAAGAAGTCAGCTGTCTGAGCCCCATCGGGAACCGCGATCACCGTGTAGTAGGACCGGATCGGCGTCTCCGGGGAGATGTAGATTTTCGCGGTGCGGGTCACCCCGCCGATATCGAACGACTTCGTCCAGTACCCGGACATTTCCCCGGGCAGCTTGTTGGCGCGCGTGTAGTCGTAGGCGGGGAACGGCCGGCCGTCAAGCGGCGCAGGCTCGCCGAGTGTCCACTTTGCTGATTCCGCCTCCGCGGCTTGCGCGGCCGGCATGGTGAGCGCCTGCCCGGCCAAAGCTGTCGCCGCTGCCGCAGCGGTCCCCCGAAGGAGCTGACGTCGATTGAACGTGGTCATGATGCTGGCCCCTCACCCACGAAAAAGATCTAGGTCCATCAGATGGACCATTGGTTCCACTAGACAGACCTTAGCTTTGTCGTGGGTACGCGGCAAGACCCGTCCACGATGGGACAGGTCTCGATATTCAGGGGTCGCTAAGCGGCGCGCCTGCGCTGGGCGGTGGCGGCGTTGGCCGGGAAGGGCAGCACCGGGGCCAATGGGCCGCTGCCGTCATCGTGGGGCCGCAAAGTCCAATGGCTGCCCGGTGTTTGCGCGTCGGCCGGCGGACCGGGGCTGCGCAGGCGCGGCAGGTTCATCACCAGGAGCAGGGCGTAACCGGCCAGCACGAGACCGTGCGAAAGGATGCGACCGCCGTCCACCCGCCCGACAAGCGCATCGTTGGCGGTGAGCAGCCCGAGGACGGCGACAAACGCGGTCATGACCGGGATCAGCGCGGCGGGCCGGTTACGCCGCCAGGCCAGCCAGGCCAAGGCGGCGCCGATCGCGACATTCCATGCGGCCGATTCGTGCCAGAGGTGGCCGGAGGACACCGATCCGGTGCCGCCGTGGGTGTTGTCGGCAAGTGTGGTGGCGTAGCTGGAGATCTGGACGAGACCGAGCAGGAACTGGCCAAGCCCCACCGCCAGCAGCGCCAAACGCAGCCCCACCAACACCTTGGCGGCCCCGGTCCGGACCGGGGCGGCGGCAAGCACCGTGGCCATGGCTTGCGGGCTGAGGGTGGGCACGGGCTGGGATGCGGCCGCGCGGGTCAGCCGCGCGAGTTCGTTGGCCCGCTGCCACCAGGCAGTGCACGCGGCACATCCGGCCAGATGCTTATCCGCGCGGTGCCGGTTGGCGGGATCGTCCTCGCCGTCCAGCCGCGCCGAAAGCTCATCGCGGAAATTTTCGCAGACCATGGACACATCCATAACACACATTGTCGCCGTCACCTGCCTGGCTGGTTCCCGGCCTATCGGTGTGAGCTGGCACTCTCACGTGGCGGGCGGGTATCGCCCGGACGGCCAGGGTGCCGATAAACTTCCCGGCATGTCCGGTTATGGCACCAACGATGAGCATCTGACGAGGCTCGCGTTGGCTGCCCGAGACGGTGATCGTGCTGCCACTGCCGAATTTCTTACCGCCACCCAGCGCGACGTGATCCGTTTCGTGGCACACCTGGCCGGGCCGGGCGACGCCGCCGACATCGCGCAGGACACGTTCATGCGGGCCATGAAGGCGCTGCCCGCCTTTGAGGGGCGATCCTCGGCGCGCACCTGGCTGTTGTCGATCGCCCGCCACACCGTGCTGGACCATCTCCGCGCGCAGAGCCGCCGTCCCCAGCTTGCCGCGCTGCCCGACTGGGCCGCCGTGGCCGACGCCGCGCAGTCGCCGCAGAGCCACCGGTTCGACGAGCAGGTGCTGTTGGAGCAGCTGATCGCCCAGCTCGACCCCGATCGTCGCGAGGCCTTCGTCACCACGCAGATCCTCGGCCTGTCCTACGCCGAGGCCGCCGACGTGATCGGCTGCCCGGTGGGCACCATCAGGTCCCGGGTGGCCAGAGCCCGCGACGACCTGGCCACCGCGCTCAGCGCGGAAGGCACCGGCGCGCGCCGGCACCTTCGCGCTGTCTGAGTCCCGCTAGTCGTCCATGCTTCCCATGGTCAGGTTGACGGTGGTCCCGGTCATCCCGCTCGCCTTGTCGGAAGCCAGGAACGCCGCCACGTTCGCCATTTCCGTGAGGGTCATGAGCCGCCGCCCATGGGTCTTGCTGGCGAGCATCTCCTGCCACTGCTCCCAGCTCAGTCCCGATGCCTTCGCGCGAGGTTCGTAGGCGTTCTTGATGGTCGATGACTCCGGCATGGCCTGTGGGCGCAGCCCGACCACACGAATGCCCAGCGGTGCCAGCTCGACGGAGAGGTCGCGGGTGAGCGCCTCCTTGGCCGCCTGCGCCGGGCCGTAGCCTCCCACCAACGGAATCCCGATGCGCGAATGCAATGCGGTCACCGTCATGATCACCCCCGATTTGTTCGTGACCATGTGCCGGGCCGCCAAGCGGGCGGTCAGGAAATACGAGTTGGTGTAGGCCGTCAGCGGCAGCGTGAAATGCTCGAGGTCCAGATCCAGCAGCGGAACACCCACAATCTTCGTGTTCGAGATGCCGACCGCGTTGAACGAGATGTCGATGCGGCCAGCTTTATCGATCACGGATTGCAGGTGTTCCTCGATAGCCCGCTCGTCGAGCGCGTCCACCTCCGCCGCCTCAGCGGACCCGTTGCACCCCTTGGCCACCACTTCGACTGCGGCGAGGCTTCGGCCGGTGACAAAGACCTTGGCGCCCTCGCTCGCGAACGCTGCCGCGACGGCGCCGCCGATCGAACCCGAGCCCCCGTAGACCACCGCGACCTTGTCTTTCAGAATCATCTGAGTGTTCCTTCCGTATTGGGTCGTCGAAGTTATAGACACCAACGCGGGCGGAAAGTGGGCGGCTACGCCTCTGGGATCGCCGTAACGCCTTCCAGTACCTCGATGGTCGACAACCGATGGAAGTGCTGGGCCCAACCCAGCGGGGTGGCGTCGAAACGCATGTCGCGCAGATTGGGGTCGGCGCCCAGATCCAGCAGCCGCCGGGTGAGCGCGACGTCCCCCTTGACGGCGGCATGGTGAAGCGCGGTCTCCCAAGACTGTTCCACCGGCGCATCGCCGCGCCCGTAGGCGTTGACGTCAAAGCCGAGCTCAGCTAGCAGAGTGACCGTGTCGATGGACGCCTGGGAGGACGCCCACACCATGAGCCCGGGCCGGTCTTGGCGGGCCTGTGCCACGGCATCGGGATACTCGGCGCGGATTTGGTCCAATGTGGAGCGATCGTTGCGGAACGCCGCGGCGATCAGGTCGCGCACCGGATCGGGGGCCAGCACGGCGCCTTTCGCGAGAAGCCAATCGGCGATCTCGGTGTTGCCGTTGAGCTGGGCGAGCTCGATCGGCGTCCGGCCGTCGCCGGGACTCCACGCCGGCCCGTCCCCCTCGAACGGCGAGCGGAAGTCGACACCGTTGTCGACCAGCAGACGTACTCGCTCGCTCAGGTGATGCTCGATGGCCCAGCGCAGCTGGATGCGCAGCATCCGCGTGGGCGAATCCAGGTTTTCGATCCGCCTCGTCCACGGGCCACCGTCACCGGTGCCCAGCCCGTACTCGAACAGCAACTCCAGATGCGAGTTGTCCGCCTCGAATATCCGGTTGTACAAGGTCTGCGAGTCGTTGGGATCAGCACCCGCCTCCAGCAGCAGCCGGGCCAGCGCCGCCCAATCCCGATGGCAGGGCTGGCGCTGCTTGCCCAGCTCGCCGTGGCCGAACACCCCGGTCAGCAAGGTGAACGGCGTCGGCTGGGCGTCGAAGAGGTAGCCCTCATTCGCGTCGGCCCCGGCATCGAGCAGCTGCCGGGCAACCGTGAGCACGTTCTCGGCCGGAACATCCGGGTCGAATCGCGAGTAGACCAGGTAGAACAGCGGACGCCAGCGCAACGGGCCGCCCGCCTGCACCGCGCGCCCCGGCTCCTGCGCGAGCAGCCGGCCGACATCGTCCGGGCGGGCGGCCGCGGCGGCGGCCCAGATGTTCGCCTTGGTCAGATCGCGATGCTCCGCAAGCAGTTTGCGGGCCTGTGCCCAGCGTGCCGGCCCATCGTCGCGGCTGTAGGTCAGGCAGGCCAGGCGGCAGAACTCCTCGGCGGGGTCGGCCATAGGCCTGCCGCCGAGCCCGGTGTCCCATCCGTGTTCGGCGACTGTTTGCAGGTACCGGGCGAGCCGTGGCCAGCTGGCGAAACCGTACTCGCGGGCGACGACCAGCTGAGCGGCGCTGAGCTGCAAGCCGCTGCCATCTTCGGCAAGTGCGGCATCCGGATGGTGGCGGGCCAGCCTCGCGATGGCGTCGGGTTCGCCTGCCCGCACCGCCCGCTGCAGAGCACGGGCCTGCCTGCGGAAGCTGTCGAGGTGGGGGCGGTCGGGCATACCCCGGGTTGGCACAATGGCCTCCTCTCGTCTGCCTGATGTCCGCACGGTCAGGCCGAAAGGAGAACAATGGTGACGCCATGGTTCACAAAGCCAAGTGGGCTGAGCCCATTCCCGCGGACCGGAGGCTTCCTGGCAGCCGCCGCCATCCTAACCCAAAGTGCGCGTCACGTCCGCAGGTACGACGCTCCATTGAGGTCGATGATGGCGCCCGCCGCCCACTGCGCCTCGGCCGAGGCAAGCCAGTGCACCGCAGCGGCGACCTCCTCGGGCCGGGCGACCCGGTGAAACGGGCTCTGCGCCCGGATTTCGTCGCCGCGCTCGGAATTGAGGTGCTCGCTGGCCATGTCGGTCTCCACGAACCCGGGCGCCACCGCGGTGACCGCGATGCCGTAGGGCGCGAGCGCGACCGCGAGTGACTGGGTCAGCGAGTTGAGCGCCGCCTTGCTCGCGCCGTAGGCCGCCTGCTTCGGTTCGCCACGGAACGCGCCGCGCGAGGAGACATTGATGATGCGGCCCCCGCTCTGTCGCATATGCCTTGCCGCGCACCAGATCGCGTTGGCCGCGCCCATAAGGTTGATGTCCAGGGTTTGCCGCCATTCGCGTTGCCAGTCTTCGTACGACGTATCAAAAATCGGATGTGGGGTGAAGACGCCAGCGTTGTTGACCAGCACATCGAGCCCGCCGAGCGCGGCAGCCGCTCCGTCGACAGCCGCCCGCACCGCCTCCGGGTCGGCCAGGTCACCTTGAACCACTACATGGCCGTGGCCAGGCAGCGCGTCGCGCAGCTCGTTGGCCAAGACCCCCGATTCCCTATAGTGGATCGCCACCCGGTCTCCGCCGGCGGCGAAGACCTGTGCCACAGCCCGTCCGATTCCCCGGGAAGCTCCCGTCACCAACACCGCGCGCCCAGTCATGCCGACCATCATGGCAAGCGCCTGCCCTCTCCACGAGCCGGCGTGGTGGCGCTCCCCCGCGCCCGCCCGTGATGAGTTTCCAGATTTCTCAATAGGTACTGAGTAGCACCGAGTTGATGGGATCGAAGTTCAAGTCCGCGTAGAGGAGAGGGGCCAGGATGTTGTCGCACTGAATTCCGTTGTACTGCAGGCACGTGCGGACAAACGCGGTGCCGGTCTGATTGTTGAAGATTCGCTTCATGCCCCATTGGTTGCTGAGGTTGTAAGCGCCGTAGTAGTACCACATCATCGATGGATGATTCTTGTTCCAGCTTGCGCTTGGGTAGAGGCACACGTAGCCCTCAGGGCAACCCATCAACGTGCCGTACCCCGCCTGAGCGGGCGCTACCGCGAGCGTAAGGGAGAGCACCACGGTCGCACCTGCCGCCCCGATGGCGCGGGCCACTTTGCCTGGAATCGACATACCGTTCCTTTCTGAGCACCTGGAGAGTCCGGATCTCCACGGTGACAGCGGCCGATATGCGGATCCTTTGCGTTCGCTATACACCGTGGCGGTGGAACGCGCCATGTGGCTCAGCGCAGTGTTTTTCGCCTACGGCAGCGGTTTCGTGCTCGGACGCGTGGTCGACCTGCAGGGTGGCGTGAGTGATGTGGTAGTCGCGCTTTAGCAGGTCTTCAAGAATGACGCGGATGTGGTGGCAGTCGGTTTCTTCTTTGACGAGTACGTGTGCGGAGATGGCCGGTTGCCCAGAGGTGATGAGCCACAGGTGCAGGTCGTGAACTTCGATGACGTCGCGAACGTCCAGAAGCCGGTGGGCGACAACGTCCGGGCTGAGGCCCGCGGGTGCGGCCTCTAGCAGGATGCGGCCCGAGTCGCGCAGGAGCCGCCATCCGGCCAGCAGCATGAGGACCACCACGACGAGGGAGGCGACGGTGTCGGCTCTGGCGTAGCCGGTGGTCCAGACGATGAGCCCGGCGATGGTGGTCGCGATGAAAGCGAACAGGTCGTTGAGGATGTGCTGGTAAGCGCCCTCGACATTAAGGCTGGACCGGTTGGCCTTGCTCATCGCCCACGCGGCGGCGATGTTGACGGCGATGCCGGCCAGGCCGGTGATGACGACCAGGCGGCCGTCGACGGCCGGGGCCTCGATGAGGCGGTGAATGGCTTCGTAGCCGAGCCAGGCGGCGAGCAGAATCAGGCTGAGCCCATTGGCTTGGGCGGAAAGGATTTCGGCCCGTTTCAAACCGTAGGTGAAGGAGCCCTTCGCCGGGCGGGCAGCAAGCCGGATCGCGACCAAAGCCAAGACAATCGCGGCGGCGTCGGTGAGCATGTGCGCCGCGTCCGAGATCAGGGCCAATGACCCGGCGATGATACCGACGACGACTTCCACCGCCATGAATCCGATGATCAGAGCCAGAGCAACGGTCAGCCACCGCTTGTCGGCTTCACCGCTAACGGCATGGGAGTGCTGATGCTCACTCATCAGTGTTGCCCTGCAACGGTTTTGCGGGTATCACAGCATCCGTCATCACAGCTGGCATCGGCCGATTCATCGGTGGACAAAGCGACAGCCATCGGCGCACAGCAGTTGTCGCCCCGCCAGGCCAGCCGTCCCTCCCGAACGGCGATCGCGGCGATCACCAGAGCGGCGATCGGGTCGGCCCACCACCATCCCAGCCAGCTGTTGAGCCCGAGCCCGACCAGCAGGACCGCCGACAGATAGGTGCACAGCAGGGTCTGTTTGGAATCGGCCACGGCCGAGGCGGAGCCGAGCTGGCGACCGGTGCGGCGCTGGATCGCGGACAGCACCGGCATAACGCCGAGCGAGACGGCGGCCAGGGCCAGGCCGACGCTGGAGTGTTCCGCTTCGCTGCCACCCAGCAGGGCACGGCCCGATTCCACGGTGACGTAAGCGGCCAGCGCGAAGAACGACCAGGCAATGATGCGCAGCGCTGCCTTCTCCCGGCGTTCGTGATCGACAGCCGAGAACTGCCAGGCAACCGCGGCCGCCGACGCCACCTCGATGACCGAGTCCAGCCCGAACCCGATCAGCGCCGTCGACGAGGCGATCGTGCCCGCGGTGATGGCCACCACAGCTTCCACGACGTTGTACGTGATGGTGGCGGCGACAAGCAGCCGAACCCTGCGCACCAGCACCTTGCGCCGCAACGCATCCGCCATGGCGGGCGGGGCCGCGAGCTGGGTCATCAGCAGCACCCCTCGACCGGCGCGGCCGGACACGCCTGCGGATCCACGGCGAGCACCACCCCGAGCAGATCACCCAACGCGTGAGCCAGCCGCGCATCGGCCAGCTCATAGCGGGAACGACGCCCTTCGGGCACCGCCACGACCAGGCCGCAGCCCCGCAGGCAAGCCAGATGGTTCGATAGGTTCTGACGGGTCACACCCAGCAGCTCGGCCAAATCGGCGGGATAGGCCGGCCCTTCCCGCAACGCCAGCAGCAACCGGGCCCGGGTCGGATCGGACAAGGCGTGACCGAACCGGGCCAGCACCTGCCCGAACCCAGCGGCCTGCCACATCGAGGTATCAGCGGCTTCCTTCACGCCCCAGACGATACAGCCAACGCTGAATTCAGCACAACATGAACATGACAGACCTGGCTCATCACTTCACTGCGCGCGGCCCCAATCCACATCGACGAGTCCGGTCTCAGCCTGCCCGGTAACGACATCAAACGCACCGTGTACTGGTCCGAGATCGACGCCTTGATCCTGGAGCCCTACCAGGGCACACACGACCCTAACGGGCAGCGCCCGCCTTATCCTGATTCCCTCCGTCACCTCACCGCTGGCAGCCTCGGCCGAATACACCAACAAGATCGACGGACGGAACGGAATCGTCCTGTTCGCGCTTGCCGACATGCAGACATCGCCCGACCAGGTGCTCGCCGCCATGAGCTGGTATGCCAACGGAAAATTCATCGATGCCACGCACCAACTACCTGCCGACCGCAACGCAACCGCCACGGCACGGTAAGCAGCGGATCAGCGGGCTCCGCAGTCGTCCCCAGGATCCTTCAGGGCTCGTTATCCTCAGACATCGACCGTCGAGTGCTCGTGGCACCGGTCATCGCAAGTGTCTGGAAGCAGGACGCACCCACATACCTGGCACGTTCCCCAGCGGCCGTACCAGAATCCCGTTCTGCGGAACCGGTCGGTGGCAGCCCGCCAAGCGGCCAAGTCGGCATCGTCGATCTCACCGTCGGCATCAACCGCATACCCCGGCGCATTGCCGGCCAGGAACCCGGCAACAAAGTAGCGGGATTCCTCCGACATCGCCCCCATTTCCGAACGCGAAACGTTGTAGCTCACTGCCTGGTGGGGACACCACGCCGCCATCCGCCCGACAAACGTGTTGCCGCTGCCAACCAAGAAGTCGCGCTTCCCGCACGGAGCATCGAACCAGAGCCGCTCATCGACGGCCGACTGTCCAATCGGGATCTGCTCCCATCGCAGCGGCAGACTCACCTTCGCCACGATGCACCATGGATCCCCCGCCTCGCTGGAAGCAGGCCACCAAGCCACAAGATTCGCGCCACGCTCGTGAGCGAACGCGATCGCCTCATCCCGCGCCGTCGACTCGAAACCATCGCCGCGGTTGAGGTACACCTCGGCAGCGTCGATCGTTTCGTCAAAGCGGAAGTCGGCCAGCGACCACATCCTGTCAGGCATGGACGCTGAGTCTAGAGCCCTGGGCCTCCGCCGAACATCCGATTTCCTCACGTTGCATAGTCTGGATGCGCACATGATTGCGACGGCTACCGGAAAGGATTAGAGAGTGAAAAAATACATACTCTTCGATCATGATGGCGTTCTGGTGGATACCGAATTCTGGTATTACAAAGCTGGAGAACGCGCCCTGGCGGACATCGGTTTGCCTTTGGACAGGGATCAATACCACCTGGACACCAACCAGGGATTGGGCACTTGGGCCCAAGCCAGGGCGGCGGGCGTTGATGAACAAACCATCAGCAGGCTGCGTGAGGTTCGCAATGAGTACTATCAGGAATATCTGAGAACAGAAGCCATCGAGATTGAAGGCGTCGTCGAAGCTCTTGCCGAGCTAGCAAAATACGTCCGCATGGCCATCGTGACGACTGCAAAACGTGCGGATTTTGAAATCATCCATGAAAAGCGTCAAGTTAGACAATTCATGGATTTCGTCCTTGTTCGCGAAGACTACAAACTCACCAAGCCACACCCGGAGCCGTACCTGGCGGGCTTAAAGCGTTTCGGAGCCACCAAAGAAGAGACACTGGTCGTAGAGGATTCACTCAGAGGGCTGAACTCAGCCGTGGCAGCCGGCATTGATTGTGTCGTTGTCCATAACGACTTTACAAAGGCACATGACTTTTCACAGGCCAGCTATCGAATCGAGACTCTGATTGAATTGAAGGACATCATCCTTAACTAACCCGACGGAGCACTTACCAAGTCCTCCATGCTTTTCTTGCCCTGCTTCGTCCCGTGATGCGTCGCACAAAGCGCTGTGGTGAGAACAGGATGCCAAGAGGGCCGCCGTCGATGTGCGCGTTGCACCGCCCGGCGGCACCGATTCTTAGAATCCAGGGTGCGCGCCCTGTTCCTAATCGGGGCCAACGTCTTTAATACCTTCGATCTTGCGCAGCTGATTGGCGAGAGCGATGACGGCCTCGATGCTGCCCTGCGACAAGCCGACCAAACGCGCCGCGGCATTGGCAATGCCGGCGTCGCGAACCGCGGCGACCAGTCCGATCTGGACGCTCACCTGCTCTGTTGTTTGGTCGTCGAAAAAGAACGCCGATGGAACGCCGAAAAAATGAGCAAGACGCTCGATGGTGTCTTTGGTCGGGTTGATGTTCTTGCCCGAGCGCAGGGCAGACAGCAGCCCTGTGGATAGCCCAGTTGCTTGAGCGACTTCTGGATGGGTGACCGGCTTGCGGCCCCGCGGATGCATGTGCCGGAAAAGGAAGTCCACCTTCTCGGCCAGCGTCTGAGGGGTTTGCCCCCCACCCGTAGATGCCGGGCCCTCCATCGCTGCCCTCCCGTTACTCAATGACTGGCGTACCAATTCTAGTCACTGTATTGACATCACGTGCGAGCCGGGCTTAGATTCCAGTCATTAAAGTGATCGAAACGCAGTGATGGATCACTTTAAGAATCTTTTCGTGTACTAGGGCTGCTGCATGCCCGGAAACGGAGAAAGTTATCAAACGAGATGCATTCACCCTGCCGATAAGCCGCCGCACATTGGTGGTCGGCTCGGCGGCCAGCGTTGTAGGCGCCGTAGCCGGGCTGCCCATCGCCAGTCAAGCCTTTGCGGCCGGCCCACGTCTTGGCCTGGACTACTCATGGAGCCGGCCCAGCCCAAGCGCGATCGTCGCAGCCGGCTACACCTTTGTCAGCCGCTACCTCAGCCGGGATAACACCGGCAAGAACCTCACAAAAGCCGAGGCCGACAGCCTCATCGCCGCAGGCATCGACGTTGTGTGCAATTGGGAATTCGACCTCGACGCTCCGCTGAGAGGCTATGCGGAGGGCGCGACAAATGCTCAAGAAGCACAACAGCAAGCGCTCGCCTGCGGCATGCCGCCGGGCAGGCCGATCTATTTCAGTGTCGACTTCGACGCCACAGCATCACAGCAGCCAGTCATTGACGCCTACTTCGACGGAGTCGCATCGGTCATTGGGCGCAGCCGCACCGGAGCATATGGCGGCTATTACTTGATCAAGCGGCTCTTCGACAACGGCAAGATCAATTGGGGATGGCAGACGTATGCCTGGTCGAGCGGTTTATGGGATTCCCGCGCTCAGGTGAGGCAGGTCCTCAACGGCATATTCGTCGGGGGCCAGGAATGCGACAAGAACGAGGCGTGGGCCGCGGACTTTGGCCAGTGGGGCCGAAGAGGCGTCGTGACATCGGGCGACGTGGCGGTGGTGACCTCGCCGCATCGTCTGATCTCGGCGTTTCGAAGGGGCAGCGATGCCGGGGTGTGGGGTGTTTCCCAGGCCTCGGCGGGCGGTCCGTATGGGGCGTGGTCGAGGATGGGCGGGCTCCAATTTGCTTCCTACCCGGTTTCCCTAGTGGCCACCAACGGGCTGATTGTGGTGGTGGCCCGCGGGACCGACAGCAAAATCTGGGGAATCTCGCAGCTGTCCGTTGGTGGCAGTTATGGGAGCTGGAGCCAGATCGGCTCGGGTCAGCCAGCGTTTTCCGGTTTCGGGGATCCCACCATCGCCTTGGCGCCCAACGGCCAGATTGTCATATATGCCCGTGCTGCTGACGGCGGCATATGGGGAGTCTCCCAGTCGCAAGCAGGTGGAGCGTACGGCAGTTGGTCGCGGCTGGGCAGCGTGACCATGGCTTCCAGCCCAGCGTCCCTGCTCGCCGCGAACAACCTTCTCGTTGTCATAGCGCGAGGGTATGACGACAAGATCTGGGGAGTCTCGCAGCTGTCCGTTGGTGGCGGCTATGGGAGCTGGAGCCAGATCGGTTCGGGACAGCCAACTTTTGCCCCTTCCGCAGAGCCAACGGTCACGTTGTCGCCCAGCGGGCAGATCGTCATCTACTCCCGCGCCGCCGACGGCGGGATATGGGGAGTCTCGCAGGCACACGTGGGCGGTGCGTTTGGTTCCTGGTCCCGACTGGGCAGCGCGACCATGGCTTCCAGCCCGGCGTCTTTGCTCGCCCCGAGCAATGTATTGGTGGCAGTAGCGCGAGGTTTCGACAACAAGATCTGGGGAGTTTCACAGTTGCAAGAAAACGGCGGCTACGGGAACTGGGCTCAGATCGGCTCAGGACAGCCAACATTTTCCGGCGATCCCTCCGCCGGGCTGGCGCCCACTGGCGAGATCATCATCTTTGCCCAGGGCACCGACGGGTATATCTGGGCTGTCCAGCAGCTCAGCCCCGGCGGCGCCTACGGAAGCTGGATTCGAATCGGCAGCTGAGCCCGGTACGGCCGGTGGTGTTCAGGCCCTACCGGCCGTACCCGGGTTGCGTCGAGCATGCCGGCTCCCAGAGGCGCGAACGGGTGCCGATGCGGCAAATGCCGCACTCACTCGGGCAAGCCAGTTCGCCTCCGATTCCAGATCCGAGTGATGCGCGAAACTCGTTGGCGCAAGCGGGTTGTGGGCCTCCCCCTCACTCGACAGCGCGCCGAGAATGCACGCAGCCTCGGCGGTGGCTCTCGCATCCTCGTGGCATAGTCCGGCTCTGCTGGCCTGATCGTAAGCAATCTCGTAGACCCGTTGGTCCAAACGCGAGCGCAACGGGCCCAGGAGCGAGTCGCGAATGGTGATCACCTGGTTGAGCAGGCGGGCGTCGCGGCCGCGCAGATGCGCATGCTCAACGATGGCGCTATTTGGATCCGCAGCCTGAATCGCCGAGACCAGCGGAACGAGGCGCCTGTAGGCGCGGCGACGGCTCCTCCAGCGCTCAACCCGCGGCAAAAGGCGCGGCGCCATGAGCCCCCCGGTGGACAAAAGCAAAGCCGGCCCAAGGAAGAGCAGCTGAATACCAGCCGTTCCGCTTTCCTGCCATGAAGGTTTCGCCCCGAAGGCCACGGCGACAAAGTAGGCGACTTTGTGTAAGCAGAACAGAATGCCGAATGCCATGCCCCCCGCCAGCAGCCGCAGCCCCACGCGCAAGGCCTTCAGCGTGATGTTCCGATTTCGCCAGCAGAGCCGCAGCGCGTCGGTCAAGGCAACACAGCAATACAGCTGTATCACCGAAACGTAGGCAGCTACCCCTGGATCGCGCTCGCCCCCGAAAGGGATGAAAGGGTGCCCTGTCCTCAGCGGGCCAACGAGGTAGCACACCACAAGTGCGCCCAGCCCAGCCAATAGCCAGCGACGCCTCAGCCTTCGACCCTTATCCAAATCGGAAGTGGTGAGATCAGGACTTGCCAAGTGCATCGTGAAGATTTGAAGACAATAGGCCATGCCCATCACCGAGGCATGCGTAAAGAGCCTCACCATGCCGGGAATCTCTCCCAGCAGACGGTAAATCGTCCAGAAGGGTTCAGGCAGGCCCAGGATCAACGATATGTCGATGTTGACCAATGCAAAGAAGAGCGCTTTGACCGCGATGTCCTCGGGCGTTCTCCGCATCGCCCGCAGCCGCGACAAAGCTCCCATTGTTACAGCCAGTATGAGAGCGATCTGGATGCCATGCACCGGGCTCACGATTACGCCTCCAACGCACTGAGGATTCGCCGCGGCACCACATCCAATTCTTGTTGATCAATAGAGGCCGCCCGTGTCATCCTGTCCACTCGCGACAAGACCTCGTAGGCGAACACCTCCGCCTCGAGCTCATCGGTGTGCTGGTAGCGATTGTGCTGCCGGGCAAGCATGTTCCGAAGCGCCTCGCGGCTCAGCATCGGCACCAGCCCCTCCAAGACCTGATGAAGCGCATGGGGACTCGAATGCGCACACAGGATGTGGCCGAGCTCGTGCAACACGATGTGTCGCTGATGCAAAACCGAGGTGTACTCCTCAAAACATATGAAGTCAACCTCATCGGTGGCAAGCCAAAGACCACATGGACCAGCCGCCGACAATGGCAATGCGACAAGAATGATTCGCCGGCCCCGCTGCGCCTCCACGCCTCTACATAGCTCACTCAAGTCGAACGGGTCGGAAAGCGCCACCTGAGAAGCCAACCTTCTCACCCTGCTCATCGATGAACCAGGCAGAGCCATCCGCCCATTATCCGCCCCGTCACCCGATTGCGTCGACCCCAACGAGCTCGATGCGGCGACACAGACGTACACCGTTGACTATGTACAACCTGTTCTAATGTGGACTCGCGGGTGCCACCTCGAGTTGCACAGAACAGTCGCCGCGGCAGCCGGCACCGCGGCAAGGACGTGCCGATTATGACCCTCGTCGGGGAGCCACACGTCAGTCAGCATCTGCAGAGCACGCTGGCGTCGGCGAAACGATTTTGATGAAGTCGTCGCTGCCGGCCATCTCGGTCAGACCGAGTTCGTTTTACAGGCCCCGTTACCCCAACTTGCGAGCCTGAGGGCGCGACATTGCGAGCAACACCGCTGCTTCGGTCGGGTGACTTCAGCCTTGCCGGGCCTGAATGTGAAAAGTGGGCGCGACAGGGTTCGAGCCTGTTTCGGCAGGCCAACCCCAACAATGCTGGAACTCGTGCCCTCGCGCACTCACTTATAGATCTCGCTTCGGTGGCCTACCTCCCATATGGTCACCACCTCTTCCGCAACCTCACAGATCACGCGGTAGTTGCCAACTCGCAGTCGACGCAATCCGTCGCTGTCGACCAAGGCCGTCGAAGCCGCGGGAAACGGATTGCCCGATAGATCTGTGACGTCATGCAGAATCATCAATGCTGTCTTTGCGTCGAACTTGCGCCATGCCCGAAACGCCGTGACCTCCCAGCGGATCTTGTAGGTCACAGGATGTCCGCCTCGCGCAACACATCCTCATGGCTCACAAACTCCGCGGTATTCGCGCGATCCCGAATCCTGGCCACTATCCGCGCATCACGAATGGCAGCAAGCTCTTTCCATTCTTCGAACCCAATCACCACAGCAGCCGGCCGACCATTCTGCGTGATCACCGTGGGTTCATTGAGCATCGACGCATCCCGCACGATGTCCGCCAAGCGGCTTCGCGCATCCGTAATCTTCACTTCCGGAGTCGTCACGTACAGAGCGTACCATCTGTACGTGAGAGTGTGCGCGTACCGCGATCATGGAGGCTTCTCATAACCGCGAGTTCGCCTCGCTCATGCCACGCCAGTCGGCGCAGGACTTTGGCGGATGTCCATGTCTGGCCATCCACTTCGCGCAACATGTCCTTGGGCATTGACGCCAGAGTCTTGCGAACGTGAGCGAACGAGTCGCGCAGCTCCGTAAGCAAGTTGGCGGCGCGTTCGCGGTAACCCAGGCCCACCATTGGCAGGTAGTAGCGACTTTCGGTATCGGCTATGTGCCAGGCGATCTGGCGCAGCGTCCGCCATCTGGCGAAAGACGGCAGGACGCGACTCGCGTCGTCCCAATCCAGCAGCCGGTCAGAATTTGAACCTACGAGGTGGAGTGTCTGTGGCCGGGTCTCGGCCAAAATCGCCATGGTGATCTGCCGTTCCTGCGCGGTGCTAGGTTGATGGTCACGCAAGAATGCTTGCTCATCACCTTCGATCCGTTCAGCTACCGCCAAATCGACATCGTTGGGAACCCTGCGGCGAAGGTCGGCAAGCGCCGAAGGCTCGTCAGGTCCTTGGCCACAGACGCCCCAGAGGTCGAGGTCGAACACCCAAGCGGCTGTCCCATGATCGAAAGCCAGGCCGACATCGTCCTCCACGTAAACCGAGACCGTCCGCACAGAGCGCACACTAAACCCGTTGAGGCGTAAGGCAAAGAGCCTGAGTGTGAAAGTGGGCGCGACAGGGTTCGAACCTGTGACCCTCCGCTTGTAAGACCTGGGCGGCGGTTCGCGGCGATCCTGCCCCGTCCTCGGCTCGCTGGCGAACCGGTAGTGGCTACCTGGACAGTTCGTCGATGTCCGGGCGGGTTGCTACACGCGTTGCTACACCGAAGCGCTGGAACGTTTGTACCAGTAAGGCACAGAATCGCCAAAATCAACTCAGTCAACGATTTGATAGACACATGTTCTAACTTGTGGATCCATGGGAACTTACACGGAGCGGGCCACGCTTCATCTGATCGACGGGAGTCGGCCGGGTGGGGCTGCCAGCCTGCGCAGCAAGCAAGTTCGAGGACTCTGGTCCTGGGAGGGCACCTTCCTTCCCGACGATCAGCACGCCAATTTCTTCGGCTCGCAAGGTCAGAACATTCTGATCGAGCTGCCGGGAGGGCAGACCGGCGAGGTCTTGCTGCAGAATGTCCAAATCGGCAGTCACGTCGCCACCAACATCCGTCTGCTCGGAAGCGGACCGCCACCGTTCTAGGCCAGCCTGACCTGCGACAACCAACCTGTGAGCCGCAACTGGGGTGGGGATTCCTGTTGCGGCTCTTGGCTTGTCCGGGAACGCCACTAGCTTGTCCGTCGCGCAGCGACAAGGGTGACCCGCCATCCCGCTGCCGCCGACCCACACACCGTGAGTCGGGCCTGCCCGGAGGGGGTCAATGTGGAGCTCCCCACCGGAAGAACGACATTGACCCCCTCCGGGCAGGTCTGGCTGGCTTGCCCTGGGTCGGAGGTGATGGCAGGGCCTGGAGGGTCCCAACTCCCCCACCGTGCGTCGCAGTCGTTGATCAGCCAGCCTGTTGTTGATGCGGCCCCCGCCGGAGGCGAGAGGTTTGAGAGCACGGTGGTGGAGGCGCGAAGCGACGACCCTCGGCGGGAGCTACGTCGCGGGACCCCCAACGGACCTGCGACATGAAGCTCTTGATCTTTGGTGTACCGCATCACGATCGCCCCCTCTCCCGCACCGCCTCATACCGCAGATCTTCCGGATCATGGCGTGGCCGGCGTCGGTCGATTCGGGAAGTCTGGTCGTGGTTGGGCGTTGACACGTACGTGTCAGTTAGCGCCTCGGGATTGGGTGTCACGCCCGCCCGGGGCGTTTTGTGGCCGCCCAGCGGAGCGGCCGGGCGGCCACTGCCCCGTTTGGGCGGGCGTGTGCAGCCCGCTAGGGCTGCCTTGAAAGACGTACAGAAAGTCATCACAGACATCAATCACAGGCATGTCCGACTCCGCTTGGTGCGTTACGAACTGGCTCCGGATGATGCGTGACACTTCGCCGAGTGTTGGTGGAGTTGAAGTGGCGCCAGTGCGGGCGAAGCCGTGTTCAGGCCTGACCATGTGGAGACGATTGTGTTGGGAGCAGATCTTCTACCGCCGACTTGATTTGTTGGACGCGGGCAAGGTGCTCTGCGTAGAGGGACGGTTCGTTGGCCGCTAGCTCCCGGTACAGGTTGACGGCTTCCTCGGCGGCGGCCATGCACTCGGCGCGCCTGCCCGCCTCGCCCAGAGCCACTGCAAGGTTGTTGACCGACATGGCCAGGTCGGGCAGGTGGGCGTCACGGTTGAGCGTCACCAGCTCGCGGTACAGGTCGACGGCTTCCTCGGCGGCGGCCAGGCCCTCGGCCCGCCTACCCACCTCACCCAGGCGGTTGGCG
>NZ_BONY01000098.1 GCF_016862955.1 Rhizocola hellebori | reverse complement strand
GGGGGGGGGGGGGGGGGGGGGGGGGGGGGGGGGGGGCGGAGGTGGGTCATCTTGCTGCTCCGGCGAAGTGGCGGGCGGCGAGCAGCTCGCCCCACAGCTCGGCGACGGCGCGGTTCAGCTCGGCTTCGTCGAGGTGCACTGGCCGGTCGCGCACAGCCGCTTGGGCCAGCGTGGTGCCGGCCTGGGAGTCGTTGGCGAGCACCGCTTCCAGGCCGACGGGTTCGGGCAGGCCGCAGAAGGCGAACAGCTCGCCGACGGCCCTATCCGGGTCGGTGACGAGGTCTTCGTAGCGCACGGCGTGCAGTGGGCGGCGCAGGCTCAGCGCTCGGTCCACTTGCGACACCCATTGGCAGGCCAGCATTTCCACCGGGGTGAGGAGCCTGCCCTTGGCCGCGCGGTAGGCGTTCATCAGCGGGACCATGCGCCCGAGCCGGTCCTGGATGGGTCGCAGCGATTGTGACGCCGACGGGTCGTACCCGGTGAAAGCCTGCACCGATGAGCGGCTCCAATCCACCACGTGCCGGTAGAGGAAGACGCGGCGTGCCGAGGGAAAGTTCAGGTGAATGAGGTCGGATATCTCGACCACGAAACTGCGGAACTTCAGCGCGACAGTTCGGCCGGGCGCGGCCGTGCCGCACACAATCCGCACACACAGCCGAACCAGCTCGCTGAGCTGCGAGTCAGACATGGTGCCCCGAAGCCCGACCAGCTGGGTGAACACATCCGGCTCGGAGAGGGCGGTCACGCCACCGAGCGAGGTGAGGGCGCTGGCAACGAGCGTCGAGCCGCAACGGCCGACCGAGTAGAGCAGGATGAGGCGCGTCGGGTCGACGATCGCGACCTGCGCAAGCCTTGGCAGCACAGCGAAAGGGACGGCCACGGCGGCCAGCGCGTTGGCGTGCTGGGCCTGGTAGTAGAAGGGCGCCCGGGCCAGCTCCACCGAGTCTGGCGTCTGCACGAAGAGGGCTGTCCGGGTGGAGGGGTCGACGCAGTAGAGGCTGAAGCCGGGCTGCCGCATGACGATCTCCGGATCCACCTCCCCCTCGTCGCGAAAGATGAAGTCGCCGGGGCCGGCGACCGCGAGCGGGTAGGGCCGGGCGCGCTCGACGATGGCGAGGCGCCGGGTCCCGGTGGGTAAGGGGACGGCGGACACCAGGCCGCCGCCCCCCGCTAGTGTCATCAGATCTTTCCGGCGCCGGCCCCAGCCGGCACGATGGCCGGTATGGAAGCCGGGTTGCCTACCGTGTACTGGTAGAACTGGCCCGGCTCGACCACGGACCCGGAGACCTCACAGGCGCCAGATCCGGTGAAGATGTTGTTGCGCTGCACCAGGCGCCCCGGCCCGCTGTCGGCGTAGCCGCTCGCCGAGAAGCACGGGAACGGCACGTCCTGGAAGTAGTTCCCCTCCACGAGCACGCCACCGTTCTGGGTGGAAGCGACGCCGTAGAGCTCGTTGGCGAGGAAATAGTTGTTGTAGACGTGGACCGGGTCCCCCCAGCGCACCCGCGGATGCCGCTGGCGGCTGTGGTCGAAGAAGTTGTGATGGATGGTGATCTTCAGGTGACCGATGTCTTCGCCACCGCTGCCGTCGGAGTGCCCGATCAGCATCGACTTGTCGGTGTGGTCGAAGTGGTTCCACGAGACGGTCACGTACTCGGCACCGCGGACGATGTCGATGGAGCCGTCGATGGGGGCCACGAAACGGTTGTGGTCGATCCAGATGTGGTGCGAGTTCTGGCCGACGTTCACCGCGTCGTCCTCGGCGTTGGTGAAGGTGAGGTTGCGGACAATAACGTTCGACGAGCGGTAGAAATCGAACCCGCCGCCGTTAATGGTCGCATTGGCACCGACGCCGATGATTGTCTTGTTAGGACGGACACCCTGCTTGCTCGTGATGCTGATGGTCCCCTGAACCTGGATGATCATCGGCCCGATGGTGTCGATCGCGGTCAGCAGCTCTGTGGTCGTGCGCACGACCACCGTCGGCCCGCCCACCCCACCGGTGGTTCCGTTGAGCCCGAGCGCGTTCACGCTCGCGAAACCGTCGGCGCTGCCCGGCGGAATCGGTGGCGGGCTGGTGCTGGGCGTGGGCGAAGGAGTGGGTGAGACCGACGGCGACGGCGACGCCGAGGCCGACGGTGAAGCCGAAGCCGAAGCCGTCGGAGTCGGACCCGCCTCGGTGGAGACCACGATGTCGTCGAAGGAGGCGCTCGCGTTGAACGTCGCCACCCCGATCTGCCCGCTGGCGAACTGCGAGTCCGAAGCGCTCAGCGGCGTGCCACCGTTGACGCGCGAAGACACGCTGGTGCCGTTGACGGTGAGGCTGACGGTGTAGAACGTGCCGATGCTCACGCCGAGCGAGGCCGACGCCAGCGTCGTGGCCGAACCTCCCACGAGCTTCTTCAGCTCCACGGTGTTGTTGCTGCGCAACGCCACATAGTAGTAGCTCGTGTTGGACTGGGCCCGGGCAAGCAGGGCGACGAACCGGTTGCTGCCGTTGAAGGCGTTGGCACGCACCCGGGCGGTGACGGTGTAGTTGGTCCACGAGGTCTGGCCGGCGCGAGCACGTGCATCCGAGCTCGTCCCGGTCTGGTCGTAGGCCCCCGAGTTCACGGCCCAGGTGCCGCCGGAGGTGGTCCAGCCGGTGGCGTTTCCGTCGTTGAAGTCGTCGGAGAAAAGCGTTGCGGCGCTTGCGGTGGTGGCCACTCCGGCCACCACCGTCAGGACAGCCGCCGCCAGCGCGACGAGCAGTCTGGTCCTCATATCTTGCCCACTCCCGCTCCCGCGGTGACGACCGCGGGGACCTGCCCCGTCGGCGTCAGCGTGTAGCCGTAGAAGCTGGCCGGATTGGCCACTGTCCCGCCCGCCTCGCAGACGCCCGAGTTGACGAACGTGTTGAGTCGCTCCACGAGACGGCCCGGGGCCGAGTCGGCGTAGCCGCTTACCGAATAGCAGGGGAATGCGGTGTTCTCGAAGTAGTTGCCCTCCACCAGAACCCCGGCGTTCTCCGTCGACGCGACACCGTAGAGACCGACACCGCGGTAGTAGTTGTTGTAGACGTGGACCGGGTCGCCGAAGCGCACCCGGGGATGGCGCTGGGTGGATCCGTCGAAGAGATTGTGGTGATAGGTCACCTTGAGGAAGCCGACGTCGGCGGTGAAGCTGTCGGAGTGGCCGAGCAGCATGCTCTTGTCCGTGCCGGAGAACCTGTTCCATGACACGGTCACGAACGTGGACTGGCGCTTGACGTCCACCGATCCGTCGAAGGCGGGCAGGAACTCGTTGTGATCGATCCACACGTGGTGGGCATTGTTGGTCACGCTGATCGAGTCGTCGCCGGCGTTGCTGAACTTGATGTTGCGGATAATGACGTTATTGCCAGGCCGCGTCGTCGAGCCGAGCTGGAGTCCGCCGCCGGTGATGTGGGCGGTGGAGCCGACCCCGATGATGCTCTTATTGGCCACCACGGTGAGCATGTCGCTGACCGAGATGGTGCCCGACACCATGATGACAAACGGCTCCGGCCTGCCGACGTAGTCTTCGAGCGCGGCTGCGGTCGTCACGGTGACCGTCTGGCCGCCCGCACCACCGCTGGTTCCGTTCTGTCCCATGGCGTTCACGCTGGCGAAGCCGTCAGCCTGTCCCGGTGGCGGCGGAGGAGGCGGCGAAACCGTGGGCGAAGGCGATGACGGTGGTGGCTGGGTCGGCGGCGTGGACGGCGCTGTGCCGGTGAAGACCGAGACGTTGTCGAAGGAGACGCTGGTATACGAGGCGACCAGGCCGACCCGGCCGGTCGCGAAGGTGCTGTCGGTGGCGGTGACGAGCTGTGTCCCGTTCACCGACCCGGCCAGCGAGGAGCCGCTGACGGTCAGCGCCAAGGTGTAGGTGGTGCCGGGGGTGACCGCGGTGGCGGCGCTCGCGAGGGTGCTTGTTCCGCCGCCGGAGATGCGGCGCAGCTGAAGCGAGCCGCTTCCCACCAGTACCAAGGAATAGAAGTTCGTCATGCTCTGTGCCCTGGCGGCGACACCTGTGGAACGTGTCGAATTGCCGAAGGCGATCGGGGTCACCGTGGCCTGCACGGTGTAGTCGGTCCAGGACGTCGTGCCCGCCTGGGCCTTGGCATCGGCACCGGTACTCGACTGCCGGTAAGCGCCGCTGGTCACCGACCAGCTGCCACCGGAAGTTGACCATCCGGATGAGTTGCCATCGTTGAAGTCGTCAGAGAACAGGGTCGCTGCGTCGGCTCGGCCAACGACCAGCACAGCCAATACGATCGTGGTGGCGGAGGCGACCAATGCCGCCCGCCAGCGAGGGGACGATCTCATCAGGGTTATCTCCTCAAAGAAAGATGGGGAGCGGGATGCCGCCCGCTCCCCATCGCTCATTAGATTTTCCCGGTACCGGATCCAGCCGTAACGCTTGCCTTCACGGTGTTCGGGTCATCAAGCGTGTAGGAGTAATAGGTGGACGGTTCCTGAACCGTCCCCGAGCAGTCCGGCGTGCCGGACTCCCCAACAAAAACGTTGTTTCGAGCCACGCAGCGCCCGGTCGGGCCCGCATAGTGATTGCTCACCGGCTCTTCCACGTTCTCGAAATAGTTCCCCTCGACCATGCAGCCCGCGTTGGCCTGGCAAGCCACGCCCACGTCGGTGTTGTGGAAGAAGTAGTTGCTGTAGACGTGCACCGGCTCGCCGAAGCGCACCCGCGGGTTGCGCTGTGGAGTGTTGTCGAGCCAGTTGTGGTGGTAGCTCACCTTGAGCCGGCCGATGTCCTGCGCACCCGCGCCGTCGTCGTGGCCCAGCAGCATGTTCTTGGTGTGGTTGTGCAGGTGATTCCAGGAGACCGTCACGTAGGACGAACCACGCTTGATGTCGATCAGGCCGTCGAAGCCCTGCGCGAGATCGTTGTGGTCCAGCCAGACGTGATGGGAGAACATCTGCACGTTGATCGAGTCGTCGCTCGCCCCACGGAAGACCATGTTGCGAATAATGACGTTCTTGACCGCGTTCGCCGGGGGCGACGTGATGGCGTCATCAACCGCGATGCCGATGTTGAAGCCACCGCCGGTGATGCCGGAGTCGGCGCCGATTCCGACGATCGTCTTGTCCGACGCGACGTTATACATGCCTGCGGCCAGCGTGATCATTCCGCGGACGCAGATCTGCAGCGGGCCGCTCTGACCGATCGCGGAAAGCAGCTCGGAAGCCGTGTCCACCTCGATCTTCGGGCCACCCGCGCCACCGGTCGTCCCGTTCTGGCCCCACGCGTTGACACTCGCGAAGCCGGTGGGCGAGCCGGAGGTGTTGCAGTTTCCGCTCGGCGGCGGGCTGGTCGACTGCGACGGGCTGGGTGAGCCCGTCGGCGGCGTACCGGGGGTGTCGGTGACGACGAGGTCGTCGAAGGACGCGTTGGCGTAGGTCGCACTGAAACCGGTGCGGCCGTTGGCAAACGTGCTGTCATTGGCGGCGACGACCTGGTTGCCGTTGACATAACCGGTCAGCGCCGAGCCGTTGGCGGTCAGCGTGAGCGAGTAGAACGTCCCGGTCACCACGTTGAGCGATGCCGATGCCAGCACCGTCTGGCCCCGCCTGAGCAGGACCGACGACGGGGCCAGCACTAGCGCGTAGAAATTCGACGTGCTCTGTGCCCGCGCCACGATGCCCGCGGCCCGCGCCGAGTTTGTGCCGAAGGCGTTGACCCGAACCCGGGCCGTGACCGACTGCGCCGTCCACGATGTCGAGCCGGCCTGAGCCTTCGCGTCGGCGCTGGTACCCGACTGCGAGTAGATCCCCGACGCGACCGACCAGGTCCCGCCCGAGGTGCTCCAGCCCGACGCGTTGCCGTCGTTGAAGTCGTCGGCGAAAAGCGTTGCCGCATTTGCCGTTCCGACCAGCATGGCGACGACCGTGGCCGTGACGGCCGCCGCCGCGAGGGATAGCTTCAGCTTCATGTCAGATCCTGCCCGTGCCGGCGCCGGCCATGACAGTCGCCTTGACCGAGGAAGCGGAAGCGAGTGAGTAGCTGTAGGGGATCGAGTTCACGGTGCCGCCGCCGTTCTCCGGCGTGCCGGAGCCGACGAAGAAGTTGTTGCGCTGCAGAATCGCACCATCGGGCGAGTCCGCATAGCCGACAAACGTTGGCCCGTCGACGTTCTCGAAGTAGTTACCCTCGACCAGAACGCCCGCGTTGCACGTGGACGCCACGCCGTACTCGTTGTTGAAGTAGTAGTTGTTGAAAACGTGCACCGGGTTGCCGAAACGCACCCGCGGGTGACGCGTGCCGGAGCCGTCGAACCAGTTGTGGTGGTAGGTGACGCGCAGGTGGCCGATGTCCTGGCTGCCGTTGTCGTCGCTGTGGCCGAGCAGCATCGTCTTGTCGTGCCCGAAGGTGTGGTTCCAGGAGACGGTCACATAGTCGGAGGCGCGCTTGATGTCCACCGCGCCGTCGAACCCGTTGGTGAACGAGTTGTGGTCGATCCAAACGTGGTTCGCGCCTTCCTGCAGGTTGATGGCGTCGTCGTCCCAATCGCGGAAGTTGATGTTCCGGATGATGACGTTGGAGACGCTGCTGAGGTTGAGGCCGCCACCGACGATGGTCGCGTTGGAGCCGACCCCGATGATGGTCTTGTTGGAGCCGACATTGTTCATGCCGCTCAGCGTGATCGTGCCCTGTACCCGGATGACAGCCGCGCCGCTGCCCGAGATGGCGCTCAGCAGCGCGCTCGCGGAGGTCACGGTGACCGGGGAGGCGTTGCCGCCACCGGTGGTGCTGCCGTTCACGGTCGCCCAGCCAATAACGTTACCGGGCGGCGGAGGCGGCGGAGGGCTGCTCGGCGGCGGGCTGCTTGGGCCGCCGGTGGGCGGGTTCGAGCTCGGCGGTGTGGTCGCGGTGTCGGTGACCAGTACGTCGTCGAAACGCGCGGTGGCGTGGAAGGTCAGCAGGCCGATGCGGCCCGCACTGTACTGGCTGTTGCTGCCGGAGCCCACCACTGAGCCGTTGACCCGGCCGGTGATGGTGCTGCCGCTGACCGTGATGCTCAGCGTGTAGAACGTGCTGGTGCTCACCGACATGTTCACGCCACCGATCACGGTGACCGAGCTGCCGTTGGCCATCTGCATCTCGGCGCGGCCGCTGAGCAGCACGAGCCGGTACATGGTGGTAGCGCCGGTGGAGCGGGCGGCTATACCAGCGAAGGCGCCGGTGCCACTGAAGCCGGTCGGCTTCACGCGCGCCTGAACGGTGTAGTTGGTCCAGCCGGTGCTGCCCGCGAACTGGCGAGCCAGCTCACTGTCTAATTTGCCCTGTTGCAGAACCGGTGACCCGTCGCTGACGACGGACCAGTCACCTCCCGACTTTGACCATCCGGAGGTGTCGCCGTCGGTGAAGTCGTCGGAGAATAGTGTTGCTGCCGTGGCGGTGCCGATCATTACCCCAATCAGGGCAAGGACCGCGGCGACCGCGATCGAGATGCGCAGTTTCATTACCAACCTCCATTGTTCCGCTTCCGGCGGTTTCGACGCCGGGCGCGCCGAAGGGCGCCCGCCGGAAGCGGAGGATCCCGCGTTTCACCGCCGAGGGACCGGTGGTGAAACGAAGGTGTGCCACGCCTGCGCCGGGCGCGAGGAGCGCGCGCCCGACGCGTTGCGTTGGTGCCCTAGGCGGGAAGCCTCCCGGCGCCCGCAAGGAACGTCGTGAGCAGCGGCACTACCACGGCGGGCAGTGGCGCGTGGTGGCGCAGTGCCGGGGTCCAGCCCGCGTCCGGGGCGAAGTCCGGGTCGAAGCTGGTGTTGTAGGCGTCCAGCAGGCTGACCCTTTCCCCGTTGACGCGGGAGCCGATCTCGGTGACCTTGGTGCCCTTCCAGTCCTTGAGGATCTGGTCGAGCGGAATGGTCTCGTCCACGCGGAAATAGTTGTTCTCCATGTAGACGGCCGACTGGATACCGAGCCCGACGCTGTAGTCGTAGAGCGATCCGTAGACCTTGAAGTAGTTGTTGTAGAGGTCCACCTGGCCGAAGCGCACCCGCGGGGCCCGCTGGCCCACGCCGTCGAAGACGTTGTCGTGCAGGGTGACTTTGAGCCTGTCGACGTCCGGGCCCACGGTGTCGCTCGAGCCGATCAGCAGAGTCTTGTCGTGGTTGGTGAAAACGTTCCACGACACCGTTGCCAGGCTGCTCGTGTGGGTGATGTCGAGGGCGCCGTCGTGGACCTGCCAGGGCCGGCCGAAGTACACCGGCTGGTTGGAGTCCGGGTTGTCGCCATCGGTGAACGTGTTGTGGTCGATCCACACGTTCGTCGAGCGCCGCACCGAAACCAGGTCGTACTCGGAGTTCCAGTTACCCTCGGCGCCATCTGTGGGCCGCCAGCGCGGGAAGCAGTCCGCGGCGTCGATGAAGGTCATGTTGCGCACGATGACGTTAGGCGCTGTGTCGATCATCAGCGTGAGGTTCTTCATCGAGGAGCCGCGGAGCCCGAAGACGGTGGTGTTGGCACCCACCTTGATTTCGGTGAGCGCCCGCTGCTTGGCCACCGAACGCACCCGGGCTGCCTCCAGCGGCCCGCTCGGGTCGGTCGCCCGACCCCACACCGCCGGGTCGTAGGCGGCCAGATAGGCCTCGAGGGTGTACTCGGGATCGGCGAGGCCGGCGCAGTCCGGGCCGGCGATGTCGCCCTCGACGAGAACGATTTTTGGTGCCGTTCCGGCAACGGCCGCAGCGAGTTCGTCGCGCGTGCGCACGGTGATGACCGTGCCGCCTGAGCCGCCCGTGGTGCCCGTGCCGGACGCCGCCCAACCGTCGTTGGATGGCAAGGTCTGCTGGGCGAAGAACGGCGTGGAAGCCGTGGCCGCCTGTGGGACCAGGACGATGGGTAAGCAAATCAAGATGGAAAGCGCTGTCCCGAGCTTGCGCATACGTAGTCTCCTATTTTCTTGCTGATGTGTCACATCAAGAGAAAACTAGGGAACGCGAAATAGCGAAGTCAATGGATTCGATGTGCAGGAATGTTGCAGGGATTCAGGCACACCACCGACTATTCCCGGGTGGCGAAACGGGAATACCAGCGCCTATTCATGAAGTGTCGCGAGTGCAGTTAGCCGATAGTTGCAGTCCCGCCCGTAACCGTTGCAGCCCAAGGTGTGTCGATCTCATTGAGAAGCGTGAAATTCCGCGCGCATTGCTCCAGCGCCGCGTTGACGCCGACTAGCACGCCCTCTTCACTGCGCGCGAGACCGGGCCGGGGCATCGTGCCCAATGCCTCCACCACCGCGGTGAAGCCGCGGGTCAGCTCCAGCGGCGCCACCAGCGGCTCACCGCTTCGCCTGTGCGCCAAGAGATTCTCCAGTAGCGGAAGGCCGCTGTCCACCCGATAGTCGAGCTCGACCTCCCCCACTATCATCCGGCTGTCAATGAAATCCTCCCCGGCCAGAGTGACGGCAATGAGCACACGCTGTTCGCTGGCGAGCGTCAAACGCAACGTCGCCGTGTCTTCCACTTCGATATCGCGGATGCGGCACCAGGCCACCTCCACCTTCACCGGCTCGCTGCCCGAAACCGCAAGCGCCTGCATCACAGCGTGAGCGAACGGGTTTCGCAAAGCGCCGTCGAGCGGGAGACGGCCCGCCCACGGCGACCTTACCCAGTAATCGTCGTCGCGCTGCCACGAAGCGAACACCGAAACATCGCACGGGGCAAGGGCTTTCAGCCTCGGCAGGTCGGGCGACGCGAGCGCTTGAAAGCCGATCTGCACCGCCCGTCCGGTGGCTTTCTCCACTTGCGACAGTGCCTCGTGCTCCGCGAGATTCAGCACCGGCGGCTTTTCCAGCAAGACATCCGCCCCGGCGCGCAACGCGTCGGCGGCGATCGACAGGTGCGTCGCGGGCGGTGTCGACACGATCACCACGTCAGGCTTGACCGACGCCAGCATCTCGGTGTGATCGGTGAACACCGGCACGCCTTCGGGCGCCTCCTCCACCTCGGCTCGATCACACAACGCCACCAGCTCGCCAGCCTCGAACTCTGCGAGCTGCTCGCGATGATGCAAGCCGTGTCCGTTCGCCCCGACGAGCGCTATCCGTGCTGTCACAGTGCCGCCACCACCTTGACCGCGCCATGCTTAGCCAGCTCGCGCCGCCACGTGTCAATCATCGCGCGCCGCTCGGAATCGGGGACGGGCAGCACGCCGCCCTCACCGAAGAGCGCCTCGGTGGACAGGTCTGCACGCACCCGGGAAGCGAGCGGGTCGTCGAGCGGCTGGTCGCCCGCGGCGTACTGGGCCCACGCCGCCGCGATCAGGGTCGCGAACTGAGGGGCCGGAACGGAATTGAGCACCGAGAGCAGGCGCTGCGGGAGCTTCTGCGTGCCGTCCATGGCGACCTGTGCGGTGCGGTGACCCAGCTCCGGATTGGCGAAGCGGGTCAGCACGGTCTCGCCGTACTTCACCACGTCCACCCCGTCCGGTGGGCTCATCGAGATCGCGACCTCTTGGGCCACGTACCGGCGCAGCATGCCGGCGATCCCGGGGAGCTGAAGCGCCTCGGCGATGGTCTCCCGGCCGGACAGCGACCCGAGGTAGGCCAGCGCGCTGTGCACCCCGTTGAGGGTGCGCAGTTTGAGGTGCTCCCACGCGGTCACGTCGGTGGTGAACTGGGCGCCGCCCGCCTCCCAATCGGGCCGGCCGGCGGCGAAGTCGTCCTCGATGACCCACTGCGAGAAGGGTTCCGCGCCGACCGCGGCGAGGTCCTCCATCCCGAGATCGGTGGCCGCTCTGTCCAAAATGGAACGATTAGTGGCGGGCACAATCCGGTCCACCATGCAGCTCGGGAAGCTGACCGTGGCCGACAGCTCGGGCGCGAGCCCCAACACGACGGCCGCCAGCGCGGAACCGTTGGAGGGCAGATTGTCACAGCTGAGCACCGTGATCGGCGCCCCGCCGCGCACCCGCAGCCCGGCCACCAGCAGCCGCATGATCGGCGAGTCGACGCGATAGGCCTTCTCGGTCACGGTCAGGGTGACCACCTTGATGGCCGGATCGGCCAGCGCCTTGATCACACGGGCCGGGTCCGCATCGGCGTTGAGCACCTCGCTAAAGGCTGCCACCGCCCGCGCTCCCGATCCGCCCAGCGTCACGACGCTGAACAGCAGGTCCTGTGCGGTGAGGGCGTCGACGATGTCGCGTGAGCGGGGCGCGATCCCTACAGTGCCCCAATCCCCGCCCGAGCAGGCCATGGCGGCCTCGGTGTAGACGGCTTGGTGCGCACGGTGGAAGGCGCCGAGGCCAAGGTGGACGATGCCCGCGCCGAAGGAGCCGGGCTCGGCCAGCGGACCCCGGCCGACCGGCAGCTCGACGCCGGAAGCTAGGCGCGCCATACCGGACCGTCCGGGAATGAGAACTCAGCGATCGACGACGGCTTGAGCGTGGCCGAGTAGCCGGGCTGCCGCGGCAACAGGTAACGGCCTTGGGAGACCGTGATCGGGTCCTCGAAGTGCTCGTGCAGATGGTCCACATATTCGACCATCCGCCCGTCCAGCGAACGACCCACCCGCAGGTAGTCGAATATCGCTAAATGCTGGACATATTCACACAGGCCGACGCCGCCCGCGTGCGGGCACACCGGGACACCGAACTTCGCGGCCATCAGCAGCGTAGCCAGCACCTCGTTGACCCCGCCCACCCGGCACGCGTCGACCTGGCAGACACCGATTGCGTTGGCCTGCATCAGCTGCTTGAAGATGACCCTGTTCGCGGCCACCTCACCGGTGGCGACCCGGATCGGGGCCACCGCCCGCGCCACCGCGGCGTGCCCGAGCACGTCATCGGCGTGCGTCGGCTCCTCTATCCAATATGGATTGAACTGGGCCAGCTGCGCCATGTTGGCGATCGCCTCCGGCACGTCCCACACCTGGTTGGCGTCCATCATCAGCAGCGCGTCGTCGCCGATGACCGAACGGATCAGCCGCGCCCGCCGGACATCGTCCTCGATCGGTCCACCGACCTTCATCTTCATCGCCCGCCAGCCCTCGTCGTAGGCCTGCCGCGTGAGCGTGAGCACCTGCTCGTCGGGGTAGCCGAGCCAGCCGACCGAGGTGGTGTAGGAGGGGAACCCGTCTTTCTCAAGCACCGCAAGGCGTTCGGCGTAACTGTCGTCGCCCGCTTCGAGCAGCGCCAGCGCCTCGGCCGGGGTGATGGCGTCGATGATGTGATGGAAGTCCACGTTCGCGACCAGCTCGGCGGCGGGCATCTCGGCGAGCAGCTGCCACATCGGCTTGCCCTCGGCCTTGGCGCGCAGATCCCACACCGCGTTGACCAGAGCGCCGGTCGCCATGTGGATGACGCCCTTCTCCGGGCCCAGCCAGCGCAGCTGGACATCGGCGGTCAGCGAGCGCCAGAACGCCACCGGTTCTTCGACGATTTCCTCAAGCGAGCGGCCGACGACATGATGGGCGAGCGCTTCGATGGCGGCGCAGGCGATTTCGTTGCCACGCCCGTTGGTGAACGTGAAGCCGGCCCCCATCAGCCCGGCGTCGGTGCCGAGGCTGACATAGGCGGCCGAATAGTCACCCCGGTTGATGGCATCGGAACCGTCACCCGCCGCTGCGGTGGGGAAGCGGACGTCGTGGACCTGATATGACGTTATTTTCACAGCTTGAACACCTTCTTGGGCAGGTGATAGGCGAGATCGGCGATGGTTTCGGCGGCGTCGTCGAGACTGAGCCGGTGCTCAGCGACAAGCCGGGCGAGGAAACCGGCGTCGACGCGGCGAGCCACCTCATGGCGAACGGGAATGGAGCAGTAGGCGCGCGTGTCGTCGACGAATCCGGCCGTGTTGTAGAAGCCGGCGGTCTCGGTGACCGTTTCCCGCCAGCGGCGCAACGCTTCTGGCGCGTCGAGGAACCACCATGGCGCACCGAGGAACAGCGCCGGATAGCCGCCGGCCAGCGGCGCCAGCTCACGGCTGTAGGTGTATTCGTCGAGGGTGTAAACCACGATGCGCAGCCGGGGATCGTGGCCGTAGGCGTCCAGCAGCGGCTTGAGCGCGTGCGTGTACTCGGTGGCCTGCGGGATATCGCCACCGGTGTCACGCCCGTAGGCGCGGCTGAGATAACGGTTGTGGTTGCGATATGAGCCGGGGTGCAGCTGCATCACCAAGCCGTCTTCGAGCGACATGCGAGCGAACTCCATCAGCATGTGTGCCCGAAACACCTCGCCCTCCTCGGGTGTCACCTGACCGCGCATCGCGCGTTGATATATAGCCGCAGCATCGTCCGCTACGCCGACTCGCGCGGTTGGGTGACCATGGTCAGACGAGGTCGCGCCGTATTTGATGAACACCTCCCGCCGCGAGCGCAGCGCTTCCAGGTACCCAGAAAATGTTGAGGTGTCACAGCCGGTGATTTCGCCCAGGCGGGCCACCCGGTCGGACCAGCCGAACCAGTCAAGGTCGACGACATCGTCGGGACGGAACGTGGTGATGACCCGGCCGAGCCAGCCGTCTGCGGCCAGCTTCTCGTGGCGGGAAAAGCTGTCCAGCGGCGACTCGGTGGTGGCGAGCACCTCCAGGTTGAACCGGCTGAACAGCGCCCGCGGCCGGAATTCGGGCTTGGCGAGCTTCTCGGCTAGAACGTCATAGGTCTCGTAGGTCAGCGGCCCCTCGACCCCGAAAACGTCACGAAGCGTTTGTTCCAACCACAATTTTGATGGGGTACCCCGAAAAAGGTGCCAATTGTCGGAGAACGTGCGCCAGATCTTCCTCGGGTCGGTCTGTGCCTCGCCCCCGTCGATGCGCCGCACGCCGAGCTCGCCAGGCGGGATCCCTTGGCTCAGCAGCATTCTGGTCACATAGTGGTCGGGCGTGATGAGCAGCTGGGCCGGATCCGGGAAAGGTGCGTCGTCGGCGAGCAGACCCGGGTCGACATGCCCGTGTGGGCTGAGCAACGGAAGCTCCCGCACATGGGAGAACAGCTCACGGGCAATGGCCCGGGTCTGTGGCTCCGCCGGGAATAGCAGGTCTTGCATGCGGTCAACTCTCCCATTCGGTGAGATTGAGAAGGTCGTGGGCACGCACGGACCTTTGTGTGGCAATGGATTCGTTGGCGGCGAGACCGGTCAGCAGCGACCTGGCCCCGTCCAGGGCGGTTGCGGCGCCCTCCCCGGAGAAGATGGCCGAGACCATGCGCAAGTCGGCCCCGCCGTGGCCTTCGCGTTCGTAAGCGGCGACCGGCACCTCTTCGGGCCGTTGCCAGAAGTGGCGCAGGCGCAGGGAAACCGAGCCGCCCTCCGGCGAGGCTTCGGTGCCGTGGTGGCCCTTGACCATGCCGGCGATTCCGGGTGCGACGTGGTCGGACTCGATCATGTCAAGCTCGAGACGGCCTTTGCTGCCATTGAAGGCGATGCGGTAGCCCTCCCACGGCGAGTACGCCGTCAGGTGGTAGGACATGGTCGCGCCGCTGTGGTAGCGCACGAGCACCGCGAGGTCGTCCTCGATGGTGACGCCGGGCGCGAAGACGTTCAGGTCGCGGTGGTAGCCGTCGTGCTCCTCCGCCTCCAGGTATAGCTCTTTGAGATCGGGCGTCTGCTCGAGGTGCACCGCGAACGGGTCGTCCTGGGCCAGCGGGCTGCCGTGGGCGCGCTCGTAGTCGCGCGCGTAGCCGTGCCGGGCCCCCTGCTCACCGTAGAAGAAGAGCCTGCCCTGCGCGCTGACCAGCTCCGGGGAGGAACCCAGCCACCAATTCACCAAGTCAAAATGATGGGTCGCCTTGTGCACCAGCAGACCGCCCGAGTTGGCCTTGTCGCGGTGCCACCGGCGGAAGTAGTCAGCGCCGTGCCGCACGTCGAGCAGCCACTCGAAGTGCACCGAACCGATCTCCCCGATTTGCGGCAGCAGCTGCTTGACCTGCTGGTGAACCGGATGGAAGCGGTAGTTGAAGGCGACCGTGACCCGCTTGCCGGTGCGCCGCTGCGCCTCGAGGATTCGCACGCAGCGCGGTGCATCGACGGTCATCGGCTTCTCGGTGATGACGTCGCACCCCGCTTCGAGCCCGGCCACGATGTAGGTGTCGTGGGTGGCATCCACAGTGGACACCAGCAGCACGTCAACCTTCTCGTTGGCGAGCATCTTCGGCACATCGGCGGCGTCATAGCCCGGGGCGTCGACGTGCCGCTGGAAGGCGGCTATCCGGCCCGGATTGGTGTCGGCGAGCCCTACCGGCTCCCCGTAACGCGCCAGCTCCCGAGCCCACATCTGGGCTCGGGCTCCTGTGCCCACGATGGCGAAGCGCACCCGGGGCCCTCCTCACAAAGCTACAAACGTTTGCAGTCGAACTAACCATTGGCGCGATTCAGAGTCAATGGGCTGCCAGCAATGTCCGGAAATGTTAGGCGTTTTGCCGTTCCTAGAACCACTGTCGCAACGCTACTGAAACTTTGAAGCGTTGACACGGGCGCAACCGTTTGCATTAATGGCACCCACGGGAGAGCTAATGGACGTGAAAGGGGGCCCGGGTGCCGGCGACCATCCGTGATGTGGCGCGCGTCAGCGGCGTACACGTCTCGACCGTGTCACGCACATTCAGCGCACCGCATCTGGTCAACCCCTCAACGCGGGCCCGGGTGCTGGAGTTCGCCGAACAGCTGGGCTACCGGCCCAACCGTGCCGCGCGCGCTCTGATCACCGGGCGCACGCACAATATCGGCCTGATCGTCGCCGACATCGCCAACCCCTTCTTTCCCCCGCTGATCAAAGCGGCGGAAAGTCATGCGCGAGGACGCGATTACCACGTCTTCGTCGCCGACACCAACGAGGATCCCGGCGTCGAGGAGGAGCTTGTTCTGGCGCTTGCCAAACAGGTCGACGGGGTTCTGCTGTGCAGCCCGCGCATGAGCAACGCACAGATCGAAAAGCTCTCCCGCGACGTGCCACTGGTCGTCGTCAACCGTCCCGTTCCCGGCCTGCCGGCCGTGATCATGGATGTGGCGCAGGGTGCCCGGCTCGCCGTCGAGCACCTGACCATGTTGGGGCATCGGCACATCGCTCTGCTCGGCGGCCCGCGCGGATCCTGGAACAACCGGGAGATCCGCCGGTCGGCGACGCTTGCCGCTCGCGCGGCAGGAAACGAGCTGACCGTGCTGGGCCCCAACCCGCCCACCGAGGAAAGCGGGGCCGCGCAGGCCGACTCAGTCCTGCGTACGGGCGCCACCGCGGTCCTCGCCTACAACGATCTGATGGCGGTCGGCCTGATCGACGGCCTCAATCGGCTAGGCATCACCGTGCCGGACCAGATAAGTGTTGTCGGCATCGACGACACCGCACTGAGCAGGCGCACCCGTCCCACCCTGACGACGGTGGCCACACCAACCGCGGCCGCCGGCCGGGCGGCTGTCGACATGCTGCTACAACATGGCGACGACCGCCGCACCACCGCACTTGTCACCCTTCAGACCGAACTAATCATTCGCGACTCATCCGGGCCCTGCCCCAAATAGCATCCCGAGCCCGCATCGCACTGCGGGCCCGGGACTTCGGCCCGGCACCCTACAACTCAAGGAGTGTCGTTATGCACCGCGCCGCAAACGCACACGTTACTACCAGGCGAAGTCTGCTTAGGGCCGCGGCCTTAGGCGCATTAGCCACCCCGTTCCTCGCCGCCTGCGGCGACGACGCTGGCCAGCAGCCCGCCCCGGAGTCCACCGAGCCGGTCGAGCTTTCCATGTTCTGGTGGGGCGCCGAGGCTCGCGCCAAGTCGACCGAGGATGCGCTGAAGCTCTACACCGCCAAGTACCCGTTCGTCACGTTCAAGACGACTTGGCAGGGTAACCAGGGGTATTACGACAAGCTCGCCACCCTGGCCGCGGGCGGCAACGCCCCGGACATCTTCCAGATCGACGACGGCGCGCTGAGCGAGTACGCGGAGCGGGGCGTCACGCTGGACCTGAACTCGTACAAGAGTTCTGGCAAGCTCGACGTCAAGAAGTTCCCCGAGGGCCTGTGGAAGTACGGCGAGGTGGGCGGAAAGCTGTCGGGCGTCCCGACGGGCGAGAACACCCCAGGCATGATCTACAACAAGCAGCTCTGCACCGAGCTCGGCATCCCCGAGCCCACCAGCGGCATGAGCTGGGAGGCGCTGATCACCTGGGCCGAGCAGGTTTGGGTCAAGTCGGGCAACAAGGTCTACGGCACCATGGACCCGAGCGCCGACTACAAGGCGCTCTGGGTGTGGCTGCGCCAGCAGGGCAAGGAGCTCTACAACGGCAAGGCGGTGGGTGCCACCAAGGAAGACCTCGTCAAGTGGTTCGACCTTTGGCAGGGTGCGCGTGACCGCAAGGCCGCGCCGACCGCCGACCTGATCCACGAGGCCAACGGCGGCGACGTCACCAAGCAGCTCGTGGTGACCGGCAAAGCCGCGACCTCGTTCATGTGGGGCAACCAGATCGCCGAGCTGTCGAAGGCCACCAAGTCCACCCTTGGCGTGGTGACCTACCCGGGTGACAACAAGGGGCAGTGGGCGCGTGCCGCGCTCTACTTCTCGGTCGCCAAGAGCTCCGCCAAGCGTGACCGCGCGGTCGACGTCGTCAACTTCCTGGTCAACTCGCCGGAGGTCGGCAAGCTGTGGGGCACCGACCGCGGCCTGTCGTCAAACCTGGACGTGCGCAAGGCCGTCTCGGACTCGCTGACCGACGCGGTGCAGAAGACGGCGTTCGCCTTCGAGACCGACCTGGCCACCAAGTTCGGGCCGGCGCCGCAGGTTCCGCCGAAGGGCCACGTCAAGGTGCGTGCTCTGCTCACCACCCACGCGGAAAGCGTGCAATACGCGAAGGCCACCTCGGCCGCAGCGGCGGACGCCTTCCTCAAGGAAGCCAACGCGGCTCTCGCCGCCTGACCTGTCACGAAAGGCGGCCGCCCTCCTGCGAGAGGGTGGCCGCCCCTTTGAAAGGAGTGGCAAATGGCGGCACATCGCCGCGAGGGGGTGGCCGGATACGTCTTCCTGTCCCCCTGGTTGCTAGGACTGTTGGGGATCACGGCGATCCCGATGGTCGGGTCGCTGGTCCTCAGCTTCACCAACTACGACCTGCTTTCCGACTGGTCGGAGTTGAAGTGGGTGGGCATACACAACTACACCCGCATGTTCACCGACGACCCGCACTATTGGCACGCGGTGAAGGTAACCCTGGTCTTCGCCTTGGTCGCTGTGCCGCTCAAGCTGAGCGCTTCACTCGCGGTCGCGCTGCTGCTCAACAAGGAACGTCGTGGTACAGGGCTGTTCCGCGGTCTGTTCTACCTGCCCTCGCTACTCGGTGGCAGTGTCGCGCTCGCCCTGGTGTGGCGGGCGATGTGGGCGAAGGAAGGCGCAGTCAACGGCTTCCTCGCACTTTTTGGAATAGAGGGCCAGAACTGGATCAATGAGCCGGACTGGGCGCTGCATACCCTTGTCGTGCTGGCGATCTGGCAGTTCGGCGCCCCGATGGTGATCTTCCTGGCCGGGCTGAAGCAGATCCCGAAGGAGCTCTACGAAGCGGCCGCCGTGGACGGAGCCGCGAACTGGCGGGCCTTCTGGCACATCACGCTTCCCGGCCTGTCCCCGGTCATCTTCTTCAACCTGGTGCTGGAGACGGTTCACGGGTTCCAGGGGTTCACCTCGGCCTATGTGATTTCCGGTGGAACCGGCGGCCCGATCGACTCGACGCTGATGTACACGCTCTACCTTTACAAGGCCGGGTTCGGCGACTACCAGATGGGTTACGCCTCAGCGATGGCCTGGGTCTTCCTCGTGGCGATCGCCGTAATCACCGCTGTCCTGTTCTCCACCGGGAAATTCTGGGTGCATTACGGAGACCAATCATGAAGTACCTGCGTCTAGTCGCACTCATCGGCATCCTCGCGATTGTGCTCTACCCACTCCTATGGATGCTGAGCACCTCGTTCAAGCCAGACGAGGAGATCGTTGGCGGGATTGGGTTGCTGCCCAAAGACCCTCAACCGTCGAATTATATTGATGGCTGGAATAGCCTCGACGTGAGCTTCACGCGCTTCTTCATCAACAGCGCGGTCATCGCCGGGGTCTCCGTAGTCTTCAACTGTGTGTCGTGCCTGCTGACCGCGTATGCCTTCGCGCGCTTGCGCTTCCGGGCACGCGGGCTCTGGTTCACGCTGATGATCGGGACTCTGCTGCTGCCCGGGCACGTGCTCATCGTGCCGCATTACATCCTGTTCAAGACGTTCGGCTGGATAGACACGCCCCTTCCGCTCGTCGTGCCCAAATTGCTTGCCACGGAAGCGTTCTTCATCTTCCTTATGGTCCAGTTCATGCGGGGCATTCCGCGTGACCTCGACGACGCGGCGAGCATCGACGGCGCGGGGCCGTACCAGATCTTCTGGCGGATCATCGTGCCCCTCTCCAAGCCCGCGCTCGTGACGACCGCCATCTTCACGTTCATCTGGACCTGGAACGACTTCTTCAGTCAACTGGTATATCTGTCCGGATTGGACAACATTACAGTTCCGGTGGCCCTGCGCAATTTCCTAGATTCAACCGGCCAGTCCTCACTCGGGCCGATGTTCGCGATGTCTGTGCTGTCACTGCTTCCGGTGTTCGCCTTCTTCGTCGCGTTCCAGCGCATGCTCGTCCAGGGCATCAACACCTCCGGCCTCAAAGGCTGATCTCCGTAGGAGTTATTCTTGGCGACTTATGGTTGCTATAACAGCCATAAGTCGCCAAGTTGCGCGGGTGAAGCTTCCATCAGAGCTGGCCCGCGGTGACTGGCAAAGAGTGTTTCGCAGCGTTTTCAACACCACGCCAGGGCGCATGACGGCGCACCGGCTTCCCAGGCCGCAAATGCAGGTGCTGCGCAAGGATTCCAGTGGCCGCAACCGCTACCTGGACGCCTATTGGGAGGAGCACAAGCTTCACGTCGAGATCGACGGCGCGCACCACATGGAGGTCCGGCATTGGACGGCGGATATGTTGCGCCAGAACGAAGTCTGGCTCGAAGGCGACTGCGTGCTGCGCTTCCCGGCGCACTTAATCAAGACCCAGCCAGAGCTCGTGATGGAGCGGATCAGGCAAACGCTTACGGGTAGGTGAAGTCCATGATGGGCTGGCCGGCCAGGCCGTCGCGCAACAGCTCGGAGACGGTGTTGACGGGCTTTTGCGACTGGCTGTCGCCCACCGCGTGCGAGGGTGTGTCCGGGTCGGCGATGAACGAAGCGCCGGCGAGCTGTGGGGTGAAGCCGACGAACCATGCGGCGCGGGTGTCGTCGGTGGTACCGGTCTTGCCCGCCACCGGCCGGCCGACGATGCCGTAGACGCCTCCGGCCGTTGACCAGTCGCCACAGCTGCCGCCCTTGGCCTTGTATCCGGTGACACACCGGGCCGCATCCGTCGCCGCGTTGGCGACCGAAGCCGGGACCTCCTGATGGCACTTGGGTTCCGCGAGATCCTTGCCGTCGCGGGTGAGGATCTGGTTGACCGGCATGGGCTGGCAGTAGACCCCGTGCGCCGCAACGGTGGCGTAGGCGTTGGCCATCTCCAGCGGGGTGGTGTCGGCGACGCCGAGAGTGAACGGGCCCCAGCCCGCCGACCGCACCGGATCGGCGTAGTACTGGTCCACGTCGGTGCGCCAGCGCAGGCCGAGCCGTTCGGCCATCCTGACCACCTTGTCGGCTCCGACCGCCTGTTCCAGCTGCACAAAGTAGGTGTTGACCGACTTTCCAAATCCAGACCACATTGTTTGGGTACCGGTCATAGCCGCGCTCGCGTTCTGCGGGCACCATCGCCCGCCGCAGACGGCCGGCCCCGGCTCGGCCACGTATTGGGACACAAGCTGTTGCGGCGAATGGTAGGCCGTGGTGAGCGGCATTCCGGCCTCAAGCGCGGCCAGCATCGTGAACATCTTGAATGTCGAGCCCGCCTGGTACCCAGGGATGTCTCCGCCGCCGAGCAGTGGCGCCACGGTATTCGGATAGCTGCCCGGCCGGGTCGAGCCAGCCGCCATACTGGGGCCATTGGCGCTCTGGTCGGCCGAGTAGATGCGGTTGACCGCCATGGCCCTGACCCGGCCGGTGCCGGGCTCGATCATCGTGACGCCATGGGCGTAGGAGCTGTTCATCTTCTCCTTCTCCAGCACCCGCGTCATGGCCATGCCCTGCAGCTTCGGATCGATGGAGGTGACCACCCGCAGCCCGCCGCGGCGCAGCATTTGCAGCCGCTCACCCGGGTTGGCGCCGAACTCCTCCTGCTGCATCCACCAGCTCTTGAAGAAGTCGCAGAAGAATGCGTAGCTGTTGACCTCGGCCGCCACGCTTTGGCAGTCGTTTTGCGGCTCGTAGACGGTCAGCAGCACCGGTTCCTTCTGTGCCGCGGCGACCTCTTCGGGGCTGACGAACCCCTGCTCGGTCATCTTCTGCAGCACGTAGTCGCGGCGGTCCTTGGCGGCGGTGGCGTCGTTGGTGGCCGGGTCGTAGTCGGTGGGCGCCTTGACGAGCCCGGCGAGGGTGGCCGCTTCGGCCAGGGTCAGGTCCTGGGGTTCCTTCGAGAAGTACACCTTGGCCGCGGCGAAGGCCCCGTAGGCGCGGTGGCCGAAGTAGGCCGCGTTCAGGTAGCGCTCAAGGATGGCCTGCTTGGAGATGCGCTTCTCCAGGGCCATGGCCAGGCGGACCTCACGCAATTTGCGCGCGTTGCTCTGCTCGGTGGCGTCCAGAACGTCCTCGGGGGTGGTCGCGCCGTCGCGCAGCGCCATTCGCACGTACTGCATCGTGATGGTCGAGCCACCCTGGGACACCGAGCCCGCTTTGCGGTTGGCCACGAAGGCGCGAGCTAGACCGTAGATGTCCACCCCGTTGTGCGCGTAGAAGCGGGCGTCCTCGGCGGCGACGATGGCGTCGATGAGATAAGGCGACATATTGACGAGGCTGGTTTCTTGCCGGTACTCCTCATAAAACATTGTCAATAAAGTCGAATTATCGGCTGCGTAGATGTAGCTGGTCTGGGCGGACGGCAAGTCGTCCAGCTGCGATTCCATCGCCAGAAAGGTCGCCGTCTCCGCCTTGACCATCTTGCCCGCCACGTAGGCGAACGGCATCAGCAGGGCGGAAAGGATGAGGCCGGTGATCAAACCGACCCTCCACAGATGTGGGAAGCTCCCCCAAAACCGCGCCACGCCTTGACGTTAACGGAATGATCTCCTCGGCGCTGGCGGATCGAGAATCTTGATGATCGGGTGAATTTCCACTTTGGACTCATCACGCTTCGAAATCGCTCGGTCACCGAAAGAATCGGCACGCGTTCATTTGCCAGATTTCTGACGACAGTTTTGCGAGCGGCCCGCCGAGGGGGTAGGCTCGCTCGCAGTGCTCGTCCCGGCGATTCCCCCCGTGATTGCCGGGACGGGCACCTTTCTATGTCGCGACCGGCCTATTCGGTACGGATGATCGTGAATGCCTCAGCCAGCCGCCCAGGCTGCTCGCTCAACGCGGACAGGCGTTCCCGCAACATCTCCTCCAGGTTGGACATATGGCTGGTCTGGGTCACGTGTGCCCGCAGCGCGGTGAGCTTGCGGTCGAAGACATCGGTGACATCCACTCTGTGGTCGGGGTCTGGGCCCCCGGAGAACCACATCTCGCGCACCACCCACGGCTCCAGCCCCGCCTCCAGCAGATCGGGATGGGCGAATTCGTTGCGCGCATCCGGATAGACCGCGCTGGTGGTCGCCTCCCCCACGGCCAGGTGGTCGGGGTGGCTCGGGCCGGCGAGGCGATCCCATCGGCGAAGGGGTGAACTGGTCAGGATCCGGTCGGGCCGGAATCGCCGGATCCCCGCGGTGATGTCTTTGCGCAACTCCAGCGACGGCGTGATGCTGCCGTCGCTGTACCCCTCGAGAAATTCGACCTGCTTGACGCCGAGGGCGGCCGCCGCCGCGCGCTGCTCCGACTCCCGGATCAGGGGCATCTGGTCGCGTGGCGTGGCGTCGAACCCGCCCGAGTCACCGCGCGTCACCAGCAGGTAGGACACCTCTATCCCGGCGTCGACCCAGGCGGCCACCGTGCCGCCGGAGCCGAAGTCCACGTCGTCGGGGTGTGCGAAAACGCAAAGGACCCGCTGCACATCCGGCAGCGGGTCCACTGACCTTGGAAAGCCCATGGTCACAGCTTAGATATCAGGCGAAGCGCGGTGGGCTCGGCGGCCCCTCGTTCCACAGCCGGTCAAGCGCTGTGGCCAGGTAGACGTAACGCTCGCCCTCGACCGCGGTGGTGTCGACGAACGTGGTCTCCTTGCCGGTACGGCGCACGGTGCCCACCAGGTTGCGGCCGTCGTCGGTCACGCACGGCTGCTCACCGATCTTGAAGCGATAGATCGCGTAGGAGGTGATCTCGCCCCACACCGGCCGAATGGTCAGCGTGACCCCGGCCGCGTCGCGCCTGTCGTGCGTGATGATCGGGAAGAGCAGCGGGCTCGCCGGCAGATGCGGCATCCTCGGCACCAACGCCGGCTTGGCGTAGTGATCGGCCACGAACTGGGTGGACGAGCCGATCAGATCCTGCATCACGATCTTGGCGCGGAAGTGGACGTCGCCGTCGACCTCGGGATAGTCGTGGTTGAAGGTGAGGTGCTTGCTGATCTCGATCGGGTCGAACCAGGCCGCGGGCTGCCCGGCCAGGGCGACCTTGTAGTTGGCCTGCCCGATGTAGAGGTGCACGTTGGTTCCCGCGGCGACGTCGTTCCACCACGGCACGAGCTTGGCGTAGTCGGCCACGGCGAGCCCGATGTGCCAGTAGATCTGCGGCACGATGTAGTCGATCCACCCCGCCTTGACCCACTTGCGGGTGTCGGCGAAGTTCGCGTCGTAGGACTGGGTGCCGTTGGTTTCCGAGCCCAGCGGGTCGGCGGCGACGTTGCGCCAGATGCCGAACGGGCTCACCCCGAACTTGACCCACGGCTTGAGCTGCTTGATGCGCTGACCGAGCTCCTGCACCAACAGGTCGATGTTGTTGCGCCGCCAGTCGGCCTTGGTCGCCCAGCCCGCGCCGTATTGCGCGAACGTGACGTCGTCGCCGAAGTCCTGACCGGCGGCCGGGTAGGGGTAGAAGTAGTCATCGAAGTGGACACCGTCGATGTCGTACTTGCTTACCGCGTCGAGGACGGCGTCCTGCACGAAGCGGCGCACCTCCGGCACGCCCGGGTTGTAGTAGAGCCGCGCCCCCGCCGCGTTGACGGGGTAGGGAACCGTCCATTCAGGATGGTTGCGCACCGGGTGGTCGGCCGGCAGCTTGGTGAGGTCGACTCCGGCCTCCGACGCGGAAGCGGGCATGCTGATCCGGTAGGGGTTGAACCAGGCGTGGAACTCAAGGTTGCGCTTGTGCGCCTCCTCGAGCAGGAACGCCATCGGGTCCCAGCCCGGATCCTGCCCGGCGGTCCCGGTCAGGTACCGCGACCACGGCTCCAGAGCGCCCGGCCAGAACGAGTCAGCCGTCGGCCTCACCTGGACGATGACCGCGTTCATCCGGGTCGCCACGGCATAGTCGAGCATCGAAATATATTCGGCCTTCATCGCCTCGATGCCGCCCGGGGTCGGCCAGTCCAGTCGCTGGACGGTCGCGATCCACATGGCACGGAACTGGCGTTTCGGCGTGAACGGGTTCGCCTCGCAGGCGGCCGTGGCCTCGGGCGAGGCGGCTGCGGGCAAGGAGGAAGCTGCGAGTGGCCCAAGAAGAGCGGCGGAACCTGCCGCTACAAGAAATGTTCGACGGGCTGTCATGGAGGAAAGCTTCAGCGCCAGCCCGAGCGATGTCAATAGTTCACGCCTACTTCCTGGGCGCGGTGAATCGTTCACAGGGCGCGTTCGCCGGGAGGGTTCCGTTGGTGGCGGCCACGGCGAGCAGCAGCGCACCGTCCACTCCGGACCCGATTGGCCTGCGAACTTCGATGTCTGGGGAGAGGCTGGCGCGGAAGGATTCGCGCACCGCCCGGACCCGGAACAGGTTGCCGGTGGTCGCGATGACCGGCTCGGAGACGATCGCGCTGCGCGCGGTCTCGGCCAGGTGCGCGCCGGCCTGTGCCAGGATTCCTTGCGAGATATGGTCTCCGGCCTTCTCCACATGCGGGACAAAACCGGCCATCATCCCCGCTCGATCCTCCCGCTCGGCCAGCTCGGCGACCAGCTTCGCCTCATCGCCGAAATGCGCGCGCAGCGCGGTGAGCAGGGCGGCGGAGCCGTCCGGGCGGCCGTCGGCGGCGCGCAGCGCGGCTTGCAATGCGGTGCGCCCGATCCAGCTGCCTCCGCCGCAATCGCCCACCAGGTAACCCCAGCCGTCTACGCGCGACCAGGTGCCCTGCAGGTCGGAGCCGAGCGCGACCGCACCGGTGCCGGCCGCGATCACCACACCCGGGTTGAGTCCCAAAGCCCCCGCATAGCTGGAAAGCATGTCCGAACAGAGCAAAACGGTCCGTGCTCCATATGCCCGAAACATCATGGGGGGTACCTGTTCCCGCAGCACCCGCCCGCGCATGAAGTAACCCGTCGCGCCCACCGCCACGGCATCCACCGTTGACCGCTGGGTGCGCGACAGCAGCTCGCCAACCAGGCTCTCCACCGCGACCACACGATCGGCGATGCCCTCGATCGAGGTTTCGGCGATCACCTGCCCATCCAGTGCCAGGGCGGCTCTCGCGCCTGTCCCGCCGAGATCGGCCCCAATCACCAGCATGGAAGCAGACGTTAGCATCGCGGTTAAGGATTAACTATCCAATCACAGTGTCCGTTAACTATTGACATCGTCACCCGGGTCGGGGAAGCATCGGCTTCACGTTCGTTCCGCCTGAAATCAAAGACGATGCGAAGGAAGCCCCTGATGACAGCACAAGAGATACGTCGCCGGACGGTGCTCGGCACCGCCGCAGCGGCGACGTTAGCACCGGCGGGCCTGCTCGCCGGTTGCGCCATGGGCTCGGATGACGGCAAGCCAAAGGAGGAAGGACAGGCCAACGCCAAGAATCCTTTGGGCGTAAAGGAAGACGCGGCACTGGAGATCGTCATCTTCAACGGCGGCTTCGGCGAGGAATACGCCAAGTCGCACGAGGTGATGTACAAGGAGAACTTTCCCAAGGCGGAGATCAAGCACTCGGCTGTCACCGAGATCAGCAAGACCATGCAGCCCCGCTTCATCGACGGCAACCCGCCCGACGTAATCAACAACTCTGGCGCGGGCCAGATCGACCCGGGCACGCTGGTCTCGCAGAACCAGCTGGCCGACCTTGCCGATCTGCTCAACGCGCCGAGCCTGGACCAGCCGGGCAAGACGGTCCGTCAGACGCTGCTGCCGGGTGCCGTGGAGACGGGCACCTTCGACGGCAAGACCTTCATTCTCAACTATGCCTACACGGTCTACGGGATCTGGTACTCGAGCAAACTCTTCACCGACAAGGGCTGGCAATACCCGAAGACCTGGGACGAGCACATCGCGCTGTGCAAGACCATCAAGGCGGCGGGCATCGCCCCGTGGACCTATCAGGGTCTGCACCCGCGCTACATGAGCTGGCCGGTCATCTCGACCGCGATCAAGTTCGGTGGCCAACAGGTCGCGATGAACATCGACAACCTTGAGCCCAACGCGTGGACGTCGGACGCCATGAAGCAGGCCGCGTCGGCGTGGCACCAGATCGTCAAGGACGGCTACATCCTGCCCGGCTCGCCCGGCCTGGACCACAAGCAGTCCCAGACCGAGTGGTGCAATGGCAAGGCCGCCTTCATCTCCTGCGGTTCCTGGCTGGAGAACGAGCAGAAGGCGGTCACCCCGGCCGGCTTCAACATGGTCGTGGCGCCTACCCCGAGCCTGGGTTCCGGCGACAAGCTGCCCTTCGCGGCGATTCGTGGCACCGCGGGCGAGCCGTTCGTCGTACCCGCAAAAGCAGCAAACGAACGTGGGGGCAAAGAGTATCTGCGCACCATGCTGTCCTTGAAGGGCGCGAAGGACTTCACGGGCAAGGTCTCCAGCCTCACCATCGTGGCCGGCGCCGCCGACGGCATCAGTCTCGGCTCGGGCCTGGACTCGTGTGTCAAGGCGCTCAAGGACTCCGGCGACAAGGGCTTCAACTGGATCTATCCGGTGTACTACCGCAAGCTGGAGCGCAACCTGGTGGACGCGGCGTGCGGCGAGTTCTTCTCCGGCCGCATCGGGCCCGACGAGTTCCTCACCAAGTGCCAGAAGGGCGCCGACGAGATCGCGGCCGACACCACTTTCAAGAAGTACAAGCGCTCGGCATGAAGCACGGCAAATACCCTCTGCTGGCAGCGTTCCTGCTGCCAGCATTGGGGCTGTACGGGTACTTCGTCATCTCGCCCTACGCCCAGGCGTTCGTCATCTCGGCGACCGACTGGCACGGCCTGTCGAACGAGTTCAACTGGGTCGGGCTGGACAACTTCAAGCGCCTGCTCAGCGACGAGTACATGCGCAACGCGTTGTGGCACAACGCGTTGCTCCTCATTCTGCTCCCGGTCATCACCATCGTGCTCGCGCTGTTCTTCTCCTCGATGCTCAACGTGCACCGGGCGAAGGGCGCGGGCCTGTACAAAATCATCTACTTTGCGCCACAGGTGCTCTCGGTCGCGGTCATCGGGGTGCTCTGGAAAGAGATCTACAACCCGCGCAGCGGCTTGCTCAATGGCACGCTCCGCGCGCTAGGGCTGGACGGCTTGGCGAAAACCTGGCTCGGCGATCCGGCGGTCGCCTTCTGGGCGATCCTGGCCGTGATGGTCTGGGCCAATGTGGGCTTCTATGTCGTGCTTTTCGGGGCGGCCATGCAGTCGATCCCGAAGGAGCTCTACGAGGCGGCCGAGCTCGACGGCTCGTCGCGCTGGGCAACCCTTTGGCGCATAACGCTTCCGCTGCTGTGGGACACGGTCCAGGTGGCCTGGGTGTACCTGGCGATCCTCGCCCTGGACGGCTTCGCCCTGGTGCAGATCATGACTCGGGGCGGGCCTAACTTCTCCACCGATGTCGTCGGGCAGCGCATGTACGACGTGGCCTTCTCGGAGAACAAATTCGGTATGGCGTCAGCGATCGGCGTGGTCCTGTTCTTCCTCACCCTCACCATCACCGTGGCCGCGCTGCGGATCACCCGGCGGGAAAGGATCGAGTTTTCATGAAACGCAATCCCTTCCCCCAGGCGATGCTCGTCATCTGGGGCGTGATGACCGCGCTGCCACTGCTATGGGTGGTGGTGACATCGTTCAAGGACGACGCCGAGATCCTCAACGACCCGTGGGGTCTGCCGGGCGAGTTGCGCTGGAGCAACTTCGCCAGAGCCTGGAGCCACGGGAACATCGGCAAGTACTTCCTCAACAGCGTCACCGTGCTTTCGGTGTCGATCACCCTCACGATGCTGTTGGGCGCGACCGCCGCCTACGCGCTGGCGCGCTACGACTTTCCGGGTAAGCGGTTCGTCTATTTCCTCTTCGTCGGTGGGATGATGTTCCCCGCCTTCTTGGCCCTGGTGCCGCTGTTCTTCGTGGTCAAAAACGCGGGTCTGCTCAACACTCTGCCCGGTCTGATGCTCGTCTACACCGCCTATTCGCTGCCCTTCACCGTGTTCTTCCTCGTGGCCTTCTTCCGCACCCTGCCCACCCAGGTCGCGGAGGCCGCGATGATCGACGGCTGTGGCCCGTTCGCCATGTTCTTCAAGGTGATGCTGCCCATGGCCAAGCCGGGTCTGATCAGCGTCGCCATCTTCAACCTGCTCGGGCAGTGGAATCAGTACCTGCTCCCGGTCGTTCTCGTCAGCGACAGCGAAGACAAGTACGTGCTGGCTCAAGGGCTGGCCGCCCTCGCTGTCAATGAGGGCTACCGGGGCGATTATTCACGACTGTTCGCCGGCCTCACGCTGGCTATGCTCCCGGTCCTGATCGTCTATGCGGTATTCCAGCGCCAGGTCCAATCCGGACTCACCGCGGGACAGCTGAAATGAAGGAGATGACCGTGACCACCACCGAGACCTACCCCGACAGCGGCGCCGAAACCCTCCTCGTCCGGCTTCGCGGGCTCATGCCCACGCTCGCCGAGTCGGAGCGGGCGGTGGGCCGGCTGGTGCTCGACCAGCCCGCCGAAACCGCGCGGATCGGCATCTCCGAGCTGGCCCGGCGCGCCGGAACCTCGGCCACCACGGTCACCCGGTTCTGCCGCAGCATCGGCCTTTCCGGCTATCAGGAGCTTCGGCTGCTGCTCGCCGTGGTCGGCTACAAGCAGGAGGCGGCCGGCCGGCAGCTGCCGATCGGCGACGCCGCCGAGATCGCCGCCGACGATCCGCTGCCCGCAATCACCCGCAAGGTCGCGATCGCTTCGCAGCAGGCGATCCAGGACACCTTGGAAACCTTTGACCTGTCTGCGCTTGCGAGCGCGGTCGAGGTGCTCTCCGGCGCCCGCAAGGTCGACATCTACGGCGTCGGCTCCTCCGATGTCGTCGTGGCCGACCTGCACCACAAGCTGTCCCATCTCGGCCTGATCGCGGTGGCCTACTCCGACGTGCACCGCTCCATCGCCTCCGCGGCTCACCTCGGCAAGGGTGACGTGGCGATCGGGGTGTCGCACTCGGGCCGGACAGCGGAGGTGCTCGACCCGATGCGGGTGGCCCGCGAACGCGGTGCGGTCACCGTCGCGGTCACCAACTACCCCCACTCCCCGCTGGCCGATCAGGTCGACATCATCCTGGCCAGCGCCGGCCAGGAGGACGTGCTCTTCCGCACCGGCGCCACCGTCAGCCGCATCGCCCAGCTCTATGTCACCGACTGCCTGTTCGTCGCGCTAGCCCAGCATCGCGGCGAGCAAACGTGGCAGGCATTTGAAAATGTCCATCAAGCAGTCTCGTCAAGGACAGGTGAACGTGCACGTAGCCGACGTACCAACTGAGGAGCGCAACCCGGCCTCCATGGATCTGGACGCGCTCCCCCTGTCCGACCTGCTCCAACTGATCAACCAACAGGACCAAACGGTGCCAAAAGCGGTGGCCGCGGTGCTGCCGCAGATCGAATTGGCTGTGCTCGCCGGAGTCCGGGCGCTGCGCTCCGGCGGGCGTATCCACTATTTCGGGGCGGGAACCTCCGGCCGCGCCGCGTTTGCCGACGCGGCCGAGCTGCGCCCCACCTTCAGCCTCGAGCCCGATCAGGTGGTCGCGCACGTGGCCGGCGGCCTGGAGGCGCTGTGGAGCGCGGTCGAGCAGGCCGAGGACGACGACAACGCCGGAGCCCGCGACGCCGCCGAGGTGACCGCCAAGGATCTCGTCATCGGCGTGGCCGCGTCGGGCGCGACACCGTATGTCGGGGGCGCGCTGCGGCACGCTCGCTCGGTCGGCGCCACCACCGCCCTGATCTCCTCGAACCCGCATGCCCCGCTGCACGAATTCGCCGACATCCCGATCGCGGTGGAGACCGGCCCGGAGGTGATCACCGGGTCGACTCGGATGAAGGCCGGTACCGCGGCCAAACTCGTGCTCACCACGTTTTCCACCGCGGTGATGGTCCGAATTGGACGGACGTGGTCCAACCTGATGGTCTGCGCCGTGCCCAGCAACGCCAAGTTGCGTCAGCGGGCGGTGCGCACTCTGATGAGCGCCACCGGTCTGCCCGCCGAGGTGGCGCAGCAGGCGATCGCCCAGGCCGGCGAGGAGCTTCCGGTGGCTCTGGTGATGCTGCTCTCCTCGGTCGATGCCCGTACCGCGCGGCACGCCCTGACCGACGCGCAGGGCATGGTGGCCGACGCTGTCCGCAGGCTCAGCTAGCCGGCTTCCACGGCAAGCCGAGCCCGGTGGCCTCAGCGAGGCTGACGCGCAGAAAATCGTCGATGGCCGGATCACCGTCGAAGTCGTTGGTCAATGCCACCGCGGCGTACCTGTGCTGCGGCACGATCAGCAGGCACGACTTGAACCCGCTGAAGGACGTGCCCCGGTGCCAGATGATGCTCGCCTCGCGGTCGGCCAGGTGGCAGCCCAGTCCGTACCAGGTCCCTTCGGGCGTCGCCACGCTCACCTTCGTCATGGCGGTGAGCACCGCCGGGGAGTCGAGCAGGTGTTCGGCGAACGCCAGCAGGTCCGGGACATTCGAGAACATCCCGCTACCCGGATTCCGCGCCCGCAGATAGCCCGGCTCCATCGGCTTTCGGCTGCGGTGCCCGCACACTCCCGGCATCGGTTCGAATCCCGAGCCGACCATCCCGGCAGGCTGGAAAACCGCCTGCGCCACAGCGCTTTCGAACGTTGCCCCGGACAGTAGCGCCAAGGCGTGCCCGGCCAGCCAATAGCCCGCATTGCAGTATTCCCACACCGTGCGCGGCGCTTCCGCCGGCGGGCTGGATACCACCAGCCCCACCGCCCGCGCCAGCGCGTCATCGCCGCTTCCGAACTGAGCGAGGGCATCGCGGTCAAGGTCGTTGCGCAGACCCGAGCGGTGGCTGAGCAGATCGCGCGGTGTCAGCTCGGGCGAGACCCGCCAGGTGCCGATCAACTGCGGCATCACCTCGACGACGGGGCTGTCGACCAGCTCGGGCGCCACCGTCACGAAGGCGGCGCAGGTCACCGGTTTCGTCAGCGACGCCACGTGCAGCACCGTTTCCGGCGTGATCGGCTCACCCGTGTCCACATTGGCCACGCCTGTCGCGTCCATCTCGCGCCGTCCGCCAGCCGACGTTCCTGTCACCAGCCCAGCTATCACGCTGTCAGTGTAGGTGCGCGCGATAGGCTCGGCTTATGACCGCCAACGGCAGCGCTGGAAACGCCATCGAGAAGGCGCTCTCGGTGCTGGAGGCGCTTGCCGATCACGAACGGATCACCGATCTGGCCGAAACCACCGGCCTGCCCAAGTCGACCGTGCACCGGATCCTCCAGTCGCTTGTCGGCCATGGCTTCGCCACCTCCGACGGCAACGGCGGCTACCTGCCCGGCCCGCGCGCCCTCACCCTCTCCGGCAAGATCATGCACCGCCTCGACCCGGCCCGCCTGGCCAGCCCCGCCCTGAACGCCCTGCGCGACCGCACCGGCTACACCGTGCACCTCGCCCTGCGCAACGGCGACGAGGCCGTCTACGTCGAGAAGCTCACCGGCCACAAGCCCTACGAGATGCCGTCGCGGATAGGGCAGAGCCTCCTGTTGCACAGCACCGCGATCGGCAAAGCCATCCTCGCCGCACTGTCCGATGAAGAGGTTGCCGCCATCTGCCGCCGCACCGGCATGCCCCGCCGCAGCCCGCACACGATGACCTCCCCCACCGATCTCATCGCCCACCTCGCCGAGATCCGCCACCACGGCTACGCCATCGACGACGAGGAAGACGTCGAGGGCCTGCGCTGCATCGGCGCCGCCGTCACCGGCAACCACGGCCAGGTCGTTGGCGCGGTAAGCATTTCCACCCTCGTGCACGAGCTCCCCCCGCGCGAAACCCGGCTCATGGGCACCGAGGTCCTCACCACCGCCCGCGAAATCTCCCTCGCCCTCGGCGCCCCCTAGCGATAGGCCAGCCGCACCTCCCACTGACTCGCCTTGCGCTGCTCGTCTCGAATGCTCCGGTCGCCTGAAAATCTCCAGGCTCGGCTGCAGCTGCCCCGACTCGATCCTTCCCACCGTCGACGCGTGAATCTTTGCCGCCCGCGCCAGATCACGCTGGCTCAGGTCGGCCCTTCTCCTTGCCGCTCTTAACAATCCAGCCGCAGGATAGCTCGCTCCATACGGACCTTCATAACTCCGCCCCGGCATGTGCGGGACACTATCCGCCGGGTAGGACACTTCCTCCACCGCACCTTTGCTCTGCACCCAT
>NZ_BONY01000097.1 GCF_016862955.1 Rhizocola hellebori | reverse complement strand
TATTGGCGCGCCCTAGGCACCAGCGTTGACCGACTCTTGCGCATTGACGTGGGCCGAATTATCGTGACTCGAATACGATCGCCGAGAAACTCGAAACCTTTCTAAGGTGCTATGGGAGCGCTCCCGCTCCCGCGAGGAGTAACCATGAAGGCAAGCGTCAAAGCCGCCCTGGCCGCGGCTGCCGCGAGTGCCGTGATTGCCTCTGCCGGGCTCCTGTTAGCCGGCCCGATGGCAGCCCCGGCAACAGCGGCCCAACTGGTCGAGGTGACCAATTTCGGCACCAATCCCACCAACCTGCGGATGCACCTGTACGTGCCCGACAACGTGACGGCCCGCCCCGCCGTTCTCGTCGCCGTGCACTACTGCACCGGTTCCGGCCCGGCTTTCTTCTCGGGTACCGAGTTCGCGAACCTGGCCAACCAGTATGGCTTCATTGTCATCTATCCCTCGGCCACCCGCAGCGGCAGCTGCTTCGACGTGTCCACGCAGGGTGCGTTGACCCACAACGGAAATAGCGACCCGGTCGGCATCGTGTCGATGGTGCGCTGGGTGCTGCAGAACCGAAACGGCGACCCGAACCGCGTCTTCGCCACCGGCGCTTCGTCGGGCGGGATGATGACCAACGTCCTGCTGGGCGACTACCCCGACGTGTTCAAGGCCGGCTCGGCCTACATGGGCGTGCCCTTCGCCTGCTTCGCCACCACCGACGGGTCGATGTGGAACAGCAACTGCGCCAACGGAACCATCATCCGGACCGCGCAGGAGTGGGGCAACCTCGTCCGCGGCGCGTTCCCCGGCTACACCGGCGCGCGGCCCCGGATGCAGCTCTTCCACGGCACCACCGACGCCACGTTGCGGTACCCCAACTTCGGCGAAGAGATCAAGCAGTGGACCAATGTGCACAACCTGAGCCAGACCCCGACCTTCACCGACACCCCACAGTCGGGCTGGACGCGCACCCGCTACGGCAGCAGCGGCATCATGGCCAACGTCGAGGCGATCAGCATCGCCAACGTCGGGCACAACCTGCCACTGGCCGGCCAGGCGCTGATGACGATCAGGTTCTTCGGGCTGGACACCACTCCGCCCAGCTCGCCACCGCCTAGCTCGCCACCGCCGAGTTCTCCGCCGCCCAGCTCGCCACCGCCCAGCTCACCTCCGCCGAGCTCGCCGCCGCCGGTCGGGGCGTGCCGGGTGACCTACGCGATCAACGCATGGAACACCGGTCTCACCACGGCAATCAGCATCACCAACACCGGCCAGACCGCCATCAATGGCTGGTCGCTGGTCTTCACCCTGCCAAGTGGACAGACCATCACCTCTGGCTGGAACGCCACCTTCACCCCGGCCAGTGGGCAGGTGACCGCCCGCAACATGTCCTACAACGCGGCGATCGCCCCGGGTGCCACCATTCGGGACATCGGTTTCCAGGCCACCCACACCGGTAACTCCGGTAGGCCGGCCTCGTTCACCCTCAACGGCAGTGCCTGCACCATCGCATAACCAGATCGATCCAATCGCGGCCGGGCGCGGAGTTTCCGCGCCCGGCCGTTTCGTGCTGTGCCCGGCCCCACTCATCGCTGCGAATATCGACTAGGCGACGTATGTTTGTCGGCAATGGGGGGGTGACTTGTGCGGTGGAGATCCGGATCCTGGGCCCGGTCGAGTTGCACGCCAACGGCCGGCCGGTGCCGTTAGGCGCGCGGCGGCAACGGTTTGTGCTGGGGGTTCTCGCGCTGGAGGTCAATCATCTGGTGCAGCTCGACCAGCTGGTCGCGCTGACCTGGCCGGGCGACGCGCCGCGGACGGCAGTCCACGCGATCCAGGTCATCATCTCCGGGTTGCGCGGGGTGCTCGCCGGTGCCGGCGAGGGCGATGACGGCATCCAGATCGCGACCCGCGGCACCGGCTACCTGTTGCGGGCCGACCCCGATTGCATCGATGCCAGTCGCTTCCTCAAACTTCTCGGCCAGGCGCACGCCACCGGCGAAGCCCAGCGCAGGGTGCCGATTTTGGATGAGGCGCTTGGGCTTTGGTCCGGCTCCGCGCTTTCCGGAGCGGCCCCGGCCGAAGTCCTTGACCGGCTGTGCCACAGGTTGGAGACGGCCCGGGTGTCGGCCGAACGCGACCTGATCGAGGCGCGGCTGGCCATCGGCGAACACGTCCAGGTCACCCCGCAGCTGGAGCGGCTGTCGCGGGAGCTGCCTTTCGACGAGCAGATCCACCAGCAGCTGATGCTGGCGCTCTATCGCGCCGGACGCCAGGCCGACGCGCTGGCGGTCTACCGGCGATTGCGGCACGCCCTCGGCTCCGAGCTGGGCATCGACCCCAGCCAGCCGTTGCGGGAGTTGGAAAGCGCCATCCTGCGGCAGGAGCTGAGCCTGTCCCCCGCGCCGGATTCACCGCCCCCATCCGCGGCGCCCACCCCGGCCCAGCTGCCGCCGGCGTTGCCCGCCTTCGCCGGGCGGCGCGGCGCGCTGGCCACGCTCGACCGGCTCGCGGCCGGCCAGGTCAACGCGGCAGTGGTGGTGATATCTGGTACAGCGGGAATTGGCAAGACCACCCTGGCCGCACAATGGGCGCACCGGGTGGCCGCACGATTCCCCGACGGGCAGCTCTATGTCAACCTGCGCGGCTTCGGCGCGAGTGGAACAGCCCTCGGGCCAGGCGTGGCACTCGCCGGATTCCTTGAGGCCCTGGCGGTGCCGCCGGAACGGATCCCGGCCGGAATCGAAGCGCAGACCGCGATGTACCGAAGTCTGGTGGCGGGCAAGCGGATCCTGGTGCTGCTGGACAACGCGCGCGACGCCGAGCAGGTGCGGCCGCTGCTGCCGGGCGAGGCCGCCTGCCTGACCGTGGTCACCAGCCGCAACCGGATGGCGCCCCTGGTCGCCACGGAGGGCGCTTACCCGCTGGCGCTTGAGCTGCTGACCGATGAGGAGGCCCGCGAGCTGCTGGACAGCCGGCTCGGAAAAGACCGCACCGCAACGGAATCCGACGCCGTCGGGCAGATCATCGATCGCTGCGCCCGGTTGCCGCTGGCGCTGTCCGTGGTGGCGGCGCGCGCAGCGACCCATCCCCAGTTTCCGCTGAGCCGGCTGGCCGCCGAGCTTCACGACGCCGCCGGGGGCCTGGACGCCATGCACGCCGGCGATTCCGCCACCGACGTCAGGGCCGTGCTGTCCTGGTCCTATCGAGCCCTGAGCACAGCGGCCGCCGACCTGTTCCGCCTCCTGGGCCAGCATGCCGGCCCGGACATCAGCGTGGCCGCCGCCGCCAGCCTGGCCGCGGTGCCCACGGCGAGCCTGCGACCTCTGCTCACCGAGCTGACCGAGGGCAATCTGCTCACCGAAGCGGTGCCGGACAGGTTCAGCCAGCACGACCTGCTGCGCGCCTTCGCCGCGGAGCTGGCCCAGCGCCTCGATCCGCAGCCTCAGCGCCACGCCGCGATCCGCCGCCTGCAAGAGCATTACCTGCACACGGCGCACGCGGCCGCGCTGCTGCTCAACCCGTTGCGGGATCCCATCGTGCTGACGCCGCCGCGCAATGGCGTGGCCCGCGAGTACCACGCCGACCATCGGCAGGCCTTGGCCTGGTTCACCGCCGAGCATCAGGTCCTGCTCGCCGCCATCACCCACGCCGCCGGTTCCGGTCTGGACCTGCTGACCTGGCAGCTCACCTGGACCCTCACCACCTTCCTCAACCGGCAGGGGCATTGGCACGATTGGGCCACGGTCTGGCAGCTCGGCCTGGAAGCGGCCGAACGGCTGGGCGACCCGCTCATGCTCGCCTGGACCCATCGCAGCCTCAGCTGGGCGTATATCCACTTGGGACTGCTCACCGAGGCGCGGGTCCAAATCAAACGCGCCCTTGGCTTTTACGAACAGGTGGACGACCGGATCGGCCACGCCGACTCGCATCTGGACCTCGGTGGCATCGTCGCGCCGCACGACCCGCAAGAGGCGCTCGATCATGCCGAGCAAGCCCTTGACCTGTACCGCGCCGAAGGTCACGAGGCCGGGCAGGCCATCGCCCTGAACAACATCGGCTGGGCGCACACCCTGCTCGGCAACTACCAGCGCGGCCTGGCCGCCTGCCAGCAGTCGCTGGCCCTGCACCAGCGCCTCGGCAACCGCGACGGGCAGGCGGGCGCCTGGGACAGCCTCGGCCTGACCCACCACCGGCTCGGTCATCTGGCCACCGCCGTCGCCTGCTACCAGCGCGCCATCGACCTTTACCGCGATCTCGGCGATCGCTACGAGGAGGCCACCTCGCTGACCAACCTGGGCGACAGCCTGCACGACTCCGACCCCGATCGGGCACGCCGGGCGTGGCGGCAAGCCCTGGTCATCCTCGACGAGCTGGCCCATCCCGACGCGGAGTCCGTGCGCCGTAAGATCAGCGGACCAAGCTGAGGCGAAGTTGAGTACTCCGTCTGAGTAGGTGAGCCGATGTGGAGGGTGGGCAGGGCGTTTTCAATGGGCTACATGACTAAAGCAATGCGCTGGGCCGCCGCGGGCGGGGTGGCCGTGGCCGCCCTGGCCATCTGGGTGGCACTGGGCCAGCTCAGCTACGAGTTCTTCGCCATTTATGGGGCCGACCCGCAGGCGGGCCGTTGGGACACCGCGATGTTGCTCAACGCCATGCCGTTCGTGCTGCTCGTCACGCTGATCGTGACCGGGGCGGTGTTCGCGGCGTTTGCGCTGGCGGGACAAACACGGCCGCGTTTCCTGCCGATCGCGGGACTGTCCCTGGTGCTCACCGCGGGCATCGCGGTGGGCGGCGCGTGGCTTGGCACAGCCGCCAAACAACGCGGCCTGCAACAGGCCGCGACCGCCTGCAGCACCGACGAAAGGCAGGCGCTGCAAGCCTTCGGCACCGTGCCCGGCGATGGCGGCTATGGGACGGGGATGGCGGACGGGACGTGCCAGGGGATCATCGCCTTCCTCGCCGACTCGCAGGCCGACACCCGCCTCGCCGCGGTGCGCGACACCCTGACGGCTCAGGGCTGGGTCGCCACGGCCACGCCCGGTGAGCCGCGCACCACCTACACCAAGGGCGGCAAGAGCTTGCAGGTGACGGTGATCCGTGACAAGGCGGTCGAGGTCACGCTCAGTTTTGTCTAGCGCCGCACCATGTTCGAGGTGGTGATGGCCCAGACGATGAGCAGGACGATGCCGATGAAAGCGCCGCGGGCGGCCAGCATGAAGGCCGTCCGCGCCTTTGTTCTGGCCACTTTGGCCTTGGACGGGCCGCCGCGCGAGGATTGCCACCCGTCGTAGGCACCGCGGGCGCGCACCCAGCGGGCGCCGAGGAACAGCCCCACGGCGACGCCGAACACGCCGACCACCATCGCCGTGGAGTCTGAGTCAGCCGCCATGGACGCATGGTAGGCCAACAGATACACCATGTTAATCAGTCGATGGGCCGATTGCCGGATCCAGTACTCTCGATGGACATGAGCGACCGGCATGTCCAGCAGCTGTTGCGCGACGCCCGCAAGCAGCTGCGCAGGCGCGTCACTCCGCGACAAGCCAAGCAGGCGCAGAATCAGGGCGCCTACCTGATCGACATCCGTCCCGAGTATCAGCGCCGCGCCGACGGCGACATCCCCACCGCGATCGTCGTGGAGCGCAATCACCTGGAATGGCGGCTGGATCCGTGCAGCACCGCGCGCATTCCGGAAGCAGAAGACCACGGGCTGTGCTGGATCATCCTCTGCGATCAGGGTTACTCGTCATCGTTGGCCGCCGCCTCGCTGCAGGCGGTCGGCCTGACCCAGGCCACCGACGTGATCGGCGGGTTCCAGCGCTGGCGCGCCGACGGCTGCCCCATCGTCCACAGTGATCAGCCCGCTTCGCCCCGCCTGCATCGGCTCGATATCCGCTTTGATGCGCGGGCCGCAGGTCAGTGCGTCCGCTGCGTCGGCGACGGCTCGCTATGCGGCCGTTGCCGACAGGAGACTCAGCTTAGGCTGACCGGGTGAAGTCAAACATCAAGGTTGGTGTGGTGCTGGCTAGGCGGGCCGACGATCTGGCCGAGTGGCTCGCCGACGCGGCGTCCTTCGACGCGGCCGGCGCTGACGCGCTATGGATCGACGTGGTTGGCCATTCGGAGCTGGATCCCTTGGTACTGACCGCCGCGCTGGCCGTCACCACCGGGCGTTCCCTGCTCGTCGCCGATCTGGGGCCGCATCGTGAGGAGGCCGCTGCCCTGGCCACGGTCGAGCGGCTCAGCCGGGGAAGGCTCAGAACCATCGGCGGCGGTTTCCGGCTGCTCGATGAGGAAACCCAGGCCTACGAGCACATCGTGGACGGTCAGGCCGAAAGATGGGTGCCGACCCCGGCCGGGCAGGCACGCGACACGTGGCAGGCGACACTGGCGCAGGCGGCCGCCGAAGGGGTGTCCGGATTGCTGGTTCCGGCCTGGCCCGGGCTGCTCGATCTCCTGCGAAATCCGGGCGACCCAGGTCAGCGGCACGATCTCGAGTTGACCGTGGGCTGAGGGGTGTTCATGCTCCTCGATGCGGGTTTAGGATCGATGACAGTCGTATGCACGGCCCCGCGGAAGGGAGTCCGAGGTGTCCGAGGTGGAGGTCAGTCGCCGTCAGTTCCTTCAGATCGGCGCGGCTGGAACGGGAGTGCTCGGTGGCTTGTCGCCGCTCGGGTTCGACCTCACCCAGGCGATCACGGTCAAGCAGAAGCTGCGCATCGAGGGGGCCACGGTCTCCCATTCGGTGTGTCCCTATTGCGCTGTGGGGTGCGCCCTTCTCGCGTACACGAAAAAGAATGCAGACGGCAAGGTGGAGCTGCTGCAGATCGAGGGTGATCCGGACAGCCCGGTCAACGAGGGCCGGCTGTGCCCGAAGGGGGCGAGCGCGCTTCAGCTGGCGGTGTCCCGGCGGCGGGTGCCCAGCCCGATGTATAGGGAGCCGGGTGCCAAGGAGTGGAAGACCGTCTCCTGGGACTTCGCGCTGGATCGACTGGCGCGCAACATAAAAGCGTCACGTGACCGCACCTTCGTCACCACCGACGCCAACGGCAACCTCGTGAACCGTTGCGAGGGAATAGCTTTCGCCGGTGGCGCCGCTTTCAGCTCGGAGGAGGGATACCTCGCCACCAAGCTGATGCGCAGCTTAGGTTACGTGTACCTCGAACAACAGGCGCGTGTTTGACACGGTCCAACGGTGGTCAGTTTGGCCGCCACGTTTGGCCGGGGAGCCATGACCAACCACTGGCGTGACATCAGGCACGCCGATCTGATGCTGATCAATGGTGCCAACCCCGCCGAGGCTCACCCGGTCGGATTCCAGTGGATGATGCGCGCCAAGATCGAGCGTGGCGGCAAGATGATCCACACCGATCCGCGGTTCACCCGCACCTCCGCCGTGTCCGACAAACATTTGCGCATCCGCACCGGCACCGACGTGGCCTACTTCGGTGGTCTGATCAACTACGTGCTGCAGAACAACTTGGAGCACAAGGAATACGTGCGGTTCGCCACCAACGCCTCCTTCGTGATCAAGGAGAGCTACAACTTCACCGACGGGATGTTCAACGGTTTCGACGAGGCCAAGAAGGTCTACGACACCACGGCTTGGGCGTATGAGATCGGTCCCGACGGCTTCGCCGTCCAGGACATCGACCACCCGCGCTCGGTGCTCAACCTGATGCGCGCCCACTACAGCCGCTACACGCCGGAGATGGTGGAACGCATCACCGGCATCCAGCGGGCCGATTTCCTTGAGGTGGCAAAGCTTGTGGGCGAGATGGGCCGCCCCGACAAGGTGATGACCATCATCTATGCCGTCGGTCTGACCCATCACACCACCGGCGTCCAGCTCATTCGTTCCGGCGCGTTGCTGCAGCTGTTGCTGGGCAACATGGGCCGGCCCGGCGGCGGCATGAACGCCGAACGCGGCCACGCCAACATTCAGGGCAACACCGACCACGCCATCTCGTGGGACATCCTGCCCGGTTACCTGCGCATCCCCGCGCCCGGCCAGAAGAACATCGACGACTACATCGCGCGCAGCGCGGCCAAGAAGCTGCACGCGAATTCGCTGAACTTCTTCGGCGCCAACTATCGCAAGTTCCTGGTGAGCCTGCTGAAGAGCTGGTACGGCGACGCGGCCACCGCCGCGAACGACTTCGCCTTCGCCCACCTGCCCAAGCCTGCCTCCGACGCGTCGTGGCTGTCCATTTTCGACGCCGCGCTGCGGGGCAAGATGGAGGGCCTCATGCTCTCGGGCATGACGGCCACCAGCATCGGGCCCGACTCCAACCAGGTGCTGCAGGCCCTGTCCAACCTTAAGTGGCTGTGCGTCATGGACGCCTATTCCACGACCAGTTCGGAGTTCTGGCGCGAGCCGAGCATCGACCCGAGCAAGGTGCAGACCGAAGTGATCCTGTTGCCGGCGACCCACTGGATAGAAAAGGACGGGTCGTTCACCAACAGCGGTCGCTGGGCGCAGTGGAAGGAAGCGGTGCTGCCGCCCGAGGGCGAGGCCCGTCACGACCACTGGATCCTGGCCGAGGTCTTCGATCGCGTTCGCGCGCTGTACAAGGAGCAGGGCGGCAAGTATCCGGAGCCGGTGCTGCAGCTGGTGATGCCGTACAAGGACGTGCGCCGGCCCGAGCTCGACGAGATCGCCAAGGAGATCAACGGGAAGGACCTGATCACCGGTCAGCGTCTTACCGGCTTCGCCCTGCTCAAGGACGACGGCACCACCACCGCGGGCGACTGGATCTACACCGGCCACTACCCGGAGAGCGGCAACCTGACCAAGCGCCGCGACGGCATCCAAGACCCGGCCAAGAACGACCCGACGGGCATGGGTTACTACCCCAACTGGGCCTGGTCGTGGCCGGCCAACCGGCGGGTGCTCTACAACCGTGCGTCGGCCGATTCGCTTGGGCGGCCTTGGGATCCAAAGCGGGTCGGCATCCAATGGGATGCCGTGACCGGCCGCTGGACAGGAGACGTCCCCGACTATCCGGCCACCGCCGACCCGGCCAAGCCCGACTCGCCGCTGCCGTTCATCATGACCGGTGAGGGCACCGGGCGGCTGTTCAGCAACGGGGTGGCCGACGGGCCGTTCCCCGAGCACTACGAGCCGATCGAGTCGCCGATCGACAACCCGTTGCATCCCAAGGTTTCCGCGACCCCGGTGGCCTTCAAGTACGACGAGCGGGCCGGGCGGCCCAACCGGTTCGGCACCTCCGCCGACTATCCCTACGTGGCCACTTCCTATCGGCTCACCGAGCACGAGCACTACGTCACCCAGCACGTCGACCAGCTGGTGGCGCTGCAGCCGGAGGCTTTCGTCGAGGTACCGGCCGAGCTGGCCAAGGAAAAGGGCATCGCCACCGGCGACCGGGTCAGGGTCTCCTCCAAGCGCGGCAAGCTCGAAGTGCGCGCGGTGGTGACTGCTCGGCTCGGGCCGCTGACCATCGACGGCAAGAAGGTTTACCAGATCGGCATTCCCATCCACTGGGGCTTCGTCGGCATCAACACCTCGCAGCACTGGCTGGCCAACGCGCTGACCCCCTTCGTCGGTGACGCCAGCTCACGCACCCCGGAGTTCAAGGCCTTCCTTGTCAACATCGAAAAGATGTGACCGCGATGGACCTCGACTCCAGACGGCAGCGAGCCTGGCATCTGCGCGAGCGCTATCCGTTCGCGCAGCAGATGCTTGGGGTCTATGTCGCTGTCGTCGAGGTGTGGGGTTCGCTGGAAAACGAGCTCCCACCGCCCGGCGAGCTGGCGTCGTGGGCGGGGGAAAAGATGCTGCCCGGCGTCGTGAAAGCCACCGAAGCGGCCGCGCCGCAGCCGCTTGCCGTCGCCACGCACGACCTTGCCAGGTCGGGCCGAGCGGTTGAGGTACTGGCGGGATGGCTTGCTGGGCAAGAGCTTGGACCCGCCGAACGATTCCTTGCCCGCGCTTGTCTCCAGGCGCCGCTGGAGGCGCTGCGGGAGGAAGCCGGCACGGCGTGCGCGGCCGATCCCGCACCGCGCGGTGGCCGGCACTGCCCCCGCTGTGGGGGCCTGCCGCAGCTGAGCATCCGCGCGGGCGCCGACGACCCCCTGGTGCGCGGGCAGCGGCAGCTGTCCTGTGCCCGATGCGCCCATCGCTGGCAGTATTCGGCCAGCTCGTGCCCCTCCTGCGGGGAGAGCACCGGGGCCAGGCGCACGGTGTATGCCGAGAAACACGACGGCCCCGTCGTGAGCCGCACCGCCGACGGCGGCACGGAACTGTTCGCCCACTTGAGTATCGACGCTTGCGCCACGTGTCAGCGTTACCTCATCGATGTCGACTCCGGCCGCGACGCGCGCGCCGTGCCGGAAGTCGATGAGCTGGTGGCGCTGCCGCTCGATCTTTACGCGAACGAGCAAGGTCTGTCCAAAGTCACACCAAACCTGATGGGGTTCTGATGGCGGAGATCACGCCTGGAAAGGCCTACGGGTTCTTTACCGACACGAGTGTCTGCATCGGCTGCAAGGCCTGCGAGGTCGCCTGCAAGAGCTGGAACATGCTCGACGGCAACCCACCGGTCTTCGGCGACGGCTACGACAACACGGGCAGCCTGGACGCCCAGAACTGGCGGCACGTCCAGTTCCTTGACAATGTCGCCGATCAGGCGGCCGGGCCGGGTCAGGGCAAGGCGTGGCTGATGATGTCGGACGTGTGCAAGCACTGCACCCATGCCAGCTGCCTGGAGGTGTGCCCGACCGGGGCCATCATCCGCACCGAGTTCGACACCGTGTTCATCCAGCCCGACGTCTGCAACGGCTGCCGTGACTGCATCTCCGCCTGCCCCTATGGCGTGATCGAGATGGACAAGCAGAAGGGCGTCGCGCAGAAGTGCACCCTGTGCTATGACCGGTTGCAGGGCGGGCTGGAACCGGCCTGTGCCAAGGCCTGCCCGACCCAGTCCATCCAGTTTGGACCGGTGATCGAGCTTCGAGAAAGGGCACAGAAGCGGTTGGAGGTGCTGCACGGGCAGGGCGTGGCCGAAGCGCAGCTCTACGGCCACGACGAGAAGGTCTACGGCGGGCTCAACGCCTTCTTCCTGCTGATGGACGAGCCGGAGAAGTACAACCTGCCGAACGAAAAGAACGCTGTGCTGCCCAGCCGCAACAACGCACGCGGCTACCTCACGCTGCTGGCCACCGCGGTGATGGCGGTGCTGGGTGGGCTGATCGCCATCCGCAGGCGCAGGGAGAAGACCGATGATGCTGCTGGATGACGCGCAACACTTCGTCAGGGATCCCGACTGGACCTGGTACATCCTGTTCTACTTCTTCTTCGCCGGGCTCTCCGGCGGCTCCTACGCCATCGCCTGTCTGCTGCGCCTGTTCGGCAAGTCCGAGGACGAGCCTGCGGCGCGCCTCGCCACCTATGTGGCGTTCGTGGCCCTGCTGCCCTGCCCGGTCCTGCTCACCCTCGACCTGGGCCAGCCGCTGCGGTTCTGGCACATGCTGGTCAACACTTCGCCGGGTGCCGAAGGGCCCATCTTCAAGTACTGGTCACCCATGTCGGTCGGGGCCTGGGCCTTGGTGATCTTCGGTGGCTTCGTCACCGCTTCGTTCTTCGACGCGTGGACCCGCGATCGCGACCGCCGCTTCCCGCGGCTGCCCCGCGGCTTCCTCGGTGGGCTCTGGTCCTTGCTGGGCTTGGTTTTCGGGCTGTTCATCGCCGGCTACACCGGTGTGCTGCTGTCGGTTTCCAACCAGCCGGTGTGGAGCGACACCTGGACCCTGGGCGGGCTCTTCCTCGCCTCCGGCCTGTCCGGCTCGGCGGCCCTGCTCGGCTGGCTGGTGCGCTTCCGCAAACCGGCCCAGGCCACCGCGGGCGTCTTCAGCATGAGCGAAAGGGTTTTCCAGCTCCTCGAGCTGGTGCTGATCGTCGCCTTCGTGGTCACCCTCATCCCGACCGGCGCGCTGAGCCGCACCTTCGGCCTGCCGTGGACCGCGCTGTGGCTGGTCGCCCTCGTTGGGCTGGCGCGCGGCCTGACCACCCGGACAACGGCCCGGGTGAGCGCGGCCGGCGACGGCACCGTGGCGGTGAAGGCCGTCCACGCCGCGGCGACCGCCTCCCTGATCGTGCTCATCGGCATTCTGGCCCTGCGCGCGGCCATCATCTTCAGCGCTCAGTGACCTCCGGCTCCCACCAGGTGAGCACCCGCAGCGCCCGGGCGGTGGTCCACCGGCTCGGGCCGGGCGGCTCAAGCTGGAACCATTGGTGTCCGGCATAAGGGGTGTAGGTGTGCCAGCGGCCGTCTTTGCGGCGCGCCTGGCGGATCACCTCGACCGCGTCGGCTAGCCGCGGGTCGCGGTGCGCGCCGGAGTCACGGAAGTATTCCAGCCCCCGCAGGACATCGAAGTGCCATTCGGGAAACGCCGGAAACTTCGTGCTGGCGCGGATGGCGATCTCTCCGGTGCGGTGCGACTTGTACAGCTTGTGCCGCAGGAAGAACTCCCGCCCGTCGCGCACCGCAGCACTCACGTCTATGGTGCCGGTGTAGGCGTCCAGCGCCTCGAGGGCTTGGATACTCGTGTGGAACGAGCTGTGCTTGCCCTTTTCGTGTCGCGTGGCGCAATTCCAGCCGCCGTCGTCTAGCTGCTGATCGAGCAGGTCACCCACTAGATCATCAAGCCTTTTCGTCTGGTACCCGTGAAAGCTGGTCAGACGCACCACCATGCCGACGATGCACGTCTCAGGTACCCGCCACCGGGTCTGCCAATCCCATAACCTCTCGCATCCGCGCAGGGCGGCCGGATGCTTGGCCGGCAGGCCCAGCCAGAGCAGGCGCAGCAGCGTGTACGTGGTCGAGGTCCACTTCGGAGAGTAGACACCCTGACCCCAGCCGCCGTCCGGGTTCTGGACCTTCAACAGGCTAGCTCCCCATCCCTGGGTCGCGACGCGCTGCCGCTCCCGCGCCACCTCGCGCTCGGGCGCGGCGGTCAGGTCCTGCCGGACCCGCCACCGGATCGCCGGATCGCCCTGCAGAAGCCACTCCATGAGTTCTTCGGCCATGGGGGTGATTATGCCTTCGTTCGACGGAACCCACCCGGCTCGCGGGCCGTCACAGGGATCATGCGACGTGTGCTGGTAGCCGGCTTGTGCCTGATGCTGATTTCCGCGTGCGAGATCACGCCCAGTGACCAGCAGGGCCGCCGCCCCGCCGTGGCGGAAGGGCACCAGCCGGCCCTGGCGGGCAAGACCGTCGCGAGTTTCTTCTCCCCCGCGCAGCCCTTCCCGGGATTGGCCTGGACGAAGGACGGCCACGCTGTTGATGGGCGAGAGCTGAACACGATCGCCGGGCCTTCGCATTGCGCTTGGGAGAACGTGGTGATGATGCACCTCGGCTGGCCGCTGGGCACCGTGTCGCAAACCTCCGCCGAAGCGCGCCAGTTCATCCGCGATCCGGGCGGAATCCTGGAGCAGGGATTCCGCGAAAAGCTCGCGCTGCACACCACCTTGCCCTTTGACGCCCTTGCCACCGGCTATCGCTCGGGCGAGCTTCAGCTCTGGCTGGCGCCATCCGCGCCGGAGTCGGTCTTCCTGCGCGTCGGCGACGATGTCGAGCAGTGGCCCCGCGCCAAGAACATGATCGCCTGCGACTAGCGGTGTTGGGGCACCGCCGGCGGGCAGCCGGTGATAGCTTCGGGCGATGACGAGCATCTCTGCGATGGCCGTGAGTGCCCGAAGTGGCGGGCCGGTGCGGCCTTTGCTGGTGGCGGGCCTCAGCCTGGTGTTGCTGTCTGGCTGTGTCGTGGCCAGATCCGGCGAGTCCAGCGGAGGGCCGGTCGAGATTCCCGCAGCGGCTTCGACACCGTCGGGGAACGTTGCCGGTGGGCAGACGGTGGCGAGCTATTTCTGGCCGCCGAAGCAATACCCGGGTCCAACGTGGACGAAGGACGGCCGGAAGGTCGATAAGCAGGAGCTCAACTCCAGCGGCGGGCCAGAGCACTGCGGTTGGCAGAGCGCCGTGGTCCTGCATCTGGGGTGGCCGCTGGGCACGGTTTCGGAGACGATGGATCAGGCACGCCAGTACATCCGCGATCCCGGCGGGGCTATCGACAAGGATTTGCGCGACAAGCTCATGTTTCACGTCGCCATGCCGGCCGACGCCCGCGACACCGGCTACCGCTACAACGCGGTCGAGCTCTGGCTCTCACCATCCAATCCGGACGCCGCTTATCTGCGCGTGGGAGACGACATCGAGCTGTGGCCGCGCCCCCTCACCGTCGTCGCCTGCAAATAACATGCAGCCACCCCGGCAGCCCCTCAAACAAGGGGCGGCAAGGCGGCGCAGGCTGTATGGCCGCCGAGCAGGGGGTGAGTCAGGCAGCGAAGGGGGCGCTGATGGTGTGGCGGCCGTCGGATTGGCGGCGGGTCAGGCCTTGGGTGGCGGTGTGTTCCAGCAGCGGTACGACAATCTTGCGGGAGGTGGACAGGGCTTCGCGCGCCTCGCCTGCGGTGAAGGGCTGCGGCAGCCCGGCGAGGACGGCGATGGCGGCGGTGACCGCTGCGGGTAGCAGCACGATGTCGGGCGCGAGGCGCACCAGGCGTCCACTGCGGACAGACGCGGCGATCTCGGCCGGGCCAAGGCCGAAGGCGGCGAGGTCGGGAGTCTCCAGACCCCGGTCGGCCCAACGGGTTTCCAGCTGGGCGAGCGCTTCGCGCACGGCGGGCGCGAGGGTGTCGGGGGCCTCGGCAGGGATGATCATGCCGTCACGGACGAGCAGGCCGGGTGCGAGTAGCGGGACGACCAGGCGCGGATCGGGTAGTTCCAGGGCTTTGCGCGCCTCCTCGACCTTGAGCGGGGCCGCGGCGGGGTCGGCGGCGCGTTGCGCGATCAGGGCGGCGAGGCGCTCGCGCAGGGCGTCGGCCAGGTCGGGCGCCATCAGCCAGTCGGCGGCGAGGGGGGCAACCGGGGGCGTCACGCCGATGGCGCGCAGCGTGGCCTCCCGCACGACGCCGCGGCGGCGCAGCTCTTCCATCGCGTCGGGCAGGTCGGCGTACCCAGATAATTCTTCAGCACGAAGGCGAGCGGCGCCGCGACGTTGAAAGCCGGCCGGATCGGCGTCGAGGACGACCGCGCCGCCCGCGACACCGCGGTCGTGGCGAAGAACAAGATGGTCACCGACGCGCAGCGGCAGGGCCTCGGCCAGGGTGAGCCGGGCGGTGTCGGGGCCCAGCGGGCGGATCCGGCCGCCCACCGTCGCGGCTCCAATGTGGACCAGCACCTGGGGTGGCAACTCGGCCGGAACACACAGGCGGGTGCGCACATCGATGAGCGAGGCCAGCCGGTAGCTTCCCGGTGTCATCAGCGCGTCACCGCGATGGATGTCCTCGCGATGGGCGCCGCGCAGATTGACCGCGACCCGGGCCACGCCCGACGCCTCGCCGACCCGCTCCCCCATCGACTGCAGCTCGCGCACCACGAAACGCTTCTCGTTGCGGGCCAGCTCGAGCGTGTCGCCGACCCGAATGCTGCCCGCGGCAAGGGTTCCGGTGACGACAAGGCCCGCGCCGCGAATGGTGAAGGCACGGTCTGCCCACAGCCGAACCGGGGCCGCCGGATCGCTCGGCGGCAGCCCGGCCACCAGGTCGTCGAGCTTGTCGCGCAACCGATCCAGGCCTTCGCCGGTGCGGGCGCTGACCGCCAGCCAGTCGATGTCGCCGAGGCTGGTCTGCCCGATCTCGGCCAGCGCCTCCTCGGCGGCCAGCTCGGGCTCCATCAGATCGGCCTTGGTGATGGCCAGCAGGCCGTGGCGTACCCCAAGGGCGTGCAAGGCGGTCAGGTGCTCAGCCGACTGCGGCATCCAGCCCTCATCGGCGGCCACCACGAACAGCACCGCGGGCACCGGGCCGACCCCGGCCAGCATGTTGCCGACGAAGCGTTCGTGGCCGGGCACGTCGACGAAGGCGAGCGAGCCGTGCCGGCCCTGGGTCCAGACGAAGCCGAGGTCGATCGTCAGGCCGCGGCGCTGCTCCTCCTCCCACCGATCGGGTTCCATCCCGGTCAGGGCGCGAAGCAGCGCGGACTTGCCGTGGTCGACATGCCCGGCCGTCGCGATCACATACATGCTCACCGCCATCATGCTTGGCGGAGGCGGACGGGAATCGAACCCGCCGACGCGTTCGTCACGCGTCCGGAACGGCTTTGAAGGCCGCGGCCGGCACCAGCCGACAAACACCTCCGCGAGGACACTACCCGCGTCAGCGCACGATGACGAGATGCTCTTCCCGCGGAACAAGCTCACCGATCACCGGCGCCCCCGGTACCTCGCCCGCTACCAGCAGTCCGCCGGAGGTTTGCGCGTCGGCCAGCAGCAGCGCCTCCAGCTCGTCGACAGCCTCCAACGAGGTGTCCTTCAAAACCCAGTCAAGATTTCGGCGGGTCCCACCGCTGATGTAACCCTGCGCGGCCGCTTGCCTTGCCCCGTCGAGATATTCGACCGCGGCGGAGTTGATGATCGCGGTCACCCCGCTGGCTCGGGCAAGTTTGAAACAATGGCCTAGCAAACCGAAGCCGGTGACGTCGGTGGCGCAGCGGATTCCATTGTGGACAGCTGCCTGAGCGGCCTCGCGGTTCAGTTTGGTCATCTCGGCGATGGCGTGGTCGAAGACCTCCCCGGTGGCCTTGTGGCGCGAATTGAGCACCCCGATGCCGAGCTTTTTGGTCAGTGACAACGGAATTCCCGCCCGCCCGGCGTCGATGCGCAGCATCCGGGCCGGGTCGACCACGCCGGTGACGGCCAGGCCGTATTTGGGCTCGGGGTCGTCGACGCTGTGCCCGCCGACCAGGTGGCAGCCGGCCTGGCTGGTCACGGCCAAGCCACCGGCCAGCACCTGTTGCGCCAGCTCAAGCGGCAACACCTCGCGCGGCCAGCAGAGCAGGTTGACCGCCACCACCGGCCGCGCGCCCATCGCGTAGATGTCGGACAGGGCGTTGGTGGCGGCGATGCGGCCCCAGTCGAACGGGTCGTCGACGACCGGGGTGAAAAAGTCGGTGGTGAGCACGAAGGCCGGGCCGCCGTCGGGAGCCGCCACCACGGCCGCGTCGTCGCCGTCGTCGACCCCGACCACCAGCGGGCCGTAGACATCGGGCACCGGGGCGGCCAGCCGCAGCCCGGCCACCATCATCTCCAGCTCCCCGGGCGGAATCTTGCACGCGCACCCGCCACCATGCGCATACTGCGTGAGGCGTTTGGGCGCCAGGCCGCCTAGATCGGAAGGGTTCGCCGCGATGACCACCAAGGCATTGTCACCCAGCGATGGCGATGACGCACGCCGGCGCATCCCGGCCACCGACACCCTGCTCGCGCTGCCCGAGCTGGCCTCGGCCACGGGGCGGGTGGGAAGACAGCGGGTCAAGCAGGCCATCGTCGCAGCGCAGCAGCGGGCCAGGCGCGGCGAGATCCTGCCCGGTGAGGTTGCCGCGGCAGCGATCGCGGGGCTGACCCGCCATGCCACCAGCCTGCGCCACGTGATCAACGCGACCGGGGTGATCGTTCACACCAACCTTGGGCGGGCCCCGCTGTCGGCCGCCGCGACCGAGGCGCTCGCGGTGGCGGCCGGCGCCACCGACGTCGAGTTCGATCTGTCCACCGGCGAGCGGGCCCGGCGCGGGCGCGCCGCGATGCAGGCCCTGGCCGCGGCGGTTCCGGCCGCGCAAGCGGTGCACGTGGTCAACAACAACGCGGCCGCATTGCTGCTGTGCGGGCTCGCCCTGGCCCGCGAGGGCGAGATCATCATCAGCCGCGGCGAGCTGGTTGAGATCGGCGACGGCTTTCGCATCCCGGATCTCCTGGCCTCAACCGGCGCCCAGCTGCGCGAGGTGGGCACCACCAACCGGTGCTCGATACGCGACTACCGCGACGCGATCGGGCCGCGGACGGCTTTCATCCTCAAGGTCCACCCATCGAACTTCATCATCTCCGGTTTCACCTCCAGCGTCGAGGTGCCCGAGCTGGCGAAGCTCGGCCCGCCGGTGGTGGTGGACATCGGCTCCGGTCTGCTCGCGCCGCATCCGTTGCTGCCCGGGGAGCCGGATGCCAGCACTGTGTTGACGCAGGGTGCCTCGCTGGTCACGGCCAGCGGCGACAAGCTGCTCGGCGGGCCGCAGGCCGGGTTGCTGCTCGGCCGCAGCGACCTGATCGAGCTCTTGCGCCGCTACCCCGCCGCCCGTGCGTTGCGGGTGGACAAGCTCACCCTCGCCGCCCTCGAAGCGACCCTCACCGGCCCACCGAACCCGGTCGGCGAGGCGCTGATCGCCACCTTCGAATCGGTCTTGGCCCGCGTGGATTCCGTGACGAAACGCTTGTCCAGCAAGGGTATTGACGCGGTGACGGCGCCTACGGCGGCGGCCGTGGGCGGGGGTGCCGCGCCGGGAGTGCAGATCCACAGCGCGGCGGTGAGCCTGCCCGCGTTCCTGGCCGGCCGGTTGCGCGCGGGCGATCCGCCGGTGGTGGGCCGGGTCGAGAATGGACGGTGCCTGCTCGACCTGCGCACGGTCGAGCCGCACGAGGACGACGCCGTCCTCGCGGCGGTGCTGCGGGCCGGTGCCGCCGCCGATCCCAGCGGCAGCACCGGATAGTGCTACTCGTTGTTCCAGTCGCCGGCGATGGGACGCATGTTTGGCGGCCCGTAGCCGAAAGCCGCGTCGGACGCGCCGCCCGCGTGGCTGTCCTTGAGGTGGAACGAGCCGTCGGTGGGGCGGTAGAAACCGACCGTGGACTTGCCGTCGCCGTTCCAGTCACCGGCGATGGGCACCATGTTGGGTGGGCCGAAGACGAAGGCGTGCTCGCTGGTGCCGTCGTGCTCGTTGGTCAGGTGGAACGATCCGTCACCCGGGTTATAGAAGCCGACCGTGCTCTTGCCGTCGTAATTCCAGTCCCCCGCAATGGGTTTCATGTTCGGCGGGCCGTAGAGGAAGGCATGCTCGGCGGTTCCGTCGTGGCCGTCTGTGAGGTGGAACGAACCATCGGAAGGCTGGTAGAAACCGACCGTGGTCTTGCCATCGGCGTTCCAGTCCCCCGCGATCGGCACCATGTTGGGCGGGCCGAACACGAAGCTGACGTCGGAAGCGCCGCCGCTGTGGCTGTTCTTCAAGTGGAATGAGCCGTCAGCGGGCCGGTAGAAGCCGACCGTGGACTTGCCGTCACCGTCCCAGTCCCCCGCGATCGGCACCATGTTGGCCGGACCGAAGCTGAACGAGTGCTCCGACGTGCCGTCGTGACCGTTGGTGAGGTTGAACGAGGCGTCAGCGGGCCGGTAGAAACCCACCGTCGATTTGCCGGTCGCCAGCTGCTCGGCCTGGGCGATCAGATTCTGGGCCGTGCCCTGGGCCTGGTCGTAGCGTTCCGGGAAAGCCGAACGCTGCACCGATTGGGCCACCGTCCCCGCGCTGTAGCCCGGGTTGCTGTCCGCGATCGGGATGGCGCGGCTGAAGAACGAGCTGGAGGCGTAGCGCACGTCCAAGATCTGGTCCGGGGTCCCCCAGCCCTGCGATGGGCGCTGCTGGAAGACGCCCAGCGAGTCGCGGTCACCGCAGGCCAGGTTGTTCATTCGCGATTCGACCCAGCCCGCTTCGAAACCGGCCAGCATCACGCGATCGCTGGCGTGCAGCTTGCGGCCCACCTCGAAGACGTTCTTCAGCACGTTCGGGTCGGCGTTGGGCGGGACGGAGGAACAGGCGAAAATGCCGGCGTCCGAAGTGGACTCCGGCTCGGCGGAAGCGGGTGCGGCCAGGCCGAGCAGGCTGCCCGCGGTCATCGGAACGGTGGCGGTGAACGCGGCGAGAAGACGTCTCCGGCCCGCGGATCTTCGTTTCATCGCAACCCCTTTCTCGTGAGTGGAGAACTGGGATCACGATGCCGCCACCGGCTCATGCGGACGGCATACGGCGCTTCATACGCGTTTCATCAGGCCAGTTGTTGCAGCTTGGCGTGCACCCCTTCGGCGTCGGCGTGGCCCAGCCCGTCGAGGATGCGCAGCGCCTCCTGCCAGGCCAGCCGGGCCCGGGCCGCATCGCCGGCCGCCAGCTGGGTCTCGCCGAGATGGGTCAGGGTGATCGCCTCGTAGTAGTGGTCGCCGGTTTCGCGCAGCTCCTCCAGCGCCTGCTGGTAGTAGTCGGCGGCGCGGGCGTGATCGCCCATGTGGTGGTGGGCGAAGCCGAGGCTGTCCAGCGTGTGCGCCCGGCCCTGCCGGTCGCCCAGCTCCTGGTGCAGGGCGGCGGCCTGCTCACATTGGACGATCGCCTCGCTGAAGCGGCCGAGCTGGGCTAGGTACCAGCCGATGCTGTTCATGGCTTGGGCCTGGCCCGCGCCATGCCCAGCCTCGGTGTAGAGCTCAAGCGCGGATTGGGCATGCCGCAACGCGTTGGCGTTGTCGGACTGTCCTTCGCAGACATGGCTCATCCGCAGATGGGTGTAGGCCTGGCCGACCGGGTCACCCAGCTCGCGCAGCAACTCGTAGGCGCGGCGCAGGTGGCTGTGCGCCTGATCGTGCCGGCCGAGCCGGTTGCAGGCCAGACCGAGACTGCCCTGGGCGTGTGCCTCACCCACCGAATCGCCCATCCGGCGGCTCACCGCGACGGCTGTCCGCTGGGTGGCGGCCCAGTCCTCCCAATGCCCGCGGCGGTCCTGGAAGGTCGCCAGCGCCGAGGCCAGCTGCCAGGCCGGGGTGGCCAGCCCCTCCTGGGCGGCGCGCTCCACCACCGCCAGCAGCACCGGATGCTCGGCCGAAAACCATTGCAGTGCCTGCTTTTTGCCAGCCAGCTCGGCCAGGGTCACCGATGGCTGGGCTTTCTCCAGCACTATCTGGTACCGGTGGGGATACACCAGCAACGCGGCCGCGTAAGCGGAATGCAGGTAGTGGTCGAGCATCCGGCGCCTGGCGGCGGCCCGCTGGGCGGCGGTGTCGTCGGTGAGCGATCTCTCGGCGGCGTAGGCGCGCAACAGGTCATGCATCAGGTACCGGCCGGGCACCTGCTCGGCCAGCAGATGCGCGCTGCACAGGTCGCTCAGCAGCGCGGCCACCCGCCCCGGCGCGCAGCCCACCAGGCTGGCCGCGGCCGGCGCCGCGATGTCCGGACCCGGGTGCAGGCCCAGCAGCCGGAACAGCAGCGCCGCATCGTCGCCGAGGCGGCGATAGGACCAGGAGAACACGTTGCGTACGTCCACAGTGGAGTCACCGGTGGCCAGCGCGCCCAGCCCACTGCCCGCCTCGGCGAGCTCGTCGGACAGGCCGGCCAGGGTGAACCCGGGGTGGATCGCGGCCCGCGCCGCCACCAGGCTGAGCGCCAGCGGAAGACCCGCGCATTGCCGCGCTATCCTCTCGGCGGCTTCCCGTTGCGCCGAAACCCTTTGCGGCCCTAACCGCCCGGAGAGGAACTCCAGCGACTCTTCCTCGCTGAGCACATCGAGGGTGAGCGGGTGGGCGCCTTCGGCGGCGATGAGGCCGATGAGTCGATGGCGGCTGGTGATGATCGCCAGGCAGCCCGGCGTGCCCGGCAACAGCGGCCGCACCTGTTCGGTGTCCAGCGCGTTGTCCAGCAGCACCAGCATTTTGCGGCCCGCGATGAGGCTGCGGTAGAGCGCGGTCTGGGCCTGCAGCCCGGCCGGTATCCGTTCCGGTGGCACCTCGAACGCGTCCAGCAGCGCCCGGATCGCCTCGGCGGTGCTCATCGCCGTGCCGCCCGGGTCGAAGCCGCGCAGGTTGAGATACAGCTGGCCGTCGGGGTAACCGGACGCGACCTGGTGGGCCCAATGCACCGCGAGCGCGGTCTTGCCCACCCCCGCCGTCCCCATCAGCGCGCAGATAGCCGTTGGGGGTGATTGATCGCCCTGAGCGGAGGCGATCAGCTGGCGTAGATGGGCCAGCTCGGACTCACGGCCGGTGAAGCCGCGCACGTTGAGGGGCAGCTGGGCGGGGACGGGCAGCATGGACGGGCGTGGCGCGGTGCGGGGCGGTGGCTCGACCGGCGTTGCTGCGGGGGCGCGCGCTTTGGCGTTGGCGCCGGACAGGCTGGGATCGCCGCGCAGGATAAGGGTTTCCAGCTGGCGCAGGGCCCCGCCCGGCTCCAGCCCGTAGTCGTCGGCCAGCACCTGCCGGGCCTTGCGGAACACGGCCAGCGCGTCGGTGGACCGCCCGCTGCGGTACAGCGCGGTCATCAGCTGCGCCACGAGCGCTTCCCGCGACGGGTTGGTGGTGACCGCATCGGTGAGTTCGGCCACGATAGCGGTGTGGTGCCCGGCGAGCAACTCGGCGGCGAAGAACGCCTCGCGGACCGTCTCGCGCTGCTCGTCGAGGTGGGTTCGGGCCGGGCCGGCGAACGGAGCGCGCACGCCCGCCAGCGCCGAAGCGCCCTGCCACAGGTCGAGCGCGCAGCGGTAGAGCCCGGCCGCGGCGTGCGGGTCCTTGGCCTGTTTGCCTTGGGCGGCAAACGATTGGAACACGGCCAGATCGAGCCGGCCGCTGACGATCGACAGCTTGTAACCGGCGGGCTGACGCTCCACAGTGGCCAGTGCCCCGCGCGGCGCGGCAAGCGCCCCGCGCACGGCGGAGAGCATGTTCTTGATTTGCATGGCGGCGGTATGCGGAACGGCTTCGCCCCACATCGCGTCGATGATCTGGCTGACGGTGACGACGCGATCGGCATTGAGCAAAAGAAACGCCAGCAAGTCGAGTTGCTGGCGGCGCGCGAAAACGATGGGACGATCGGGGCCGATCACCTGGACCGGCCCCAACAGGCGAAAGACACAGTCATCGCCATGCACGATCATCGTTGGATTGTACGCCCGGAGGGTGGTGCTCCTCTATACCAGCGGCTGGCGGGTAGATGGCGCACAGGTAACGGTCCCATAGCTGCCCGGCGTAGTGTTCGTGATCGCGCATGATCCCTTCCACCTGGAGCAGGGTTCCGTTGCCGCTGCTCATCTGCGGCCAGTTGAAACCGGGCACCTCGGCGTAGAGCTTGCGCAGCCGGAAGGTGTGGAACAGGTACCGCACGAACATGGCAACCCCTTGTGCGGCAAGACCGGTGCCGCTGTACTCGGGCCGGAATACCGCGCCGAGATAGGCGTAGCCCTGGCCGAGGTCCGCGCCGTAGCAGACGAGATGGCCGGCCGGCTCGCCGTCGGCGGCTCGCCGCGCCACGAACTGCACCAGCACCTGTGACCAGAGGTCGGCCACGAAACGGTCCATCGACGGCGGCACGCCACGGTAACGCCACCGGTAGCAGGTGTCCGGATGGCTGGCCAGGACATAGAGGAACCTCATGTCCTCCGGCTCGACCGGGGTGAGCCGCAGCTCCTGATTGGCCAGCGTCGGCGCCAGCGTCGCGGGCTCGGGCACGGCCGGGCGGTGCTGGGCGAGGGGCGGCAACTGCTCGCCGTTGGGCAACCTGATCGACAGGTCGGCGAAGTCGGCCTTCTCCAACAGCGACAGCACCTCGCCGACGCGGCTGGACTGGACCTGCTGGGAGGTGACGGCGACCCCGCGGGCCTCCAGCCAGGTGATCAGGCTCATCATGCCCAGGCTGTCCAGGCCGACATCGGTGCGCAGGCAGGCGGAATCGTTGAGCAGCGCCAGATCGCACGCCAGCACCGCTGCAAGATCGTGCCGATGCTTCTCCCGTCGCGGCTGGGTGTCTGCAGTCCTCACGGAGTCTCCCTTTCCTTGACACGTATGGATTTCAGCGCCTTTGCCGAACAACACGTCCTGCTCCCGGCCGCAGACCACGACCTGACCGTCGGCCAGGTAGCCCAGGTCGCCTGTGCGCAGCCAGCTTCCGCTGGGCGGCGACGGCTCACCCCAGTAGTGGCCGACCACCGCGGGCCCGCGTACCTCCACGTGGCCCACCAGGCGATCGGCGATCGGCCGCCCGGTCTGCCGATCGGTGATGCGCACGCTGGTGCCGCGCACCGGAAGACCCAATCGCACCAGCGCTTTGGCCCCGGGGGCGGGCGCGCACGGCACCGCCCGGCCGTGTTGTTCCAGCGGGCCGGGCTCGATCCAGTCGACCTGCAGCCCGTCCTGCCATCCGGTGGCCGTGGCGCACAGCGTCGCCTCGGCCAGGCCGTAGGCGGGCATCAGCGCCTTGGGGTTGAGGCCGAACGGCTGGGCGCGGGCGATAAACCTCGCCATCATGGCCGCATCCACCGGCTCTCCCCCGCTGATGAGGCACTCGATTGAGGTTAGGTTCAGTCTGGTACCCGAGGAAAGCAACCGAGTCATCAAGGCGTAGGCGAAGTTTGGCGCGCCCGACAGGGTGATCCGGTAGCGCGACATCGCTTCCAGCCAGCCCGCCGGCCGGCGCGCAAACGACGACGGCGGCTGCAGGTAAAGGGAACAGCCGCAGGACATCGGCATCGCGAAGAAGGCGATCAGGCCCATATCGTGATGCAGCGGCAGCCAGCTCAGGGTGCGCGACTCGTGCGGCGCGTCGTGGCCGAGCACGGCCTTGATGGCGTCCACGTTCGCCGCCAGGTGCCGATGGGTGACCGGCACACCGCGCGGCTCACCGGTCGGGCCGCTCGTGTACTGCAGCAAAGCGAGATCCCCGGGATCGGGCAGTTGCACCTCCGTGGGCGCCGTGGCCGCGGCCCGAGCGGCGAGGTCGCCCAGCGACATCACCGGTGCCCCCAGCGACCCCGCCCGCGCCACCGCCACTCCCCGCGCAAGCCTGCCGCCCTGCCGCGCCGCGGTTTCCCCGTCGGGGCACGGAATGCCGCCGGCGACGATCAGGTCCAGGCGGGCGTCGGCGGCGATGGTACGCAGGTAGGCCAGGTGCGCTTCGGTATTGCCGCGGCCGGCCGGGGGCATCAGGTTCACCGCGCCGCCGGTCAGCCACACCGCCTGCACGGCCGCCGCCAGGTCCGCGCTGGTTTCGGCGACCAGCCCCACCCGGCATCCCGGGCCGAGTCCTTGGCCGACCAGCACCGAAGCCATCCGCCTCGCCCGCCGATGCACCTGCGCCCACGGCAGCCGACCGGTCACCCCCGTGTCATCACCAAGCAGGGTAAGCGTTCCCGTGCCACCCGCCTTCTCCACGATCTGGTCGACCACTGTCCGCATGGGACCAAGCCTGATCGGCCCCGGTCATCCAAATGGCATCCGCGCCTTCATCCGTGCCGGGTCACCATGTCCGTGGCCGCAAGCTCAAAGCTGCCAGGAGTTTGCGGCGCCTGCGCGTTGCGCCACGACAGGCACTTTGCCCGGCCCCGTCGCTGCGGCGCGATCAGCGGCCGGCCCGGAAGACGCGGCGGTAGGTCTGCGGGGAAACGCTTGCGGCCCTTCGGAAATGCTGGCGCAGGTTGGGTGCGGTGCCGAAGCCGGTGAGCCGGGCTATCCGCTCGACCGGCTCATCGGTGGTTTCCAGAAGCTGTTGGGCCAGCCGGATCCGCTCCGAGGTCAGCCAGCGCAACGGGCTCAGCCCGGTGGCATCGGCGAAGCGCCGCACGAAGGTGCGAGGCCCGAGACCGGCGCGGCGGGCGAGGTCGGCCACGGTCAGCGGCAGGTGCAGGTGGGCCCGTGCCCAATCGAGACACTGCCCCAGGCCGGGATGGCTGGTCGTGGTCACCGACGGCTGCACATATTGCGCCTGGCCGCCATCGCGGTGGGGCGGCACCACCATGCGCCGGGCCACCGTGTTGGCGATCGCGGCGCCGTGATCGAGCTCGACCAGGTGCAGGCACAGGTCGATGCCGGCGCCGGTGCCGGCCGAGGTGAGGATCTGTCCATCGTCGACATAGAGGACGTCCGGGTCGAGTTTGACCGCGGGGAACGTTTCGGCGAAATGGTCGGCCACCATCCAATGCGTGGTGGCCGGGCGCGCGTCGAGCAGGCCGGCCGCCGCGACCGCGTAGACACCGCTGCAGATCGAGGCGATGCGCGCGCCGCGATCGTAGGCCTGGCGCAACGCTTCGAGCAGGGGCTCGGGCGGGTCGTCCCGGGTCGGTGGCGCGATGGCCGAGACAATCACCGTGTCGGCGCGGGCCAGGTCGTCGAGCCCGTAGGGCGTTTGCACGACCAGGCCCGCGGCTGTGCGCAGGGGGCCGGGCTGGGCGGCGCAGAGGCGGAAGTCGTACCAGGGGTTGACCAGATCGGTGCGCTCGATGCCGAAGACCTCGCAGACCACCGCCAGCTCGAAGATGGGCGCGCCATCGGTGACGGCCACCGCGACCACATGCCGGCTCATGGCAGAATCCTATCGCATGTTGGCATTCCTGCCACTGGCTCGGGCGGCGCGCGCGGGCAAAGCTCGGAGGGTGAGCATGACCGCGGAAAAGCAGGAAGCAACAGCGCCCGCCGCACCGGGCGCGGGCCTGTCCCTGAGCCAGGGCGTCGCCCTCTACGTGGGCGCGGTCCTGGGCACGGGGGTGATCGCGCTGCCCGCGCTCGCGGCCCGCGCGGCCGGGCCTGCCTCCCTGCTGGCCTGGCTCGGGTTGGTGCTCGCGTCCATTCCGCTCGCCGCGACCTTTGCCGCGCTGGGTGCTCGCCATCCCGACTCCGGGGGCGTGTCGACCTACGCCCGGCGTGCCTTCGGCGCGCGGGCGGCCGCGGTGGTGGGCTGGTGGTTCTATGCGGCCGTTCCCGCCGGGGCGCCGGCCGCCGCGATCTTCGCCGGAAGCTATGTGGAGTCGGCCTTCGGCGGCGGCGAGAAGACGGTCTTCGCCACCGCCCTCGGGCTCTTCGCCGCGGTGGGCGTCATCAATTACTTCGGCGTGCGCATCTCCGGCCGGGTGCAGCTGGCCCTGGCCGGGGTCCTGGTCGCGCTGCTCGCTTCGGCGGCGCTCGCTTCGCTGCCGCACGCCCACCTGAGCAACCTGCGCCCGTTCGCCCCGCACGGCTGGCTCGCCATCGGCTCCGCCGCGGCCCTGCTGGTGTGGAGCTTCGCGGGCTGGGAGGCCGTCACCCATCTCGCGGGCGAGTTCAAACGGCCCGCCCATGACATCCCCCGGGCGACGGGGGCGGCGATCGTCATCGTCGGTGGCCTCTACCTGGCCATCGCAGGCGCAAGCATCCTTGTCCTCGGCGCTTCCGCCGGGCAGACCGATGCGCCGTTGGCGGAGCTGCTCGCCCGGGGGTTCGGCGGGCCGGCCAAGGCGGTCGCCGCGATCGTCGCGGTGCTGCTGACCCTTGGCGTGATGAACACCTATCACGCCGGCGCGGCGAAACTTGGCGCAGCGCTGGGCCGCGATGCCGCGCTGCCGTCCTGGTTCGCCAAGGGCAGCCAGGCCGGGGAGATCCCGCGCCGCAGTCTCGGGCTGACCCTGGCTCTGGGCACGATCGGGCTGGCCCTGGTGGCCTTCACCGGCCTGGGCACCGAACCGCTGGTGCTGGCGACCACGGGCGCGTTCGTCGCCGTCTACGCCGTCGGTGTCGCCGCCGCTATCCGGTTACTCCCCCGCCGCAGCAAGGGCTGGTGGACGGCCGTCATCGCCTTCGCCACGGTGATCGTGCTGATGCTGGCCACCGGCGTGTACCTGGCGTGGCCGCTGGTCATCGGGGCGCTGGCGCTGGCCTATGTGCGGCGCAAACCCGCACCGCGATAGGCGTTCACGCGGAGGGCTTGCGCCGCACCCCACGCGCGAGCAGGAGCAGCCCGATGATGGCCGTGATCGGGCCGATGATGGCCCATATCTTCTCGCCGTTCATACCGCCGCTCTGGCCCAGCAGGTCAAGACCTTGCAGGGTCCATAGAACGCCGGAAGCTACCAGCAGGATTCCAAGAATCAGCCATACCCAGCGCATGTTCACTCCCAGGTGGAGGGGTTGTCGGCCTCATCGTGCCACGGATACGCGCCCGTGAAAACACGAGCGCGTATCCCCCTTCCGAACCTAGTTGATGTAGCAACTGGAGAGGATGACCTGCTGGGTGACGATGCCGAGCAGGCCGAGAACCTCGACCCGGACGGCGTTTTGCACCAGCTGGCCACCGGGGCCGGTCGTGGTCTCGTTCAGGTGGACCACGGCGACACCGGGAATACCGATCGTGGCCGGGCCGGCGTTGATCGGTGCGCCGTTGATGGTGCCCACCACGATCGACGAGCGCGCGACGCCGCTAGCCGATGAGGTGCAGGTGCTTTCCACGACGCTGAGCCGGATCGCCCCGCTCAGCAGGGTGGCCCCATCCACCGAGGACCGGGCAACAGTGGTGCCGTTGTTCGGATCCACGGTGCAGCTCGCGTTGAGCACGCCGGTGGTCACCAGTGGCGGCAGGTTCACCGCGGCCTGGGTCTGCGCGGCGTTGGGCAGGCACGTCACGTTCGGCGTACGCGGAATGGTCACCAGACCGGTGGCCTGGATCGCGAACGCGCCCGCTGTGCGGTAGACGACCACCCGGACGATCGCTGTCCCCGAATGCCCGTCGTCGTCGGTGACGGTCACCAGAACGTTATGCGGACCCACGGCGGTGAAGGCGTGGTTCGCGGTGCACGTTCCGGTGCCTGGCGTTTCGCTGACCGAGCCGGGCGCCACCGGACTGCCATCATCGAAGTTGACCGAACAGGTGTGGCTGTCGTTGGTACCCAAATCGGTGAATGGCGCGGTGAACACAACGTTGCTATTCCTTAGCACCAACGTGTTGGCCGCCGGAGCGGAGATGGTGGCCGCGGGGGCCACATTGGACAGTGTCAGCGTGGTGACCGCTGAAACCGGTGTGTTCACACTGTCGTTGGCGGTAAGCGTCAGCTTGTATACGCCATCGTCAGTGCATTTGACCGTGGTGCTCAGCGCCGCCGGGTTGGTGATGACGCAGGTGGCACCGGCGTCCACTCCGGACTGTGCGGCGATGCTCCAGGTGGTGACCAGGCTCGGGCCGTCGGGATCGGTGACCGTCCCGCCAATCGAGACCAGGGTTCCCTCCTGGCCGGCGAACGGCCCGATCGGGCTGACCACCGGTGGGGCGTTGATGATGATGTTGTGGCAGTCGGTCACGAAGCCCGCGCCGCCGCCGTCGGTTCCGTTGGCGCGCACGCAGATCGTGTGGGTGCCCGCGCCCAGCGCCGCGGTGGCGGTGCTGTAGGTGACGCTCGCCGGACCGGCCTGGGGCAGGTCCGGGGTGATGCCGGTGTTGCTGATCGGGTTGAACGCGCCGCCATCGACCTGCATGGTGAGCGTGTTGAGGCTGGAGCCGATGACGTTGGGCAGAATGTCGGGCAGCGACCCGACGTCGGTGACCTGGACGCAGTGTCCACCCGGCACGGTCGCCGCGGTGATCTGCTCCAGGCTGCCCTGGCCCGCCCCGGTGTTGTTGCAGTCGGCGCCGTCGCCGACCGCGAAGGTGTAGATGTCGACGTTGGCCGGGATGCCTGTCAGCGGGCCGTTGATGCTTCCGCCGGCGGTGGCGAAACCGTCGGAGAGGAACACGACAATCTTGCGCGCCTTGGTGGCCGCGTCGGTCACCGTCCTCGCCTTGGCCAGAGCGTCTTCGAAGTTGGTGCTCTGGTCGACGCCCTTTGCGGTGAACTGGCCCACGGCGCCGGTGCTGGCCGAGGCGATGACCTCCTCGATATCCCTGGTGCCATTGCCGTTGTTGTTGGTGGCCGGTCCGGTGATGAGCTGGTCGCCACCGGCGGGCTGAACATCGGCGGTCGCCGCCACCGATCCGAAGACGACCGCGCCGACCTCGCCGACCGAGCCGTCCTGCGCCTCGTTGTTCAGCGCGAGAGCGGCCGCGATTTCGCATTGCAGGATGGTGCCGCAGCTTGGCGCGCCGAAGCTCTCGGTGCTGCCGGACACGTCGATCACATAGACGAGCGACGTGTTGGCCACCGGCACGCCAACGCCGACCGAGGCGGTTCCGGTGACGGTGACCGGCCCCGGTGGAAAGACAGCGCCGTTGGCCGGCGTGGCGATGGCGACCGAGATGCTGGTGCCGCCGGGTAAGTTGCCGTCAACGGCATGGGCTGGAGCTGCCGCAAAGAGCATGGTGCTCCCAGCCAGCGCAGCCGCGAGTGTCCGTTTCACGGGCACACCTCCATGAATAGAAATAATCGAGCGGCTCGATGCTAGAACCGGCGATTTCGTGGTGGTGTGTTGTGAAAGAGACACAATGAACGTCCGCGATTCACGGGATCGTCTGCTATGTCAAGCATGGCGATCGTCGATGAAACGCGCCTCATTCACGCCTTCACACCCGATCGGCGGACTCCCCGACCGGGTGATAGGCGCTCGTTTTATGAAAGTTCTTCCAGCCTTTCGGCCAGGATGATGCGGGCGGCGGCCTGGATCAGAGCCAGATGCGAAAACGCCTGCGGCACGTTGCCAAGATGGCGGCCGGTCTGCACCTCGTACTCCTCGGCATAGAGCCCGAGCGGGGAAGCTATCCGCAGCAAGCGTTCCATCATGTCCCGGGCCCGGGGAATCTCGCCCACCACGGCGAGTGCGTTGACGAGCCAGAAGGAGCAGATGAGGAATGTGCCCTCCTTTCCCGACATCCCGTCATCGGTTTCGTCGGTGCGGTAGCGCAGCACGAAACCGTCCTCGGTGAGCTCTTCGGCGATGGCGTTGACCGTGTTGCGCAGCCGTTCGTCGTGGTGCGGCAGGAACCCGAAGAGAACCGCGAGCAGGGTCGAGGCGTCCAGCGCATCGGTTCCGTAGTGCTGGCGCAGCACCCCTCGCTGGCTCACCCCGTTGGCCAGGATGTCCGCGTGAATCTCGGTGGCCACGCCGTGCCACTTGGCGGCCAGCTCCGGGTCTCCCCGCATGTGGGCGAGTTTCGCGGCGCGGTCCATGGCTATCCAGCACATCAGCTTGGACGAGACATAGTGCTGCGGTGCGCCCCTGGCCTCCCAGATCCCCTGATCGGGGTTCTGCCACACCTTTGCCGCTCCCTCCGCCTGGGAGATGACGATCGGCCAGACCCGGCGCGGCAGGCGCTGACTACGCCTGGTGTGCAACAGGATCGAGTCAAGCACCGCGCCGTAGACATCGTTCTGCCGTTGGTCGAAGGCCCCGTTGCCGATCCGGACCGGCTTGGCCCCGTCATAGCCGGAAAGGTCCTCGCGGATGGTCTCGGTGAGATCCCGGCGGCCGTTGATGCCGTACATGATTTGCAGCGAGCCGTCGGTGTCGGGCTCCAGGTCGGCGAGGAACTGCATGAACTCGTCGGCCTCCCAGTCCAGGTTGAGCCAGTGCAGCGCCTGCAGGGTGAAGGTGCTGTCGCGCATCCAGGTGTAGCGGTAGTCCCAGTTGCGTTCGCCGTGCGGGGTTTCCGGCAGCGAGGTGGTCAGCGCGGCGACCGTCGCGCCGGTGGGCATGTAGGTCAGGCCCTTGACCACCAGCGCCGAGCGCTGAAGCGGATCGCGCCAGCGATGGTCGGGGATCCGCGCGCCGGCGAGCCAGTCCCGCCAAAAGGCTTCGGTGGTGGCGATGCGGCCGAAGGCGTCGGCGGCGTCCGCCGGCGGGGGCAGCTCCTTGGTCCACGACAGCGCGCAGTAGGCGGTGTCGCCTGCCGTCAGCACCTGCCTGCCCCGGATCCGGTTGCCCTCGATGCCCATGGCCAGATCGGAGCGCAGGCGGATGCGCTGATCGGCGCCGGTCGCGTCGGCGGTGTGCCGATCGCCGTCGAGCAGCTCCCATTGCGCCGGAGTGCGGCCGTAGTCGAAGGCGGGCTCGCAGATGAGTTCCACCTCCACCCTGCCCTCCATGCACCGCACCGTACGCACCAGCATGTGGTCAGCGTCCACATCGGATGGTGGCCGGGTGTGTGGGGTGACCAGATCCTCAGTGCCGTGATGTCCCATGGTCAGCGCGTCGCGCACCACCACCCAGCCCGATGGAGTGCGCCAGGTTGTTTGCATCACATTGGTACCGGGCACATAAGCCCGCGCCGTGGGATGGTCGATTCCGTAGGGCCCGAAGCGGAAGCTGCCCGCCTCCCGATCCAGCAGGCTGCCGAAGACGCTGGGCGAGTCGAAGTTGGGCACGCACAACCAGTCGATCGAACCGTCCGAAGCGATGAGCGCACCGGTGTGGCAGTTGGATATGAAGGCATAGTCGGCGATGGGCGGGAACGGGGACCGGCGAGCGCCGCTCAGCACCGCCACTTCCTTGGGATCGGCGATCGCGGTCATGACACGATCCAAGGTCCGTACCAGCGGCCGCGGCCCGCCAGCAGTTTGTCGGCCGCGCTCGGCCCCCACGACCCGGGTTGGTAGGCCTGCACCGGCGGCGGGGAGTCGAGCAGCGGCTGCAGGATCCGCCAGGTCTCCTCGACCCCGTCCTGCCGGGTGAACCTGGTGGCGTTGCCGACCAGCGCGGCGTGAAGCAGTACCTCATAAGGCGTTGCTCCTTCACCGCCCTGCTGAGCGAATTCCATGTCGAGTTCCACCTCTTGCGGCCCTTCGGCATCAGCGCGATGCGCATCGAGCTTGAGCCGGATTCCGGTGGCCGGGTCGAGCTTGACGACGAGCTGGTTCTCCTCGGGCGCTCGCCGGCCGGGCAGGGCTAGACCCAGCCGGGGCGGGCGTTTGAAGACGAGCCGGAATTCGGTCTGCGTCACCGGCAGCCGCTTGCCGGTGCGGAGGTAGAACGGCACCCCCGACCAGCGCCAGTTGTCGATTTCCAGGCGCAGCGCGACATAGGTCTCGGTGGTGGAATCCTTTGCCACACCGTCGATGTCCCGATAGCCCTCGTATTGGCCGCGCACGTAGTTGGCCGGCTCGGCGGTCAGCATCGCCTGCCAGAGCGCGACTTGCGCGTTCTTCAGGGTGTCGGGGTCGCGGCCGGCCGGCGGTTCCATCGCCCCGGCGGCGACGAGCTGCATCAGATGGTTGACGACGACGTCGCGCAGCGCGCCCACCGGATCGTAGAAATGGCCGCGGTCTTCGACGCCGAAGTCTTCCGCCATGGTGATTTCGACGCACTCCACGTAATGCCGATTCCAGACCGGTTCCAGCATCGTGTTGGCGAAGCGCAGGT
>NZ_BONY01000096.1 GCF_016862955.1 Rhizocola hellebori | reverse complement strand
CAATGGATCTAAGCGATGAAATGCGAGGTCGCGGCAGCTCCAGTTGACGGAATGCCTTGTGGCGTAGCCATTTTTGTTCCAGAGTGCGGCGTCACGAGGTGAGAGCACAGGGCTTGCATCGCTCCTATGTCAAGAGAAATTGTTGAGTAAGCGATCGGCTCGCTGCCGCGACGGCATGGCGTCGGCGTGTATGTCCATCTCTGCATCAGGCTGGTGTTGCAGAGATGGACATACACGCGAAGAGCAGTCGTGCCCGGGAGAGCTTGGAGACGATCTAGCGCCTGGGAGTCGGCGGCGCAGCCGCCGGGCGCGGCCAAGCACGGGCGCAGCGTCGCCGCCCGGGAGGTGCGGTGAAGGACCACAACGTAGCGGCGCAAAGAAAGGCTATGGCGGAACGGGACAGGGAAGCAGAACGCTGGCGCGGAAGGCTATGGGACAGCGCAGGACAGGTCGGTGCACAGGAAAGCGGCACGCTGGCGCGGAAGGCCATGGGACAGCGCAGGACAGCGCCGTGCACAGGAAAGCGTGATGGCGCGAGAGGTTAGGGGCAGCGGGGGACGGGCCTGTGCACAGGAAAGCGGCATGCTGGCGCGGGAGGTTAGGGGGCGGAGCGGGAGAGGGCGGTGCGTCGGGAGGTGACTCGGCGGCCGAGGGTGGCTAGGCCGCCGGGGAAGAAGTAGACGGCGAGGATGAATAGGGTGCCGAGGATGAATAGGGGCTCGGCGAGGGGGCCGGGGAGGTCGAAGGTGACGCCTAGTTGGGATAGGCGGTGGTCTAGGAAGGTGAAGAGGATGCCGCCGATGACCGGGCCGAAGCGGGTGCCGGGGCCGCCTAGGACCACCATGATGAGCAGGGTGAGGGTCAGGTCGGAGGAGGCGACGTGGGTGGAGGCGCCGCCGACGACTAGAACGTATACGGCGCCGCCTAATGCGGCTAACGCGCCGGCGAGGGTGAAGGCGACGAGCTTGTAGCGGTAGGGGTTGAGGCCTAGGACGTCTACGCGCAGGGCGTCGTCGCGGATGCCGGCGAAGACGCGGCCGGTGGGGGATTGGGCGACCCGGTGCAGGACAACGACTACGAGCGTGAGGTAGGCGACGGCCAGCCAATAGAGGTTGACGGTGTTGGCGACACCGATCAGGAATGAGGGTAGGCCGGAGGAAAGGGGCAGGCCCTCCTCGCCGCCGGTGAGGCCACCGGGATTGCGGGCCACCAGGATGGCACCAACCTGGGCGAAGGCCAGGGTCACCATGGAGAAGGCGATTCCCTTAACCCGTAGCGCAATCGCACCCAGTGCGGCCGCCACGGTGGTGCCGGCCAGCAGGGCGAAGAGCATGGCCAGCGGGAGGCCGACTTCGGTGACCAGAATCGCGGTGACGTAGACGCCGATGGCGAAATAGAGGGCGTGGCCGAAGGAGAGCAGGCCTGTCCGTCCAAATAGGAGGTCGTAGCCGGCGGCGAGGCCACCGAAGACGAGGCAGAGAGCCAGCAGCTGCAACGTCCCGGGCGCGTTGGTCAGCGCGTTATAGGGGATCGCGATCAGCAGGAGGAAGGCACCGACCGGCCACCAGCGTGTCAAGGCGTTCATGCGGTCCTCCGGGTCAGCCCGCCGGGACGCACCAGCAGGACGACGGCGAGCAGGGCGACCACGCAGATGTCGCCCATGCCGGTGCTGTAGTAGTTGACGAACTGCTGGAGCAGGCCGACCGCGACCGCGGCCACGGCCGAGCCGATCACCGAGCCCATGCCGCCGATGACGACCACGATGAAGGCGAAGATGAGCAGGGAAGCGCCCGTGGTGGGCGAGATACTGCCCAGGTAGACGCCGCCGAGCGCGCCGGCCAGAGCGGCCGCGGCACCGCCGATGGCGAACACGAGCGTGAAAGCTTTGCGCACATCGATGCCGAGCGCGGTGACCATCTCCCGGTTTTCCACCCCGGCCCGCACGATCAGCCCGTACCTGGTCCAGCGCAAGAAACCCAGCAGCGCCCCAAGCACGCCCAGCGCGGCCACGATGAGCAGGATCCGGTCCACCGGCACCAGCGCACCACCGATCGACAGCACGTGCTGTGTCCACTGTGGACGCGGGAAGGGACGCGCGTCGGCCCCGAAAGTGGCCTGTAGCAATGCCACTCCGGCCAGGGAGAGCCCGACGGTCACCAGCACCTGTTCGATGGTGCGCTTGTACAGGGGCCGGATGAGGACCAGCTCGACAAGCACCGCGGCGAGCGCGCCGACCACCACCCCGAAAGCCACAGCGGCCACGAACCCGACATGCGGGTAGGCCCACCACGTCCCGTAGGCGCCGATGGACAGGAAGAGCCCGTGGGCGAAGTTCAGCACGTCGGCCAGCCCGAAAACGAGCGAAAGCCCAGACGCGACAAGGAAGTAGAGCGCGGCGAGACCGAGCCCGGTGATCGCCAGCAGGACGATGGTGGACATCAGTGACCGACCCCCAGCAAAGACTTCGTCAGCGAGGCATCGCCGAGCAGTGTGGTCGCGGATCCGGTCCAGGCGACCCGGCCCGACGCGAGCACCACGGCGTCGGCCGCGAGGCGTCTGACCACGGCGAGGTTCTGCTCGACCAGCAGCACCGGCACCCGTTGCGAAACCAGCTCCAGGGCCACGGCCACCTCGGTGACCACCTTGGGCGCCAGGCCTTTGGTGGGCTCGTCGACGAGCAGGAGCTTGTGCGAGTTGAGCAGCACCCGGCCCAGCGAGAGCATCTGCTGCTGGCCGCCCGACAGCGAACCCGCGGTCTGCGAGAGGCGCTGCTTGAGCACGGGGAACAGCTCGAAGACGAGGTCGTAGTTGGGTTCGCGCAACGCGGCCAGGCGGAGGTTTTCGGCGACGGTCAAGCCGGCGAAGACACAGCGGTCCTCGGGGACGTAACCGAGTCCACTTTGGACAAGACGATGGGTGCGCTGGCCGGCGATGGATTGGCCCTCAAAGGTCAGCGAACCGGTGGCCGGCGCCAGCCCGAGAATCGCCCGCAGCGTGGTGGTCTTCCCGACGCCGTTGCGGCCCAGCAGCACGGTGATCCCACTGGCCGCCACATCGAAAGAGATGCCCTGCAGGATGTGCAGGCCGCTGAGCCGGACGGAGACGTCCTTGAGGCTGAGAATCACAGCTCCTCCCCCAGGTAGGCCTCTTGCACTACGGCATTGGCCATCACCGCGGCTGGGGTGTCGCAGGCGAGCAGCGCGCCGTGGTGCATCACGGCTATCCGGTCCGCCACTTCAAGGATGACGTCCATGTGGTGTTCCACCATGAGAACGCTTCCGGTCAGGCCTTTGATGACCTCGACCAGTTCCGGTACGTCCTCGGCCGACACGCCCGCCATGGGTTCGTCGAGCAGGAGCACGGCCGGGTCCGCGGCCAGCAGCAGAGCGATTTCCAGCTTGCGCTTCTCGCCGTGGGCCAGCGTGGCGGCCAGCGCCTCGGCCCGATGGGCCAGACCCACTGCGGTAAGGCACGAATCGGCTTTCTCGATGACCGCCCGGTTGGCGCTGGCGCGCCGCCACAGGGCCATCGAGCCGCCCATCCGGGCCTGCACCGCGAGCCTGACGTTCTCGGCCACGGTCAGCGCGCCGAAGACCGAGGAGGCTTGAAAGGTGCGCCCGAGCCCGCGGCGGGCCCGTTGGTGCGGGGCAAGGCCGGTGATGTCCTCGCCCCGCAGGCTTACCCGGCCGGCGGTGACCGGGCGCAGCCCGGAGATGAGATTGAAAAGGGAGGTCTTACCCGCGCCGTTCGGCCCGATCACCCCGAGGAACTCGCCCTGGTTCAGCTCGATCGACACGTTGTCCACAATGGACACCTCACCGATCTTCCAGGTGAGTCCCTCGGTGGTGAGTACTGACATCGCTTCGGGTCAGCCCTTCATTGCTACTGCGGGCGGCGAAACCTCGTCCGGGTTCAGCGCCTTGATCAGCTGCGGCTTGCCCGCGACCAGCTTGACCTGGAACATCGGCTGCAGCAGGGCGTGGTCGTCCTTGCGGACCGTGTTCTTGCCCTTGACCCCGTCGAAGCTCCAGCCCTCCAGCGCGGTAATCATCTTCTCGACGTCGTCGCCACCCTCGCCGATCGCGCGAACGATCATCTGGGCCGCGTTGAAGCCGTCCGGGGAGAAGATGTCCAGGCCACCGCTCACGTTGGCGGCAGCGGACTTGGCGAAGTCGTTGTCGGTCGCGCCATCGAAGTAGTGCGACAGGAACGACACCTTCTCGCCCGCCGCGCCGAAGGTGGCGTGGGAGGCCTTCTGGTCCAGGCCGGTGACCACCGTCGTGGTGGCGAGCACGGCCTGCTGGTCGAGCGCGTTCCACATGGCCGCGGCGGTGGTTCCCGCCCAGGCCACGAAGACCAGGTCCGGCTTCGCGGTCTTGATCTGGCTCGCGAACGGCGTGAAGTCCTTGGCGTCGGCGGGGACCAGAATGCTCGTCACCTTGGCGCCGGCTCCACCGATCACGGCGGTGACCGCGGCGACGTTCGAGGTACCGAAAGCCCCTTCCTGGGCGAAGACGAGGACATTCTTGCCGGCCGGGGCGGAGATGAACGACTTGGCCGCCATCACGTCCTGGTACGACTGCCGCCCGGACCGGAACGTGTACCGGTTGACGCCGGTCAGCGCATCGGTGGCGGCCGGGCCGGAGATGAACAGCACCTTGTTCTGGGCCGCGATCGGCGCCACCTGCAGGGCCACCCCGGAAGAGGTCGACCCGGCGATGATCTTCGCACCCTTGCCGATCAGATCCTTGGCCGCCGACACCGCCTTGGCCGGGTCACCGGCGTCGTCGGCCTCGGTCACCTCGATCGCGCGGCCGTTCACCTTGTTCGTGCCGCCGGTGGCCTTGGCCAGACCGGCTTTGAAACCCTCTATGTACTGCTTGCCGTAACTAGCTAGCGCGCCTGACTGCGAGTAGACCAGGCCTACCTTGACCGGTGCCCCAGCCTGAGGTGCCGCGGCCTCCTGAGGACTGCTACAACCCGCAGCGAAGAGCGCCGCGGCGAGAATGATGAGTCGCTTTCGCACTGCTGCATCTCCAATGTTTCGCCCGCATGTCGTTTCGTGGTCGGGCCTACGCTAGAGAGCGGTGTCACAAGCGGCTATGTGGGTTTCCCCCACACCGGCGGCGCAAGTAATGGCGAGCGGCACTAGTAGATGGACACGTGAACGTGGTTGGTGTGATCACCGGCCGGCGAGTCGCCGCAATTTGACCCGGCGGAGTTGTATTTGCTCCAGCCTGAACCCACATGCCAGATATCGCAGTACCAGACGACGTACATGACGCCGAGCGCGATCGCGTTCTTGACGAAGAAGTACGCAAGGTTGTTGCCGTAGGTCTTGTCGTCGCCGCTGGCGCTCGCGTTGATGAAGCCACTCTTGTTGGCGGAGAAGTCGCAGGCTCGGCCCTTGGGATGCTCCCACTTGTCGCCCGGCCGATAGCACGAGACGTAGCGGGTGAAGCCCGCCTTCTGCGCTTCCTTCATCGCCCACAGCGTGCGCGGCGTGATGCAGCCACTCGTGGTGGGGTCGTTGATGGAACACGTCTCCGACGGCCAGCTTCCGTTGGCGTTGCGCGGAGCGGGGGCTGCGGCGCGCGAATTCGGGTCGAGCCAGCCGCGGGTCGCGCCACCGCCGACGGCGGAGAGGGCGCGCTCGGCCGCGGTCTTGCGCTTGGCCATTTCGGCCAGGGCGTTGGCCTGATTCTGAATCTCGTCGTCGATCGCCTTCTTCGCCTCGGCCGCGCGGCGCTTCGCGTCCGCCAACTGAGACAGGATCGTCTGATCACGCTGCGTGACTTTTTCCATGGCCTGCGCGCGCCCGAGGAATTGGTCGGGGTTGTTGGCATTGAGCAACGCGCTCAGGACACCGAACCGGCCCGTCTTGTAGGCCTCCCCGGCATAACGCCCCACTCCCACCCGGGCCCGGGCGATGTCCAGCTCGGCGAGGGTCAGGATGTTCTGCAGCTCGGCCTGCTTGGCTTTGGACCCGCTCAGCGCGGCTTCGGCGTCGAGCCAGCCGATGGCGGCCGACTCGAGGTTGGTGCGCAGGGTGTCGAGCGTTGGGGTGCTGCCCTCGTTCGGCGGCGCGGTCGGATTCGGCTCAGCCCAGGCAGGGGAGGCGAAGCCCAGCAGCACCAGCAGCGCCGTGAGGATGGCCGTCGCGGGTCTGGACCTTCGGCGGCGATGAGGGGGCACCGTGGGGGTCACGGTCGGTCACATTACATGAAGCTTCAATATCACTCCAGCAGCGTGTGCTTCGCAAGGTGAAAAACTTCCTCATCTCGGCAGGCCAGAAGGCCTAGGCGGGGCTGCGCCGGGTCATAGTCGGTGCCGTCGAAATGACGAACCACACCGCCGGCTTCGCGCGTGATGAGCGCTCCGGGCGCGTGGTCCCAGGGCAGGCTTCGCCAGAAAAGGGTGAAATGCTGTTCGCCACGAATCAAATTCGGGTACTCGCGCCCGGCGCAGTATTGCGGCGGCATGGCCCTGCCCAGCAGAGATGCCCGCGAAATCACCTGTTCCTTGAGTGATTCCGGCAGATACGTGGTGGCCAGCGCGCCCGACATATCGCCCGGTTTGCTGACCGGAGTCTGATCCATCGTGGTCCGCACACCGTCTATATAGGACCCAGAACCCAATTCGGCTGTGGTGACCGTGCCGGGAACGGGTTCGTAAATCACCGCGAGGACTGGGTTCCCGCCCCGCAAAAGTGCAACCATCAGGGCAAATGGCTCTTTTCCGGCAGCAAAGTTGCCGGTGCCGTCGATCGGGTCGATCAGCCAGACCGGGCCGGGGTCGCCAATCCGCTCAAGCACGCGGTGGTCGGCGGCGACCGCTTCCTCCCCCACCGCCAGCGAGCCGTGCAGCAACGCCGTCAGCCTGGTCTCCAGCTCCCGCTCGGCCTGCCTGTCCACAATGGTCACGATGTCGCCCGGGCTCTTCTCCAGCACCTCGCCCTCGGTCAGATTGCGAAACCTCGGCAGCACCAGCTCGTCGCCAACCTCGCGCAGCACCGAAACGACCCGCTCAATCATTTAGCGCCCTCTCGATAGGATCACCTCATGGTTGCACGAGTGATCGCCACACTGGCATTGTCCGCGGGTCTGTTCGCGTCAGCGGCCGGATGTAGTAGCGAGGGAGCGTCAACTAGCTGCAGCAGCACGTCGGCCTGCACCATCACCTTCGATCGTGGTGTCGACGGCGCCAAGGCAAGCGTCCTCGGCGTCGAGGTGGCGCTGGTCAGCGCGACAGACACCACCGCGACGCTGAAGGTGGCCGGGCAGGAGGTCACAGTGCAGAACGATCAAAAGGTCGAGGTCGGTGACTTTACGGTCACCCTTAAGGGCCTCACCGAGAGCGAGGCCAAGGTCGAAATCGCTCGCTAGGCGAAGGCCTGGCGCAGGGCGGTCAGCGCGGGGATTTCGGCCCGATCGATCTCCTGGCGCTTCTCGAGATCAAGCGCGCTGACCCCGCCGTCGCGGCCGGCCCAGAGCCGGCTGCCCAGCGCCAGGCCGCGCAGGTCGAAGTCGAGTGCCCACTCGTCTTTCCGGTCGCGCTCACGCCCGTGCAGGATCTTCAGCTGGCGGCCCGCGCCTACCAGGAGACGATCTTCCGCTAGGCCCAGCGCGTAGGCCGTCCCGGCCGCCGGGCTAAAGGTCCTTGTCTGCGTGATGGCCAGCGTGCTCGGGTCGATCACCGCCACCGTTCCGTGCTCCGCGGAGATCGCGTAGAGCTCGAACCCGGACTCGGACATGGCGATCGTGTGGCCCTCCGCCGCACCCGTGCCGAAGGGGGCCGGCAGGTCGATGCAGAACGCCCACCCGTCCTGCAGATGAAGCGAGTGGATGAACGCGTGCACGTTGGGCGCTCCCGGCCGCACGCCGAGCAGCTCCCCGGTGTGCTGATGGTCGCCGAGATGGGTGTAAAGGGTGAACAGGATCCCTTGCCGGGAGTCGTAAACCGCGTGCCTTCCCCGGCCTCGCATGACCTCCTCGGCGCTGGTCGGCACCACCGTCTTGGTGCGCGTCGAGAGCGGATCGACCTGACCGGTAAGGATGTTCAGCACCCGCACCCGGTAGACGTCCGGCGCCTTGGGCGGCAGGTAGTCCAAGAGATAGAGGCGCTCGCCGTCGCTGGAGAAAGCCTCCGGTTCCAGGTTGCCGTCGAGCTCAAAACGCTTGCGCTCCTTGCCATCTCGCATCACCAGCAGCGAGGTGCTCACCCGCGGCTCGGGCCGGTAGATGTCCGCGGCGGCATGGCTTCCGGCGAGCAGCGCCACCTGATCGTGACTCGCGGCGCGCGGCGTCCACAGGCCCGGCAGCGTCGCCTTGGTGCTCACCCGGGCGGTGGCGCAGTCGCGCACCACCAGCGAGCCGTCTTCGACGCAGGCCAGATTGGCTCCGCCGGTCGCGGCCGTTTTGGGTTCTGCCAGCCATTTCTTGGTACCGGCGGAAAAGATGCCCAATCCATCGCGGTGCGAGACCAGGAGCCGGTCGCCCCCCTGCACCGATTGCGCCGGCGGCTCCTGGCACGCCGCGAGCAGCCCGCCCAGCGACGCCAACGCGGCAGCGCTAAGAACCTCACGTCTGGTAGTCATGCTTCGATGAGTCGCGATCCGCTGACCGGGTTCCCGGATCTGAGAATTTGTCGGAGGGGAAGGCTACCGTCCTCGCATGGATGAGACTGAGTGGCTTGACGACGAGCCCTCCCCAGCGTCGCCGTCGGCGCGCATGTCGCTCGAAAGGGAGTTCACCGACGGTGGCCGCACCTACCAGATCACCGCTTCCATCCTCGCCGACGGGCGCACCGAGATCTCGGTGCGCAGCGGCCCCGTCGACGCGATGGAGCTCAATGAGTTCAGCGGCATCATCGCCCGCGAAGACCTGCCGGTCATCGCCCGCATCCTCAAGCCCGAGCTGGCGAGCATCGCCGCCTGGCAGGGCATTCAGCTCGACGATCGGGCCTACTCGGTCGCGGAGCGCCGGCGTGAGCACCCCAACGCCTATAGATCGTGGTCCGACGCGGAGGAGCAGCGGCTGCTCGAGCTCTACCGCACCGGCATCTCCATCCGTGAGATCGCCAAACAGCTGGGCAGACGTCCGGGTGGGGTGACCGCGCGCCTGGAAAAGCTGGCCCTTCAAAGCTCCTTGAACATCGTGTCGCAGACGGTCTCATAGCGCACGATCTCGCCTTCGGGCCCCTCGTGGTCCCACGATTCGGCTCGCTGGCCGAAGACCTGATACCCCAATCGCTCGTAAAGCGCTTTTGCACGCGGATTGTCGAACTCCACTAGAAGCTCCGCGCGGTTCAGTCCCCTCGCGGCAATCCGCTCCTCAAGCGAGCGCATCAGGATCGTCCCTATCCCGCACGACTGCAGCGCGGGATGCACCGCCACCTGCCAGATGACACCTGCACCGGGGCTGGCTTCATAGTCCACGCCGCCCTTGGCAATCGGCAGTCCCGCCGGCGGGCAGACCACCAGATAGTCGACCACGCCCGCCCTGGCCCGCTCCAGTGCCGCGGCGACCGACCTGAGGTGGGTCGGCGACCCCGACCAGGCACAGCTGGGCAGGTCGGCCGCGACGAAATCCCTTACCGTCAACGGCACTACGACCTTCACCTGGACAAGGCTACCGGCGCGGATCCGCCGCCGCCGAGGTCTGTCGACTGTAGACAGACGATGGTGACGGTCATTCGCGGTCGAACTCTGATTCCCCAGAGGCAACCTTGTTACCAGCCAATCACTGGTCGTCACACGCACACTTCAATGCTCCGGCGCATTACGAAGTCTGGAAAACCTTATTCACTTCTGGCAAACTCCAGGCTCGTGACCCCTTACCGGCGTCGGCCAGCTGTGACCGCTGTAGTTGCCGCTTTGCTGATGCTGATTGGCCTCGCTGGGCCGGCTTGGGCCGAGCCATCCCCGCTGCCCACCACTCCACCCGATGAGGGCGCGCCCACGCTCGACAAGCTGCGCTCAAATCTGGAAGCCGCCGCGATCGGCTGGCTCGACGCGGAGGCGGCCCTGACCGCTTCCAAGACCAGGCAGGTGGAGCTGCAAGAACAGCTCACCGTGGCCGAGCTCGACATCGCCCGCGCGCGGGTCAGCGTGGGCAAATGGGCGGGAGAGGCCTACAAGACCGGCCGGATGGGCGTCCTGAGCGCTCTGCTCAACGCCAACAGCCCCGACCAGTTCATCGGGCGCGCGAATGCCTTCGACAAGATCGCTCAGCGTGACCAGGAGCGGCTGGCGCAGCTGGCCGACGCCAAGCGCCGCGCCAACGAAGCGAAGCAGGCGATCGACGAGGAGATTCGCCGCCAGACCGAAGCCACCGCCGAAATGGCGAAACGCAAGACCGCCGCCGAAAACGCCCTGTCCTCGGTCGGCGGGGGGGCCACCAAGGGCTGGCTGGACCCCAACTCCCGCGCTGCCGCACCCGCTCCGCGCGCTGCCGATGGCAGCTGGCCGCCCGAGTGGTGCTCCATCAACGATCCGACCACCAACGGCTGCATCACCCCGCGCACCCTGTGGGCGATGAAGGAAGCGCAGAAGGCGGGCTTCACCAACTATGTGTCCTGCTTCAGAGCGGGCAACAAGTGGGAGCATCCCAAGGGCCGCGCCTGCGACTTCGCCACCGAGCCGGGTGGTTTCGACGGCACCGCCAAGGGTGCGGAGAAGGAATATGGCGCCAATCTGGCCGCCTTCTTCGTGAAGAACGCGATCGCCCTAGGCGTCATGTACGTGGTCTGGTTCTGCAACATCTGGCACGTCGGCGCGGGCTGGCGTCACTACAACACGGCCGGCTCCACCTGCGGCGACAATCCCAGCCCCGACCACACCAACCACGTACACGTATCGATTTACTGAGACGCTTTCCGGGAGAACGCCCACGTCTTGTTGAGCTGATAGTTGATCAGCGGGATCAGCAGCAACATGACCGCCTGAGCCACCAGCACGGGAACGTTGGCGATCTCCACCAGCAGCGGCAGCCCGAAGAATACGAAAAGCAAGCCCCACAGGCTCGCCACGTAGAACTTCACCAAGCTGCTGAACCATGGCCCGTCGGTGCGGAACACCACCACGCGATAAAGCGGATAGGTCAGCACCGCGGTGCACAGGTTGGCTATCACGGCGACCGCGAGGTAGGGCACGTGGCCCGAGCTGACCAGCCACAGCCCGGCGAAGATCCCGTAATAGACCACCGTCGCGGTGGCGCCGACCAACAGGTAACGCACGCGCTGGTCTCTGAGCAGGCCGAGCACCAGGCTCACGGGCCGGCTTTGGGTCGGAGCAACGCGGCTTTCAGTCACCGGGCCACCCTATCTGAGCCGTCCTGGAAGCAGCTAAAGGCTGGTGTAACATCGCAGCTCGAATCGCCCGCACCTGCATCAGCTGTTCTGATGACCCGAGAGATTGGACCAGCGATGGACGAATCTGACATTTTGCTGACCACCTCGGTCGAGGACACCCACTGGTGGTACAGGGAGCGGCGGCACATCATCGCTCGCGAGCTGAAGCGGATAGGCAAGCCCGGCCGCGCGATCGAGCTGGGCGCGGCGGGCGGCGGCAACTCGCTGACCCTGCAGCGCATGGGCTGGGACGTGCTCGCCACCGAGTACCTGCCCACCGGCGTGGAGGTGGCCAAGTCACGCGGCCTGAACGCGATTCAGGCCGACGCGCGCAAGCTGCCGGTGGACTCGCAGGCCTTCGACCTGCTGGTGGCCTTCGACGTGCTGGAGCACATCGAAGAGGACTACCTCGCCGCGGGCGAGATCTTCCGCGTCCTCAAACCGGGTGGGACTGCGCTGATCGCGGTGCCCTGCGACATGGCGTTGTGGTCCGACCATGATGTGGCCAGCGGGCATTACCGCCGCTACACCCGCGAGACGCTGCACGCGTTGATATCCGGTGCCGGGCTCCAGGTGGAAACCCTGTGGAGCTGGAATGTGCTGCTGCGTCCGGTGGTGGCCATGCGCCGCAAGCAAAGCAGCGGCAGCGACGTCACCGATGTGCACCCGCTGGTCAACTTCGGTCTCGAGACGATCGTCAAGCTCGAGCGCTACCTGCCGGTCAAGTCTCGGCGCGGAGTGTCGTTGATGTTGCGGGCACGCCGCCCGAGCTAAGGGCTCACACCCAAATGGTGGTTTGCCGCGTGAACTCACGCAGCAGGTCGTAACCGTCCCACACCCCGGCAAAGGTCAGGGCCGAGCCGAACGGCACGATCCGGTCGATGCCCCGGCCCGCCACCTCCGCGACGAAGGTGTCGAGCTCTTGCGCGGAGAAGCCGAACTGGGTCAGCGTCTGATCCTTGCGCCGCACCAAGGGCACGAGATCGGCCAGCGAGCCGACCGTGGAGTGGCAGATGGTGCCCGCGCCCAGCCAGCGGCGCTGCATGTCCTCGGGGCTCACCAGGTCTACCTCGGCGACCGCGTTGCCGGAGAAGCGCACCCGGCTCGCCACGCCTTCGGCCGCCAGACCGTAGGTGGCAACGTGCTTTTCCACCGCCATCGCGGCGTCGACCTGCCAGCCCCGGCCTGCCACTATCCCGGGCAACAGCGCCATGAACTCTTCCCGGGCCGCGGTTGCGGCATCCGGCTCGCCCACCCAGAACAAGGCCCGCGGCGAAGAGCACGCGGCCTGGTCGAACCAGTAGACGTCGTTGGCGAACCCTTCCACCGCTTGGCGTTTGGCCGTCGGCTCGGCGGCCTGCCAGGCCGGCACCGACAGCGCCGCGAACGAAGACCGGTCGGGGAAGGCAAGGTCGCGGGCGAGCGGTGCCAGCGGGTGGCGGCGGATGTCGATGACCGACCGGTCACCACCCCAGATCACCCGCAGATCGCAAGCCAGGGAAAGGCTCGCGGTGATGGTGTCGTCGCGATCGTAGGTCACCATCCGCTGGGTCTGCGCGATGGCGGGATGGGCATCGGCCAGCGTGGCGTTGAGGGTCTCGATGACCACCTCAGCGGCGCCCGCCGAGCGGTTGGAGATGCGCACGATGTTGCTGTTTCCGGCTAGCGCCGACATCGCCCATGAGTAGACGAAGATGGTGTCCACATTGGCCGGTGGGAAGTGCAGCACCAGACCCCTTGGCACGAAACGGCTTCCGGCGCTTCCGTCGTGAAGCCGCTCCACCGACTTGGCGATTTCCCCGCGACGCAGGAAGAAGCCGAGCGAGCCCAGCTCGGGGAAGCGGCGGGCGATCTCCGGGCGCAGCAGCTGCCGGGAAAACGCGATCAGGAAGTCCCTGACCCGATCATCCCCCACCGTCAGCCTTCCATCGGTCGGCTCGGTCGTCACCGACGCCAACAGCTCGTCGGGGGTGGTGTTCGCCGCTGCGGGAAAACGCGGGGTCAACATCAGGCCGCTCCTGCGCTGAAGGTGTCGCTGCAACCACGGGCCTCGGCCCGGGGAAGCCTGCCCAGAATGGAGAATCGCTTGCCCGGCCAGTGGCCGTCGTCCACTCCGTGAACAACGCCAAGGTCTTCGGTCAGCAAGGAGTGCCCGGGGTAGGACTCCGGCAGCGTGCTGAGCACCTGCACCAGACCGGGCTGGCCAGGCGGCAGCTCGGCCCAGGTCTGCGGGTCGCGGATGATGACATCGGCGAAGTCGGGGCAGTACAGCGAATTGCCGTCAGCGCCTTCGAGGTAGACCACACCGATCTGCTCGACCATGCCGTAGAAGTTGTGAATGCGGGTCAGGCCGGTGTCAGCGGCGAAGGCCCGGCGGAACTCGGCGTTGTCCACCGACCGGTCGATGAGTTTCTTCCAGCCACCCGAATGCACCAGGATGCCGTTGGACAGATCGAGCTTGTGGTCGCGTGCCAGCTCATAGAGGTAAAGCCAGACCATGAAGGTGAAGCCGAAGATCAGGAACGGCTGGTCGCCGTGTTTGGCCAGGAAACCCCGGATCGCTTCCAGATCGGGCTGCTGCTCGGCGTCCAGCGCCCACACATGATCGCGGCCGAAGTTCATCATGCCCAGCACGCCGGCGCCGCGTGCGCTGAAAGACTTGCGGTCCTTGATGATCGCGGTGGTGTCGACCACCAGCATCGGCAGGCGCTGCTTGCCCAGCACCGTCTGGATCGTCTTGGACAGCATCCGGGTCTGCGCGGCGGCCGCCTCCTTGTCCAGGAAGATGCGGCTCACATCGCCGGTGGTGCCCGACGAGGTGAGCACCTTGAACACCTCGTCGTCGGAAATGCTTTTGAGCACTTGGGTTTTGAACAGCCGCACCGGAAGCCAAGGCAGGTCGGCCTCTTCCCGATATTCGCGCCCGGAAACGTGGCCGGTCGCGGAAAGGATCCGCGCGTAGGCCTCGCCATGGTTGCGGTGGTGCTCGGTGAGCCGCACCAGCTCGGGCAGGAGCAGGGACTGCTTTTCGCTCTGGGAAAGGGTGAACACCCCGTCGGCCACGGTCGTTGTCATATCGCCTTCTCCAGCGCGCGGTAGTCCACCTTGCCACTGGCGAGCAGGGGAAGACTGTCGATGTTTCTGACGTCGAAGCCGGACCAGTGCAGGTTGAGCTTTTCGGCAAGCTCGCTGGCCATCTCGCGCCGGACGTCGTCTTCGGCGTCCTCGGCCCAGATGACGATCTTGTCGTCGCCGCTGACCGCCGCCACCGGCCCGCGGTCGCGCAACAGCTTTTCCACGTCGTCAAGGTTGAGCCGAACGCCGAACACCTTGCCGAAACGCTTGAGGCGGCCGCTGATGAACAGATAGCCGTCTTCGTCGAGCCAGCCGAGGTCGCCGGTGACCAGCGCGCCGCCCTGCTCGTCGCCGAGGCTCAGATCGGCGGCGCGCTCGGCGTAGCCCATCATCACGTTGGGGCCACGATAGATGACCTCGCCGGTGATGCCGGGCTGGCTGGTCTCGCTGCCGTCCTCGAGCTTCACCGACAGCCGCCCACCGGGGATGGCGGGACCGACCGAGCCCAGCTTCTCGGGCAGGCGGGCCGAGGGCAGGGTGGTCATTCGCGGGCCGGCTTCGGTCTGGCCGTACATGACGAACATGCGCCCGTCGACGGTCTGCATGCGGGCGTGGAAGTCGGTGACGAGCTCGGTGCGCAGCCTGCCCCCGGCCTGGGTGAGGGTGCGCAGCCGCGGATACTTGGCCGGGTCGAAACGCAAGCGGCGCAACATCTCGTACTGGTACGGGACAGCGGCCAGCGAGGTGGCCTCGTACCGGGCCAGGTCCTCCCAGAACGGCCGTTCCAACAGGCTGTGTGACTGCACCAGAACACCGGCGCCGGCCGTGAGGTGGCTGTTGAGCACCGACATCCCGTAGCTGTAGAACAGCGACAGGTTGGTGGGGGCCAGCTCCTCGGGCGCAATGTGGAGCGCCTCGGCGATGGCTGTCGCGTTGGCGGTGATCGCCTCCCGGGAAAGCCGGACGAACTTCGGGTTGCCGGTCGAGCCGGAGGTGGCCAGCAGCACGCCCAGCGCCGGATGCGGCTCATGCGCCGGCCGCGCGATTCTTTCCCACAGCGGGCCAAGCAAGGCGTCGTCGACGACACGATAGCCAGGCGGCGGCGACCCGATGACTCCGGTTACCAGCGCGGGCTCGAAGCGCTCGACCAGATCGGCGAGGGTGGCGGCGGGCAGGCCCGGATCGATGAGCGCCATCGGACGCAGCGCCTGCCACCCGGCCAGGTACCGCAACACCGACTCGACATCGTTGGGAAAGCGCGCGAAGACCACGCCGGATTGGAGCTGTGCCAAGGCTTCGACCCTCATGGCGATGGCAGCGGTCAGCGCATCGCCGCTCAGGACCGCTCCTGAGCCCGCGTCGACGAGGCGAGCGCTCGGGTGCACGAGCGCCATCAGACGACCAATCCTCCGTCTACGCCAATGATCTGGCCGGTGACGAAACGAGCCGCGTCGGAGAGCAGGAAGGCGGCCACATCGGCGATCTCCTCCGGCTCACCCAGCCGGCCCAAAGCCGTTGCGGCGACCTGCTTTTGGCGACCCTGCTCGTCAAGGGTGGCGAGCATGTCGGTGGCGACGAAGCCGGGAGCGATCGCGTTGACACGGATGCCGGCCGCGCCGAGCTCCTTGGCCGCGCCGCGGGTCAGCCCGGCGACGGCGGCTTTGGAAGCGCCATAGACCGCCTGACCGGCCGCACCATGGGTGCCCATCACCGAGGTGAGCAGGACGATGGCTGGCGATGTGCCGCGGCGCAACAGCTTGACCCCCGACTGCAGGGTGTGGGTGGCCCCGATCGCGTTGACGGCGAACAGGTTGGCCACGGAAGCGTCGCTCATCATGCCGAGCAGACCGGCCTCGTGCACGCCAGCGTTGATCACCAGGGCATCCAGGCGCCGCCACCGGTCGAATATCTGGCGGAACATGCCCTTGATGTCGGCGGGCTCAGCGATGTCGCCGTGCACGGTGAGGACCTCGGTGCCGTGCTGCGTGGTCAGCTGCTTGGCGACGTCGTCGGCAGCGCCTTCGGTGCGCCCGTGCAATACCAGGGTGTAGCCGTCAGCGGCCAGCCGCTGCGCGATGGCGCGGCCTATGCCGCGCGAGGAGCCGGTGACGAAAGCGATGCGTCCTTCACTCGCCAAAGTCAACACCCTGCTTGGTCAGGATCTCGCAGGCCTTGGTGAACGAGCTCATGTCGATGACCTCGTCCGTGTCGATCATGACGCCGAACTCGTCCTCCAGGGTGGCGACGAGGGCCATGTGCGCCAGCGAGTCCCATTTTTCGATGCCACGGTATTCGAGCGAGTCGACGTCGTAGTCACTTGACAGGTCGAGGGCGGTCCGGAAGGACTTACGAAGGCGATCGACGTTGCTCATAAACCAAGATCCTGTTCGACGGGTGTCATCGGCTGAGGTCAGCCTGCTAGGCGGGGCTAGTGTACCGTCGGGCACGATAACGAGCGAGTTTAGGGGTTGGCTGACGATGGCTCTGGTGGAGGCTGGCGAGGCACATGTCGAGTCGATCCGGCAGTGGCGCAACCATCCCCAGGTTCGCGGAACGGCCATCTATACCAAGTACATCCCCGAAGATGTGCACCGCGCGTGGTGGGAGTCGGTAAGCGCCGATCCCGCCCGGCTGGTAATGATTTATGAGCGCGACGCCATTGCGTGCGGCGCGGTCACCTTCAACGACTACGACCCCATCGCCGGCACCGTCGAGTGGGGCTTCTTCCTCGACGTCGACGGCCTGCAGGAGCGCGGCGAGCTGTTGCCCGCGTGGATGGAGCTGGAGAAGGAGGCCGTGGCTTACGGCTTCGATGAGTTGAAGGTCACCAGCATGGGCGGGCGCACCCTGGCCCGCAACAAGCCGGTTTTGGCTCTGCACCGCCGGTTCGGCTTCGTGGAAGTGCCGGAACGGCGCTATATAGCCGAAATCGACGGCGTCAGCGAAGAGGTGCTCTGGACAGAGCTGACCGCCGACCGGCGCCGCTAGCCTTTCAGCTCATAAATCATGATGTCTGCGCTGCTCCACTGCAGCGTGGCATAGCGCGCCAGAACGGCCGACTCGGTGCCGAACCGCCGATCCACCATGACCCACTTCACATCCTGCTCGCGCAGCCAGCTGATGCCCTCCGCGGTCGTCTGCATGATGGCGGCGTCATTGCGAGCGAGCAGATCCGGGTCCCAGAAGTCGCCCGGTGGGCCATATTGGTGTCTTTCCCCGGCGATCCGGGTGGCGGTTGGTGTATAGCCCCAGCTTTCGACCAGGAACCGACGCTCGGTCAAGGCCGACATCCAGTAGGAAAGGCTCCACCCGGGCACCGCCTCGGGCGTCACCCGGTGTGCGTTGGTGGCCACCACATCGTCAGGGTCGCTGTGGTCGCGCAGCCACCGCGCGGCCGTGGCCCGTTCGGGGCTGACCTCGATGTGAAAGGTGGTGCCGGCATTGGCGTACTTCCTCGCGTCCCACATCATCCGCGACAAACCCGCGGTGGCGATGACGCTGAGCGCCGCGACGGCTGCGGCGCCCTTGAGCCAGCCGTGGCGGCGCGAAGCCAGCCAGATGGCCAGGGCGGTAAGCCCGGCCACCGCGAACACCACGACGGCGGCTTGGAACACCGGCAGCATCTGCTTGTATGCCGTTTCGCTGACGTGGATAGGAGCAAAGAGCTTGGGCAGCCCGAATCCCAGCGCCATGGCGACCAGAACCGCGTACACCGAAATGGCGATAACGGTGCGCTGGCTCAATCTGCGCTGTTCCACCAGCGCCACCAGACCGGTGGCGGAAAGGATCGCGCCGAACGGGAAGGCGGTGCACATGAAGAAGTACTGGCTCCACGAGGTGTGCCAGAGCAGCAAAATGGCCGCTGTCCCGCTGGCCAGCCCGCCGAGCAGCATCCACTCCACGTCGGTCCAGGGACGAAACTTGCGCAGCACCAACAGGATCGGAATGCCAATCAGGCGCAGCTGGATGCTGATCAGGTAGCCGATCACCATCAGGCCGGCGATCCCGGCCTGTTTCCACCACGGGCGTTCTGTACTGGAAACAAGATAGTTGCGAAGAATGTCGATCGGGCCAAGCTGCAAGCTCTGGGCCTGGAAGTGGTAGATGGCCACCAACGCGACCAGCTGCGCCCCCACCAAGGCCGCGATAACGAGCCAGGTGGTGCGGGTCAGCCGCCGTCTGACCAGTTGCACCAAGAACACCAGGGCCACGCCACCGAGCACCACTGGCACGATGGTCGACTTCGCCCCGGGGCTGGCCAAGGCAAAGCCTGCCAACAAAACCCAGGCGCCGGCCTTGCCCAGCGGCAGCTGTTTGGCGTTTCCCCCCAGCCGATCGGCAACAGCCATGATCAGCGGCAGCGTCATCGCGGTGCCGTACAGCACCGAGAGGCTCGTCCAGCTGAAGTACACCATCACATCGCCCGGGACGTTGCCGTTGACGCCAATGGTCAACTGGCCCACCGCAAAGGTGAGCCCGGCCGCCACCGCGCCCACCCAGGCCCGGCCGGATACACGCCAGCCCACGACGGCGAGCAGAACCACACACAGCACCGCGATGACCGGCAGCGCCAGCCGGAACATCACGGTCGTCGTGTCCACTCCGCTGATCAGGCTCGCGTTTGCCATATGGGCAAAGGAAAACCAGTGATAGGGAAGCGATTCACCGGCCACCGCCGGCGTGGTGAGCGGAAAGTGATGCTTCGCCTCGCCGACCAGGCTCAGAAAGTAAAGCTCATCGATGAGATAGAGCTGCGATCGGCCGTGCGGGAGGGGCTGATTTGGTTGCAGGAAAACCGCGGTGAGGTACCCAAGGAAATAGATCGTGACCGCAGCGACCGCCCAGGACCACAGTATTGGTACCCGCTGATATCCGCCCGGCCTAAGGTGCCGCCGCAACCCGGGGGTAGCCACGAAGGCCACCACTATCGCGGCCGCTCCCGCCCAGCGCAACCATGACAACTCAGTCATCGAGGCCAAGGCAAACATCGGGATTTCCAGCACCAGCCCGACCGCGGTTCCCACGGCGGCGTCCTCGGCGAAGGTGTGCGGGGTTCCCCTGAGCGCGCGATAGATCAACATGCCCGGCAGAGTCAGGCAGCCAACCACGTATGCCGCATATCGCGCGATGTCCGTCACCGCGGTATCGGTGTAGAGCAGCATGATCAGCAGCGCCGCGACCACCGCCATCGCTGGCAGCCAACGCATCAGCCAGGGTTGCCGCACGGCAGGCATCGGCCCGGCTTCAGGCAGGGTGGGCCGATTGATCAAGCCTTGAGATGTTGCCATGCGCACTTCCGACTCGAGGGGATCACTGTATGTAGCTGCGCTGACCTTACGGATGGTGACGCGGCTTTGAAAACCCCGCCCGCGAGATCCTACTCAAACGCACGGACCAGCCTAAACGCACTAGCCAGGCCAAAGCGCGCGCCGCTTCATGCTGTACCATCACCGCGGACCGCGCGTGGTTACAGTGCCGAAAGGGGGCAGCGATCCAGTTGTCAACATCAACCCTCGAGGCATCCCGATCCCCCTCCCGGTCCGCGCTGGAAATGATTCGCACCGGGCGGCTAAGGGCCATTGTTGAGCCGCTGTTCGCGCAGGCCCCCTCGAAGAAAATCTCATCACGGCTAGTCATGCTGGCCGCACTCTGTGTGCTGATTGGCACAGCGATCAGCTTAGCCAGAACCACCGGCGCCGGCCCCTTCCAGAGCATCTGGGAGGAGGACGCCCGAGACCTGCTGACCGACGCGCTCGCCAGACCCGGCACCAAGAACCTCATCCGGCCCTACGTTGGCTATTTCCAAGTGGGTCCACGAATTCTGGCGCAGATAACCGCGCAGTTCCCGATCTCCTGGGCCGCCGCGGTGATGTCCATCCAGGCCGCCCTGGTCTGTGCCCTGCTGGCTTTGATGGTCTATGTCGCCAGCGGTGCCCAGCTCGCCAACCCCTTGGCACGACTCATGGTGGCCGCGCCGATGCTGTTCGCGCCGACCGCCGAGAACGTCCTGTCCGAGATCTACAACCGCCCCGCGACCATTCAATTCTTCATGGTGTACGCGGTCTTCTGGCTCATGCTATGGGTGCCCAACAGCCGCAGCGGCCGCATCACCCTGCTCGTGGTAGTCGCCCTGTCCGCGGTCAGCACCTTCCTCGTCGTGGTGTTCATCCCGTTGGCGCTCTTACGTTTATACGCGCGACGCGACCGGGTCAGCGCGATGCTGCTCGGCTTCCTGCTCGCGGGTGCGGCCCTGCAGGTAGCCGGGCTCGCCCTGGGCCTGACCAATCGGGCCTTCGCGCTTCCGCGATACGACCCGATCTGGGCCCTGTCCAGCTTTGTCACCTGGGCGTTGCCGCAATCCGTGCTGGGTTACCGAGCCGAACGCCATGCGGAGGGCCTCGCCCAAGTCCTGCTGATCATTGTGCCGTGGCTGATCGTCGCGGCGGCGATAGCGGTGGCATGGCGTCGGCTGACCCGGCCGGCCTGGCTGCTCGCGGCCGTCGCCGGTGGTCACGCGGTCGCGCTGGCCTGTATGACCATCATGGCCAACGGCGGGCTGACACAGCGCTATCTGCTGCCGGTGGAGATGCTGGTGTTCAGCGCGATAGTGGCGCTGTTGCTTCCGTCGGCACGTCTGCCGTTGACCCGCGCTTACGCACCGCTGGCCGCGTTCACGGCGCTGGTACTGGTGGTGAGCGCGTTCAACTATCGGTGGACCGACACCTATCGCGCAGACAGTCCTTATTGGACAGATCAAGTGAAGCTCGGCGTGCAGTCATGTCGCGACTCGGAACGCCGTGAGGTCACCCTACGGTCCGGCCCGAAGCCGTGGTACTCACTGGTGGTTGTTCCCTGCCATCTGCTGAACACGGGCCGCTGGTGCGACAGCCCCTACTGTGTCCAGATTGACGGCATGGCAGCCCTTCCCGTAGATCCCAGCCGGAGTTCCGGGTGAACGCGCCATCGGCCCTGGCTGCAGAGATCGATACCCCGATCGCGCCCACGCCAGGCTCACCTTCCGGGGCAGCCGCAGCGATCAAGCGCTGGTCTCCGGCCGTGGCCGTGCTGGCCTTCGTGATCATAGTTTTGCTCGCCCGGGAAACTCCCCCGGCCGATATCGCGCGCTACGGCCTCTACGCGCTTTGGGCGGTGGTCCTTCCGGGAACCCTGCTCTACCGCGCGCTGCGGGCGGTGCCGCATAGCCTCGTCGACGACCTCGCGATGGGGTCGGCGGTCGGCCTGGTCCTGGAGATCGCGGCGTTCGCCGTCTTCTCCGCGCTTGACCTGCGCTGGTTGCTGTGGTTGTGGCCGGCTCTGGTGGTGGTGCCTTTCCTTGCCGTGCCAAGCCTGCGCAGGCATTGGCGACCGCGGTGGCCCGAGGCGGCCTCGGCCTGGTGGTCGTGGTCGGTGGCCGGGGTGGCCATGTTCCTCGTCGGTTACCTGGCTTTCAGCTATCTGCGCGTCAACCAGCCCGTCCCGGTGGACGGTCCGCAGGCCTACTTCAACGACAGCATGTTCGGCCTGGCCCTGGTGGCCGAGGCGAAACAGCACTTCCCCATGCAGACGTCCTGGGTGTCCGGTGAGCCGCTGCTGTACCACTGGTTCGCCTTCGCCAACATGGCCATGGGCAGCATGATCAGCGGCGTCGACGCGCCCATGGTGATGTTCCGCCTGGCGCTGCCCAGCCTGTGCGTGCTCGCGGTGGTGCTGCTGGCCGTCGCGGGCTGGCGGGCTTCTGGCAAGGCCGCGGTGGGTGCCGTAGCGACCGCGCTGACCTTCGCGATCGGCGAGTTCGCGACCTCCAGCATGGCCGGGTCGCCGCTGGGCGGCGTGACCGCGTTTCAGGTGTGGGTCAGTCAGTCGCTGATCTACGGCGGCATCATGACTTTCCCGCTGATCGCTCTGATCGCCGACAGATTCGGCAAGGGCCCGACCCGCATGGGCAAGGGCGCCTGGGTCTTGCTCGCGCTGTTCGCGTTGGCCGCACCCGGCGGCAAGGCGACCGTGATTCCAGTAGCGCTTGCGGGCGTTGGGCTGGTTTGCCTGGTTCAGTTGCTGCGGCGGCGTTTCGACCCCGCACCCTGGGTCACGGCCGCCATCCTGGTGGGCGGGCAGCTGCTGGCGATGGCGGTGCTCTACCAGTTCACCGGCCAGGGCCTGGCCATCGAGCCGCTGTCATTCCTCGACTACTACCTGGCCGGGTCGGCCCGCAGCGGGTGGAAACAGGCCGCGGTCACCGCGTTCGTCCTTGGCGGGTTTGCGATCTACATGTTCGTCAGGCTGATCGGCATCGCCTTCCTGGTGCGCTATCAGCGCCGATCCTGGGGTGCCGTGGAGTGGTTCCTGACCGGCGGCCTCATCGGTGGCGTGATGGCCACGATCCTGATGTGGCACTCGGGGCTGAGCCAGAACTTCTTTACCCGCACCGCATTCCCGTTCGGCGCGATCCTGTCGGCCATGGGAATCGTCCTCCTTTTTGAGAAGCACCGGATTTCTGTTCGTCACACGGCGGCGATGGTGGGCGCGGCGATCGCTGCCGCCCTCGGCCTGACGTATGTCTTGCGCCACCACGAGCTGGCGTCGAAGGTCGGCCGTTTCCCCGAAATAGTCTCGATCTACGAGCGCTTTGCCGACGTCGCTTTGATCGCCGCCGGTGCGGTGGCACTGCTGTGGCTAGGTCGCCGCCTCCTGCCCGCGACGCGGATAGCCGGTCTGGCATCAGCGTTTGTGGTGACGATGTTTGTGGTCAGCGGCATCACCTCCCTGCCCGTGGACGCCCGGACCTACCCGGATGGCGGCGGCTGGTTCCATCAGACCGTCACCCCTGAGTCCGCTCAAGGGGCCCGGTGGTTGCGCGCGGCGAGCGGGTCCGACGATGTCATCGCCACGAATGTCCACTGCTCACAGCCGCCTCCGGCGGATTGTCTGCCGCTCTCCTTCTGGCTCAGCGCTTTCACCGAGCGAAGGATGCTGGTGGAGGGCTGGGGCTATACGACGAAAGCCAACGCAATCGCGGCCGAGCACCACATCTACGGCGGGGTCAATTTCGCTGTCGATCTCTTGGCCCGCAACGATGCCGCGATTTACACGCCGACCTCCGAGAACGTCGCTTGGCTGCGCGCCAAGGGCGTTCGCTGGATCGTGGTGGACCACAGGTTCGGCCAGGAGTCAGCGGATCTGGGAACGTTCGCTGATCTGCGATGGAACAAGGGTGACCTTCGAATCTATGAGTTGCAGGAAAGAGGGTGACCTCGTAAGTTGTTGACCATGTCTGCCGCCTCCCAGCCCAAGATCCCGTTCAACCGGACTTTCTTAGTCGGTACCGAGGCGGAATATATGCAGCGCGCCATGCAACAAGGCCCGCTCTCTGGCGATGGGCCGTTCACCTCACAGGCGAGCTCGCTGCTGACCAAAATCGTCGGGGCCAGCGCCGCGTTGTTGACCACCTCATGCACCCATGCGCTTGACCTGACGGCAATCCTTCTCGAGCTCGGTCCGGGCGACGAGGTGATCCTGCCCTCGTTCACGTTCTGCTCCACCGCGAATGCCTACGCGCTGCGCGGTGCTGTCCCGGTCTTCGTCGACTGCCGGCCCGACACCCTGAACATCGATGAGCGCCTGATCGAGGCTGCCGTCACCGAGCGCACCAAAGCCATTGTGGTGGTCCACTACGCGGGCGTGGCTTGCGACATGGACGTCATCATGGCGATCGCGGCCCGGCACGGCCTCGCCGTGATCGAGGACAACGCCCACGGGCTGGGTGGCAAATATCGTGGCCGCGCCCTGGGCTCGATCGGCGGCATGGCCACGCAGAGCTTCCACGAGACGAAGAACATTCAGTGCGGCGAAGGCGGCGCGCTGCTGTTCAACGATCCCACCCACCTTGAGCGCGCCGAGATCATTCGGGAAAAGGGCACCAACCGCACCCAGTTCTTCCGGGGCATGGTGGACAAGTACCGCTGGATCGACATCGGGTCCAGCTTCCTGCCCTCAGACCTGTTGGCGGCCTTCCTGACCGCTCAGCTGGAGGCGTTCGACGACATTCAGGCGCGGCGTCACGCGGTCTGGGCCGCCTACGACCAGCGGCTGGCCGACTGGGCCGACGCGCAGTCGATCGTGCGGCCGCACGTCCCGGACTGGTGCGAACACCCGGCCCACCTCTACTACCTCCTGCTGCCCGACCTGCAGAACCGCCAGCAGCTGATGCAGCACCTGTCCGAGCTGGGCATCTACGCGCCGTTCCACTACCAGCCGCTGCACAACGCACCAGCAGGTGTCCAATATGGACGCACGGCGGCGGATGGATGCCCGGTGACCGACGATGTGGCCGACCGCCTCATCCGCCTGCCCCTGTTCGCCGGTCTCGCAGACGAGGACTTGGAGCGCGTGATTAACGGCGTGCTGTCCTACCGGGTGACCCGCTGACGCACTAGCGGCTCGACGTCCGTGGCGTCATCGATCTCGGTGACCATGCGGACGTCGTCGCGCACCACATACGAAGGCCGGCCCATCCCCCGGAAGTGGATCCGGCCCAGGTATTCGCCGAGCACCCCGATCCCGATCATCTGGGCGCCGCAGAAGATGGCGACCATGGTCACCAGCGTGGTGAAGCCGGCGACCGTGGTGGCGCCGTCGAAGTAAAGCCATAGCGCGCGGATCGCCAGCGCGACGCCGACGGCGCCGGTGAGCAGGCCGAAATACGTCACCAACCGCAGCGGCGCGGTCGAATAACCGATCACCAGGTTGATGGCGTGACGCACCAACGACTTGAAGGTGTAGCCAGACCGGCCGTCCCGGCGCTTGTCCATGCGCACCTGGGCCGAGCTGACCCGAGCAGTGCCCCACGACAACGCCACGTCCACCGAGACATACGGGCCTTGGATCTGCTCGAAACCGTCGCGCAGGAAGGTGCGGAAGACCCGCAGCGCGCTGAGCATCTTCGCGTTGCGGGCGCCCGTCGCGCCGGCCAGCCCGGCCTTCACCAGCCGAGAGGCGAAACTGCGGGCGAAACCGTGCTCTTCGTTGGCAGGCACACCATAGACAAGATCTAGATCGTCGGTAAGCGCCCGCAGCAACACGGGAATCTCCTCCGGCGGGTGCTGCAGGTCGTCGTCCATGGTGATCGTGACCGGATACCGCGCCAGCCGAATGCCCGCGAGCAAAGCGTTGTGCTGCCCGTAGTTGCGGGCGAGCTGCACGGCGCGAACGGCGGGCTCATCGGCGGCCAGCTTTCGCGCCACCTCCCACGTGTCGTCGGGGCTGCCGTCGACGACCAGGATCACTTCGTGGGGCACGGCCAGGCCGGTCATCACCTGATTGATACGAGACACGAGCGGTGTCAGTGTCGACGACGATCGATAACAGGGGATGACGATCGAAACAGACACGCGGAAGGTCCTTATCTATCCATGGGAGCGCCCGATTGTAGCACCGGCCCTAGCCGGCAGCGACCTCGTCGTGTGCCCTTTTAGCTGGTGGAACGGGGTCCAGGCTGAGGTCCACACAGAAGGGCGCCTCGCATCCGGGCCGATTGCGGAACAGGTGGCAGGGAACGGTGACCAGCGAGTAATAGGGCGCCGGCCCCGACCTGATGATGACCTCTCGTCGCTCCGTTGCCGCGCAAGAAAGGAAAGCTTTGCGCACCTCTTGGGTCCAAAGTGGACTCTTGTTGCGCCAGGTGTCGTAGTGACGGTAGTTGATCGCACCGAGGACCATCACGAGACAGGCAAGGAGAATCAGCGGCGCCTTCGTCCCCAGCGACGTCACGCCGCTCTTCGGGATCAGCAGCGCCACCAACGCGGTGAAGAGGAGCATCTGCACGGGAAGGAGATACCGCTGGGTAGCCATCCCGTTAGCCATGACGGTGATACACGCGAGTCCCACGCTGTGCGCGCCCGCGACGATGGCGAGCACCCACTTCGGCTGGGTCACCTTGCGCAGCGCGACCAGGACAGGGACGATAACCGCCGCCCAGCCGAGACCGAGCCGGGCGAAGGTGGGCAAGGCCCAGGCCTGATTCCAGCCCAGCATGGAATGCGGCACCGCCCAGATGGCGTAGTTCTCGAGCGCCCACAACGGGTTGTACCGGGGCGAAGCGAAGCTTCGATCGGTCAGGCCGAGCAGCAAACCGGCCATCTGCAGCGCCAGGCCGGCAGTTAGCAGGCCCGCCAGCACCAGGCTGACCCGGTCACGGCGCACCCACAGCCGCACCAATGCCAGTGGTATCAGCGGCACCACCAGAAACGTGCTGAGCGCCGAAACCGCCACGATCGCGACCTGGGTGATGCGTCCGGCGCGACTGGCCGGTACCCAGAGAAGAAGCCAAAAAATCGCATAGACAAGGAAGAATTGGACTGTGGCCGGGCGGTTGTAAATCTCCGCCAGCCAGTTCTCCGCGGTCGCGGAGAACAGCAGCGGCGCCGAGACCAGGAACCGCGCCAGTGGATGGCGGAAATGAGTGCCACTAGCCACATAGACCGCGAACGCCAGCAGCGAGCAGACGAGCGCAGCCTCGATGGACATCACCGCAGCCGCCCAAGAGAGCGGGAACCACGTGGCCACCTGCGCCATCACCCGTGGCAGCACCTGGAAGTATCCGACATAAGGCTTGAAGACGTTGAAGATTGCCGGATTGTTCAGGGCGTCGGTGAGCAGATCGCGAGCGTCCTCCTCCCAGATGGTCTGGAAGGGTCCCGCCCCGGTGGTGCGGCCGAGACTGATCGCGGTGCCCAGCAGCACAACCAATACCACCAACGGGATGTCCCACTTGCCGCGCCGGCGGGCCTCGCCCTGCGGGAACAGCTGGGCCAACGTCTCACGAAGCCCGGACAGGCGCCAGGCCCGGCTGGGCGCGTGTGGCGGGGGTACGGACACGGGTTCGGTCGCCATGGAAGTTGTCAACTCGCCGCTCCGGATGCCAAGGACATTGGTTGGCAATCATCAACCATGAACGTGAATCTGACAAATCCTCGGACATAAGGACGCCGGGCCGGATCATGAAGATCCAGCCCGGCTTGCGGTGGCCCCGGCAGGATTCGAACCTGCGACGCACGGTTTAGGAAACCGACGCTCTATCCCCTGAGCTACGAGGCCAACCGGTAGAGGATACAACCTCACCCCGGCCGGGTTGTCAGCGATTTGGGCGCAGCGTCCACGTGACGGTCATCTCGGCGGTTTGTACGCCTTCAGCGTTCTCCAGTTTGATCAAGACATCGAACTCGGGGCGGGTGCCCGCGTCGAGCTCGGCGATGACTTCCTCGGCCGGGCGGGCAAGGGTGGCGTGGGCGGTCACGGTGCCCAGGGCGAGCTTCTGGTACCCGATACCGGCCCGCACCGCGAGCGGCACACACCGGTCGAGGACAGCGCCGAAAGCGGCCAGGACGATGGCGCCTGACGCGGTCTCGGCCAGGCTGAAGAGCGCGCCCGCGTGCGGGCCGCCGACATGGTTGTGCAGGCGCGGGTCATCGGCGAGCACGGCAACGGCAGAAGTGGGTGTCACCGAGGTGAAGGCGATACCGAGCGTGCGCGCGAAGGGTACGGCATCCAAAAGTGGTGTCATGGCCAGAGGTTACTCGCCAGTAATATCTAGCGCCACCCCACATCGATGCGATCGCCGCGGTCATCGAAGAAGTGCAGCGCGTCCATGCGTACCGAGACCGCCAGCGGATGACCCGACCCCACCTGCGGGTAGGGGGCAAGACGCACGGCCAGCTCGGCGGCGCGGCGGTGGTGGCGGCCCGGGTCGGAAAGCACGCTCTCGCGCTGCTGCGAAGGCCGCTCGGCCACGGCGGTGTTGGCCGCGTTGGCTGTGCGCCCCTTGAGCCGGTTGACCACGCTGCCGAACCGGCGCAGCCGGTTGGGCTCGGCATTGTCCTCGGTCGAGCCTCGGCCGACCTCGTCGACCACGACCGCGTTGGCGCCGATGTCGACGAAGGCCAGCGACTCGTGGCCGTGGTGCTCCAGGTATCGAATGCGCCCGTGCAGCACATCGCCGGGGTGGTCCGGCCCGACCGGGGTCAGCGCCTCGGCGCGCACGCCGATGACGATGCGCTCGCCGTGGAAGTGGGAGACAGCCCGCGCCCGGATGTCGTTCCATTGCAGGTACAGCGACTGGTCGCCCAGGTTCAGCTGCACGTAGCGGTCAAGGTGGACATAGACCGATGCTTCGAGCAGGTTCATCCGCGGGCTGCCCAGGAACGCCGCCACGTAGAGGGTCGCCGGTTTTCCGTAGACCTGAGTCGGCGTCCCCACGTCCTGCAGCACGCCCTTGCGCATGATGGCCACCCGGTCGGCCATGGTGAGCGCCTCAGCCTGATCGTGGGTGACGTAGATGGTCGACACGCCAAGCTCCCGGACGAGCCCGGAGATCTCGGCACGCAACTCGGCGCGCAGCCCACTGTCCAAGTTGGATAGAGGCTCGTCCATGAGGAACAGGCCGGGGCGGCGCACGATGGCACGGCCCATCGCGACGCGCTGGCGCTGACCACCCGAAAGCTGACTAGGTCTACGGCCGAGCACATCGCCGATGCCAAGCGCGCTGGCCACATCGGCCACCCGCTCCTGGCGCGGCGTCGGCTCCACCCCCGACAGCCGCAACGGGAACCCGATATTCTCACCAACCGTCATATGGGGGTAAAGCGCAAAGTCTTGAAAGACCATGGCGATGCCACGATCGCGTGGAGGCAACTCGTTGGCGAGCCTCCCATCAAGGATCACCGCACCGTTGGTCGGGTCCTCAAGACCGGCGACCATGCGCAACACCGTGGATTTCCCGCACCCGGAAGGTCCTAGCAAGACCATGAACTCACCATCAGCCACATCCAGGCTGACGTTGTCGACCGCGACCGTCCCGTCGGGGAAAACCTTGGTGACGTCCTTGAGCGATACCGTAGTCACTGTCCAACCTTGAACAGTGATACGTAAACCTGCCAATCGGGTGAACGTGCCATGTTGAACGAGTAGCCGGGGTGTTACGCAGTGAGAAGGTTCGCTCGCGCGAGATCCGGCAGAAAGTCCACCTCGACACAACCGAACGGTGAGATATCGAGGGCCGAAAACCGTAGCCCAGATTCGGCGATAGCTGTTTCAATGCCGCGCTCGAAATAATCGTCGTCCGCGCACTGCTCCAGATGTTGGACTAGAACAGCCCGGTCGGCCATACACACATAGTTGATTCCAACGGCTTCCCCGCGAGCGAGTCCGGGCTCAACCTGTTTGGAGAGGTCCTTGATGAAGCCGTCGCCGTCGACGGTGTACTTGACCTCCTCGTCTCCGACATGGTCGGTGTTGACGGCGACAAAGGATCCGTCGAGGCGCAACGCCGCCAGCAGTCCATGGGTGAACACCACGTCCCCGTTGAGCCAGAGCACTCCGCCCTCAGGCGCCAGCCGCAGTGCCCGCAACAGGCTCTTGGAGGTGTTGGTCTGATCGAAGATCTCGTTATACACAAAGGACGCCTCCGATCCGGCGGCCTCCAGGATCATCTCCAGTTTGAAGCCGACCACTACGGTGGTACGCAAGTCAGATCCAAAGGCCGCGGTCAGCTGATCCAGCTGCCGGCGCAGGATGGTGCGACCGTCAGCCAGACGCGTAAGCGGTTTGGGGTGGGGCCGGCCCAGCCTGGTACCCAGACCGGCCGCGAGGATCACCGCGTTCACCATGGCTTCTCCCCGAGGAAGATCCGGCGTACCACGCGTTCGGCGGCTTTGCCGTCATCGAACTGGCAGAAGCGCTCCCGGAAGGCCCGGCGGCGCTCGTCGTAGGCCCACACCTCACCGGAGTCGAAGCCGCGCTGCAGCTCCTCCTCGGTCGTGGTGACCAGACCCGGCGGTTCCTTCAGCAGATCGAAGTAGACACCGCGGGTCCGCACATAGTGTTCCCAGTCGGGGGCGTAGATGACGATCGGCCGGTCCAGCAACGCGAAGTCGAACATGACCGAGGAATAGTCGGTGATGAGCACGTCCGCAGAGAGCATCAGCGCGGTGATCGACGGCTGCGGGATCTTCTCGTCGAAGTAGTGGTGCTTCACGACCACGTTGACGCCGTGGATGACCGGCGGCCGCAGCCCGCGCCGGAACGTTGGCGCGTAAAGAACTATGCCCTGCCCGGAGGTGGGAGCGTTGACAAGCACGTCGTTTCGCGGCGCGCCATATTCGAGAGTTTCGAACCGGCACGGGTAGGCCCGCTCCCAGGTCTCGGTCGAGTACTTGTTCGACGAGAGGTTGAAATCCCAACGGTCGCAACGCTTCAGCAGCTTCTCCACGTTGATGCCCGGCTCGTCCACGCCCATGTGCTTCAGCGGCGTGCCATGGTGGGTCTGCAGATGGATGGTGCCGGGGCGCTTGACTATCTCGCCCTCCAGGCCGTCGTTGTAGATGAACCATTTTGCTCTGGCCATAACCCGGTAGTAGGCGAAGCTGCCCCTGACCACGTGCTCCACGCCCGCGGGCATTCGGGCCACCTGATCTGGCCGCACCACCCAGACCGACCTCACCCCGGGCACGAGCTCCTGCGCCTTGGCGTGAATGGCGGCCGGGTTGCACTCGTAGGCGCGGCCCCAGTAACTGCTATACACGGCAAGGTTTTCCAGCGGGAGCCGGCGCTGCCAGCGGTAGTAGAGCAGACCTGGCAACCGCCGCAGCTTGCGCCGCAGAGCCCCGGTGCGGGGGCGTGCTTTGACGACTTTTTTGATTTGTGGGTACCAGCGCCAGCCACCCGCGAACAGAAACCTTTGCTTCCAACGGGTTGTCCGCACCCCGTGCTGGAGCTTGAACTCGGCCAGCCGGCGGAAGAAGACCCGCCGGGCCGATCCCGGCAACCGGCCCTTGGCGTTGAGCACCAGCACGCCGTGGTCGACCGCGAAGGGCCGCAGATAGTCCTTGACCGTTCCCTCTTCGAGACGGGACAGGGCGAGCTCGTACTGGTCGAACAGCTCGATGTGGCGAGCGCTGCACGTGCCCAGAATGCTGCCCCTGCGCCTCTGCCGGTAGTAGACGCAGATCTGGTCCAGCACGGCGATGGAGTTCGCCTTGGCCAGCACGGGGTAGGTGAAGGGGACGTCCTCGTACCAGCCGGGCGGGAATGGAATCCGGGCCTGCCGCAGAAAGTCGGTGCGCACCAGCTTGTTCCAGGCCACGCCGTAGTTCTCCAGCAGCTTGGGATAGTCCTCGATGCGGAAGGGGGCAGCCGGCGCGTCGGTGAACAGGTGACTCTTGCGGTTGCGTTTGGTACTGCCATCGAGGTGGGCGCGCGCGTAGTCGACCATCAGCACATCGGGGCGGGTCGCCGCGAGCCGCTGCGCGATCGCGCTCAGCGCGCCCTGGGCAAGCCAGTCATCACTGTCGACGAACCAGGTGTAGTCACCGCGCGCGAGTTCGAAGCCTGCGTTGCGGGCCAGGCCGAGCCCGACGTTGGCTTCCAGGTGAAGCGGCCGGACACGACGGTCGGCGGCAGCGTATTCGTCGATGATCTCGCCGCAGTGGTCGGGCGAAGAGTCGTCCACCGCGATGAGCTCAAAGTCGGTGAAGCCTTGCGCCAAAATCGAATCAAGGCAGGGTCGCAAGTAGGGCTCGACCCCATAGATCGGCACGACAATGCTGATCAGTGGCACTTTCTGAGGCTAGCTCACATTAGCCTCCTTGACTGACAGTTGCCCATCAATCACGATTCACGCGTGCGAGCCGAAGACTGGGGCCAAGATGGCGTGGACACCGACGTGCCCAACGCCGCCCGAATGTACGACTATTACCTGGGCGGGCTGCACAACTTCCCCGCCGACCGGGAGATGGCCCAGCGCGTCCTGGGAGCCTATCCACTGCTCCCCACGATCCTCCAGCAGAACAGGGCGTTCCTGAGGCGTGCGGTGCGCTACATGGTGCGCCAAGGCATCCGCCAATTCATCGACCTCGGGTCGGGCCTGCCCACCGTGGGCAACGTCCACGAGATCGCCCAATCCGAAGCGGCCGACTCACGAGTGGTCTACGTCGACGTCGACCCGACCGCTGTGCTGCACAGCCGCCTGATGCTCGTCGGCAACCCGGCCGCCACGGTGATCCAGCTCGACGTACGCCAACCCGACCAGGTGCTCGACCATCGCGACCTGCGCTGGCAGATCGACCTGGACAAGCCGGTCGGCCTGCTGTGCATGATGTTGCTGCATTTCATAGGCGGGCAGGACGACGCGTCCGCGATGATGAAGGGATACCGCGACCGGCTGGCGCCGGGCAGTTACCTTGGCCTGTCCCACGCCAGCGGTGACCTGGCGCCCGAGGCCGCGGAAAGGGTCACCGCCCTTTACGCGCGCACCGGCTCTCCGATGTACTTCCGGCCGCACGCCGAGGTCAACGCCTTCTTCGGCGACTTCGACGTGACCGACCCCGGTCTCGTGCTGGCCAACGACTGGCACCCTGAGCTCGCCGACTCACCCCTGTCCAACGGCGACATCTCCGGCTATGTGGGCGTGGCCCGCAAGCCCTAATCCCGTGTCAGCAGACGCAGCTGGATGCCCTGAAACGCCCGCGCATCCAGCTGGGTGAACCCGGCCGCGACCGGCGCGCCGGAGGCTTTGGTCACGAGCCAGACCCGGCCGGTGCATGCCGCCAGCTCTTTGCACACCGCCAGCGTCGGCCCGGCCCGCATCTCATAGGCGAATCCGAACTGTTCCCGCTTATCTGGGTACCCGGCAAAGTAAACCGAATCCCCGGCGCTCATGTGCGCGGAGACATACCCGGCAGCCCCCCGATAGTCCTGGTCCCCGGCCAACGGCGACCTGCGCACCGCCACCTGGTCGCGAGCCCCCAACACCAGCACGGCCACACACAGCGCCACCGCCACCACCGCCTGCCGCCGCACACTGAGCGCCCGCACCGCCGCGTATGCGCCCAGCGCCGCAAGCACAACCCACGCCGGAAGCGTGAAAAGCAGGTACCGGTAGTAGAAAAATTGCGGCGCCACCACGAAAACCACCAGCGGCGGCGCGACCGCCCACACCACCAGCAGAGCCCACACCCGATCCACCCGGCCGGCCGCCAGCACCCCCAGCACCGCCAGCGCACCCAACACCCCAGCCACCGCAGCGGATCGCGCCAAACTCACCGGCAGCGCACCAAGGCTGCCCCAGCCCGCATCAATCCAGCCGACCTGCCCGCTCTGGCGCAATCCCAGCAACCCCAACGGCACCACCAACACCACCCCCACCCCCACCGCCACCCCCCACCGCCACCAATCCCCCCGCACCCCCACACCGCCCACCCCCACCGCCCCCACA
>NZ_BONY01000095.1 GCF_016862955.1 Rhizocola hellebori | reverse complement strand
TTTCGTCGCCGCGATGGATAGCAGCGATTTCCCCGAAGTCGCGAAATCCACCCGCGGGGACAGACGAGCGGAGGCGGGGCGACGCACAGGCAGGGCGAGAGATAGGGCGGCTAGGGCGCGGCGGGTGAGGTCGGCTGGGCGCCGTGCTCAGGGCGTCGGGTGAGGCCAGCTGGGGAGCCGCGCTCAAGGCGTGGGCTCACCGCCGGCAAGGGCCAGGGCGTGGGCTCACCGCCGGCAGAAGGGCCAAGGCGTGGGCTCACACCGCGGGCAGAGGGCCAAGGCGTGGGCTCACCGCCGGCAGAGGGCAGAGGGCCAGGGCGTGGGCTCACCGCCAGCAGAGTGCTAGGGCGCGTGGTGACCGCCGGCACAGGGCCAGGGTGCGAGGTGACCGCCAGCTACGCAGGCCCAAGGGCGTGGGGGGTAAAGGGCCGGCGGCGGGCTGGGCTAGGGGGTGGGGGTGAGGGCTAGTTGGGGGGCCACGCTCAGGGCGAGGATGGCGAGGGTGGCCAGGGCGAGTGGGATCAGGGTTGTCCATTGTGGACGGGCGGTGTCGGTGGAGGTGCCGCGGTAGAGGGCGACCAGGGGGCGCCAATAGACGGCCAGGCCGACGATGGAGAGCAGGGCCACCACGACGGCGAGCCAGTAGGACCTGACGTTCAGCAGCGCGCCCAAGACGGTGATCTTTGCGAACAGGCCGGCGAGAGCGGGCGGCAGACCGGCGAGGCCGATGAGCGCAAAGGCGAGCAGGGCGGAACGCCAGGGCGCGGCACGGCCGAGGCCGTTGAGGTCGCGCAGGACGCCGCCGTCGAGCGGGCCGGGGCGCAGGGCGGTCACCCCGCTGAAAGCGGCCAGCTCCAAGGCGATGAAGAAGAGGGTGTAGGCAAGCGCGGCAGCGATGAGGCCGGCGCCCGCGCTGGGCAGCCGCAGGCCGATGAGGCCGCCGAGGGGCGCCAGGATGAAGCCGGCCTGGGCGACCGAAGACCACGCGAGCAGGCGCACTGTGCGCTCCTGGCGCAACGCGACCAGGGTGCCGACGAGAAGCGAAGCGGTGGCCAGGACGGCCACGGTGATGCCGGCCGTGTCCACGAGGTCGCTGGTGAGGGTGGCATCGGTGACGATGAGGATGGCCACCACCCCGCCGAGCTTCGAGGCGGTCGAAAGGTAGGCGGCCACGGCCAGCGGCGCGCCGTCGTAAGTGGACGGAGCCCACAGGTGCAGGGGTACGGCCGCCACCTTGAAGCCCAATCCGGTGAGGAGCAGGACCAGACCGGCCACGCCCAGCGGTTTGAACTCGGTGGGCGTGAGCGCATAGGGCAGATGCACGGTGCCGCTGCTGAATTGGAGCAGCGCGGCACCGAGCAGCGTGACGGCGGTGGCGACCACGCTGGTGGTGAAGAACGTGACCGAGGCCCCCGCTCCTTCGGAAGCGCGGCGGCGGTGCAGCGCGACAAGCGCATAGAGCGGCAGCGTGAGCGTCTCCAACGCCACGATCAAGGTGAGCAGGTCTTGCGCCCCACCCAGGACCACACCGCCGGTCATGGCGCACGCCATAAGGAACCCGACCTCGCCGGCGGGCGCATCGCCCGCCCTGAGCGCGGACGTGAACAGCAGCATGCACAAGGCGGTCAGCGCGCCAATGACCAGGGCGATGAGACGGGCCCGGTCAGTGAGCGTGTACGAGCACCTGTCCGGCTCGGCGCAGAGCAGCGAATAGCCGCCCACGGGCGCTATCACGGCGGCCACCGCGGTCGCCGCGGCACCGAGGATCGTCACCGCCCAGGGGGCGACCCAGCGCGGGATGAGCAGGTCGGCGAGGAGCACCGCGACGGCAGTCGCGGCGGCGATGAGCATCGGCCAGATCACTTGCCCACCGCTTCCGTAATCAGGGCAGCCCCGGCCGCCAGGTTGATCACCAAGCCGGGCAGGGCACCGAGCACCAGCGCCAGCAGTACCAGAGGCGACCAGGAGATGGCCTCCACCAGACGGGTGTCAGCGGCCGTGGACAGCGATGGGGCAAGCGGGCCATGGCTCACCTTGCGGAGCAGGCGAAGCAGATAGGCCGCGGTCAACGCGCCGCCGATCGCGGCGACGACGGCCAGCGTCGTCCACAGTGGACCGCCGCGCGAATAGGACGCCAGCACGGCGAAAGCCTCGCCCCAGAACCCGGCCAGCCCGGGCAGGCCGAGGCTGCCGATGGCGGCCAGGCCAAGGATGCCCGCCAGCCACGGCGCCTTCTCGCGAAGCCCGCCGAGCTCGGACAGCTCGCCCGTGTGGGCGCGGTCCTTGATGGCACCGGCCAGGAAGAAGAGGAGACCGGTCAGCACGCCGTGGGCGATGTTGCCGATCAGCGCCGCCTCCAGCCCGGCCTGGGTGCCGGTGGAGATGCCGAGCAGGACGAAACCCATGTGGCCCACCGAGGAGTAGGCGATGAGCCGTTTGAGCTCGGTCTGTACCAGACACACCAGGGAGCCGATGATGATCGCCGCCACCGCCAGCACCCCGAGCACCGGTGAGGCCCAGGCGAAGCCCTCCGGAGTCACGCCGACGCCGACCCGGATCAGGCCGTAGGTGCCCATCTTCAGCAGCACCCCGGCCAGGATCACGCTGCCGACAGTGGGCGCCTCGGTATGGGCGTCGGGAAGCCAGGTGTGCAACGGCCACAGCGGGCTCTTCACCGCGAAGGCCACCGCGAAGAGCGCGAATATCCACAGCTGCGCGTCGCGGCTGAGCGGGGGCGGGTTGACCATGTCGCCGCTTCCGGTCAGCACCACCACCGCGATGACGCCGATCAGGAGCAGCACCGAACCGGCGAGCGTGTAGAGCGCGAACTTGAGCGCGGCGCGGCGGGCGCCTTCGCCGCCCCAGACCGCGATCACCGCGGCCATCGGCAGCAGCACAACTTCGAACGCGATGAAGAACAGAACCAGGTTCTGGGCAAGGAAGGTGCCGAGGATGCCGACCTCGATGAGGAGCAGCAACGCGCCAAGAATGTTGCCACGCCCCGGTTTTGGCGTGTGCCAGATCGAGTAGCCGCAACACAGCAGGGTCAGCAGCCCGGTCAGCACCACCAGCGGGAAGGAGATGCCGTCGACACCGAGCTGCAGGCGCAGGCCGAACTCGGGCACCCAGGCCCAGTCGAGCTCATGCCACATCCCGCTCTGGCGGCCCACGCCCAGCGCCAGGGTGAGGCCGAAAGTCAGCAACGCCGCGACGGCGGCGACCCAGCGGCCTAGCCTGTCCGGGCAGACGGCCGCGAACACCGCGCCGATCAGCGGCACCGCAAGCGTCCACAGCAGCAAGTAACTCACCATAGCCCCACCAGACTCAGGGTCACGCCCGCGATGGCGAGCAGGGCGGCAGCGCCGAGCACGGCGGCGAAAGCGCGTGGCAGCGCGGCTCGGTGCCAGGCGGCCAGGCCCGAACCGGCCGAGCGGGTGGCGCCACCGAGGCCCATCACCGCTCCATCCACTCCGGACACATCGAAGAAGCGAACCGCCTTGGCCACGGCCCGTACCGGAACCACCACCAGCCAGCGCTGAACCGTGTCCAGACCGAAGCCGCCGGCCACGAACGGGCCGAACCGGCCCAGTCTGAGCACCGGATCGGTGTGGTGGCGGCACATCAGCCAACCCACCAGCAGACCGGCCGCGGTCAGCCCGAGCGGCAGGACCAGCTCACCGTCAAGATGCACCAGATCATTGCGAACCACATAAGCGCTCAGACCCAGCCCGGCCGCGGGAATGGCCAGCAGCACCAGCGGCATGCGCATGGCGAAGGCGGGCTCGTGCGGGTGCACCCCCTCGGGCGTCGGCCCGAAGAACGCCAACAGCAGCAGGCGTGTGGAGTACCAAGCCGTCAAGGCAATGCCAACAAGAGCGGCCATCCACAGCCACGGCTTGTCGTGCAACGAGGCGACAACCGCTTCCTTACTGAAAAAACCAGCCAGTGGGGGTACCCCGACCAGCGCGCCAAGCCCGATGCTCATAGTGACGAAGGTCAGCGGCATCCCCTTGCGCAGCCCGCCCATCCGCGAAAGCAGGTTGCTGCCCACGGCATGGATGAGCGACCCCGCGCAGAGGAAGAGCAGGGCCTTGAAGGCCGCGTGGGTGAACAGGTGGAACATGGCCGCGTCGACCGCGCCCATCGACAGCGCGGCCATCATGTAGCCGAGCTGCGAAACTGTTGACCACGCCAGCACGCGTTTCACATCGTCGGCCGCGGTCGCGGCGAGCGCGCCGAGCAGAAGCGTGATGGCAGCCATGATGCCGAGCACCGTCAGCGCCACCGGCGAAGCCTCGAAAAGCTTGAAGAGCCGTGCCACCACGTAGACACCGGCCGCCACCATGGTCGCGGCGTGGATGAGCGCGGAAATCGGCGTCGGGCCGGCCATCGCGTCGGGCAACCAGGTGTGCAGCGGGAACTGGGCGCTCTTACCGGCAACCCCAGCCAGCAGCAGAAGCGCGGCGACGGTGACCGTGGTCGAGTCGAGCGTCTGCACCTTGTCGAGCACTACCGAAATCTGGAAACTGCCCGTCTTCACGGCCAGCAGCACGATGCCCAGCAGGAAGCCGACGTCGCCGACCCGGGTCACCAGGAAGGCCTTCACTGCGGCGCGCGGTGCTTCCGGCAGGCTGCGGTCGTGGGCGATGAGCAGATAGGAACACGCGCCCATCACCTCCCAGCCGATCAGAAGCAGAATCAAGTCTCCGGAAAGGACGACCGTGAGCATGGCCGCCGTGAAAATGCTGATCTGGGCTGCGTAGGGGGCGTATCTTTGGTCACCCTTGAGGTACGAGATCGAATAGACCTGCACGCAAACCGCCACCACGGTGACCGCGAGCGCGGTCAGCAGTGCCCGCATGTCCACCAGGCTGGACAGACTTACCTGGAAGTCTCCAAAAGCGACCCACGGCCGAGTGGACTCCACCGGCCCGGTGTACTGCAGCAGCATCAGCGCGACAACGCCAGCGCTGAGCGCCGCGCCCGCTATCCCGAGCGCGGCCGCATCGGGACGATTGCGGGCCGGAAGCAGCAGGCCTATCAAACCCAGCAGCAGCGGCGCTCCCACGAGCCCGATGCTGAGTCCTGCGGTCATGACCGACATCCTGCCGTGTCACGCGCATTGACGCGAGTACCGGTGTGCCGGAAAGATTCATGTACATGACCTTGCGACCCCTCTTCGCATGGGCGCTGTTGGCCTATGCCGGTGCCGAAATCTTCTTCATCGGCGTCAGCTGGTGGCTTCCCGGCGCCGGCGACAATCTGCTTCAGCGCTCGTATAGGACCGACCCCACCACGCTGACCACGGTTGGGCTGCCCATTCTCGCGCTGCTGATTAGCGCTTGGCTCAAGCCCGCGCTGGGCTCCGCCAAGCTTGTCGCCGTGGTCGCGCTCGCCGAGTACCTGATAATCCTGCTCTTCGGGTTTTTTACCTTCATGCTCGGGCTGCTGCACATCATCGATTTCGTGGACAGCAGCTCGGACTTGGTGGCGGCTTACTCGCACATTGTTTTCGCGCTGCTCGGCCTGGTCATAGCCGCGCTGTGCGCCTTTACCTGCTGGCGTTACTACTCTTCGCGCGACCCCTTCACAGGCGTAACTGCATAACCTGGCCCGGCCATACCGTGTCGCGAATTTCGAAGCTAAAGGTTTCGGTCGCACTGAAGCCCTGCTTTTCGTAGTAGGCCACGAGCGCCCGGTCGTCGCCCGCATAGCAGTCGAGCCGGAGCAGCCGAACACCCTGCGCCCGAGCGAGGTCACGGGCATAGTCGAGCATCGCTGCGCCGACGCCTTCGCCGGCATGCCGGCGGTCGGTCACGAGGAGGTTCACGTAAAGCTCGGGCTCGCCGGCCGGCGGGATATGAGCGGGGGCCTGCCCCACCACCAGCGCGCCCACCGGCACGTCGTCATTCCACGCCAGGTAGAACCCACCGGAGTCGGCCCATGGCTGCGCCTGGGCCAGCCGGCGCGGGCTGGTGGACTGCTTCTCAGTGCCCCACTGGCCTGTCCGGCCACGCTCCACAAGCCACTCAGCCGCGCGGTCGAGCAGGGCCAGGGCATGCACCTTGCCCTCTTCTCCCGCCCGCCTGATGATCACCCGAAGTCGCCTCAACCAAGCTCTACATCATCGACGTTGATGTTTGCCCGAAGGCGGAAGAGGCGCAGCACCAAGGCGAGCCCGACCCCGACCTCGGCGGCCGCGATGACGATCACGAAGAGGACGAACACCTGCCCGGTGATCTGCGCGCGCACCACATCGCTGGTGACCAGGATGAGGTTGACCGCGTTGAGCATCAGCTCGACGCAGAGCAGCACCAGGACGGCGTTGCGGCGGCGCAGCACGCCGAACACGCCGATGCCGAACAGCAGCGCGGCGGTCACCATGGGGATCACGGGCTGCAGCATCACGTGTCCTTTTTGGAGAGAACGATCGCCCCGACCAGGGCTGCGAGCAGAAGCACCGAGAGCACTTCGAAGGGCAGCACCCAGTCGCCGAAGATGGCCTCGCCGACCCGCTGCGCCGAGCCGGTCGGGGGCGGGTTGACCCGCATGTCGCGGAAGACCCACGCGAACAGCCCGGCCAGGCCAAGCCCGGAACCAGCCCCGATCAGCAGGGCTGGGCCGATCGGCCGGTCGAGGTCGGTGCTGCGGCCGATCGGCGCCCGGGTGAGCATGACCGCGAAGAGCAGCAGCACCACCACGGCCCCGACGTAGATGAGCACCTGAACCCAGGCCACGAACTCGGCGCGCAGCAGGAGGAACTCCACCGCGACGGCGCCGAGCGTCACCACGAGCCAGAGGCCGGCCCGCACCAGGTGCTGGGTGCTTACCACGGCGAGCGCGGAACCCACCGCCACCAGCCCCACAGCGGATAGCATCACATCAATCGCTGTCATGCCGCGCCGGCTTTCTTGAGGGCGTTGGCTTCCTCTTTGGACGGCTCGCCCTGCGGGTCGTGCGCGGGGGGCGCGGGGACGGTGGCCATCCACTCGTTGAGGCGATCCTTGTCGTGCAAGAGGTTGCGGATGTCATATTCCGCGTATTCGAACTCGGGAGACCAGAAGAGGGCATCAAAGGGACAGGCTTCGATGCAGATTCCGCAATACATACATAGGGAGAAGTCTATGTCAAAACGGTCAAGCACGTTGCGCTGACGCGGACGAGCCGCCCCCGGAACGACGACCTCTTCCTTGTGGGAGTCGATGTAGATGCACCAATCCGGACACTCCCGCGCGCACAGCATGCAGACCGTGCAATTTTCCTCGCGCAAAGCGATGACGCCCCGCGAACGGGGCGGCAGCTCGGGGGCGACATCGGGATATTGCTGGGTCGTGGAGCGGCTGACAAGGGTCTTCAGCGTGATGGCCAAGCCCTTGCCGAGCCCGTATCCCGGAACGCCACTCATGAAGTCATCCTCCCGCTTCGCGACCCACTACGCCATAGCGACCCGCACCCAGGCCGTCAGCACGAGCTGAGCCAGCGCCACCGGCACCAGGATGAGCCAGCAAAGCCGTTGCAGCTGGTCCTCGCGCAGGCGTGGCCAGGCGACCCGGAACCAGATGACGAGGAACGCGACCGCGCCCGTCTTGAGCAGCATCCAGAGCCAGCCCAGCGACTCGGCCATCGGCCCGTGCCAGCCGCCCAGGAAAAGGGTGGCGGTGAGCGCGGAGATCACCACGATGCCCACGTATTCGGCGAGCAGGAAGAAGGCAAATCGCAGGCCGGTGTATTCGGTCATATAGCCGAACACGAGCTCGGAATCGGCGATCGGCATGTCGAACGGCGGCCGCCGAATCTCGGCCAGCCCGGCGATGAAGAAGACCAGAGTCGCGGGCAGCTGCCACAGCAACCACCACGGCTCCCAGCGCTCGACGATGAGGGGAAGGCTCAAGGTGCCCGCCGCCATGGCCACGCTCGCCGCGGCGAGCACGAACGGCAGCTCGTAACCCATCAGCTGAGCCGCCGCGCGCAGGCCGCCGAGAAGCGAATACTTGTTTGCCGACGACCAGGCGGCCATCAGCACGGCCACCACGCCGACGCCGACGATGGCGAGCGCGAAGAACAGTCCAATGTCGAGCGGCTGGCCGACCAGGTCACCTGGACCCAGCGGAATCACCAGCAACACCAGCAGGTAAGGAATCAGCGCCACGCCCGGCGCGAGCTTGAAGACCGGGCCGTCGGCCGCACGCGGCGTGATGTCCTCCTTCTGCACGAACTTCACGCCATCGGCGATCAGCTGCGCCCAGCCGTGGAACGCGCCCGCATACATCGGACCGAGCCGCGCCTGCATGTGCGCCATCACCTTGTGCTCGGTCTGCCCCACCAGCAGTGGCAGCACCAGGAAGGCGACCGTGACGGCACCCACCCGCAGCGCCAGCTCAAGCCAGTCCATCAATTCCCCCATTCGCCTGGTGCGGGAACGCCGGGTGGGCGCATGGTGGTGCGCTTGGGCGCCTTGGGGTCGTGCGACTCGCCCGGCTCCTTCGCCCCTGGCCACACCTTGGCCACGCGGCTGGCCAGGATGAAGCTCTTGCGCAACGGGTGGCCCTCGAACTCGGGTGGAAGCAGCAACGGCTCCAGCGGGCCGGGAAACCCGATGCCGAACATCTCGTAAGTCTCGCGCTCATGCCACGCCGCGCCCGGGTAAACCTCGACAATGGATGCCAGCGTTGGCTCGGCGACCGGGACCCTCGTACGCAGCAACACGCCCTTGCGGCCCTTGGTCGACCAGACATGGGCCACCACCGAGAAGCCCTCCGCCAGCTCATCGACGGCCGAAAGCCAGTCGAAGAAGTTGCAGTCGAACTCGTCGCGCAGCGTTGCCGCAGCCGCGACCCACTGGTCGGGCGGCACGTCAATGGTTGTCCTGGCGAAGCCCTCGCCACCGGAAACGCTGGTGGTGGCGCCGGTTATCCGCTCTGCCAGCCTTACGCCGATGTCCTCTGGTGGCATGCGCTGAATTTACACGCCGGGAAGCCTGCCGTTGCGAAACAGATCGACGAACAACTGATGATCCGAACGCGCCTGAGCCCCATAGGCGTGCGCGAAGTCGCGCAGACCCGCCACAAAACCAGACTCATCACGGTCGATCTGGGCGACGATCGCCTCCTCGGTGGAGAAGTCGACCAGGTCGTGACTGGACTCATCGTCGGCGACCGAGTGCATCCGGGCGACCGCCCGGCCCAGCTCGCGTACCACGCTCACCAACTCGTCGGGCTCGTTCACGTCGGCCCAGTCGAGGTCGGACGCGTAAGGGGAAACCTCGGCCGCCATCTGGCCCACCCCGCCCAGCTCGGTGTAGCCGAGCCAGACATCGGCCGCGGCCTGAAGGGCGCGCTGCGATTCCGCCGTGCGGTGGCCCTGATGCTGGAAGTAGCCGCGCACCCGAGCATCGTCGATATAGCGAGCCACGGCCGGCGTCTGAGCCTGCTTCATGTAGATGATCACATCGTTCTCCAGGGCCTGGGTATGCCCTTCGAGCAGGATGTTGTACGACGGCAGGCCCGCCGAGCCGATCCCGACGCCCTTGCGCAGCACGATGTCCTTGATCGTGTGCGAGACGCGGTGGGTGTGCTCGGGCAGCGTGGTCAGGTACCCCTGAAAAGCCTCCTGAACCGACTCCTTGGCGGCCTGGTCGATCAGGAAGATCCCGTCGCCCTGGGCGAACCGTCGTTCGTAGTTGTCGATGACCGTCTGCTGGCCCAGCAGATCGACGCGGGTGTTCAGGCGGGCCATCTGCAGCACCCGGTGCAGCGGGCCGGTGGTGGTCTCGATGGTCAGCGAGCCGATGGCGTCGTCGCCACCCTGCGCGATCGCCCGCAACTCCGCCAGATAGGAGTTGGCAAATGCGGTGACCAGGTAGCTGATCGTGTCGTCGGACAGCGCCTTGGCGTAGGCGATCAAGGCCACGCTCGCTACGAACCGGCGCAGATCCCACAGGAACGGACCGACATAGGCCTCATCGAAGTCGTTGACGTTGAAGACGAGGATGCCATCGGAGTTCATGTACGTGCCGAAGTTCTCCGCATGCAGGTCACCGTGGATCCACACCCGGCTGGTCTGCTTGTCGAGGAAGGCCGAGTCTGCGTAGCCGTTCACCATGTCGGCGTAAAACAGGGCGGCGCTGCCGCGGTAGAACGCGAACGCGCTGGAGGCCATCTTGCGGAACTTGCGCCGGAACGCCGCGGGCTCGACCGCCATAAGCTGGCCGAACTCGGTGACGAGCACGTCCAGGATCTGATCAGATCTGGTCATGCGGGCAGGTTAGCTCGCCCGCACCACCCGCGGGGACGCCAACGCCGCGATGTCGGGCCGCGAAACTCCGCCGAAACCGGACTTCTCACCGGCGATCTTCTCCTGCAACCGCAGGATCCCGTGCAGCAGGGCCTCCGGACGGGGCGGGCAGCCGGGCACGTAGACGTCCACCGGAATGATCTGATCCACACCTTTGGTGACCGAGTAGGAGTCCCAGTACGGCCCGCCGCAGTTGCTGCACGCGCCGAACGAGATCACATATTTGGGCTCGGGCATCTGGTCGTAGAGCCGTTTGATGGCCGGGGCCATCTTGTCGGTCACCGTGCCCGACACCACCATCAGGTCGGCCTGGCGCGGCCCGTGGGCGAAGGGGATGACGCCGAGCCGGATGAAGTCGTGCCGGCCCATGCTGGTGGCGATGAACTCGATGGCGCAGCACGCGAGGCCGAAGTTGAACACCCACAGCGAATAGCGCCGTCCCCAGTTCAGGACGAACTTGATCGGGTCGCCGAGCACTGACATGTGGGCAGACTAACTCACGCGGTGGCCAATTGGTCCTCTTCGAGATCGTATCCGCGTAGCAACACCAGCGCGATGCCGACGATAAAGGCAGGGACCAGCGTGAATCCGAGAAGCACGCCGTTTTCGGCCAGCGAGGTCTGTGGCAGGAAAACGCCGGTGTTGGTGGAGACGTACTCGAACAGCTCCAGCACGAAGGCGTAGATGCCCGGCCCGAGCGCGAGACCGAGGGTCTCCCCCGCCGTCCACACCCCGGTGAACACGCCGGCCTGGCGCTTGCCTGTGCGGCGGGTGTCGTAGGCGATGCAGTCGGGCAACATGGCCAGGCCGAACAGCTGCTGGCCGGCGTAGCCGAAGCCGATCAGCGCGATGATCGCGTAGACGCCGAAGTCGGGCAGCAGCGGCGCCGCGGTGAGCGCGAAGGTGGCGGCGGTCAGGGTGATCGAGGCGAGAACGTAGCCGCGCAGCTTGCCGTACCGCTCCCCGACCCGTCGCCAGATGGGCGTGGTGAACAGCGCCGGGCTCACCACGATCAGGAACAGCCAGGTGGTCGCGCCCAGGTCGTCCATGACGTACACGGCGAAGTAGCGCACCCCGGCGAGCATGCAGGCGACCCCGGTCGACTGCGCCACGAAGCAGACCACCAGCACACGGAAGGGCTTGTTGGCGGCCGCGACGCGAAGCTGCGCCCGCAACGACGGCTCGCTCGCGGTCACCTGGCCGACCGGCGCCTTGGCCGTGCTGTAGAAGACGATGAGGGTCCCGGCGAGCATGATCGCGCCGACGAACACCGCCATCCAGCGATGGCCGGGGATCCCCCCGCCCATGGCGTCCAGGATGTAGGGCGCGCCTGCCCCGGCAACCAGGATGGAGGTGGCCAGCAGCGCGACCCGCCACGTCATCAGCCTGGTGCGCTCCGAATAGGAGTCGGTCATCTCGGCCGGCATGGCGACGTAGGGCACCTGGAAGAAGGCGAAGGCGGTCGCGGTCAGCAGGAACATCGCGGCGACGAAGTACCCGGCGCCGGGCTCGGCCCCCAGCGGGGCGGCAAAGATCAAGATGAACAGCACGGTCACCGTGATGCCCGCGAAGAGCAGGTAGGGGCGACGCGCGCCCCATCGGGTCTGGGTCCGGTCAGAGATCCGGCCCACGATGGGGTTCAATACGACATCCCAGGCTTTTGGCAACAGCACGAGCAACGCCGCTACACCTGCGGCAACTCCCATGGTGTTGGTCAAATAGGGCAGCAGGAGCAACCCTGGAACAGTGCCAAAAGAACCGGTGACCAATGAGCCGAGTGAGTAGCCGACCCGCACGCGCGTGGGAAGCGTTACAGCTCGCGGCTGGGTCACCTCCACACTGGATGTCATGAGCGCGGATGGTACGGGAGGTAGTTGAATGGTGGTGCCACCCGGTGTGGCCGCGGGCCATCCGGCCACGGTGGAAATGGGCATTCGGACGCTGCAGCGGGGCGGAACGGCTGCGGATGCAGCGGTCGCCGCGACGCTCGCCGCCTGCGTCTCGGAGAGCATCTTCACCGGCCTCGGCGGCGGCGGATTCGCCACCTATTACGAGGCCGCAACCAAGCGCGTGACCTGCCTCGACTTCTTTTGCGCGGCACCCGGCCTGGACGGCGATCGCCTGGCCGGACCGATGCGCCCCATCGCCATCAAATTCGGTGAGGTGCCGCTGCCCTACGAGATCGGTGGGTCCAGTGTCGCGGTCCCCGGCGTCGCGGCCGGGTGTGGCGAAATTCACGCCCGCTGGGGCAGGTTGCCCTGGGCTGACGTAGTTGAGCCAGTCGCTTATTTGGCCCGCGAGGGGGTCACCGTCCCCGAGGCGCACGCTGCGACGCTGCCCGCACTCCTGGAAGCGATGGTGCTCGATCAGGGTGCCGCCGCCTATACCCCGCACGGGGTTCCGCTCGGTCCCGGGGACAGGCTCTATCACCCGGGCCTCGCCGACACGCTCCACCTGATCGCTCACGACGGGCCCGGCGTGCTCTACACCGGCCAGCTGGGACGCATGGCGATCGACGCGGTAAGGGCCGACGGCGGTTCGCTCGGGCCAGGTGACCTGGCGTCCTACCGGGTTATCGAGCGCGACGTGGTTGGCGCACCCATAGACGGCTGCACGGTGTTCGGCCGCCACGACCTGAACCAGACCCTGGCCACGCTGCGCGCGCTCCCGCCGCTGACCGGCATGGACACCGCCGTCCGCGCGGTGATTCTCGCGAAAGCGCTGGGGCCCAGCGTTTTCGACGGGTACGGCGAAACCACCAACATCAGCGTGGTGGACGCCGACGGAAACGCGTGCGTGGTCACCACCACGCTCGGGCTCGGCGCGGGCATCTGGATTCCCGGCGCCGGAGTGCACCTCAACTCGATGCTCGGCGAAGGCGAGCTGAACACCGGAGAGCAAGCGCCCGGCGACAGGATCGCCTCGATGATGTGCCCGCTGGTGGCCCTCGACGAACACGGCGACCTCGTGCTCGCGGCCGGCTCCGCCGGCGCGTCGCGGATCAGGTCAGCGCTGCTGACCACCCTGATCGCGGCACTGGTCGACGGCAAGAAGGTGGAGGAGGCCGTGGCCACCCCCCGCCTGCACACGGTCACCGATCTCGTCCACGTCGAGCCTGACTTCGCCGTGGCCGAGGAGAAAGCCCTCGTCGAAGCGGGCTTCCGGGTGAACCGCTGGAGCCAGACCAACCACTACTTCGGCGGAGTCTCGGCCATCGGCGTCACCGGCGCCTCCGGCGACCCCCGCCGCGACGGATCCGCAGCTCTTTTATAGAAAAGCTTCGGGGCTTACTCGGTTGGAGCGGAAGGGGACGCCTTCGGCTTCGAGGCGGCGTCTGGCTTCGGCTTCGTGGCCGGGGACCAGGCGGCCTCCGGCGCCGACGACGCGGTGCCAGGGGACGGCGCCGCCGTGGCGAGCCATGATCGAACCTACTCGGCGGGCCGAGTTGCGGCCGGACTCGTCGGCCAGGGCGTCGGCGATCGCGCCGTACGTCATGACTCGCCCCGGCGGGATGCTTTCCACCATCGCCAGAACGGCTTCGACGTACTCCTCCGGTGTCACGAGAAAATACGTTAGGCGGTCAGGGCTAATCTTTACCAATGCGCGTGCAAGTCACCCGCGCCAAGCGCATTGTTGTCAAGGTCGGCTCGTCATCGTTGACGACCGCCAGCGGCGGGCTCGACCCGGCGCGGCTGGCAGACCTGGTCACCGCGCTGGCGGTCCTGCCCCAAGAGATCGTGCTGGTGTCCAGCGGCGCCATCGCCGCCGGGCTCGCGCCGCTCGGGCTGCGCAGGCGACCGCGGGACCTGGCCACGCAGCAGGCGGCAGCCAGCGTGGGCCAGGGCAGGTTGGTGCACGCCTACACGGAGGAGTTCGGCAAGCATGGCCGGGTGGTGGGGCAGGTGTTGCTGACCGTCGACGACGTGACCCGGCGCGCCCACTACCGAAACGCGTTCCGCACCTTGCGCAAGCTGCTCGACATGAAGGTCATCCCAGTGATCAACGAGAACGACACGGTGGCCACCGAGGAGATCCGCTTCGGGGACAACGACCGGCTCGCGGCGCTGGTGGCCGCGCTGGTGCAAGCGGACCTGCTGCTGCTTCTGTCCGATGTGGACGCTCTCTACACCGGTGACCCTTCGTTGCCCGACTCGCGGCGCATCGCCACGGTAAGGGACTTTGCCAAGCTCGCCGACGTCTCCGTGGGTGGGGTGGGCAAGGCCGGCGTCGGCACCGGCGGAATGGTGACGAAGGTGGAAGCGGCCAGAATCGCCAGCGGCGCCGGCATTCCGGTCATCCTGACCTCCGCGTCCCTTGCCGCCCAGGCCCTGCGCGGCGAAGCGGTGGGCACGCTTTTTTCTGCGGGGGTACCAGGTGCAGCCCGCCTGCACTGGCTGGCCCACGCCACCACGCCCAGGGGCCGGCTGACCCTCGACGCGGGGGCGGTCAGCGCGGTGGTCGACCGGCGCGCGTCGCTGCTCCCGGCCGGGGTCACCGCCGTCGAGGGCGCCTTCATCGCCGGCGACCCGGTGGACCTGCTCGACACCTCCGGGCGCGCCGTGGCCCGTGGTCTGTCCAATTACGACGCTCTGGAATTGCCTGCCCTGCTTGGAAAGTCGGGTCACACCGAAGTGATCCACCGAGATGACTTGGTGTTGCTATGAGCATCTATGAAAAGGCCCGCGCGGCCAGCATCACGCTCGCCTCGGCGCTGCGCACCCAGAAGGACGCCGCGCTGCTCGCGATGGCGTCCGCGCTGGAAAGCAGCGCCGCCGCGATCATCGAGGCCAACGCGGCTGACGTTGAGGTCGCCCGCAAGTCGGGCACCCCCGAGTCCACAGTGGATCGTTTGCTGCTGACGCAGGCCCGCATCGGCGGCATGGCTCAGGGCCTGCGCGACATAGCGGGCCTGCCCGACCCGGTCGGCGAGGTGGTACGTGGCGGCACCCTGGCCAACGGGCTGCAGGTGCGCCAGATCCGGGTCCCGTTCGGGGTGGTCGGGATCATCTACGAGGCACGGCCCAACGTGACCGCCGACGCGGCCGGGCTGACCCTTAAGTCGGGCAATGCCGTGCTGTTGCGGGGCTCGGGCTCGGCCGCGCGTTCCAACGCCGCGATCGTGGCGGCTCTGCGCTCCGCGCTCGCCGCCACCGGTCTTCCCGCGGACGCGGTACAGCTGGTGGATTCGTCCACTCGCGACAGTGTCAAAGAGCTGATGCGGGCGCGTGGTCAGGTCGATGTGCTGATCCCGCGCGGGGGTGCTTCGCTGATCCGCACGGTGGTCGAGGAGTCCTCGGTCCCGGTCATCGAGACCGGCGTGGGCAACTGCCACATCTACGTGGACGAGTCCGCCGACCTCGACATGGCGCTTCGCATCCTGCTCAACGCCAAGGTTCAGCGCCCTTCGGTCTGCAACGCGGCCGAGTCGCTTCTGGTGCACGCGGCGGTCGCCGACGAGTTCCTGCCTGCGGCGATGAAAGCCTTGGCGGACAACGGGGTCACCGTGAACACCAACGAGGAGGACTTCGGCACCGAGTTCCTCTCGCTCGAAATCTCGCTCAAGATTGTCGATTCCCTGGACGACGCGATCGCCCACATCCGCCGCTACGGCTCCGGGCACTCGGAGGCCATCATCACCTCGTCGGTGCGCGCCGCGGCGCGCTTCACCGACGCGATCGACGCCGCCGCTGTCCTGGTCAACGCCTCGACAAGGTTCGTCGACGGTGGCGAGCTGGGCTTCGGCGCCGAGATCGGCATCTCCACGCAGAAGCTGCACGCCCGGGGCCCGATGGGGCTACCCGAGCTGACCAGCACCAAGTACGTCATCACCGGCGACGGCCACATCCGCGCCTGACGCACGGACCTGGCAGGGAGGGCCGCCTGGCGGCCCGACCGGTGCGCGCGGGAGCTACGGCGGCCGCCAAGCACGGACAGGCGCAAGGAAAAGCCTTTAGCGGCAGGCTCTGATGGCGTTGAGGGTGACCTCGACGTCGAAGAGCTCGCCGTCGTCGGAACTCCAGCCACCGTCTGAGCGCTGGGTTTCGGCGAGACGACGCCGCGCGCCGGTGAGGGTCCAGTCGTCCTCGGACATGCCGCTGCGGCGCAAGGCGGCGGCGAGCGCGGCCGCGTCACCGCCGGACATGGTGGGAAGCCGGTCTTGCAGCACGCCCTGCATCCGGGCGGCCTCATAGAAGTTGCCGACCTTGAACATCACGGCCGCCCCGAGCCAGCCGGCCACCAGGAAGGAGGGCCAGGTGCCGTCGGGGTTGAGCGATTCGCGGACGAAGTCGGCGGCCCGCTGGACCGTCTCCTCGTAGCCCTCGGTGACGGCAAGCCAATAGGCGGCGTTGGCTGTCAGGTAGAGAGTGGCCTCCGGGTCGCCCGGCGTGGCCCAGGGCGGGGCGTCGGCGGCCAGCGCGGCGTCCTCCTGCCAGGTGCCGTCGGGGCGTTGCCGGGAAGCCAGCCAGTGCAAGGCACTGCGCGCGGGATGCCGGGACAGGCCACCGAGATCGTCGAGCTGCCAGAGCCGGAAGCAGGTGGCATCGATCGAGGGCACGCGGCCGCTGTAAAACGCAGGCCAGCCGCCGCCGAGGGTGATGCCCGCCTCGGCCGCGTTGAGCACGCCCTCGCTGGGCTGGGTGCCGCTGCGCAGGAAGGAGAGCCGCGCCCGGTCAACGGGGTCGCCTTTCGCCACTACGAAACCGATTGCCGCGTCGAGGTCCACCACGTTGAAGGAGCCTAACGTAAGGCCTCCAAGATCTCCCTCAGTGGGCGGCCTTGGAGCTCTCCCGCGAAGCCGGCGAAGTCGGCTGAGGACAAGGGTGAGGTCCTTGGCCGTGGGCCTCATCGGCTGGGAAGTGACTGGCAATCCTGCTCATCGGGCAGCAGCGGGCGGAACTGAACGAAGTAGAGCTTGTTGTTGCTCTTCCAGGCGCCATGGGTCGGGGCCGCCGCGGCGAGCTTGGCCACCTGGGCGAGCTTGTCACCGGCAAATACCACGCAGCGGGCCGCGGCCAGATCCTCGAAGGGCCAATCCTTCGGCGCGGGAAAGCCTTCCGGAAGCTCGATGTCGCCGAGCGGAAGATTCGACACCGCCATCGCCGGATAGTCGTAGGGAACCGGCGCCGACAGCTCCGAACCCAGCCAGGAAGCCAGATCCTGCAACTGTTTGCGGAAAGCCATGAGCCGTTCACGCACCGGCGTGAGCGGATCGCCCTGCATCGCCGGCGGCCAGTCGGCGCCCTCCACCATGACCGAATGCACGCGCCCCTTGTGGACCACCGTGAACCGGGTCGGCCCCACATCCATGACACCCGGCTCGCCATAGTCGGTGGTCGTGGTGAGTCCGGCGGCTATCGCCCCCTGCAAAAAACGTTCCAGACCGGCCGGAGTCAGCCTGCGCAACTCCGGATTGGGCAGAGCCTTCTCAGACCCGCGGGCGGTGACAATCACGCGCCCATCGGCATAGACCACCAAGGGCACCGGAACGGGCTCACCGGGCCCGGAAAACCCGAGCAGGTCCTGCATCTTGAAGACCAGCTCGGGGCCACCGGGCACGGCTGACGCGGCCGGTGGGCCCGCCACGGGTTCCTTGACGGAACCGCAACCGGCGAGACCCACCGAAACCATCAGAGCAAGCAGAACACGGAGGGACGTGTGCATGCCTCTATGAAATCAGTAACTCGGCAGCGACGGGTCGACGGTCTTCACCCACGCGAGCACCCCGCCCTGCACGTGCACGGCGTCCTTGAAACCGGCGGCCTTCAGCGCGGCGAGCGCCTCGGCCGAGCGCACCCCCGACTTGCAGTGCAGCACGATCTGCTTGTCCTGTGGGAACTGCGACAGCGCGTCGCCGGAAAGGATGTCGCCCTTGGGGATCAGCACCGCACCCGGGATCCGCACAATCTCGAACTCGGCGGGCTCGCGGACGTCGACGAGGTACATCTCCTTGCCCGCGTCCTGCCAGTCCTTCAGCTCACGGGCGGTGATAGTCGAGCCGATCACCGCGTCGGCCGCCTCCTCGGAGACACCGCCGCAGAAGTCCTCATAGTCTTCGAGCAGATCGGTGACGGTCGGGTTCTCGCCGCACAACGCGCACTGAGGATCCTTACGCACCTTGATTTTGCGGTACGTCATCTCGAGCGCGTCATAGACGATCAGCGACCCCACCAGCGGCTCGCCTGTCCCGGTGAGCAGTTTGATGGCCTCGGTGACCTGGATCGAGCCGATGCTCGCGCACAGCACCCCGAGCACACCACCCTCGGCGCAGCTGGGCACCATGCCCGGCGGCGGCGGCTCCGGGTAGAGGCACCGGTAGCACGGGCCGTGCTCACTCCAGAAAACGCTCGCCTGACCGTCGAAGCGGTAGATGGAACCCCAGACATAGGGCTTGCCGAGCAGGACAGCGGCGTCATTGACCAGATAGCGGGTGGCGAAATTGTCGGTGCCATCGACGATCAGGTCGTACTGAGCGAAGATCTCCTTGACGTTGTCGCGGTCAAGCGCGGTGTTGTGGATGACCACGTTCACGTATGGGTTGATCTCGCTGATCGACGCGGCGGCCGACTCTGCTTTCAAACGCCCGATGTCGGACTGGCCATGGATGATCTGGCGCTGCAGGTTGGACTCGTCAACGGTGTCGAACTCGACGATGCCCAGCGTGCCGACGCCGGCCGCGGCCAGGTACATCAGCGCCGGCGACCCCAACCCACCCGCACCCACACAGAGCACCTTGGCGTTCTTCAGGCGTTTCTGCCCCGTGACTCCGACGTCAGGGATGATCAGATGACGGCTGTAGCGGCGGACTTCGTCCACGGACAGGGACTCGGCGGGCTCGACGAGTGGTGGCAACGACATAACGGCATTCTCCCCCTAGCCGGTAGGGAACGTCATGCGACGTCCGCCACTATGGAACAGGATCTCCGGCGTAACGCTTCCCATCGACGTACGGCCATGGATTGGCGATGCAGCCTTCGAGGCCGAGGGTCTGGCGAAACATAGTGGGGGCGAGCTTGCCCGGCCCGGGACACGATTCGTGACCGCGGCCCAGCTCGTGACCGACCTCATGGTTGATGACGTACTGGCGATAGGTGTCGAGCGGGATGGCTCCGTTGACGAAATCGGGGACCGACAAGCGCCATCGATCAAGATTGATGATGACCTGGCGCACCTGGCGGCACGAGGTGAACGGGATGCCGTCGACCCGGATGTCCAGACCGCTGACGCTGCACATTTCATCGGCGGTTTCGCGGGTCACCAGATAGATCGTGAAGTCGTAGGTCGCACCCGCTGCCACCCGTTGCAAGCGAACCTGCTTGCCCGCTATCCAGCTACGGGGATCGCCGAGCGTCTTGTCCACCATCTCGGTAAAAACATCGATCTCCATCGCCGCCTCGGTCTCCACGGCGATCCGGAACCGCTTGAGGCTGCCGGCGGTGCCGAGGATCGGGCCGCCGGTCTTGCCGATGACGAACTTCCCGCTGCCGGACTTGGCGAACTCCCCCGGCATCTGCAGCAGGGGAGGTGGCGGGCCGGTCGGGCTGGGGCTCGTGGTCACCGTAATCTTGGCCGGCTCGGTGGCGTTGACCTCGTCGGGTACGCCACGCAGCATCCCCAGCGCCACCAGGACGACGCCGATCCCGAGCAGACTGAATGCCCAGCCGGTGCGGCGCCGGCGGGCCTGAATACGCGACACCCGGCTCAGGGTAGTAGAGCTGCCAGGCGGCGGTTCACCGCACTGAGGGTGGCTCGCACCACCGCTCGGCGCGGGTCGCCGGACACCAACGCGGACCCGGCCAGCTGCTCCACCCAGCCGCCGCACACCAGCAGGACCACCACCACGGCCACGTCGCAGCTGCCCATCGGCACCAGGGCGGCATGCTCCACGAAACACCGGCCGGTCTCGCCGGTCGAGGTGCCGTCGCGCAGCAGATCGTCGACGGCCGCCGCGGTCGCGGCCGCACACAGCCGCAACACATAGGCATCCACGGCTGGCCCGCTGGCCACCCCGCTGGCTTGCCGGTCGCCGGTGTTCAGCCGCACCTCGACGGTGGCGTCCAGGCCGAACGTGCTCGTCTGGACATGCTCGATGATCGCCCGTGGGCCCTGATCGCGATCGGTGGCCAAAGCCGGCGGGCTGGCCCCCTGCTCGCTCTCGGCATTGGACTTCCAGGTGGCGGCGGCGCGCTCCGACGGGCGAAGCTCGGTCACCGGCCGGCGCGGCACGCTGACCGGATGACGTCGGCGCGGCTCACGCTGCGCCTGCTCGAGGCGGTCGAACCTGTCCAGGCGCGGCGGAGGCGACTGATCGGGCCAGTTCTCGGTGGCCGGTGGGGGCGCCGCGCCAAGCCCGCTGCGCGGTCTGGGCGGCACGACGCTCGGGGTCTCCGGCACCGGCTGCTCGGCGGCCTGGGCCGGGATGACCGGCGGCCCGGGTGGGCCCATCAACGCGGCGTCGATGCCCATCTGGTCCTGCAGCATCCGGGCCACCATGCGACTGATCGCGCCCGGGTCGGCCCCTTCGGCCAGCTCAAGACGCAGGTGGTGGGCACCGGTGGCGGTGGTGCGCATGCTCGCCTCACGAATGCCGGCCACATCGCGAACCGCCGCCAGCACGGCCTGCACATCGAAACCGTCCGGCCGTTCCGCCGGAACGTCCTCCCGCCTCAGGTGCGAAGCGATGCGGCTGAGCTGGGCCTTGTCCTTCAGCACCGGCTCATCGACCGCGACCTTGGCCTCCGGCGTGGACGCGGGCACGTCCGGCTCGGCCGGAATGCGCTGCGGCAGATCGTCGGCCTCGACGGCCTCGGCGGCGGGCTCTTCCGGCGCGACGGCGTGGACCTCCGGCTCGGTCAAGGCTTCCGGAATGGACGGCAGGTGCTCCTCGAACCTGGAGGAAAGCCGCGGCTCGAAGGTGGCAGGGCCGGCCGGATCAAGCTCGTCTGCGGTAGGCGGGCGGTAGGCCCGGCTCAGATCGGTGGTGACGCTCTCGCCGAGGCGGGCGGCCAGCTGGCGCTCGTCGACCTCATCGTCGTGCACAAAAGGGTTGTCGTGGCCGAGCAGCTCGGTGAAGGCCATCCCGAAGCGCTGGCCCAGCGTCAGCTGGGCGGCCAGCGGCGGGTCGTAGCCGGGATCGGGATCGGTCGGCTCTTCGATCGCCGGGATCGGGGGCGGCGGGTTCCACGCGACCGGAATCGGCGCCAGCGACGCGGGGTCGAGCTGCGGCAGGCCCTGTGGCGGAGTGGGGTCGTCGAAGGCGGCGTGGCGGGCGAACTCCGCCGACCGCTGGGCGAGCTCGTCGGCATACGGGTCTTCGGTCATCGAGGAATACGGGGTGAAACGCGGCTGAACAATCGTCGACGTCAGAGCATCGTCGGCCGGATCGGCTCCGGCCAGGGCCTCTATCCCCCGCCTGTCCGGCGAGGCCACGTTCCACGAAGTGAGCGGCTCAAAGGCGGGCTCAAGCGCAGCCCCCGCGCTCGACCACCCCTCCTGAGACGCGCGTTGCGCAGCCCAGGGTGAGCTATGGCCATTGACCACGCCGTCTTCAGCGTGATCACCTGACCGGTCACTTCCGGTTTGTCCTACACCATCCACCGTGCGCTCCTCGGTCGCCCCTTGCTGAGGCTACCGTGAACGGTGAATGACGATAAGTTGCAACGACGGGCCAGTTGACAAGATCCGTCTAACGGAGGAGATCTTATGACCGCGGCATCAAGCGCAACGGGCCGACCGACCCGGCTGCCGAGGTCCGCGCGACGTAAACAACTGCTCGCTGCCGCGCAGGACGTCTTTGTCGCCCAGGGCTATCACGCCGCCGCGATGGACGACATCGCCGAGCGCGCCGGCGTGTCGAAACCCGTTCTCTACCAGCACTTTCCCGGCAAGCTGGAGCTCTACCTGGCCCTGCTGGACACCCACTGCGACGCGTTCGCCGAGCGGATCCGCAGCGCTATGTCGGCCACCACCGACAACGCGGAGCGGGTACGCGGCGCGATGCGAGCCTATTTCGACTTCGTCTCCCACGAGAGCGAGGCCTTCCGCCTGGTTTTCGAATCCGACCTGCGCAACGAGTCAGCCGTGAGGGCCCGGGTCGACCGGATGGAGCGGCTCAGCGTGGAAGCGGTCACCGAGACCATCATGTCGGACACCGGCGTGAATCGAGCCCGCGCCGAAATGCTCGCCGCGGGACTGTGCGGGGCCGCTCAGGCCGCGGCGCGGTTCTGGCTCGCGGGTGGCCGCGCGGTCTCCCAAGAGGAGGCCGAACAGCTCATCACCACGCTGTCCTGGCGTGGCATCGGTGGCTTCCCGTTGCACCACGAACACTGAGCTAAAGTTCGGCTGGGATTAGGGAGGTCTCGCGTGGAGGTCAAGATCGGCGTGCAGTACGCCGCGCGCGAACTGGTCGTAGACAGTGCACAGACACCGGCCGAGGTGGAGGAGCTGGTGGCTGAGGCGCTCGCGTCCGGAAAGGTTCTGACGATCGTGGACGAAAAAGGTAGGCGTGTCATCGTTCCGGTCGACAAGCTGGCCTATGTCGAGATCGCCGAAACAACCACGAGATCGGTTGGCTTCACCGCGAGGTGAATGAATTTCTCACCACGTTTAGATGACCCGGCCCATGTCGACCCCGTACTATAGGCGAGTTGACATGGGCCGAAATCGGCCTTGTCGGCACGTGAGGCCCGTGGCACGCCCCTTGGAAGGCAGCCATGCGCGGCCCGTGCATAACCGACGAACAGCGCCCCTCGGCGTAAAACGGGGCGCACCTAACAAGGGCACCCCATAACCCCATGACAAATGCATCTGACAACAGCAAACCCACATTCGCGCAGCTAGGAGCCCGGCCAGAAACCGTGGCCGCCCTCGCCGCGATGGGCATCGAGAGAGCTTTCGCGATCCAGCAATACGCCCTTCCCATCGGGATCCGGGGCGGCGACATGATCGGGCAGGCTCCCACGGGGACCGGAAAGACGCTCGGTTTTGGCGTTCCAGTTATCGATCGAGTGCTATCCCCGCAGGACGGAGCCGACGGCGCGCCGCAGGCGCTGATCGTCGTGCCCACCCGCGAGCTCGGGCTTCAGGTCGCGAAGGACCTTGCCGGCGCGGGTAAGACCCGCGGCATCCGCGTGTTGCCGATCTACGGCGGCGTGGCCTACGAGCCCCAGGTGGAGGCGCTGCGCAAGGGCGTCGAGATCCTGGTCGGCACCCCGGGCCGCCTCCTTGACCTGGCCAAGCAAAAGCAGCTCAAGCTCGATCGCGTGCGCTCGCTCGTCCTCGACGAGGCCGACCGCATGCTCGACCTGGGCTTCCTCGACGATGTCGAAAAGATCCTGTCCATGCTGCCCGAAGACCGGCAGACGATGCTCTTTTCGGCCACGATGCCCGATCCGATCGTGCATCTTTCGCGGCGGTTCCTGCGCAATCCGGTGACCGTGCACGCGGGCCACGACGATGTGCCGGGCGTCAGCCCGCAGACCAAGCAGTTCGCCTATCGCACGCATCAGTTGAACAGGCTGGAGCTGTTGGCGCGCATCCTGCAGTCCAAGGAGCGCGGCCTAACGATGATCTTCACGCGCACCAAGCGAAACGCCGACCGGGTGACCGAAGACCTCGACTTCCGCGGCTTCGCCGCCGCGGCGGTGCACGGTGACCTCGGTCAGGGCGCCCGTGAGCGGGCCCTTCGCGCCTTCCGTACGGGCAAGGTCGACGTGCTCGTGGCGACCGATGTCGCCGCGCGTGGGCTCGACGTTTCCGGGGTCACCCACGTGATCAACTACGACTGCCCCGAAGATCCGGAGACCTACGTGCACCGCATCGGCCGCACCGGCCGGGCCGGTGCCACCGGAGTCGCGGTCACGTTCGTCGACTGGGAGGACATGCCGCGCTGGCGGCTGGTCGACAAGACTCTCGGCCTGGAAATCCCAGACCCGCAGGAGACCTACCACACGTCACCTTGGGTATATACCGATCTCGATATCCCGACCGACACCTCGGGCACCCTGCCCACCGCAGATCGGTCGCGAGTCGGTCTCGGCGCCGAGCACGAGGAAGACCTGGGCGGCGGGCGTTCCCGCCGTCGCACCACCACCAAGCGCGGCGGCTCCGACGCTCCGGCCGCGGAGCGCCCACCACGCCGCCGGCGCCGGATCACCGGCGAGGCTGAGCTGGTGACCGAGGAGGCCCTGGCCGATGCCGAGGTCAAGCCGCGTCGCCGCCGTCGTCGCGGTGGCGCGGAAGCCCCGGTGATCGTGGAGGGCGCGGCACCACAGGCCGACGACGCCACCGAGGCGGAGCGCAAACCGCGCCGTCGCGGGGCAGCCACAGCGGTCCTGGAGGCAGCGCCCGCCGAGGACAGCGCCGACGCCCCGAAGGCCCGCCGTCGCCGTCGTCGCCGCTCTGGCGGCACCAGCGGCTCGGCTGACAGCGCCGCAGAGTAAGACATCTACGCCGGGCCACACCCGGGACCGAAGGCGCGATTTCACGGAAATCGCGCCTTCGACCTTTCTCGAGCGGACGTTTCCCCGGCATTCGCGGCGATCACTTGCCCAGATACGCGAAACTGTGGTTAGCCTTACCTAACTTTTGCGGGTATCCTCTCGCCATGACGATCACTCCCTTCTCGTCGCGCCTGCGCACTGCGACGTGGGCAGACCATGCGTCGGCCGAGCAGAGCACGTTCCTGGCCGACCTGACGAAGGGACGGATTCCCCTTGCCGCGCACGCCGCGCTCACCGCTCAGCACTATCTGATCTATGAGGTACTGGAACAGGCCGCCCACGAGACAGCGAGCCCCTTTCACAGCCCAGCCCTGACCCGGCTACCCGCGCTCAAAGCCGACCTGGAGCACCTCGTAGGCGCGGCGGACTGGGCCGGCCTGCTGACGCCCACCACGGCCACGGCGGAGTACCTCGCCCGGCTGCGCGAGATCGCGTTCACCTGGCCGGGCGGATTCGTGGCCCACCACTACAACCGGTACCTCGGTGACCTGTCCGGCGGGCAGTTCGTCGCCCGCGCGATCGCCAAGGCCTACGGTCTCCGGCTGGGCGAGCCGGGACTGCTCTTCTACTCCTTCCCGCTCATCGACGATCTCCAGGCATTCAAGGCGGGTTATCGGTCCATGATGGACGCCGCCGAGTGGGACGAGGTGGAACAGGAGCGGATCATCGACGAGGTGAAGCTCGCCTACCGGCTCAACATCGACGTCCTCAACGACCTTGGGAAGGTTTATGTGAACCCGTTTCCGCCTGAGGTGGTCGCGCAGATCATGAAACACATGAACGACGACCACGCCGCCGACTCCGTGCTCATCTGCCGTGCCTTCGGCGGCCAGCCCGACGCCACCGCGGCCGTCATGTCCGGAATGGACGCTGACGGGATCGAGTTCGAGGTCACCGTCGGCGGGGCGACCCAGCCGACGCGAGTCCCGTTCAGCACCAGACTCACCCAGCGCGCCGAGGTGAGGGTCGAGGTCACCCGGCTCTACCACGAGGCCCGGGCCCGATTGGGGATGCCGCCCGCCTGAGGGTGGGAGACTTGGGCTCGTGGAAACGGCCCTGGACACTCTGGTCGCGCTCGCCGAAAGGTATTCCTTCGCCGACGTCGCCGCCCTGGTCGCCATCGGCGCGGGCGGGCACAGGCTGACCACCCGCGAGGTGGCCCAGCTGCAACAGCTCTGCGCCTTCGGGCAGCGGCTCATCGACTTGGACGCGGAGGACTTCGGGCGCACCGATGCCGCTTCCGGCTCGAACGTGGAACACGGCTTCGCGGCAGGGGGCCAGGGTGACTCGGTACCAGAAAAATTGCTGGTAAGGGCCCTTGAATGCCGAATGCCGCAGTCTCCCCGCGAGAAGCACCGCGGCGCGCTCGGAAGTCTGCGCCCGGCCTACGAGTTGCTGCTCGAAGTCATCAAGGCGCGCTTCGCTCGCCGGGAGACCATGCTGGTGGTCGCGACAGTCCACATCGCCAGCGAATACGCGCCGTTGCTGGCATGGGAAAACGTGCTCGGGCACGCCGGCGACCCGGCCCGCCTCCACACCGCGGTGACGGGTGAGGGCTCGGTGTGGGGAGAGTTCGAAGATCGGAACTGCCCGCACACCAAGCCGGAAAAGTCTGCGGCGAAACGGGTTCTGACCGTTGCCCGAGAGAACGCCACGGGCTGGCGCAGCTATCTCGACCGGCAGCACTCCAACGTGTCCCGCGCGCTCGCGGTGTGCGCGGCCGCGTGCCGTCAGCCCTGCACCGTCTACACGCGACTGTCGCAGCCGCAGGCCGAATCGGTCACCCACGGCAGCAAACTTGCCTTGGCGCTCAACGATTCCGCGATTCTGCGGTTGCGTCACAGCGCACCGGTCGGGCACGGCTTCGGCGTCCCCTCCCCCGCCGAGGTGCTGCAGGCGTGGGACCATACGCGAGAATCGTTGGCGCGCATAGAACCCGCCATCGAGCAGGACGACGGCTACCCGCTGCCGGGCTTCGCCACCTTCGTCAGCACGCTGGCCGGACAGCCGATGAAAGCGGCAACGCTGCTTGCCGACACCTCGGAAAGCATCACCGCTGTGCTTCGAGCAGCGTCGCCAGCGCGGGTTTGACCTGCCACTCCTGCAACAGGCGGGACAACTCCGGGTCGGGGCTGCTCTGTCCGGTTTGGACAGCACGGATCAGCGCGTTGCGAGGCGTGTGCGCGGAATCGATGAACTCCACCACCTCCACCGCATAGCCCTCCTCGCGCAGCAGTGCCCCCCGGACGGCATCGGTGAGCACATCCGCGAAGCGCTCACGCAGGATGCCGTGCTCGGTGAGCAGGCTGGCCTGGTGACGCCGAAGCTGGCGAGACACATCCTTGTGGCAGCAAGGCGCGGCGAGAATCCAGCGCGCCTGCCACTGCACCGCGCGGGCCAGCGCGTCATCGGTCGCCGTGTCACAGGCGTGCAGCGCCAGCACCATGTCGGGCCGGTCCACCTCCGCGTCGGCGATGCTGGCAGCCACGAAACGCACCCGGTCTGCCCAGCCAAGCCGTTGCGCCACTTCGGTATTACGCGCGCGCTGATCCTCGCGCAGGTCGATACCGGTAAGACGCACGTCGATGCCCTTGCTCGACAGGTACCGGTAGGCGGCGAAGGTCAGATAAGCGTTGCCGCAGCCGAGGTCGACCACGTGCAGCGTCGGCGGGAGGTCGGCGGGAAGCTGACGCAGGAAGGCATCGACCTGCCGCCGTTTGGCCGCGTTGCCCCCGATCACGTCGAAGAGCGGGTCGCCCGGATCGAGCAGGTGCTCCTTGGCCCGATCGTGGGTGGTCGGCTGCGCCGCGGCGACCTGGCCGGATCGGTGCATGACCGCGCCCTTCTTGGTGGTCTGCAGCCGCACCGTCCCGTGCGAGGTCTCCACCACCCAGCTGCCGAACGGCTCGGCCAGCAACTTGTCGATCTCAGCCCGATCGCCCGGACGAAGGTTCACGGTGGTCGGGCGCTGACCATCGTCGGTGACCAGCTGCCACCGCTGCCCCGCCTTGACCTCGATCGGCCGCAGCGTCGCGGTGCGCACCGCGGGCGTGCCGTCCCGGCGCTGCCCGCTGGCCACCGCCCGGATCAGCCCCGGGGATAGCAGCAGCTCACGAACCTCGTCCAGCGCCTGTTCCAACGAACCCATGAACTAATTCTGGCGCGCGCTCAGAAGTTGGGGTCGGGCTGGTTGCCTACCCAGATGAAAAAGATCACTAGACCGATGACCACGAGCGCCCCCAGGGCGGTAGCTATCCAGCCGACGATGATGCCGGCCATCGCCATGCCCTCGCCCTGCTGATTCCTTTCCCGGACCTGACGCCGCGCGACATGGCCCAGGATCGCCCCGACCGGCCCGGCGATGATGCCGCCCACGCCGTAGAAGCAGACCCCCATCAGGGCCACCAGCGAGGTGACCATCGCGCCGATCGCCATGCCGTTGGTGGGCTTCACGACCGGATAGCCGTAGCCGTACGCCGCAGGGGGTGGCGTCCAGTTCTGCATCGCGGGCGGCGGGGTCTGATCACTCATGCGGCAAAGAGTAGGCGCTGCCTGCTACTGGCGTCAGGTTGGACAAACCGGCAGGATCAACCCTATGGGTATCGGCGCGAGTTCAGATTTGTTCCGGTTGGATGGCAAAGTCGCGGTGGTGACCGGCGCGGGAAGCCCGCACGGCATCGGCTACGCGACCGCCAATCACCTCGCCGGTCTCGGCGCAAAGGTGGCCATCGTGTCGACCACGCGGCGCATCCACGAACGCGCGGGCGAGCTGGGAGTGCTCGGCTTCGTGGCCGACCTGACGCTGGAAGCCGAGGTCGGCGCGCTGGCCGACGCGGTGACCGAGCAGCTGGGCGAGGTCGACATCCTCGTCAACAACGCCGGGCTCACCAGCCGGGCCAGCGTCGAGGTCATCCGTCCGGTGGCACAGCTGCCGATCGACGACTGGCGAGCCGAGATAGACCGCAACCTCACCACCGCTTTCCTTTCCAGCCGCGCCTTTCTGAGCGGGATGGCCGAGCGCGGCTGGGGCCGCATCGTCAACCTCTCCGCCACCGCCGGGCCGGTCAACGCCCTGCCCGCCGAGGCCGGCTATGCCGCAGCCAAGGCCGGGGTGCTGGGCCTGACCAAGGCGATGGCCATGGAGCTGGTGGCCGACGGCGTGACCGTGAACGCGGTCGCTCCGGGCACCATCCACACCTCCGCCTCCACCCTGACCGAGATCAAGCAGGGGTACGAGACACCGATGGGCCGTCCCGGCACGCCCGACGAGGTGGCCGCGGTCATCGCGTTCCTGTGCTCCCCGGGCGCCAGCTACATCACAGGTCAGATGCTGGTAGTTGATGGCGGTCAGAGCGTGCGCCAGGGCTGAGGATCACCGTCGCCACCCCGGCCAGCAGCGCGGCCACCCCGATGATCGAGGCCGCGGAGAGGTTCTGGCCGAGCCACACCCAGCCGAGCAGAATCGCGCCCGGCACCTCCAGCAGGGTGACGACCGCGACCGTGGTGGCCGAGACCTTGCGCAGGGTGTAGTTGAACATCGAATGGCCCAGCAGCTGCGGCCCGACGGTGATACCCACGATCGCCAGCCAGGTCCCGGCGTTGTACCCGGTCATCGGCACCCCGGCCACCACGCAAACGACCAGCAGGGCAGCCGCGGCCACCCCGTAACACACAGTCGTATAGGTGGTTGTGCTCACCTGCTGGCGCACACGCCCGCCGAGTGTGGTGTAGACGGCCGCCATCACCGCGCCGCCGAGGGCCAGCGCGTCGCCGAGAAGAGCTCGCCCGCCGAGGTCGGCGTCGGCGCCTGTCGCTATTACGACACCCGCCAACGCCACGCCCATCCCGAGCCACGCTTGCCGGCCCAGCGGCCGTCCCCGCCACGCCGAGAACAGCCCGGCCCAGATGGGCTGGGTGCAGACCAGCGCGGTGGCGGTGGCGATGCTGGTCAGCTTCACGCTTGGGATCCACATGCCGAAATGGGCCGCCAGCGCTATTCCGGCCAGGACACTGTCACGCTTGTCGATCCCGAGCAGCTCCTTGCGCCTGGTGGCGACCGTGACCGGGGCCAGCACCCCGGTCGCGAGAGCATTGCGCCAGAACGCGATCGCCAGCGCGGGCGCGGCGGCATAGACAATCATTGCTGCCGACGAGGAAACCGCTGCCACGCCTAGGGCGAGAGCAGCGATCGTGAGTGGATCCCATCTGGCACGCATGCGCAGGAACACTAACGATCGCTACAACCCGTACCATCAGCGCATGACGGATCCGCTCATCGAGGAGGCCTCGAAGAAGGCCGCGATCGCCTGGATCGCCGTGGACGGCGGCCTCGACTACGCCGTGTGGTGCCTGCCCCTGGAGACAGGCCTGGTCGTGGTCACTGGCCCCGGTGAGCAAGACCTGCCCGGCCTGGAGAACGCCACCACGGTGAAGGTGAGCCTGCGCGGAGACCACGGCGGTGCCATCGTGCACTATCCAGCGATCGTCGAGCGGGTGCGGCCCGAGAACGAGCTGTGGGAAGTCATCACGCCGCAGCTCGCGTCGAAGCGGCTCAACGCCTCCGGCACCTCCGAGGACCTGATCGCCCGGTGGGGGCGAGAGTGCGCGGTCTATTCGATCAACCCGGCCGGCGAGCCGTCGGCCCCCAGCGCCGAGTCGGGCGCGGCCGAGCCGCGGCCCAGCACGGCAGCCAACGCGACCCGCAAACCGTTCAAACTGCATCGAGTGAGAAGCAACCGCACATAGCATTCATATGTGCCCACGGTCACCAGGGTCTTCATAGCCCGGCTCGCTGGGCTGGCCGTCTATGACCCCAACGGCGAGCAGGTGGGCCGGATTCGCGATGTCGTGGCACGGCTTCGCTCGGGCGGGCGCCGCCCACAGGTCGTCGGGTTCATCGCGGAAATGCCGATGCGCCGGCAGATCTTCCTGCCCATCGGACGGGTGATCTCGGTCGACCCGGCCAGCATCGTGCTCAACTCGGGCGTGGTCAACCTGCGCCGCTTCCAGCAGGGCCCGGCGGAGCTGCTGGTCCTCGCCCAGCTTCTCGACCTGCGAGTGACCACCCCAACCGGGGCGACGGTGACCGTGGTCGATGTGGCGATGGAGTCCGACCGGCCCGACCAGTGGGCGCTGGGCCGGGTGGCCGTCCAGGAGCTGGGTGGGCGGCTGGGCCGGCGGGGACAGCTTCGCCAATTCGACTGGGAGGAGCTGACCGGTCTCGTTGAGCCCACCACCATCCAGGGCACCGAATCGCTGCTGAACGTGCTGGAGAAGATGCGCCCGGCCGACCTGGCCCATGCCGTACAGGAGCTGCCGCCCGAGCGCAAACATGCCGTGGCCGCGGCGCTGGACGACGAACGCCTCGCCGACATGCTGGAGGAGCTACCCGAACGCCAGCAGGTCGAAATCCTTGCCCGCCTTGACCATGAGCGGGCGGCCGACGTACTCGAGGAAATGGACGCCGATGATGCGGCCGACCTCCTCGCCGAGTTGCCCCCGCACGAACGCGCGCTGCTGCTCGACCTGATGGCGCCGGAGGAGTCGGCACCCGTCCGGGCCTTGATGAAATACCTGCCGAACACGGCCGGCGCGGTGATGACGAGCGAGCCAGTGATCCTCACCCCCGACGCCACGGTCGCCGACGCCCTCGCGCGGATCCGGGAACCGCACCTGTCCCCGGCCGTCGCGGCGCAGGTGTTCGTCACCCGCTCCCCCGTCGACACGCCGACCGGGCGCTATCTCGGTGCCGTGCACTTCCAGCGGCTGCTTCGCGAGCCGCCCGGGGACCTGCTCGGTGGTGTGCTGGACAACGACATCGACCCGCTCGACCCGCAGCGGCCGCTTGCCGAAATCACCCGGCGCATGGCCACCTACAACCTGGTCGCCATGCCGGTTGTCGACGAGAGCGATCGTCTCGTGGGCGCGGTCACCGTGGACGATCTGCTCGACCACCTCCTGCCCCGCGACTGGCGTGAGCAGCATGAGTGATCGCCTCGACCAGCCGCGCGCCCCGCGCGGCTTCCGGCTGCCCCGCCTGGACACGGAAGCCTTCGGCTCGTTCGCCGAAAAGTTCGCCCGGTTCATGGGTACCCCGAACTTCCTGGCCTGGATGACGATATTCGTCACCGTCTGGCTCATCCTCAACCTCGTCGGTGTGTTCGGGTTGCGCTGGGACCCTTACCCGTTCATCCTGCTGAACCTTTTCTTCAGCACCCAGGCCTCCTATGCGGCGCCGCTGATCCTGCTCGCGCAGAACCGGCAGGCCGACCGCGAGCGCGTCTCCATCGACGAGGATCGTCGCCGCGCCACGGCACAGAAAGCCGACACCGAATTTCTCGCCCGCGAGATCGCTGGGCTGCGGATGGCGCTGGGCGAGGTGGCGACCCGCGAGTTCGTGCGCTCTGAGCTGGCCAAAATCGTCGAGGAGCTGGACGATGCGGCCGATCGGCGGCAAAGGATCAGCCGCGCTTCGCAAGGGGCATGAAGCGCGGCGTGATACCTAGATGGTGCCATGCCTCACCCCGTTAAGCGAGAGAAGATTCATGATCACCGTTCGGGGTACCATGGCCGCATGCCCGCCACCGCACTGTTAGCAGCGCTCGAAAAGGTCAACGATCCTGAGATCCGCCGGCCCATCACCGACCTTGGCATGGTGGAATCCGCCGTCGTCGTGCAAGGCGTGGCACAGGTGCGAATTCTGCTCACAGTTGTCGGCTGCCCGCTGAAGGACAAGCTGCGCTCCGACATCACCGCCGCCGCGATGACCGTCGATGGCATCTCCAGCGTCGAGATCGACTTTGGGGTGATGACGACCGAGCAACGGCAGGGCCTGCAGGCGAAACTGCGCGGCCCGGGCGCGGCCGAGCCGGTGATTCCCTTCGCCCAGCCCGGTTCCCGCACAAGGGTTTACGCCGTCGCCTCGGGCAAGGGCGGCGTTGGCAAGTCCAGCGTCACGGTCAACCTCGCCGCCGCGCTCGCCGCGCGCGGCCTTTCCGTGGGCGTCATCGACGCCGACATCTACGGCCACTCGGTGCCCCGCATGCTCGGCGTCCAGGGCCGCCCGACCCAGGTCGAAGACATGATCATGCCGCCCCAGTCGCATGGCATCAAAGTCATCTCGGTCGGCATGTTCACCAGTGGAAACGCGGCCGTGGTCTGGCGCGGGCCGATGCTTCACCGTGCGCTGCAACAGTTCCTGGCCGACGTCTACTGGGGCGACCTCGATGTCCTCCTGCTCGACCTCCCGCCGGGCACCGGCGATGTCGCGATCTCGCTGGCCCAGCTCCTGCCCACCGCCGAGATCCTCATCGTGACCACACCCCAGCAAGCCGCGGCCGAGGTCGCCGAGCGCGCCGGTTCCATCTCCCTGCAGACCCATCAGCGCTTGGTGGGCGTCATCGAGAACATGTCGTGGCTCCTGCTTCCCGACGGGACCAAAATGGAGGTTTTCGGCACCGGCGGCGGTCAAGCCGTGGCCGAATCCCTCACCCGCCTCACCGGCGCCCGGGTCCCCCTGCTCGGCCAGATCCCGCTCGACACCCTCGTGCGCGAAGCCGGCGATGCAGGTACCCCCGTCGTCCTCTCAGCCTGGGACGCCCCCGCAGCCCGAGCCCTAACCGCCGTCGCCGACCAGCTCGCGCTCCGCCGCGAGTCCCTGGTCGGCAAACCGCTAGGCCTCAAACCCGCCGCCCGCTAACGCTTTCCGCCTTTCCCGGGTTCCTGATGCTGTGGCTGGTCGGCCCCTTGGCGGCCCTGCTGGCCCAGGCGCCTTCCCCGCTGCTCTTTCCCGCGGCTCTTTCCTGCGGCTCTTTCCTGCGGCTCTTTCCTGCGGCTCTTTCCTGCGGCCGGCCCACCGGTTTCCTTTTGCGCCGGTCCGCCGTGGTCCCTCGCCGTATCTCCCGGCGGCAACGCCACGCCCGTGCTTCCCCAACCCCACCCACCTCACCCTGCCTCGCCTGCCTTCCTCGTGGCAGCCGGCAACGATGGCGGCTGCGGGCAGGTATAGCGCGCGCTGCCCACCCCCGGCCGCACTTCTGCATTAGTCGGGCGCCCGGGGCCGCGCATCGGGCCGGTTCGACGGCGGGAACCGCTGGCAGGGG
>NZ_BONY01000094.1 GCF_016862955.1 Rhizocola hellebori | reverse complement strand
TGCGCGAAAACATCTGTCTCCCAGGGCTTTCCCGCCGCTCGCACTTTCTGCGTTCCTTCTGGTTCTTTCTGCGCCGCAGCGTCGTGGTCACCCGCCGTATCTCCCGGCGGCAACGCCACCTCCGTGCTGGGTCACCCTCGGCGCCTGCGGCGCCGGCCCGCACATGCTTGCGCGATTACGGAACGCTGTTGAAAAGGGCGACTACCCCACCGATCGTCAGCGCCCACCCGAGGTACCACCCGGCGAACACTCCCCTGCTCCAGCTTCGGCCACCGAACTCCGAGACGATGCTGATGCCGAACACCAGGAGTACCTGCATCACCACATACAAGCAGAGCATGCCGTACATGACGGCAAACCGGCCGCCGGAGTCCAGGTCGGCGTCGGCATCGCCGCCGCCCATCCATAGCGCAAGGCCCAGCACCGCCGCGATGGCTAACAGATGACCGAACAGCCCCAACCCGACGCCGGCGAAGGCCGGCCATTTTCCGTCGCCGGCCAAACGCCCCATGGCGCTTCGCTGTTCGGTCACCCGCACATGGTAGCGGCGTCCTGCGCCTTTACCGCACCAGTCTCAGCCCGGACATGCCGCCGTCGACGGGCAGCGTGATGCCGGTGGTGGCGCCGGCCGCGGGGCTTGCTAGGTAAAGCATTGCGGCCGCCACCTCCTGCGCGGTGACGAGGCGGCCGGTGGGCTGGCGGGCTTCGAGGCGTCGTCGCTCTTCGGCTGGATCCTCTGTGCGCGACAGCAGCCGCTCGACCCAAGGCGTGTCAACGGTTCCAGGTGCGACCATGTTGACCCTTATGCCTTCTGCCACCAGATCCGCGGCCATGGCGAGGGTCAGCGCGTGCACGGCGCCCTTGGAGGCGGAGTAGAGCGCCCGCTTGGGCAGCCCGGCGGTAGCGGCGATCGAAGAGGTGTTGACGATCGCGGCACGCGTGCTGCGGCGTAGATATGGCAGGGCTGCCTTTGTCCCGCGCACGATGCCCATAACGTTAATGTCGAGCACCCTGGCCCACTCCGCGTCGGAGTTCTCCTCCACGGTGCCGACCGCTGAGATTCCGGCATTGTTGATGAGCACATCGATGCCGCCATAACGTTCCGCTACCGCGAGCATCGCCGCGTCCATGGAGGCTTGGTCGGCAACGTCGGCCCGCACGGGCAGCGCCTCCGCCCACTCGCCCGGCTGCAGATCGAGCACGGCAACCCGCGCTCCCTTACCCAGAAACGCTTGGCACGCAGCCATTCCGATGCCGGAACCGCCGCCGGTGACAGCTACCACAAGGTTATCGAGCATCGCTGGCCCCGAAGACCGTGCGCTGGCGGCCCAGGCCGTCGATCTCCAGCTCGACGACATCGCCGGCTTTGAGATAGGGGAATCGTCCCGACAGGCCAACGCCTTCAGGCGTACCGGTGTTGATGACGTCGCCCGGATCGAGAACAGTGAACTGGGAAAGATGCCAGATCAGGTGGGCCACCCCAAAGATCATGTCGGCGGTGGAGGAGTCTTGGCGCGCTTCGCCGTTGACCCACGAGCGAAGGCCAAGCTCCTGCGGGCTGACCTCGTCGGCGGTGACGAGCCACGGCCCGAGCGGGTTGAAACCTTCACAGCTCTTGCCTTTTGACCACTGGCCGCCCGAGCGCTCCAGCTGAAACTCGCGCTCGGAGAGGTCATTGCTGATGGTGTAGCCGCCGACGCAAGCCAGCGCCGCCTCGGGTGAGTCGAGATAACGTGCCGTCTTTCCAATCACGATCGCCAGCTCGACCTCCCAGTCGGTCTTCTGGCTGGCGCGCGGAATCATCACGTCGTCGAACGGCCCGGTGACGGTGTTGGCGGCCTTGTAGAACAGCACTGGCTCGGCCGGGTTGGCGACGCCGGACTCGGCCGCGTGGGCCGCGTAGTTCAGGCCGATACAAAGGATCGAGCCGGGACGGCTGACCGGCGCCCCGATCCGCTGACCGGCGATGTCAATCTCGGCCAAGCGACCTTCCGCATGAGCCTGGCCGACCAGCGCCGGGCCTTGCGCCCAGAACGCTGGGTCGATGTCGGCGACGATCGGCGTCAGGTCGAAGTGCTTGCCGTCTCGGTCTTGAAGCACCGGGCGTTCCGCTCCGGCGGGTCCTACGCGCAGCAGTTTCACGCTGAGAGAGCCTAGTTGGCGGAAAGCCGTTCCGCTAGATAGAACGGCTTTCCGTCAGCCGGGATTAGCGCTGGACGCGGGCAGAGCCGCCGGACATGAGAGCCTCCACCTCGGAGCGGGTGGCCATGGAGGTGTCGCCCGGCGTGGTCATCGCCAGCGCCCCGTGGGCGGCGCCGTACTCGACGGCGCGGGCCAGGTCACCCGTGGTGAGCAGGCCGTAGATCAGGCCGCTGGCGAAGCTGTCGCCGCCGCCGACCCGGTCCAGGATCTCCAGGCCGGGGCGGTGCGTGGCGTGGGCGAAACCGTCCCGGCTCCAGGCCACCGCGCCCCAATCGTTGACCGTCGCACTGTGCACCGTGCGCAGCGTGGTGGCGACGACCTTGAAGTTGTCGTACTCCCGCACGACCTCGCCGATCATCTTCTCGAAGTTCTCGGCCGCCAGGTCGGACAGGTCCTCGGACGTGCCGGGCACCTCGAAGCCGAGGCTGGCGGTGAAGTCCTCCTCGTTGCCGATCATCACGTCCACGTACCGGGCCAATCGCTGGTTGACCTCCTGCGCCCGCGCCTTGCCGCCGATCGCCTTCCACAGGCTCGGCCGGTAATTGAGGTCGTACGAGATGACGGTGCCGTGGCGCCGGGCCGCGGCCATCGCCGCCTCGATCACGTCGGGCGTGGTATCCGACAGCGCGGCGTAAATGCCTCCGGTATGGAACCAGCGCACCCCCAGCGTGCCGAACAGGTGCTCCCAGTCGATGTCGTCGGGGCGCAGCTGGCCCGCAGCGGTGTGGCCGCGGTCGGAAACGCCGACCGCGCCGCGCACGCCGAAGCCGCGCTCGGTGAAGTTGAGGCCGTTGCGTACGGTGCGGCCGATGCCGTCGTAGGGAACCCACTTCACGAGCGAGGTGTCCACGCCGCCGGTGAGGATCAGATCCTCCAGCAGCCGGCCCACCTCGTTATCGGCGAACGCGCTGACCAGGGCGGTGCGCATTTCGAAGCAGCGGCGCAGCCCGCGGGCCACGTTGTATTCCCCGCCGCCCTCCCAGGCGCGAAATGAGCGGGCGGTGCGCACCCGGCCCTCGCCCGGGTCGAGCCGCAGCATCACCTCGCCGAGCGAGACCAGGTCATAGCGGCATTGCTCGGCCGCGCGAGCGACGATCGGCATCAGGCTCCCCCTTCTCGGGTGGCGGCGACCGCGGCGGCGGTACGGCGGGTGATCTCGGCGTAGTCCCCGGCAGCCAGCAGGTCGGCCGCGACCATCCAGGTGCCGCCGACGGCGAGCACAGCCGGGAGCGCAAGGTAAGCCGCGAGGTTGGCGGTGGTGACGCCGCCGGTGGGCACGAAGCGGACGCCCGGGAACGGGGCGGAGAGGGCCTTGACCATCGGCGCGCCGCCGAGTTGCTCGGCGGGGAAGAACTTCACGGTGGTGAGCCCCGCCTCCAGCGCCATCTGGATCTCGGTCGGGGTGGCGACGCCCGGGAAGACCGGGACGCTCAGCTCCTGGCAACGGCGCACGACGGCGGCGCTGAAACCGGGGCACACCACGAAGCGGGCGCCCGCCTCGACCGCGCGCTCGGCCTGCTCCGGGGTCAGCACCGTGCCGGCCCCGACGACCAGGTCCGACGAGGCCGCGAGGCGTTTGATCGAGTCGAGGGCGCTTGGAGTGCGCAGCGTTACCTCGATTGAGTGCAGCCCGCCCGCGGCGATTGCGGCAGCCAGTGGCTCGGCCTGGTCGGCATCGGGAAGGATGATCACCGGCAGCAGGCGGTCACCGGCCAGCAGCGTGGTGATGTTGTCAGATGAGTGTTCATGTTGGTGAACTGTGGTCACGTATGTGATCCTATGGGCCGACGAAGGGGATGGCAATGAACGAGGCGCGCCCGCCGGTGAAGTCCGCCGACCGGACCCTGGAGCTGTTGGAGGCGCTGGCCGCGGGCGGCCCCCGCGGGCTGGTGGAGCTCGCCCGCGAACTGGACATCCCCAAGAGCAGCCTGCACGGCCTGCTGCGCACCATGACCCAGCGCGGCTGGGTCGAGACCGATGCCACCGGCACCCGCTTCGGCCTTGGCGTGCGCGCCCTTCAGGTCGGCGCGGCCTATCTGGACAGCGACGACACGCTAGGCCTGGTCAGCGCGACGCTGGACGCGCTTGCCGAGCGGTTCGGCGAGACTGTCCACTTGGGACGGCTCGACGGGCCGAACGTCGTTTACATAGCGAAACGCGAATCAGCGCATCCGCTAAGGCTTTTCAGCGCCATCGGCCGCCGCCTGCCCGCGCACGCCACCGCGCTGGGCAAGGCGCTGCTGGCCCAGCGTCCCGACGCCGAGGTCGACCGCCTGCTCGACTGGCCCTTGCCCAGCCTCACCCCGCACACCCTCACCACGCCCGAAGCGCTGCACGCGGACCTGGCCCGGGTACGCGAGCACGGCTGGGCCGAGGATCGTGAGGAGAACACGGAGGGCATCATGTGCCTGGCCGTCGCGGTGCCGCTGCGCAAGCCCGCGGTGGACGCGATCAGCGTCTCCGTCCCGCTGGCCCGAATGCGCGACACCACCGCCGCCGACATCGTCGCCGACCTGCATCGCCACGCCGCCCACCTGCAAGCCGCCGCCCACCTCCTGCCCTGACCCGCCGCGGCCCCAGCGTAGGGACGCGGCGAGTCAGCCGGCCGGATCAGCAGTGCTCAAACGGCGAGGTATAGCTGGAACCGCCGGTGCTCCCACCCCACTTGACACAGGTTGGTGCGGTCCGGATTACCGGCCCGGCGTAGTACGAGAAGCTGCCCGAGTCGGTAGTTCGGCTCGCCCCTTGCGGTTCGAGGAACGCGCTCGTCGCCGTCGGGGTGCCAACGTTGGCAAACTTCAGAGTGATGGCACAGTTCTGGCTGGTCGAGCCCTTCCACAGCAGGTTCGCCGTGCCCGCGCTGCCCAGCTTGACCGAGTCGGTCATCTCGAACCCCGCGCCGCACTCCGCCGCCGGGTCGTAGGAGCTGGCGCAGTTGTGGCTCGTGACGTTGCCGACGTTGTAAGGGAAGGTGGTGCCGTTGAAGACCGCGCGGATGATGTCCGATTGCGACCGGGTCGGGTAGCGCACCTCGTAATGCAGGTGCGGCGAGATCCCGTTACCCGGCTTGCTCGTGTTGCCGACCGCGCCGATCGCCTGCCCGCGCAGGACCGACTGACCCGAGGACACCGCACGCTTGTCCAAATGCGCGTAGTAGGTGAAGTACCCGCCCCCATGGTCAATGACAATGAGATTTCCATAGCCGTTCACCGAACCCTGGTGCGCCGAGACCACCACCGTGCCGCCGGCCGCCGCGAGGACGGTGTCGCCAAGGTCGGCCGTGGCCGTGGAGCCGCGGTTGAAATCGATCTCCCACGAGACATGGGCGCTGCTCCCGCTGCTGTTGCCACCCCAGGTCTGGCTGCAGGGGAACGGCAGCTGGAAGGCGGGCGCCGCCTGGGCCGGATTGGCGATGAGCGTCGTGCTGGTGACGCCGAGTGCCACGGCCGCCAAGGCTCGAAGGACAGTTAGCCGCATATAGATATCCCTTCTACGGTGGATGGGACTGAGCTGCGCGACGCGGCCAGCTTCAACCAACGGACAACACGTCCTCTACAAACGGTCTACAAGAGATAGTCTGATGGGCATGGCTGACGGGCTGGAGCTGCGGGTTCTGGGTCCGTTGGAGCTCCTGATAGACGGTGTGCCAACGGCGCTGGGCGGTGTGAAGCCGCGGATGCTGCTGGCCACGCTGGTGCTGCACCACCGCCGCGCCGTCTCCGTTGACCAGCTTGTCGAGGTGTTGTGGCCCGTTGACCGGCCCCGCTCGGCCCACGCCAATGTGCAGACCTATATCAGTGGGCTGCGGGCGCAGCTTGGCCCGGAGCGGTTGGAGACGCGCACCCCGGGCTACCGGCTGAACCTGCGCGAAGGCGAGCTTGACCTGCAACGATTCGATCGGCTGGCGGCCGGGGACGTGCTCAGTGAGGTGGAGGAGGCGCTGGCGATGTGGCGGGGCGATCCGATCGAGGATCTGCCCGCCTCCCCGGCGTGGAACACCCATCTGGAGGGCCTGCTTCGCCGCCGGCGCACCGCCCGGCAGACCCGGGCACGCTTGCTGATCGACGCCGATCGCGCCCGCGACGCGCTGCCTGATCTGCGCGCCCTGGTCGATGAGGACCCGTTGTGGGAGGAGGGCTGGTTCCTTCTGGTCCGGGCTCTTGCCGCCACCGGCCAACGAGCAGAAGCACTTTCTGGGTACTCGGAAGCGCGCCGCATATTCGCCACCGAGCTTGGCATCGAGCCGGGTGAGCCGCTGCGCCGATTGCATCGGGAGCTGCTGACCGAGGCTCCGGCCGGGGTGGAGCGGCTCGACCACGACGCCGCCACCCTGTTGCGCGGGCTGGCGAAATTGGCGATGCCGGCCACCCCGGAGTGGGTCGCGGCGGCGCTGCTCGATCGCCCGCACGCCGATGATCTGCTGGAAACGCTTGTCCAGGCGAGGTTGCTGCGCCGCAACTCCGAAGACCGCTATACCGTGCCCGCGCTGGTCAACCTGCTCGCCGCCGATCTGCCGGGCGATCAGTCCGACCAGCCATTGATCCGGGTTCTCAGCGGCTATCTCTTCCTGGCCGAGCAGGCCGCGCACATGTTGCCGGCGCAGGTCTTCGGGCCGGGGGTGGCCGTCGCGCCGCGGCGGGCGGTGCCGCTGGCGCAACGGGATGCGTTGCAGTGGTTCGCTTCCGAGCTTTGCGCCCTGGAGCGTGCCGTGCAGCTGGCCGCCGATCTGGGCCGCTCCGATCTGGCCTGGGAGATCGCGCACGCCCTGGTCCCCTGGTGCGATCTGGGCGGGCACACCGCCGAGTGGGAGAAGACCCATTCGGTGGCGCTGATCTCGTGCCGTTCCACCGGTGACCTTCTCGGCGAGGCCACCACCCTGCGCGGGCTCGGCCAGCTGCATGTTTACCGCGATCACTACGACGCCGCGGCGGAGGCCTTCGGCCGGTCCCGGCTTCTTTTCGCCCGGCTCGGCAACGACTGCGGCGAGGCCGGCGCTCTGGCCGGTCTCGGGACGGTGCTGCGCCTGCGCGGTGAGCTTGACCAGGCCTACGCCTGCTTCCGTCAGGTGCTCGCCTCGTACGTGGAGGCGGGCGATCTGCGCGGGCAGGCCTTCGCGCACGGTTCCCTGGGGCAAGCCCTGCTGGCCCGGGGGGATCTGGCCGGGGCCGCGAAGGCGCTCAACAAGGGGCTGGAGATGGCGTCCGCATTGGACGATCACCATCGGGTCGCCCACCTCACCCATCATCTTGGCGTGAGCATGCTGCGCAAGGGCGACGCCGAGTCGGGGCATGCGAAGCTCTCCGAAGCGTTGGAGCGCTTCGGTTCCCTGGGCGACGCCCACGGACAGGCCTACTGTCTCACCGACCTGGCCGAGCTGGAGCCGATAGACGCGGCGGTGGGCCGGCTCACGGCCGCGCTGGAGATCTTCGAACGCATCGGCGACCGCCGCGCACAGGCAAAGTGCGCCCGGCGGCTGGGCGAGTTGCACCGAGAAGCCGGGCGCGACAGTTTAAGCGGCGCCTACCTTGACGAGGCCCGGCGTCTGCAGGCCACGGTCACCACATCGTGACAGAGAAAGACTTTCAGCTCGGATAGATGGCAACCATTACCGTGAACCGGCAGGCGTTGCGCGAGGCGCGCTCGTAGCGCGTCACCATCTGGATCAGCTCGGCGCGGAAGCCGGCGATCTGGTCCTCCGGGATGTGCACCAGCCCGGTGCTCACCATCATCCGCTCGGAGTCGGGCGCATCCGGGCTCATCGTCATCGATTCCATCTTGAGCCCGTCGTGGATGTCGTCGCGAACCTTGTCGATCGCCTGCAACACCAGCTCACGGGTCTCGTCGCCACCGTCTCCGGCACGGCGATGGAACGTCACGCTGTATTGGCCCGCCCCGTAATGCTTTTCGATGATGCCGTTGACGACACGGGTGTCCCGCACCTGCAACAGCTCATGGCGCTCAAGCATGTTCAGGTGGTAGTAGACGTTGGTGGGCAGCACCCCCACCTGGGCGGCCAGCTCGCGCGCTGTCCAGGTGCGGTCGGGTTGGCCCATGGTCAGATCGAGCAATGTCATCCGGATGGGATCTGCGAGTGCTTTCAACATCGAGACGTCATCAATGACGCGCTCAATCACTATATCCGCCATGCTTCCCCGTACTTTCATTGACAGATCTTCATCATTCACCATACTGAGAATGCCGATCGCCATACTTTATCCGATAGAGGGAATAGACATGCCAGGTCAGCATGCCGCAAAAGCGGCCGCCGTCTTCATTGCAATGAGCGCGATCGCCACCCCGCTACCTGAGGTAATCGCGGAGACGAGCACCGTTACATTCGTAGAAGTACTAAGTGATCCTGAGGGAGAAGATGAGGGGCTGACCCATCTTGCGACCGAGGTGAGGAATTATGGCTGCGGGGATCAGTGAAGTATTTTTTGGCAATTACGCAATGTCAAGAGGTCAACACGGAATCCGACGTCCGCCGCATTAGCCGCGACTGTCCAACCTGGTCGGTGAAGCCCCACCGCTGATAAAAAGGCACAAGATTGGGCTGGCAGATCAGTTCCACACTGCGGACACTACCCACCTGCGGATGATTGATAATCGAGTCGAGCAAGGTCCGGCCTAGACCGGTTCCGCGCCTATCCTCCGGCACGATCACGTCGAGTACCATCGCCAAGTAGACACCGTCGGTAATAACGCGCGCGAAGCCGACGAGGCGATCAATTGAGGTGTCGATAAGCGCGAAGACGAGACTCGATCCGCGCAGCATGTCTTCGACCTCATCGCGGCGGCGGCCGGCCGTCCACCATTGCCCGGCGAACAGCTCCATCAGCTGGTCAAGTCGATCTGCCCCCACTTGATCCGTTAATTCGATCATCAGGTCAGGATAGGCTGCGCCACATGCTGGTAAGTGCCCGTGGCTTTGAGTTCGACGTATTTGAGGGCGGTCCCGAAGATGGCATGCCAATTGTGCTGCTGCACGGGTTTCCGCAACACTCGGGCCAGTGGGAGGCGATCGTTCCCGCGCTGCACGAGGCCGGGCTGCGCACGATCGCGATAAACCAGCGCGGCTATTCGCCGGGCGCCCGCCCGGTCGAGCCGGCCGCCTACGCGCTTTCCGAATGCGTGGCCGACGTCGTGTCCATAATGGACGCCCTCGGGCATTCGAGCTTCCATCTGGTCGGCCACGACTGGGGTGCCGCGGTCGCGTGGCTGCTGGCTTCCACCGCGCCGGAACGCGTCCGCACCCTGACCGCGATCAGCGTGCCGCACGGGCAGGCCCTGTCCAAGGCCATGCGCGATCCCGAGTCCGGCCAGCGTTCCCGGTCGTCGTACATGTTCGTCTTCGCCGATCTCGAGAAGGCTGTTCCGCTGCTGCTGGAAGACGATGCCATCCGGCTGCGCGCGCTCTACCTAGGCAGCGGGATGACCGAGGAACAGGTGGAGCGGTATGTCGCGCCGATGCGGGAGCCGGCCGCCTTGCGTGCGGCGCTGACCTGGTACACAGCGGCGATTCAACGACTGTCGCCACAGCCTGGACCGGTGGCGGTGCCGACCACCCTGCTCTGGAGCAACGGCGACGTCGCCCTGGGCCGCACCGGCGCAGAAGCCACCAAGGAATTCGTGACCGGGGATTACCGTCTTATCGAGCTCGATGGCATCAGCCATTGGATCCCGGATCAGGCCCCGCAGGCCACCATCGACGCGATCCTGGACCGGGTCCGGAGCGTCGCCTGAACCGTGCGCGGAGGCGGGGCCGGGCGGTGCGCCCCCGTCTGGCGCCCATGCGCCGGCACCCCGCACGGCCCCGGGCGTATCGTGCCCGAATTCGGTTGCATAGAAGCTGCATGATGGTGACCATCACTTGGGCGACTAGGGGGAGGCGGGATGCTGCGATTCGCTGTGCTCGGTCCATTGCTTGTCACCCGCGATGAGCAGCCAATCGACCTGCCAACAGCGATGCTGCGCCGGCTCGTGGCGATCCTGCTGTGCCAGCCGGGCCAGCCGATAGCCATCGATCTTCTGCTGGATGCCCTGTGGGAGGGCCAGCCCCCGCCCTCGGCCCGCAAGACCCTCCAGATCTATGTGCATCGGCTTCGGCGCGTGCTGGGTGACGGGCGGGTGCTGCGCGGCCCGACCGGTTACACGCTCTCGCTTGAGCACGCGGAAGTGGACTTTATGATCTTCGCCGATCTGGTACGGGCTGCCGGCGAAGCCACGCAAAGGGGCGCGCTGTCGCAGGCGAGCCGGTTCTACGGCCGCGCGCTGGAGCTGTGGCGCGGCAACGCCTTTGCCGACATCCCGGGCAGCGCCCACGTCGTGGTCAACCACGCCCACCGGCTCGACGAGCAGCACGTGCAGTTCCTTCAGCGCTATGCCGAGATCGAGCTTCGGCTGGATCGACACAACGAGATTCTTAGCTGGCTCGCCCCGGCCGCCGCCGCCAACCCGTACCTTGAGCAGCTTCGTGGTCAGTTCATCGTCGCGCTCTACCGCAGCGGGCGTCAGGCCGACGCGCTCGCCGAATACCGGCGCCTGCATCAGCAGCTGGTCGACGATCTGGGCGTCGAGCCGGGCGCTGAGCTACAGCTGTTGCAGGAGCGGATGCTGCACAACGATCCGGAGTTGCTTGCCGACCGAAGTCCCTCCGGGCTGGCCCCGGTTGGCCCTCCGATTCCGGCACAGCTGCCACCGCCGCCGCCCGGCTTCATCGGCCGCTTCCGCGAGCTGGAGCAGCTGGACATGCTGCTGACCGCCGGCGCTCGTGGGCAAGGCGTCACCGTCGTGGCGCTGATCGGCATGGCCGGAGTGGGCAAGACGGCTACCGCGCTGCATTGGGCGCACCGGATCTCCCACCGTTTCCTTGACGGTCAGCTTTACGCGAACCTGCGCAGCTTCGACCCGGCCGCAGCGGTGGTGTCACCGGCCGATGTCCTGCGCGGATTCCTTGGCGCGCTTGGCATTACGCCGGACCGGGTGCCGACGGAGGTTGAGGCGCAGACGGCGTTGTTGCGCAGCCTGCTGGCCGGCCGCGAGATGCTCATCGTGCTCGACAACGTGCTCGACGCGGCGCAGGTGCGCCCGCTGCTGCCCGGCACGGGCGCCAATCTGGTACTGCTGACCAGCCGCACCGCGCTGACCGGCTTGGTCGCCATGGAGGGCGCACACCCGATCGCGTTGGGTCCGCTCACCGAGGAGCGCTCACGGCAGCTGCTTTCCGCCCGTCTCGGTCAGCGGCGTCTGGATGCCGAGCCCGACGCCGTGCGCCAAATCGTCCAGCGGTGTGCAGGGCTGCCGCTGGCGCTGGCGGTCATCGCGGCGCGCGCCCAGATCGACTCCGAGCAACCGCTCGCTACGCTCGCTGACGGCCTCGACGCGTTCAGCCACGACGATCCACTCACCGATGTACGCGCCGTCTTCTCGTGGTCCTACAAGGCATTGACCCCGTCCGCCGCTTTGGTGTTCCGCCTGTCGGCCGTCCACCCCGGCCCGGAGATAGCGATCGAAACCGTCGCCGATCTCGCCCAGCTCTCCCCCGACCGGGCCGGCGGCGCGCTGCTCGAGCTGGTGGCGGCGCAGCTGTTCGTCGAGGCCGCGCCGGGACGCTTCGCCATGCACGACCTGATGCGCTCCTATGCCGCCGAGCTGGCCGCGAAGCCCGATGACGAGCTCGGCCGGGCACGGCGAAGGCTGCTCGACCACTACCTGTACGCCGCCTGCGATGCCTCGCTGGCGCTCAACCGGGGCAGGCTGCCCGTTCCGCTTCCGCCACGTCCCGCGCACACCACCGGGATCGAGTTCGCCTCGGCGGCCGCCGCCCTGGAGTGGTTCGCGGCCGAACACGCCACCATCTGCCGCACGATCGAGCTGGCATTGGAGTCCGATTTGGACGGCCACGCGTGGCGAATCGCCTGGGCCATAAGTGACTTCGCCGTAAGGCAGTCGCGCTGGCGGATGCTGGAGCGGATCAGCCGGCAGGCGCTGGAAGCGGCCGAGCGGGCCGGTGACCGGCACGGAAGGGGTTACGCCTACCGCTACCTGGGTGCGGCCTGCGCGGCGCAGGACCAGCTGGAGCTGAGCGAGCAGTGGTACCACCTGTCCCTGCACGAGTTCTCCAAGGCGGATCTGATCGCCGAGCAAGCGTTGCTATACAACGATATGAGTGTGCTTTTCGCGAAGTCGGGCAAGTGCCCGGCGGCACCGGCCCGCGAGGCGCTGGAACTGTCCCGGCGGGCTCAGTACTTGCGGGGAGAAGCCACCGCCCTCAACGGGATCGGCACCTCCTACCTCAAAGCCGGGGACTATCCGGCGGCGCTGCACTACGGCAAGCAAGCCCTGGCCTGGCACACCGTGCTGGAGGACGACCACGGCGTCGCAGCGGCGTGGGCCACCATCGGCATGGCCCGCTACCACCTGGGCCACAGCCGGCGGGCGGGCTGGGCCTACGGAATGGCGATCGCCATCCTCCGCAAGACCGGTAGGCGACGCCATCTCGCGGAGCGCCTGGTCGAGCTCGGCGACCTCTACCTGGCCTGGGGCGAGTTCGACAAGGCGCGCCAGGCGCAGCAGGAAGCCCTTGAGATTCATCACACCACCACGGACGACGACGGGAGATGGGATGTTGCGGTTCGGTGTGCTCGGTCCGCTGCTGGTGCATCTGGATGGACGGGCGGTCGAGCTGCCGACCGCGATGCTCCGCCGGCTGCTGGCGATCCTGCTCTGCCAACCCGGCCAGCCCATCCCCATCGATAGTCTGCTGGAGGCGTTCTGGGACGGCCAGCCGCCACCCACCGCGCGCAAAACCCTGCAGATATACGTGCACCGGCTGCGCCGCGCTCTCGGTGAGGATCAGGTGCCACGCGGTCCGACCGGGTACCGGATCGCGCTTGACAACGCGGAGGTGGATTCGGCCCTCTTCGCCGATCTGGTGCGCCAGGCCGGGCACGCCGACGACCGGCAGGACCTGGCGGAGGCGAGCCGGCTCTACGCGATGGCTCTGGAACAGTGGCGGGGCAACGCTTTCGCCGACATCGTCGGCTGCGTCCACATCGCCAGCCGGGCGCGTCAGCTCGACGAGGCACGCCTGCACACCATCGAGCGCCTCGCCGACATCGAGCTGCGGCTCGGGCACCACGCCGACATCATCGGATGGCTGACCCCGGCCACGGTCGCCAACCCGTTCCTGGAGAAGCTGCGCGAGCAACTGATCCTCGCGCTTTATCGCAGCGGCCGCCAAGCCGATGCCCTGGCCGAATACCGCCAGCTGCGCCAGCAGCTGGTCGAGGAGCTAGGCGTCGAGCCCGGGCTTGAGCTTCAGCAGCTGCACGAACGGATGCTGCTCAACGATCCCGAGCTGACCGCCGACCCTCGGCCGGTCCCGGTCACGGCCGTGCGGCCGGCGGTCCCCGCTCAGCTGCCCCTGGTTCCGCGCGGCTTCACCGGTCGCGGCGGCGAACTTGAACAGCTGCACTGCGTCCTGGACACCCGCGACGGCGAGGACCCGGTCACGGTCGTCGTCGTGACCGGGACAGCGGGCGTCGGCAAGACCGCGACGGCGCTTTACTGGGGACGCCGGGTGGCGCATCACTTTCCGGACGGCCAGCTTTACGCCAACCTGCGCGGCTTCGATCCGTCGGCCCCGGCGGTGCCACCATCGGAGGTGCTGCAGGCCTTCCTAGGCGCCCTCGGCGTCGCCGCCGGCCAGATCCCGGCCGATGTCGAGGCGCAGGCGGCGCTGTTCCGCAGCCTGCTCACCGGTCGCCGCATGCTCATCGTCTTGGACAATGTCCTGGACGCCGCCCATGTCCGGCCGCTGCTTCCCGGGGCCGGGCCATGCCTGGCCGTCCTGACCAGCCGCAGTCCACTCACCGGTTTGGTGGCGGCGGAAGGCGCCTATCCGCTGACGCTACGGCTGTTGAGCGAGAGCGAGTCCTGGCAGCTGCTCGCGGTGCGCCTGGGCCAGGCCCGGCTGAACGCCGAGCCCGAAGCGGCGCATCGGATTGTGCGCAGCTGCGCCGGACTTCCGCTGGCGCTGGCGGTGATGGCGGCGCGAGCTCTGATCCATCCGGAGACCGCACTCGCTTCCCTGGTCGCTGGCCTGGACGCCTTGCGCGACGATGACCCGCTGGTCGATGTCCGCGCCGTGTTCTCCTGGTCCTACGACGCGCTAAGCCCGTTGGCCGCCTTGGTGTTCCGCCTGTCCGCGCTTCATCCGGGGCCGGACATCGCCCTGCCCACCGTCGCCGACCTCGCCCACCTCACGCTGGCACAGGCCGCCGACGCGCTCGCCGAGCTGGTGGAGGCCCAGCTGTTCACCGAGGTCGGGCCGGAGCGCTTCAGCACCCACGATCTGTTGCGCGCCTACGCCACCGAGCTGGTGGCCCGCCTCGATCCGCCGGAGAGCAGGGCCGCGGCACGTCAGCGCCTACTGGACCACTACCTGCACAGCTCCCGGGATGCCGCGCTGCTCATGAACAAGGTGCGCCTCCCGGTCCCCATGCCGCAGCAGCCCGCGGACCTGCACGGTGTGGACATCGCCACGGCGCAGGAGGCCCTCGGCTGGTTCGCTGCGGAATTCTCGGCGCTGTGCGGGGTGATGGAGCAGGCGATCGAGGCCGGAGCGGACGGCTACGTGTGGCGGATCGCCTGGGGCATCTCCGATTTCGCCACTCGCCAGTCCCGATGGGCGGAGCTGGAGCGGATCAGCGAGGCCGCTATCGCGGCGGGTACCAGGACGGGCGAGGCACATGGCCGCGGCAGCGGCCATCGATATCTATCGCTTGCCGCCCATTTTCGAGGACGGCTGGACGACGGCATCAGACATGCCGAATTGGCCATCGACGCCTACGCCCAGGAAGGTCTCATCGCGGAGCAAGCTCTGATGTGTCTGGATATGAATTCCTTGCTGGAATCGGTCGATGCCAAGCGGGCTTTGCGCTACGCCAACCAAGCGCTCGAGCTGGCGCGGCAGTGCGGCTACCGGTCGGGCGAGGCCGACGCGCTCAACGCCATCGCCATGTGTGCCAACCACTTTGGCGACTACGAGGAAGCGCTTCGCACGGGAGGGATGGCCCTTGCCATGCTTCGTGAGATGGACAGCCCCTACGGCGTGGCGGCCGCGGTTTCCACGGTCGGCCTCGCCCACCACCGCCTGGGCCGGCTGCCCGAGGCGATCGACGAATTCGAAGAGTCGATAGCGCTGTACCGCAAGGTGAACCGGCCCCTCTATGTGGCCGGCAACCTGGTGTCGGTCGGCGACATCTACCGCGAGGCCGGCCGGTGCGCGGAGGCGGGCCGGGCCTGGCACGAGGCGATCGTGATTTACCGAGAGCTGGGCCAGGTGCGCGAGGATTTGCTGGCCCGGGTGCGGGAGCTGGCTATGCCCGGGGGTCAGAGCTGAGCAGAGACCACACCTCGCTGTCGTGGCGTTCGCCGTTGATGACGAAGTCGGACCGGTGCGTGCCCTCGTAGGTGAAGCCGAGCCGCTTGGCCACCGCTTTGCTGCGCTCGTTGAGCGGATCGGTGTGCCACTCCACCCGGTGCATGCCGCGCGCGCGGAACGCCCAGTCAATCATCAAGCGGGCGGTGGCGCTGATCAGTCCCCGGCCCTGGGCCTGCGGCGCGAGCCAGACGCCGATCTCGCAAACTCCGCCGACGCTGTCGAAGGTCTTGAAGAGGGTCCCGCCGCTGAGCACGCCGTCGATCCAGATGCCGTAGAGACGGCCCTCATCGTGGGCCTGCTTGTCGGCGAAGCGCTGCAACAGGTCCCGCGCTGTTTGCGCATCGACAACCCTTGACGCGAAAGGGATCCAGGGCTTGAGGTGGTCGCGGGCCTGGGCCACGTGGGCGGCGAACTCGTCGGCATTCCACGGCTCCAGCGCGCGCAGCTCGGCGCCGCCACCAAGGTCAAGGGCAAGCATGCCGCCAGGCTACGCAAACCTGCGTACGTCAGCCAACCGACGCGACGCGACGCGCACCTGCGTAGAGTCGCGATGTGTCGCCGATCCGCTGGCAGAGCCGCCCACCCCTGTTGACCGACGCCGTCTTCGCGCTGGCGGTCGGGGTGGTCACGATCGCCGGGTCGGTGGCGGCCGGACGGGACCAAACGGACATGACCCCGATCGACTCGACGGCCTACGTGCTGCTGGTAATCGGGGCGCTTGCCTTGGTGGCGCGGCGCAAACTGCCCGGTCTCGCCCTCGCCGGGACATTCGCCTGCACGGTCGCGTGGATCTATCTCAGCTACCCCTACGGCCCGATCTTCTTCTACGTCATGATCGCGATCTACTCGATGGCGGCCTGGTCCAGAACCCGCTACGCAGTCATCGCGGTCGCCCTGCTGCTGCTCGCCCACATTCCCTGGTCGCTCTGGGGCGAGACGGAGCCCGACTCGCTCACCTTCGCCGCCGTCACCACCGCCCTGTGGCTGCTGTGCCCGCTGGCCATGGGGATAGCCGTGCGCAGCCAGCGGCACGCCATCGCGCGGGCGCTGGAAGAGGAGCGCAGCCGCCACATCTATCAGGAACGCCTCCGGCTCGCCCAGGAGGTGCACGACGTGGTCGGGCACAGCCTCGCCGTCATCAGCATGAACGCGGGGGCCGCCCTGCACGTGCTGAGCAAGCAGCCGGGGCCGGAGCGGGTGGCCGAGTCGTTGCGCGCCATCCGCACCGCCAGCTCGGGTGCGCTGGACGAGCTGCGATCGGCGCTGCTGCACGGCGATGGGCCCGGCCTGGCCGCCTTGCCGAGCCTGCTTGCGGCCACCCGGGTCGACGGGCTCACCACCGAGCTGACGGTGACCGGAGAGAGGGCCGGGATTCCGTCCACAGTGGACCTCACCGGGTACCGGATAGTGCAGGAGTCGCTGACCAACGTGGTCCGCCATGCCGGGGCGAAACGGGCCTGTGTCACCGTCGCCTACCAGCCGGGCCGGGTGAGCCTGTCGGTGCTCGATGACGGCGCGGGCGGCCCGATCGGGCCCGGCGGGTCGGGATTGGCGAGCATGGCCGCGCGGGCCCAGGCCTTGGGCGGCTCGGTGCAGGCCGGACCGGGCCGGTCGGGCTTCGAGGTGAAAGCGGTCCTCCCCTACGAAATCGCGGCAGCATGATTCGGGTCGCGGTGGTGGACGATCAGGCGTTGCTGCGGCTCGGTGTTCGTACCCTCATCGAGGTAGAAACGGATCTGGAGCTAGTCGGCGAAGCAGAGGACGGCGTGGCCGGGCTCGCGCTGATCGAGGCGCACGTGCCCGACGTGGTGCTGCTCGACGTACGCATGCCGCGCCTGGATGGTCTCGAAGTGCTCAGGCGGGTCCAGCCGCCGACCAGGGTCATCATCCTGACCACCTTCGAGCTGGACGAGTACGTGTTCGAAGCGCTGCGCGCCGGAGCGTCCGGCTTCCTGACCAAGGACGCGGACCCGGCCGACATCCTGCGCGCGATCCGGGTGGTGGCGGCGGGCGACTCGCTGCTGTCGCCGGCCGTGACCCGGCGGGTGATCGAGCGTTTCGGCGTCGCCGCCGCGCCCGGCCCGAGCCGCAAGCCCCACCCCGATCTGCATCTGCTCACCGAACGCGAGCTGGAAATCGTGGGCTGGGTGGCGACCGGCCTGTCCAATGACCAGATTGCGGCCACGCTGCTGGTGAGCCCGGCCACCGTGCGCACCCACGTGAGCCGGGCTCTGATCAAGCTGGGGGCCCGCGACAGGGCGCAGCTTGTCGTCATCGCCTACCAGTCGGGGCTGCACCTCCCGGCGTAGCCGGCGACTACGTTGTGCCGCTGACGCGCGCGACCGGCCTTCCCGGCGAGCCTGTGCCGCATGAAATACAAATGGCCCGCCCTTGGCGCCTGGCTGCTGGTGGCCGCGCTGACCTTCCTGTTGTCCGGTTCGCTGACCGAGGTGGAGTCCAACGACGTTCGGGCTTGGCTGCCGGCCAGCGCCGAGTCGACCCGGGCGATCGACTTGGCGGACAAGGAGTTCAGCTCGGACGAACCCGAGGATCTCCTGATCGTCTATGCCCGTGACACCGGCCTGACCGACGCCGACCGCGATGCGGTGGCCGCACGCGCCGCCGAACTTGGCGCCCAGGGCCCGCTCCCGAGCGACGACGGCAAGGCGCTCATGCTCGTGCTTCCCTTCACCGCCGCCCAGTCGCTCGATCACGTGCGCTCGCAGGCCGCCGTTGCAGGCGGGCTGACGACGAAGGTGACCGGCCGCCCGGCCGCCGAGGCCGATTTCGACAAGGCTTTCGACTCGCTGGACACCACTCTGCTTCTGGTCACGGTCGCCGTGGTGGCCGTGCTGCTTCTGCTCACCTATCGCAGCCCGGTGCTGCTGTTGCTGCCGCTTATTTCGGTGGCCCTGGCCAACCAGCTGGCGACCGCCATCGTCTATGGGCTGTCCAAACATCTTGGTCTTGTGGTCGATCCGCAGAGCGCGGGCATCCTCACCGTCCTGGTCTTCGGCGCGGGCACCGACTATGCCATGCTGCTCATCTCCCGGTACCGGGAAGAGCTGCAGCGCAACGAAAATCGTCCCGCGGCCATGGCCAGCGCGCTGCGTCGCAGCCTGCCGGCGATCGCGGCGTCGGCGACCACGGTCATCCTCGCGCTGCTGGCTCTGGTCTTCGCCGACCTGAACTCGACCCGCGGCCTCGGCCCGGTGGCGGCGATCGGCATCGCCTGCGCCCTGCTCGCGATGACCACCTTGCTGCCCGCTCTGATCCTGCTGGGCGGAAGATGGGTGTTTTGGCCCTCGATTCCGAAGCGGGGCAAGGCAAGCTTCGGGATGTGGGGACGCATCGCCGCCTTCGTCACCAGCCACGCCCGCGCCGTCTGGATCGTCACGGCGCTGGGGCTGGCCGCGGCAAGCCTCGGTGCCACCACGCTTTCGGTGGGCCTGCGCGAGGCCGGCTCGTTCACCACCAAGCCGGAGTCGGTGGCCGGCTTCGAGCTGCTGGCCGCGCACTACCCGGCCGGCTCGAGCGAACCAGCCCAGGTCTACCTGCCCACGCCTGCCGCAAAGCAAGCAGCCTCACAGATCGCCGCCCTGCCCGGGGTCGACCACGTCGAGGAGCCGGAGCAAGGCGACGGGTGGACCGGCCTCAAAGTGGTTCTCAGCGACGATCCCGGCGGACAGCAAGCGGAGGCGACCGTAAAGCGGATCCGCGAGACGGTCAGGGTTATCGATCCCGCGGCGCTGGTGGGTGGGAGCACCGCCCAGCGGCTGGACCAGGATTCCACTATGGATCGCGATCTGCGACTGGTCATTCCGCTGATCCTGGTCATCGTGCTCGGGGTGCTCATCGTGCTGCTGCGCGCCTTCGTCGCGCCGCTCCTCCTGCTCGGCAGCGTCGTGCTCTCGTTCGGGGCCGCGCTGGGCGTCTCCGCCGCGATCTTCCACCTGATCGGCTTTCCCACGCTCGACAAGTCGGTGGTGCTGAACGGTTTTCTCTTCCTCGTCGCGCTCGGCGTCGACTACACCATCTTCCTGATGGTGCGGGCTCGCGAAGATGGCATGCCGAAGGCGCTCGCGGTCACCGGTGGCGTCATCACCAGCGCGGGCCTGGTGCTGGCCGCGACCTTCGCGGTGCTCACCGTGATGCCGATCGTCTTCATGATGCAGCTTGGGGTGCTGGTCGCGATCGGCGTGCTGCTGGACACGTTCGTGGTGCGCACCCTTCTGGTCCCGGCCCTGGTGCTCGACCTCGGCCGGCGAGGCGGCGGTCGTACCCCATAGGGGTATAGTGACCGGATGCGGGAAAAGTCCGAGCTGACGAAACTGGCGGTGTCGGCGACCTTGCACTGCCTCACCGGCTGCGCCATCGGTGAGGTGCTCGGCATGGTCATCGGCACCGCCTTGGGCTGGTCCAACGGGGCCACCGTGGCGCTGTCGATCGTGCTGGCGTTCTTCTTCGGTTACTCATTGACGATCCGGCCGGTGCTGCGTTCGGGCGTGCCCTTCGGGCAGGCGGTCAGGGTGGCGCTCGCCGCCGACACGGTTTCGATCGCGGTTATGGAGATTGTGGACAACGCGGTCATGCTGGGAATCCCGGGCGCGATGGAAGCTGGGCTGACAAGTTGGCTCTTCTGGGCCAGCCTCGCGTTTTCGCTGGCCGTAGCCTTCGTGGTCACGGTTCCGGTGAACCGGTGGCTGATCTCGCGCGGGCGGGGCCATGCCGTGGTACACGAACATCACTCGCACCATTAACATCGCCGCATGGATCTGACCGAGGCCGTGCGTCAGCACGAAGAGCTCTTCAACGACGCGGTGCGTTCCGGCGACTACGACGCGTTTGTGGAAACCTTCGCCGAAGACGCCGTGATGACCTTTGACGGGGTGCCGATCGGGCCCTTCAAGGGACGTCACAAGATCGCCGCCGCCTACGCCAACCAGCCACCCACCGACACGATGAGCATCTGGTCCATCGAGGAGGTGGCACCGGAGACCGCACTGGCCCGGTTCGACTGGGACAACGGCGGTTCGGGGTCCATGCAGGTCCGTTGGAGGGATGGCGAGGTGTCCGACCTCACCATCTCCTACGAGTCGTAACAGGTCTAGGTTGCTGCTATGAGCATCGTGCCGGACGACAAGGACTGGACCTGGGTCTTGCAACGGCCCTGCCCCGAATGCGGGTTCGAGGCGGAAATCGTTGCACGCGAAGAAGTTGCGCGGCTGATCAGGGAGAATGCGCACGACTGGCAGGAGGTCTTCGCCTCCCGCGCCGATCTGCGTGAGCGCCCGCGCCCGGACACGTGGTCGCCGCTGGAATACGGCTGCCATGTGCGCGATGTGTTCCGCCTCTACGACTATCGGCTCGGCCTCATGCTCAACGAAGACGACCCGACCTACCCGAACTGGGACCAGGACGCGACCGCGGTGCAGGAGCGCTACTCCGAGCAAGACCCGCAACAGGTCATCATCGAGCTATTCCTGGCCGCCCAAGCGCTGGCGGCCTCCTTCGCCAAGCTCGACGCCGACCAGTGGGAAAGGACCGGCGCCAGGAGCGACGGGGCGAAGTTCACCGTGGAGTCCTTCGCCCGCTACCTGGTGCACGATCCCATCCACCACCTCCACGACGTGACTAAGCAAGCCGCTCGATGACCATCGCCATGCCCTGACCACCACCCACGCACATCGTCTCCAGACCGAATTGCTTGTCGTGGAAGCGAAGCGAGTTGATGAGCGTGGTGGTGATCCGGGCGCCGGTCATCCCGAAGGGGTGCCCGACCGCGATCGCGCCGCCGTTGACGTTGACCTTTTCCAGCGGGATACCCAGGTCTTGATATGACGGGATCACCTGAGCCGCGAAAGCCTCATTGATCTCGACCAGGTCGATGTCGGAGACGGACATGCCGGCGCGGGCGAGCGCCTGCTTCGACGCCTCCACCGGGCCCAGCCCCATGATCTCGGGCGACAGCCCGGAGACGCCGGTGGCCACGATCCGGGCCAGCGGAGTGATGCCGAGTTCGCGCGCCTTGCGGTCGGACATGACCACCAGCGCGGCCGCGCCATCGTTGAGGGGACAGCAGTTTCCGGCGGTCACCCGGCCGTCCGGGCGGAACACCGGCTTGAGCCCGGCGACGGCCTCGTAGCTGACCCCGGCGCGCGGGCCGTCGTCCTTGGCGACCTCGGTGCCGTCGGCCAGCTTCACCGGCGTGATCTCGCGCGCCCAGAAGCCTTGCTGGATGGCCTTTTCCGCCAGATTCTGCGACCGGACACCGAACTCGTCCATCTGCTGGCGGCTGATCCCCTTGGCCAGCGCCAGGTTCTCGGCCGTCTGTCCCATCGTGATGTAGATGTCGGGCAGGCTGCCGCTTTCTCTGGGGTCGATCCATTCCTGGGTACCACCTTCGGCCGCGCGAGCCGTGCGCTCCCTCGCTTCGTCGAAGGCCGGGTTCAGCTCATAGTCGAATTTGACGTAGCGCGACACGGTCTCCACCCCGGCCGAGACGAAGACCTCGCCCTCGCCGGCCTTGATGGCGTGCAGCGCCATCCGCGTGGTCTGCAGGCTCGACGAGCAGAAGCGGTTGACGGTGACCCCGGACAGGTGGTCGTAACCGAGCAGCACCGAGACCACGCGGGCCAGGTTGTTTCCCTGCTCGCCGAAGGGCTCGGCGCAGCCGAGCATGAGGTCGTCGATCTGGGCCGGGTCAAGCTGCGGCACCTGGTCGAGCGCGGCGCGCACGATCTGGGCGGCGAGGTTGTCGGGCCGCATCGACGCGAGCGATCCCTTGAAGGCGCGGCCGATCGGGGATCGGGCCGCGGCGACGATAACGGCTTCAGGCATGGTCCGGCTCCTTGATGATGTTGTGCGCGGTAAGCCAGGCCAGAACTTCGCCGGCCACCGCGTCAGGGGTTTCCATCTGCGGGATGTGTCCCGCCTCCAGCTCGACAAAGCTCCAGTGCGGCAGGCGTTTGGCCGCCTCGCGGGCCGACGCGACAGGGATCAGCCGGTCGTAGGTGCCGTGCAGCAGCAGGACCGGCTGCCGGATCGCCTGCATCCGCCGCCAATAGGCGCTGGGACGGGCCAGCCCGCGCACGATCGAGCGCGCCGCCCCCAGATAGGCCGCGGTGTGGCGGCGCTGCCGGGTCAGCTCCTCCTCCATCGCCACCATGTCTTCCACCATCTCCGGCGACACCTTGCTTGGGTCCAAGCAGCAGCGGGTGAGCACCTCGGCCACGCGGGTCCGGGCCGGCACAGCCGCCCAGCGCCGCGCCAGCACGTACTCCCCCAACCCGGGAATGCCGTTGATGATGAACTGCTTGCGCACGGCGGGATCCACCTGCAGCCTGCCGATGAGCGGCAGCGTCGGATCCACCAGCACGAGCGCTTTGATCAGGGTGGGCTGATCGACGGCGGCCACCATCGAGACGTAGGCCCCCATCGAGTTGCCGATCAGGGTGAACTGCCCGGCTCCGGGCAGCCTCTGCAGAAAGCGCCGCAGCACACCGGCATTGGCCGCCACACTGGTGCGCCGGCCCGCAGCCGGGGTGCGCCCGAAGCCGGGCAAGTCCACGGCTACCGCGCGCACCTGGTTTTCCAGCAGTGGTGCCAGCGCGTTCCAGTTCAGGGAGCACCCGCCGAGCCCGTGGACGTAGACCACCCGAGGGGCGTCCGCAGGCCCGCCGAAGTCGGCGTAGTGAACCGGACCATCGATATCCATCATCATCTGCGGAGCTCCCTCTTCAACAGCTTGCCCGTGTCGCTCTTGGGCAGCGACGCGAGCACGCGTACCTCACGCGGGCACTTGTAGAGAGCCAGCCGTTCCCGGCAGTGGGCGATCAGCTCGTCTACGTCGATTGTGCACCCGGGCTTGGGCGCCACCACGGCAACGACTTCCTCGCCGAGCCGGTCGTCGGGCCGGCCGATGACGGCCGCCTCGGCCACCGCCGGGTGTCCATAGAGGACCTCCTCGACCTCGCGCGGATAGACGTTGTAACCGCCCCGGATGATGAGGTCCTTTATTCGATCGACGAGGAACAGGAAACCGTCGGGATCGCGGTAGGCCAGATCGCCTGTGCGCAGCCAGCCGTCGACGACGGTCTCGGCCGTGGCCAACGGGTTGCCGAAGTAGCCCTTCATCACCACATGCCCGCGCAGCCACAGCTCGCCCACAGAACCATCGGGCAGGTCGTCGCCGAGCGGGCTGACTATCCTGCATTGCACGCCCCAGATCGGCTTACCCACCGAGAGCGGCTTGCGCTGTGTCGCGCTCTGGTTCATGGTCGCGGTGCTTCCGGTCTCGGACATGCCGTAGCCCTCAAGGATCACGACGCCGAACTTCTTCTCGAACCCGGTCAGCAGCGCCTCGGGCATGGACGCCCCGCCGGAGGAGGCGAGCCTGAGGCAGGACAGGTCGCGGTCGCCCACTTCGGCCATCCACAGCGCGTGGTACATGGTGGGCACCCCGGCCAGGACGGTGATCCGGTGCTCGGCGATCAGGTCGAACACCGCCTGCGGCTCGAAACGCGGCACCAGAACCATCGCGCCGCCATAGCGCACAGCGCAGTTGATCAGGCCCGACAGGCCGTAGATGTGGAAGAACGGCAGGGCGGCCAGCGACACGTCCTCCGGCCGCACCCCGAAGGTCTCGCCCGCGATGGTGCAGTTGAGGTAGAGCTGAAAGTGGCTCAGCTCAGCGCCTTTGGGCTTGCCCGTGGTACCGCTGGTGTAGATGATCACAGCGGTGTCACCGGCCTGGGTGAGCGCCATCGGCACCGCAGAGCCGCTGCCCAGCAACGGATCGTCAAGGGTGTCGATGAGCAGCGCCGCCCCGGAGTCCTCCATCATGTGACCGATCTCGGCCGCCTTCAGCTGCGGGTTGATCGGCACCATCACCAAGCCCGCCTTGAGAATGCCGAAATAGGCGTAGAGAAACTCGAACGAGTTCGGCAGCTGCACACCCACCCGGTCACCGCAGTGCAGCCCAGCGCCGAGCAAGGCCCCGGCCACCCGGCCAGAGGCAGCGTCCAGCTCCGCATAGGTCAGCTTTCGCCCCTCAAGGACCGCCACCGCCCTATCCGGGTAGGCCGACGCCGACTCCGCCAAAATGGTGGCCAGGTTGAAGGTCATGACTGGTATTGCTTCAGCTCGCGCCGGGCCAGCGACATCTTGTGCACCTCGTCCGGGCCGTCGGCCAGACGCAGGGTACGCGCGGCCGCCCACAGCGACGAAAGCGGGAACTCCTGGCTGACTCCGCCGCCGCCGTGCACCTGGATCGCCTTGTCCAGCACCCATTCCGCCATCAGCGGGACAGCGATCTTGATGGCCTGGATCTCGGTGTGGGCGCCCTTGTTGCCCACGGTATCCATGAGCCACGCGGTCTTGAGCACCAGCAGGCGAGCCTGTTCGATGCGTACCCGCGACTCGGCGATCCAGTCCATCACCACGCCCTGCTGCGCGACCGGCTTGCCGAACGCGATGCGCGACTGGGCCCGCTGGCACATGAGCGAAAGCGCCCGCTCCGCCATGCCGATCAGGCGCATGCAGTGGTGGATGCGGCCCGGCCCTAGCCTTGCCTGAGCGATGGCGAAGCCATCGCCCTCGTTGGCAATCATGTTCGACGCTGGAACCCGTACCCCGGAGAAAATTATCTCGGCATGGCCACCGTGATGGCCGTCGTTGAAGCCGAAGACATGCATGCTGCGCTTGACGTCGATGCCCGGGGTGTCCCGTGGCACCAGGATCATGCTCTGCTGGCGGTGCCGATCGGCGTCGGGGTCGCTCTTGCCCATCACGATAAAGATCTTGCAGTTCGGGTTCATCGCGCCGGAGGCGAACCACTTACGCCCGTCGATGACGTATTCATCGCCCTCGCGGCGGATCGAGGTGGTGATGTTGCTCGCGTCCGAGGAGGCGACCTCCGGCTCGGTCATACAGAAAGCCGACCGAATCTCGCCTTCCAGCAAGGGTTTGAGCCACTGCTCCTTTTGCGCCTCGGTGCCGAATTGGGAGATCACCTCCATGTTGCCGGTGTCCGGGGCGGCGCAGTTCATCGCCTCGGGCGCCAGGTGCGGGCTCCACCCGGAAACCTCGGCCACGCGGGCATACTCCAGGTTGGGCAGGTCGCGGAATAGGTTCCACAACCCGCGCTCGCGGGCCGCCGCCTTCAGCTCCTGGACGATCGGCGCGGTAGTCCACAGTGGAATCGTCTCCAGCTGCTCCTCGAGCACCTTCTCAGCCGGGAAGACATGCGACTTCATGAAGTCTTGCAAGGTGTCGAGCAAGGGAAGGTCGTCGTGAGCGAAATGCATCATTGCCCCCTGAGCGCGTCGTGTCCTTGAGCGATAAGGCGCGGAACCAGCGGGCCCATGTCGGCGAAGCCCTCGCCCACGGTTTGCCCGGCCTGGTACCGGAAATGGATGCCCTCGGCGATCACCGCGAGCTTGTAGTTGGCGAACGCCAGATACCAGTCCAGCTCGGCCAGATCGAGCCCGCGTTTGACCGCGTACTGCTGCGCCAGCTCGGCGCTGGTAGGCGCGCCCGGCGGGAGCGCGACATCCTCGATGTGAAGGCGCCAATACATAAGCAGCAGACCGACATCGGTGAGCGGATCACCGAGCGTCGACATCTCCCAGTCGAGCACGGCCGCGATCGTGTCCTCCTCGGAGGAGATGCAGTTGTCGATGCGGTAGTCGCCGTGCACAATCGACGACTTCGACGACGCGGGCAGCTTCTCCACCAGAAGGTCGTGCAGCTCGTCGACCCCATCGATCTGGCGGCTCCGCGAGGACTCGTACTGCTTCTGCCATCTGCGCAGCTGCCTTTCCAGGTACCCGTCCGGCCGGCCGAAGTCGGAAAGCCCCACCGAGGCCGGGTCCACCGAGTGCAGCTCCACGAGCACATCGACCAGATTGCCCATCAGCCGCTCGATGCGGCGCGGCCCAAGCGTGCCAAGCGCTTCGGCCGTACGGTAGACCGGACCGGGGACGAAGCCCATCACATAGAACGAAGGATCCTCGCTAAGCGCGATCGCCTGTGGCACCGGCACATTGGTCGGCCCAAGCGCGCTGATCACACGGAACTCGCGAGCCATGTCGTGGGCGGTGGACAGCACATGGCCCAACGGCGGCCGCCGCACCACCCACTCGCCCTCCGGCCCGCTGACCCGGTAGGTGAGATTGGACTTACCCCCCGCGATCAGCTCACCCCCGCTGAGCTCCATACCGATGAGCCGGCTGGCCGCATCCAAGTCAAGTCCCGGCGGAAGTGTCATAGTTCCACCACTATCCGGCCCACCGACTCGCCCGCGCCGAGCTGGCGCAGACCGGCGGGCGCGTCGTCGAGGCTCAGCCGCCCGCCGATGAGCGGGTCCACCACCCCAAGCGCGGCAAGCTCGGTGAGCTTGGCGTGGCAGTCGGCGATCAGCTGGAGGTCGTGCTGTTTGTAGAGCCCCCAATGCAGGCCGACGATCGAATAGTTCTTCACCAGCGCGTGGTTGAGCGGGGGCGCCGGAACCGTGCCGCCGGCGAACCCGACCACGAGGATGCGGCCTTCGAACGCCACGCACTTGGCCGACCCCGCATAGGCCTCCCCACCGACCGGGTCGTAGATGACATCCGCGCCGCGGCCCTCGGTCACCTCTTTCACCACCGAGATGAAGTTCTCCGTACGGCGGTCCACCACCACGTCCGCGCCGAGCTGGCGGGCCACTTCGGCCTTGTCCGCCCCGCCCACCACGGCGATCACGCGGGCGCCGGCGGCCTTGCCCAGCTGCACCGCGGCGCTGCCCACCCCACCGGCGGCCGCGTGTACCAGCAGGGTCTCCCCGGCTTGCAGGTGGGCTCGCCGGTGCAGACCGAACCATCCCGTCTGATAGGCGATGTGCATGCTCGCCGCGGCCGCATCGTCCAATGCCGACGGTGCCGGGAAGATGTCCGCCTCATTCGCGAGCGCGTACTCGGCCAGAGCGCCCTGGGGCAGCACCGGGTTGCCGATGACGCGCTGGCCGGTCCCCACCACCTCGCCGCACAGCTCCACGCCCGGCGTGAACGGCAGCGGCGGGCGAACCTGGTACTGGCCGCGGCACAGCAACACATCCGGGAAGTTGAGCGCGGCCGCCTTCACCCGGACAACCACCTGGCCCGGCCCCGGCTCGGGCATCTCGACCTCATTGAGCTTGAGCACGTCAGCCGGCTCGCCGTGCTCGAACACCTGCCATGCCAACATATCGGGCTCCTACAGATAGATTCGGGAGACGGCCTCGGCGACACAGACCGGTTTATCGCCACCCTCGCGCTCCACGGTGACCCGTGAAACCAGCTGGGCGCCGCCCTCGATGTCCTCCACCGAGAGCAGCTCGAAACGTGCCCGCACCCGCGACCCGACCGGGACCGGGGCGGGGAAGCGCACCTTGTTCAGGCCGTAGTTGACGGCCATCCTTACCCCTTCCACCGTGGTCACGCCCTGCGCCAGCACGGGCAGCAGGGACAGCGTCAGGTAGCCGTGGGCGATGGTGGTGCCGAACGGGCCCTTCGCGGCGCGCTCAGGGTCGATGTGGATCCACTGGTGGTCGCCGGTGGCATCGGCGAACGTGTTGATCCGCTCCTGGGACACCTCGATCCAGTCGCTGAGGCCGACCTGGCTCCCGACCGCGGCCTTGAGTTCGTCGAGCGAGTTGAATGCCATATCAGGTATGTCCTTATCTGTAGCCACCGTCTACGTAGATGTTCTGGCCTGTGATGTAGGAGGCGTCCGGCCCCACCAGGAAGGAAACCACTCCAGCGATATCTTCCGGGGTTCCCACCCGCCTGATCGGCAACGCCTCGGCCGCGCCCTTGACGAACACGTCGAGCGGGACTCCCATCCGGCGCGCCGTCTCCTCGATCATCGGGGTGATGATGAACCCGGGCGAGATGCTGTTCACGTTGATGCCGAAGGGACTCAGCTCCAGCGCCAGGGTGCGGGTGAAGCCCTGAATCCCGGCTTTGGCCGCGGCATAGTTGGCCTGCCCCCGGTTACCCAGGGCCGAGGTCGAGCTCAGGTTCACGATTTTGCCGGAGCGCTGCGCCACCATCGTGCGCTGAGCCGCCCGCGAGCACAGGAAGGCGCCGCGAAGGTGGACTCCCATCACGGTGTCCCAGTCGTCATCGGTCATCTTGAACAGCATGTTGTCGCGGATGACGCCCGCGTTGTTGACGAGGATGTCCAGACCACCCAGCTCGGCCAGGGTGCGCTCGAAGGCGGCCTCGACCTGATCGGTGACCGCGACGTCGCACCCTATCCCGATCGCCCTGCCGCCCGCGCCATTAATCGCGTCAACGGTTTCCGCCGTGTCCGCCTCGCGCAGGTCGATCACGGCTACCGCCGCGCCGTCGCTGGCGAGCCGCTTCGCGGTCGCCGCGCCTATCCCTCTTCCCGCGCCGGTGACGAGGGCTACCGTCATTTCCCGTCCTCCTTCTTCGACAGTCCATTGAGGACGAAGTCGGCTAGTTCCTTGGCGATGACCGCCGCCGATTTGGGGCCGTCCGGCCGGTACCACGTATGGATGTCATTGGTGAAACCAAAAATGGCCCACGACACAACTTCCGGCGAGGTCGTGCTGGAAAACTCCCCGCTTTCCTGCGCCTCCCGGATCACCTTGCGCACCCTGTCCTGATAGCGGCGCCATGCGGCCTGCAAGGTCTGCCACCGCTGCGCATCCAGGCGCGAGCCTTCGCGGCCGAAGACGGTGACGGCTCTGGTGCGGGCCGCGGTGGTGATGACCAGATCATCGATGATCTCGCGGATGGTCGTGGCCGGGTCGCTGTGCTGCGCCACGATCCGGTCCAGGCCCGCGGTCTGCTCGGTGAAAAGCGAGTTGTATATCTCGAAAAGCAGGTCTTCCTTGGCCGAGAAGTAGTGATACAGCGCGCCTTTGGTCACCCCGGCCCGGGCCACCACCTGCTGCACCGAGGTCGCGTCGTAACCCTGTTCGGCGAACAGCTCCTCCGCCGCCGCCAGCACCTTCTCGCGCGTATTCATCACCACACGTCTTCCATCAACGCGTTGTCGGTGCGTTCGAGGATCTGGCGGCGCACGCTCAGCTCCGGCAACACGGTCTCGCCGAAGAACTTCGACACGGCCACCTTCTGCTCGCTGATCTGCGCGCTGCGCGCCAGCAGCCAGCCGATGACGAGATCGCCCACGCTCATCAGCAGGCGGGTCGTGTTCTGGCCCACCTTGTAGATTTCGTCGGGCTGGTCTTTCGCCGCTTTCTGCCAGGCGAGCATGGTGTCGACCATCGCGCGGACCTCGGCGAGCGCGCCCTTCACCGCCTCGTCGGGCACCTGCTCGATCTGCGCGAACAGACGGTTCAGGCATTCGGCGTTGTCGCGCACTATCTTGCGGAAGAAGAAGTCCTGCCCCTGAATCCCGGTCGTGCCCTCGTACAACGTGTCGATTTTAGTATCGCGAATATATTGCTCGATCGGATAATCCTGTAGGAACCCAGATCCGCCAAGTGTTTGCAGCGACAGCATGAGCATTTCGCTGGCCCGCTCCGAGCCCACCCCCTTGACGATCGGCAGCAGCAGATCGTTCATCCCGGGGTCGCCGCGGTCGAGCACCGAGGCCGTGTAGAGATAGGTCGACCGCAGCCCTTCGGCGTAAGCGCGTTGCAGCATAAGCATCCGCCGCACGTCCGGGTGCCGATCGATGGTGACCCGCGGCGCGGTCTTGTCCGCCGCCCGGGTCAGATCCGCCCCCTGCACGCGAATCTTCGCGTACTCCAGCGCGTTGAGGTACCCGGTCGACAGCGCCGCGATCGCCTTCACGCCCACCTGCATGCGCGCCGACTCGATCACCTTGAACATCTGCGCTATTCCGTCGTGCACCCCGCCCACCAGCCAGCCCACCGCCGGCTCGTTGGCACCGAGCGTCAACTCACACGTGGTCGAAACCTTGATGCCCATCTTCTTCTCAACATTGGTCGCGTAGACCCCGTTGCGCCCCTTGAGTTCCCCGGTCTCGGCGTCGAAGAGATACTTGGGCACCACGAACATCGACAGCCCCTTCGTCCCCGGCCCGGCCCCCACCGGCCTGGCGAGCACGAAATGCACAATGTTCTCCTCCAGGTCATGCTCACCGGACGTGATGAACCGCTTCACGCCCTCGATGTGCCATGACCCGTCGTCCTGCTGCTTGGCTACCGTGCGCCCCGCGCCCACGTCCGACCCCGCGTCAGGCTCGGTCAGCACCATCGACGCCGCCCACCGCCGATCAATCATGATCTCAGCGATCCGCCGCTGCTCCGGTGTCCCTATCGTGTGCAGCAACCCCGCAAACGACGGCCCCCCGCCGAACATGAACACTGGCGCCTGTGCCCCCTGGATCAGCTCAACCAGCGCCCACCACAGCATCCGAGGCGCGCCCTGCCCACCCGCGGCGACAGGCATGTCCATCCGCCACCACTCGGCATCCATCCACGCGCGGTAAGACCTCTTGAACGCCTCCGGCATCCGCACGCTGTGGCTCGCTGGGTCATACACCGGCGGATCCCGGTCCACCTCAGCAAACGACTCCGCCACCGGGCCACTGGCCAGCCGCTCCACCTCGGTCAGCATGTCATTGACGGTGTCGACGTCAAGCTCGTAACCCTCAAGCAAGTCGCCCATGCCCAACAGCTCGAACAGGTTGAACCGCAGGTCCCCGACATTGCCCCGATAGTGAGTCATGACCGCCATCACACCCCCACACCCGACCTCCTGTCAATACCGACCGGTCGGTATGCCCTTCCCCCACGCCCGCCTTTCTGATGCCTTTCTATTGCGCCGGTCCGTCGTGCTTGCGCGCCGCAAACTCCCGTGCGGCAACGAAGGCCCGTGCTCAGCAGCGCCCGGCGGCTGCGCCGCCGACCCAGCCCCTCGCTGGAAGGCAGGTCAACCGTGGCGCGCCCGCCAGTCGTTATAGGCCGCCATCTGCTTCGCGTCGAACTTCTCGACCGGCCGCCTGCGCGGGCCACGCAAGCCGAAACTGACCGTGCTCCACAGCGGTGTGCTCCTCCACAGAGCCTGCAACGCCGGAAGGTGCTCCACCTCCCACAAGACCTCACGCAAGGCATCGGCCATCGCAGGACCCGTCCGCCCGTGATAGACGCCGCTGCCCTGTGTGTTCAACTCCCCGACGTCGGCGAAGGCGGCTTGATCTCGGAACACCATGTCAAGGCTGAGCTTCCAATGCTCAGGTGCATACCCTGTCGGCGCAGGCCAGGCAGCCTCCACGGCCAGATGCCTACAGAACGACAGGCTCGGCAGACCGTCACTCCAACTCGGGCGACCCCACGCCACCTCGAACCCGTCTTCGAGCCCTGCTTGATTCGGCTCCAGTCCGTCGATGTCGATCGCCAGGAAAGCCCAGAAAACCCGCCAGGCCGACTCCGGACTTTCCACACGATTCGGGTCCAAACCCTGATCGCGGATCATGTCACGCAGGACGTCTGCTGCATCCGGCCACAACACGAGCACGCCACAAACTAACAGCCCACCCGCGACGCTTCAGCGCAAAGCATGCGGCCGAAACTCGCCAACATCTGGCGCTTCTCGCCGTCGAAATCACCCGGGCTAAGGCGCGCTGGGGTGCACCACATAACGACGGCCCAAGGGGCTACGCCACACGAACACTCCCGGCCTGACCTGAACCAGATGCCACCAGCCCTCATGCTTCGCACGATGGTGATATCTACATAACGGCCCGAGATTGCCCACCACTGTCAGGCCGCCGTGCTCATAGGCAATCGTGTGATCCAGATCGGCATAGATCGCCGGACGCCGGCAACCCGGAGCCCGGCAGGTGCGATCCCGTGCGCGCACATGCCGCGCCATCGCCGCAGTCGGCCGCCTCCGGGTGGCGCCGGTGAATATCTCGCCAGTGGCTGAGTCACGGATGGTGAAAGTCCACGGCGAGCGACGTTGCTGCGCGGCGACCTGACGGGCGATGTCGGCAATGACCGGGCCGAAGCCATTGAGGTGACCCGGCTGATCATTGAGCCGCGCCAGCATCTCCAAATCACCAGTCAGCTCAACCCCGCCCCGCTGACGCGAACCGCCAGCACAACCACAGCAGTGATCGCCGCCGCGACCCATGTCACCGCCCACGCCCGAGCCAGTGCCGCCGCCGTCGCCACTGCTCGGGCCGCTCCCCGCGCCATCACCGCCGCCCGACCCAGTCCCACCGCCCGAGCCGGTGCCGCCGCCCGCGCCACCGCCAAAGCCGTCGTTGCCCGAGCCGCCGCCCGACCCAGTCCCACCGCCCGAGCCGCCCGACCCAGTGCCGCCGCACGACCCAGTGCCGCCGCCCGACCCAGTGCCGCCGCCCGACCCAGTGCCGCCGCACGGGCCGGTGCCGCCGCCCGCGCCACCGCCAAAGCCGTCGTTGCCTGAGCCGCCGCCCGAGCAGGTGCAGTTGCCCAAGCCACTGTTGTCGCTCGGTCCTTTGCCGACACCCGAGTCGCTGCGGCGACGTTTGCTACCGGGCACGTGAGCGGTGGGATAGCTGTGATGGCTGCAGGTGTTGCCCTGCAACAGGTTCAGGAACGTGTCCGCACGCAACTGATCCATACTGCGCGGATCGCCGGCCTGCTTCATCGCACGGGCCAGGGCGGTGAGCCGGTTGGAGGCGGCCAGGGCACCCTCGGCGGGCAGATTGATACCCAGCAGGGTGGCGCAGCTATCCTCGCCCTTCTGTAACTCCACCCGCCGGCCACGCACCCGCACCCGATGCCGCTTTGCCGCCGCGTCGGGGTCGGCCTGGATGACCAGTTTGGCCAGCCGCGGCCCCAACTCACCGGTCGTCAAACCCGGCGCCACCGGCAGGATCGTTTCTACGACGGCGCGGGCCGTGGCCAGATCCAGAGTGCACACGCCGTCGGCGATGACGCGGGCTTTGGCCAAATCGACATCACCAGCCGCCATCGCAGCATGCAGCGCAGGCAAGCGGCGCACAACAGTTTGGGCCAGCTCCAGCTGCACATCGGCGGCCCGACGGGTCAACGTCAACGCGCAGGAAATCTCGAACCCGGCGAACTCCGCCTTCGGAGTGGCTTCGGCCACCTCGACCATATCGGCCAGCAGGCCGGCGTTCTCTTGCGCGATTCGCCGCGCACGGGAGATCATCCGCTCCATCACCCCCGTGTCGAACATGTGTATGAGACTATCCAACCCCACCGACAAAAATTGAAACCAGCTGATCTTGTCGAGCCAAGCCGACCGGGCGGGGAGCACGGGCATCGCATCGCCGCCCGGAAGCTGGCGTTGCCCCTAGGCACCTCACCAGCCTGATGCAGAGATGGACATACCCACGAAGAGTGGTCGTGGCCTGAACAGCTTGGAGGTGAACCAGCGCCTACGGGTCGACGGCGCAGCCGTCGGGCGCGGCCAAGCACGCAGGTGGCGTTGCCGCCGGGAGATGCGGCGAGCGACCACGACGGAGCGGCGCAATAAGGGAACGAAGGACAACCGGGACTGAAGCAGTTTCCCTTGGCGCGCAAGAGATGGGGTGCGGAGGGCAAGGGGGCGGGCAGGCGGGGCGGCCGGATGAGGCATCAAGTGGCACGGC
>NZ_BONY01000093.1 GCF_016862955.1 Rhizocola hellebori | reverse complement strand
CTCTACGCCTGATCAGGGTGAGGGCCGGGGCGGTCATCGCGGGCCGCCCCGGCCCGTCGCGGTCTACTGGTCGCCGAGGTTGCGCTCGATGGCGGCGATGATCTGTGGGCGCAGTTCCGCGGCGCGGATGATGGCGTCCACGGAGCCGACCTCGACCGCGCGCTGGATGCTGTGCACGGCGTCGAACTCCGCGGCGACCTCGCCGAGTTTCTCCGCCCGCACAGAGGTCCGCAGCTGCTGCAACTGCGTGAGCAGCCCCGGCCGATCGCCAGGAGCGGCCGCGGCGATCTGAGTCTCCAATTCGGACACCCGTGGATCCTTGGCGGTACGGGCGTTCACGTCGCCGGAGAACACCACGGCCGCCGCGGGCGCGCCGCCCAGCACCGAGGCGAAGGAGCCCTCGATGGCCAGCACGGTCATGTTCGGGTTGAGCGCCTTGGAGAACACCACGAACGCTCCGCCGTGGTAACGCGAAATCACGCAGAACACGATCGGGCCGCGGAAGTTGACGATCGCCCTGCCGATCTCCGCCCCGTACTCCAGCTGCAGCTTGCGCATCGACTCGGGCGAACCGTCGAACCCGGACAGGTTGGCCAGCACCACCAGCGGCCTGTTCCCGCTGGCAGCGTTGATCGCCCGCGCGGCCTTCTTCGACGACTGCGGGAACAGCGTTCCGGCGGTGTACGTGTCCGGGCCGTCGGTGGGCGGGAACCCGCGCCGCGGCACCGAGCGCGACTCGATGCCGATCAGGCACACCGGGATTCCGCCGAGGTGGACGTCCTGCACCACGGTCGTCTCGGAGTCGGCCATGCCCGCCCAGCGTTCCAGGATCGCATGGTCCTGGTCGGCCAGCGCCCGCATGAGGGTCCGGATGTCGAAGGGCTTCTTGCGGTCGGGGTTGTGTTCCTTGGAGAAGATCTGGCCCACGGTGGTGAAGTCGCTGTCGGGCACCGTGTGCGGGTGGCTGGAGATGTCGCGGTCGGCCGGGTCGGTGGTGACCGCCCGGCGCGGCCTGGTCTCCCCCGGCGCGATGTAGGTGTGCGTGTGGTGGGCCATCAGCACTTCCTGCGCCGCGCGCAGGTCCGGCGCCCAATATTGCGCCTGCCCGTTGGGGCCCATGACGCGGTCGTAGCCGCCGATGCCGAAGTTGTCCTCGGCGGACACCCCACCGGAGAAGTCCAGCGACTGCTTGCCCGTCAGCACCATCGCCGATTCCGGTGTCATCACCAGGATTCCCTTGGTGTGCATGAGCATCGTGGCCTCGGCGTTCCAGTAAGGCTGGGCGCCAACGGTGATTCCGGCGACGACGATGTTGATTTCGCCGCCCGCCTGGGTGAACTCCACGATCCGCTTGAGCGCCGCTGCGACCCAGTCCATGTTCTCGGTGCCTGAGTTCATCGAGATCCGCGCGCCGGCCGACAACGCGAACCAGTCCAGCGGCACGCTCATCCGCTCGGCGAGGTTCAGCGCGGCGATGACCCGGGCGCATTCCGGCTCGGAAAGCGCGCCCAGCGCCTTGGTCGGGTCACCGAGCAGCACCACCCGGGTGACGCCCTCGGGGTACCGGTCGGTGGGGGTGCTGGCGACACCGGCCACGATGCCCGCCTTGTTGGCGCCCTTGGGCCGGTCGACCGCCACCAGCTCGCCACTGTCATCGAGGTCGTACTCGGTGAACGTGCCGTCTTTGCCCGCGAGCAGGCCGGTCAGCTCATACGGGTACGTGGTCCCGCGCCGCCGGGCGGAGAGCACCTTCTGCCGGTAGTCGTCGATCGGCTCGATCAGCGCGGTCGTGGGTGTGGTGACCGACAGCCGCGTACCCGAGTCAAAGGAAACCTCGACGGCGATGTCGGCGACCTCGCCGGTTTCCGCGTCGCGCTGGCGGCCGAGCACCAACACCGATTCCAGCCCGGCGCCCGCTGTGCGCGGCACCATACGCTGGATGACGATGTGCAGCTCCTCGACGGTCAGCTCGCTGGAGGGCCAGACGTAAAGCGTGATGCGGTTGGTGTCGAGCCGTTTCTTGGCCGGCCGCTGGGCCTGAACCCGGCGGATGGCGTCCAGGCAGCCGTCGAGCATGCCTTCCAGGGCGGGCAGGGCGATGACCCGGCCGTCGCTGTCGCGAAGCGGGGTGAGGTCGCGGACCTGGCCCATCGCGGCAAGCCGCTCGTCGGCGGGGTTGCGCGAGGCGACGCAGCGGAACAGGTATACCTCTTCGTCGATGGACGGCACCCGGGTCAGGTCGAACTCGCGCAGCCGTGGCAGCTGCAGGCGCTGGGCGATGCGCGGATGCAGCCCGCGGATCACCCGGTCCTCGCCAAGGCCGGGACGGAACGTGAAGTGGTGGTGGATCGCGGTTCCGGTGCGCCCGGCCACCGACACCGTCACCCGTTGCAGCACCTGCAGCAGGCCGGCCCGCTCGACGGCCTCGTGCAAGGCCGTGGCCATCGCGTCGGTGTCAGGCTGATCGGCCCAGGTCAGGTACACGTCGACCACGGAGGCCGCCTCGGCCAGCTCGCCCACCTTGGCCAGCGCCGCCGGCAGATCGGCGAACGCCGTCGCGGTGGCGATGAGCCGGAACCGCTCGCCATGGCGGTCGTACTTCGCGGTGAAGAACGGATGGCCCGACATGTCCAGGCAGCGCGCCTCGTCGATGTCGCCGTTGCCGTAGTAGCGACGGCTGAGCACTTCCAGCATCGGGCCGTTGTCGGCGCCGGACCGGCCGATGCGCTGGGCGAGCAGCCGCACCAACGGTTCCGGGGAGGCGACCATGCTGGCGATCCGCTCGCCACGGTCCGCCGAATCGGGGTGGCGGTCGAGGTGGCGCAGGTGTTCGCGGACGTCGTTGTAGACCTCGGCCCGCTTGCGGCGCAGCATCGGCTGGGCCGCCCAGCGGAACACGATGCTGCGGGCGAGGTCGCTGATGAGCGGGAAGCGCACCTGGGTCGCCGAGATGAGATGCTCGATGGCCCTGCCCACCAGCTCACGCTGCCCGTCGCCGGGCATCGGGTCGGCCAGCCACACGTTGAGCAGCGCCGCGATCACGCCGGCGTCGGCGGAGGCCCGCTGCTGCGCCAGAAAAATCCGGAACACCGCTTGCTCGAGGGCGGGGGTGCGCTCGAAGCTGTCCACGCCGTAGTGGGCCAGCACCCGGGCCAGCCGCTGGCGGAACGCTTCCGGCAGAGCAGCCCTTTCCACGTCGAGGCTTTGCAGGTACGTGTGGAAGTACTCGCGCGGGCTGTGCACCCGGGTGTCGGCCTTGGACTCCTCACCGGCCGCCCGGTTGCGGGACAGCTCGGACAGGTCGGCGAACACCTGCAGCAGCTCGGCTTCCGCCTCGACCGGCCGGGAGCCCAGCTCGGCCCGCCCGGCCAGGTAGGCCGACAGCGCCCGGCGTTCGTCGCTGGGGTCGACGTCGTAGCCCAGCAGAAGGCTGCGCAGATCGGCGATGTCACGCGCGACTCTGGTTTGCGGGCTCAGACCGTCCTGCTCGGGCGGCAGATCGAGGTCCACTTTCTCGGCCACGGCGGCAGGGGTGTCGCTGTCGTCGCCGATCGGTTCCAGGCGCAGCAGCGGCGCGCCGCTTTCCACCTGGCTGCCCACGGCGACGTTCAGCTCGCGCAGCTTCGCCCGGACCGGGGTACGCAGCACGGTTTCCATCTTCATGCTCTCCAGCACGAGCACGGCCGCGCCCGCCTCGACCTCGTCGCCGACCGCATGCGGTGTGGCGACCACGAGCGCCGGCGCGGGAGAACGCAAAATGCCGCCCTCGTCGCGGCCGACCCGGTGGGTGACCCCGTCGACCTCCACCAGGTGCACGGGCCCATGCGTGTCGGTGACCAGCCGGAACCTGCGGCCGTTGACCACGACCCGGCCGAGGTGCGCGTCGAAGCGCTCCAGCTCGACGTCCACAGTGGACGCACCGTCGATGCCGACCCGGAACCGGTGCGGCCCGATCTGCGCGACGGTGACCCGGTGCGCGGCGCCGCGCAGTTTGAGATCGATCGGCCGGCCGCTGTCGTGTTGCACCTGCGGCCGCCCGCCGTGTGCGGTGGTGAGCAGCCGCTGCTGTTCGAGCAGTGCCGTGTCCTCGTAGGCCTCGATGGCGGCCGCGGCCAGGGCGATGCCGGAGTGCTTGGTGTTGACCAGGCGGCCCTCCGCACGGACCCGGTCGATCCAGCCGGTGTCGGCGCTGCCGTCGATCACCTCTGGCTGGTCGAGCAGGTCTAGCAGGAAGCTCTTGTTGGTAGCGCCGCCGTCGATGATCACGGTGGTCTCGGCGACCGCGCGGCGCAGCCGGCCCAGCGCCTCCTCACGGGTGCGCCCATAAGCGATGATCTTCGCGATCATCGAGTCGAAGTCGGCGGGAATCACGTCGCCTTCGCTGACACCGGTGTCGACCCGGATCCCGGGGCCGGCTGGAAGGACAAGCCGCGCGATGCGGCCCGGGGAGGGCGCGAAGTCGCGGTCGGGGTCTTCGGCGTTGAGCCGGGCCTCGACGGCGTGGCCGACCTCGGCCGGGACCGGCCCACCGAGCTTCTGCCCGGCGGCCACCTGGATCTGTGCTTTGACCAGGTCGAAATCGGTGGTGGCCTCGGTGATCGGGTGTTCCACCTGCAGCCGGGTGTTGACCTCAAGGAAGGCGAACAGCTTCTCGCCCGGGTGGTAGAGGAACTCAACTGTCCCGGCGCCGCAGTAGCCAACCGCGAGCGCGAGCCGCTCAGCTGCCGACTTCAGCTCAGCCACCTGCTGCGGGGCGAGCACCGGCGAGGCGGACTCCTCGATGACCTTCTGATTGCGCCGCTGCACCGAGCAGTCGCGCACCCCCAGCGCCCACGCGGTGCCCTGGCCGTCGGCTATCACCTGAACCTCGACATGGCGGGCACCGGTGACCAGGCGCTCCAGGAAGACGACGCCGCTGCCGAAGGCGCGCTTGGCCTCCAGGCTGGTGCGCTCGAAGGCGTCTTCGAGCTCGTCATCGTCGCGCACGACGCGGATGCCGCGGCCGCCGCCGCCGGCCGTGGCCTTGAGCATGAGCGGGTAGCCGATGTCGGCGGCCGCGCGCTTGGCGGCGTCCAGGCTCTCCACCGCGCCGCGGCTCCAGGGCGCGACCGGTACCCCGACTTCCTCGGCGATCAGCTTCGAGCCGATCTTGTCGCCGAGTTTGCGCATCGCCTCGGCGCTCGGGCCGATGAAGGCGACCCCGATCCTTGCGCACAGCTCGGCGAAGGCCGGGTCCTCGGCCACGAAGCCCCAGCCCACCCATGCCGCGTCGGCGCGGGTTTCGACGAGCGCCCGCTCCAGCACGGCGTGGTCCAGGTACGGCCGCGCCGAGGCAGGTCCCAGGCAGTAGCTCTCGTCGGCCTCGCGGGCGAAGGTCGCGGTGCGTTCCGCGTCGGTGTAGAGCGCGATGGTCTTGATGGGAGGTGCCCCGGCCTCGGCGTTTATCTCCCGAATGGCATGGATCAGCCGCATGGCCGCTTCACCGCGGTTGACGATGGCGATGCGTGTGAACACCGAGTAAGCCTTTCGATGAAATCGAACAGGAGGCCTTGAGGATGGGCCCCAAGAACAACCTTTACGGCTACTCGCCGGTAGCAGCCGATCGTACACGTCAATCATCCACAACAAGTTTTGTGGAGACCCTCCAAGTCCACAGTTAATCTTGTTCAGCGATTCTCGATACCCCCCATCGGCCCGGGGTGGAGCGATGCTCGGGCCGTTATTTTGAAAGTTATCCCGGCCTGGAGGTCCGTCATGAGCGTGTCGCCCAATCCGCTTCTTTCCCGCCTCGACATCTTCATCGGTCGATGGGAGCTGACCGCGGTGGCCGGCGAGCAGGTGATGAGCGTGGCCCAGACCGAGTTGCGCTGGCTCGGCGAGCGCGGCTTTCTGCTGCAGCGCACCGATCCGCCGAGTTTCCTGGTGCCGCAGTGGCAGGGCGCCGCGCCGATCTGGGTGGAGGCGGTAATAGGCGCCGATGACCACTCCCAGGCCTACACCATGCTCTACACCGATTCCCGCCATGTTTGCCGCGTGTACGCGATGCAGCTCAACGGTCGCGAGTGGACGATGTCATCGCGACCGGGGCAGGATTTCCACCAGCGCTGGATAGGCGCCTTCAGCGAGGACCTGTCGGCCATCGAGGGCGACTGGGAGGCCTCCACGGACGGCCAGACATGGTCGAAGGATTTTCATATGAGCTTTCGCCGCCTGTCATGACGGCCGCTCCGCCAACTGTCCACATCGGATGCCTGCTGTAGCGCACTTTTTACGTGCAGTGACCATCAATCGCATGCTGCACACCGTGCGCAAAGTCACCGCAACGGTTCGTGTAACAGAAATACACAACGTTGACTACATCGAGTGCCGATCACCTGGGAAAACTCGGTCAGGTACCCAAAATCGTCACGTGACAACCACTAAAAGTGATTTTTCAAAATCTGCACGAATTTGAAGGTGGTCTATTGAGCCAATGCTGAGATAGGAGCAGGATGAACGCCAACTCCAGGTCGCTGCCAGCCCGGCGGACCGGAGTTTGGAGAGGAGTATTGCCACCATGCGTGGTATCCACAGACGACCGGGCGGCCGAAAGAAGCCCTTGACCGTCGCCGTTGGCGTACTCGCAGTCGTTGGGGCGATCGCGTTGACCGGTCCAGCCACAGCCGACTACGGCGGCGCCTCTGATGCTCCGATTCTGGGAATCTGGGAAGTCCAGAGCCTCAACGGCATGAACAACAACCCCTACTCCCCCCGCGCTGGTGCGGCAGGCGACCGTTACCTGCGCATGGGATCTGCCCGCTACGCCGACGGACGCAGCGCGCAGACCAACGGGCCCAACGTACGCAACGTCTCCAACCGAATCTTCAACGACACCAACGTCAACGTCTTCTCCGAGCGGGACGTGACGCAATGGGGATTCGTCTGGGGTCAGTTCCTGGACCACACCCTCGGTCTGCGCCAGGAGGACGGCACGCCAGCCAACATTCCTTTCAGCGCAACCGATCCGCTGGAGACGTTCCGCAACGACCTCGGCGTGGTCCCGTTCATCCGCTCAGCCGCCGCGCGCGGCACCGGCACGAGCAGCGCGCGTCAGCACACCAACACCGAAACCGCGTTCATCGACGCCGAGGCGGTTTACGGGGCGAGCGACTCCCGGCTGGACTGGTTGCGTGAGGGAAAGATCGACGGCAACCCCGACAACAACGGGGCGCGTCTGTTCATGCCGTCCAACTATTTGCCTCGCAAGGACAGCAGGGGCAACCCCGCGAACGCGCCGGCGATGGCGGTCGACGGCCGATTGCTGGCCGCGCCGAACAGCGCAGTGGTCGCCGGTGACATGCGAGCCAACGAGAACATCGCCTTGACCGCCACCCAAACCCTGTTCGCCAGGGAGCACAACCGGATCGTGTCCAAGCTGCCGAACTCGCTTTCGCAGCAGGACAAGTTCCAGATCGCCCGCGCCGTGGTGATCGCGGAACAGCAGTACATCACCTACAACGAGTTCCTGCCCGCGATGGGCGTGACCCTGCCCGCCTACCAGGGTTACAACGAGTACCTCGACCCGTCGCTGTCGCACGAGTTCGCCACGGTCGGATACCGGGCGCACAGCCAGATCCACGGTGAGCTCGAGGTCGAAACCGACGCCAGCCGGTACCCGAAGAGGGTCCTTGAAGCGTTGGAAGAACAGGGCATCGAGGTCACCGTCGACGATGATGAAGTGGCCATCGCGGTGCCGCTGAACGTGGCGTTCTTCAACCCCGGCCTGGTTCAGCTGATCCAGCTCGGTCCCCTGCTGAAAGGCATCGGCGGCGAGCCCGAGTACAAGAATGACGAGCTGATTGACAATCAGCTGCGCAGTGTCATGTTCAAGGTTCCGGTTTCGGGTAACGAGGAGTGCCTTGACGGCCCGACGTTGCCGGAGTGCTTCAACGGAGTGGCCGACCTGGGCGCGATCGACATCCAGCGTGGCCGTGACCACGGCATGCCGAGCTACAACCAGATGCGCAACACCTTCGGCCTGCCGTCGAAGAACTCGTTCACCGCGATCACCGGCGAGCCGACGGAATCGTTCCCGTCCGACCCGCTGCTGACCCCGGGCAACGAGATCAACGACCCCAACTGCCTGGACATCGTCGCGTTGTTCGACATCAACGGCAAAGCGACCACGGTCGAGAACGACAACGCTGTGCGCATCGTGCGGCGCTGCTCGCTGGCAGCCCGGCTCAAGGCGCTCTACGGCTCGACGTCCAACCTGGACGCCTTCACCGGCATGGTGGCCGAGAAGCACGTCGACGGTTCGGAGCTGGGCGAGTTGCAGCTGGCGATCTGGAAGGACCAGTTCATCGCGGCACGCGACGGCGACCGGTTCTTCTACCTCAACGACCCTCTGCAGAGCTTCATCCGCAAGAACTACGGCATCGACTCGCGGAGGACTCTTGCCCAGGTGATCGCGGCGAACACCGATATCCCGCTGTCGGAGCTCAACGCCAACGTGTTCCGGGTCTCCGTCGACGCGGCCGCCGCGGCGACCTCGCGCGCGCGGACCGAAACGGACAACAAGCGGCCGGAGGCACAGCCGACGGCGCTGACTCGCCACAACAAGAAGTTCCACACCGAGAAGCCACACAAGGCAGTCCCGCCCCGACACTCCGGCCCGAGGACCCTCGGACGCCGGCGCAGGCAGGACGGCTGCCCCGAGTAACGCGGTAAATCGTTGGTGCCACGCCGGTTCGCCCGGCGTGGCACCGGTGATCTTCAGCGGCCCATTAATTGCTGAACCTGCTCGAGTTCCTGCGGCGACAGCGGGCCGAACGCCAATGCGCCTGCGTTCTCCGCTATCTGCTCGACGGTCCGGACTCCCGGAATGGGTATCGTTGCTGGGCTCCGCGCCCACAGCCACGCCAATGCCCCTTGGGCCAAGGTTCGGCCGCCGGAGGTGAGAACGTCGCGGATAGCGTCGACGCGGGCCAGCCATTCCGGCGCCGCTGCCGCGCCCTGGAAGTACGTCATCCACGGCAGCGGCTGGCTGCGCACGTCGTTGGCGGGCAGGGTGCGCCCGTCGTGGTATTTGCCGGACAGCAGACCCATCGCCAGCGGGCCCCGGTTGATGCTTGCCAGGCCCAGCGACTCGCAGACCGCGAACATCGCCGGCCTGTCCTGCAGGACCGATGCGTCGTGCTGAATGGCGATCGCGCCCGGCGCGGACTTCGCGAACGCCGCCGCCCGATCCGGGTCGTCGGTGCTCCAGCCGTAGCCTCTGATCTTGCCTTCGGCCTTGAGGGTCTCCAGGGTTTCGACCAGCTCGAGTGCCTCCACGACCGGCATGTCGCCGATGTGCAGCTGGTACAGGTCCAGGTAGTCGGTACCCAGGCGCTGCAACGACTCCTCGGCGCTGCGGCGGGCATAGGCCGCGCTGCCGTCCTGCCCGGTCGCCGTCCTGGTCGCCTCATCGAAGGTGTAGCCCCACTTGGTCGCGATGATCGCTTGATCGCGACGCCCGCGCAGCGCCGCGCCGAGAACCCGCTCGCTGTGTCCTGCGCCATAGCTTGCTGCCGTGTCGAACAGGGTCACCCCGAGGTCAAGCGCCCGATGGATGGCGCGCGTCGATTCGGCGTCGTCCACCGCTCCCCACCCGTACTGCTCGTTGTTCCCGTGGTATGGCCCGCCGATTGCCCAGCACCCCATGCCCAGCGCGCTTGTTTCGGGACCGTTGAGCCCGAGATTTCGTTTCATGGGATAACCCTGGAGCCTGGAGCGCGCTCCAGGTCAAGATGTCGCCATGACTTATTCGCCCAGCCTTGCCGCCGACCGCAGCGGGTTCAGCTTGGACACGCTGCGCTACTACGAGCGAATTGGACTGCTCTTCGACATCGAACGCACCTCCAGCAATCAGCGCATCTTCACCGACCAGGACCTTGACTGGCTGGGCGTGCTGCGTTGCCTGCGCGACACCGGTATGCCGATCGCCACCATGCAGCGTTACGCCACGCTCGCTCGCGAAGGGGATCGCACCCACCAGGCCCGGCTGGAGCTGTTGCGCGAGCACGCAATTCAGGTCGCCGAGCGCATCTCAACCATCAAAGAGCAGGAAAAACACCTTCACGAAAAAATTGACTGGTACGAGAAACAGCTCTAGCGAGTCGCAGAGTTGGCGTTGGCCAGCGCGTCGGCGCGCTTGATGAGCGCGGCCAGCCTGGCGATCTTCGCTTCGCGGTCGGGCACCGGGACCTTCCGGTTGCCGAGCACCCGATTGAGCCATTCGAGGTGCGGGTCGAGCTGCGCCCGCAGCCGGGCCATGTCCAGGCTGCCCCGGACGCTGGCGACCAGGCCGCGCTTCTTGGTCATCTCGCGGGAGCTCATCGTTTTGACGATGTCCGCGATCGCCGTCAAATGTTCGTCCACACTGGACGCACCCGGCGTGAACGTGTTCATCTTCCCACCCTTGTCGGGCACCTGCATGGTGCCGAAGCCGCCCGGGTCGAAGTGGCTGGTGGTGCTGGGCGCGGTGACGGGCACGCCCCACTTGTCCGCTGTGGACTGTGCCATCGGCGCGCCGGCCTTGTCGTTGCCGACGTTGCAGCCGTACAGAACCACGCTCGGATCCTCGGCCCACTGCACCTTGTAGTCGTCGAGGTCCGCGGGACGCATCTTGCGCTCCTCCATTTCCGCCGCTGTCTCCGCACCCTTCTTGCCCCAGCCCGGGTCCTGCCCGCCGAGGTTGACGCCCTGCTCCCAGCCGTGGGAGTAGACGTGGACCTCCTTGACCGGCAGCGCATATTGCTTGTTGAGCACCTGGCGCAGCTCGACCTCGGTGGGGGTATATGCCACGACGATGGTGTTCTGCGCGGCCGCCTTGCCGAGCCGAGCGGTGATCTCACGCTGCTTCGCCTCGGCCGCGTACTTCATCTGGAGGCCGACATTGTGTTCGTAGGGGGTGCCCGGGTTCAGCCGCGGGCTGCCGTAGCAGATGAGGTAGGTCGCGGGCGGTGGCACGGCCGCCGGAGCACGATGGATCACCGGGCTCTGCTCCGACTGCTCGACCACGTGGCTCAGCTCGTGCATCAGCACATCGCCGACATTCTCCCCGCTGCGCACGAAAATGTGCTCGCCGTAGGTGTATGCCCGAGCGTCCATGGCATTGGCGGCTTGGCTGGCGAACTCGTCGCGATGAATGCGCACGCCGCCGAAGTCGAAGTTCAGCAAGGACCCGGCTTCCGCGGCCACCCTGGCATCGAGCTGCTCGCCTTGCCCGCGGGCCGCGGTGAGGTGCGCCCGCCACGCCGATTGGCTTGGCGTGTAAGGGTTTTCGTGGGTGATCCGCTCGCCCGGCATCGCCTCAGTCTAGACGCTGCTATCCGGCATCCATAGCGTCGGTCATCTTCACGTCGCGTTCCCACTGCCGGGGTGCGCTGACCTTGGCCCAGCTGGTGGCGAATGTCATCCGGCGCAGCCGGGGCGAGACGCTGCACAGCCGAAACCAGCGGCGGCTGAAGAACGTTTCGATCGGGTTGCTCGCCATTCCCTGCCGCAGGGTTCGCATCGCCAGGTCGACCGCCTCGAATCCGTACTCGCGCATGTCCGCCTCGTATTGGCCGATCGCTTGCAGCAGCGGCAGATCGCCGCGGGCGGCCCGGGACAGTTGGCGGGTAAGCAGGGCGGCGTCGCGTAGGGCGGTGTTGGCGCCGTTGCCCCCGGCCGGTGGCATGCCGTGCACGGCATCGCCGAGCATGGTGACCCGCGAGGGCGCCCACGGAGATGGCCGGTCGCTGGCGTGGAACGGATATGCCCCCACATCCTCGGGCGGGCACGCGTCGATGAGCCGCCGCAGCGCGGGATGCCAGCCGCCGATCAGCCCGGCAATGTGGGACTTGAGCTGTGCGCCATCGAGGTGCTGCGGATGGTCCGGGAACTGGTCGGCGCGGGCGACGAATGCGCAGAGCAGATAGTCGTCCCCTACCGGCGTCAGATGTTCGAACACCGAAGTGAACAGGAAATATGGTGCGCCGGTCAGGACGAGGTTCATGCCCCGACCCAGCCGCGCGGGCAACCAGCCGCGGGTGGCCTCGGTCAGCGGCAGTTTGAGCCCGACTCCCAACACCCCGGTGTCTGTGCGGGTGGCCAGGGGCAGGTGCTGTGCGCGCAGCCGGGAGCTGATCCCGTCAGCGCCGACGAGGACGTCGCCGGCCGCGTGGGTGCCGTCGGCGAAAACCGCGGTCGGGCGCCCGTCGGGGGCCAGCTGGTAGCGATCGAACGCCTTGCCGTAGTGGACGGCATCGCCGAGCCCGTCCAGCAGGATGCCCCGCAACGTGTGGCGGTCGACGGGATAGGAGCGCTCGGCCGGGTCCGGGTGGTGCGGATACATGATCTCGTCCTCGACCACGACCAGCTCCCGCAGATCGCTGCGCAGGAAACCGAAGCCGCCGCCCGGCCGGCCCACAGTGTCAAGGAAGGCTTGCCACTGCTGGTCGGGCAGGCAGGCCCGTAGTGACCGGCTGCCGGCCGGGTTGATCGCGAGGCGGTAGCGGTCCAGACGATCGTCGCGGTGCCGATCGCGTTCGTAAACGGCGACGCCGATGCCATGCTTGCGCAGGCCCTGGGCCAACGCCAGGCCGCCGATGCCGCCGCCGACAATGATCACGTCGTTCATGAGCCGGACTCCTTGGAGAACAGGCCGCACAACTGCTCGACAACGGGCTCGGCCACTTCGGGACGCAGCCGAACACCTTTGATGGTGGCGATCACCAGCTCCACGCTGGAGTCGACGTCGAGGTCGACCGACCAGGCGCGCTGCTCGACGCCTTCCTCGAAGATCGTCGCGAGGGCGGCCCGCCAGCCCTGCTCGTCGTCTCTGATGGTGGTGGCGGTGGATTGGTCGCGACGAGCACGACGATCAAGCTCATCGAGCACGATGAACAATTCGGGCTGCGCGGTGAGGGCCGTCGCGATCTCGCCTAGGTGGTGGCGCAACCGGGCGGCGGGCTCCAGATCCATACGCATGGTTCCCTCCAATTGACCCGTCGCGTGGTGAAGAACCGCGGCGATCAGGTCTGCCTTGGTCGGGAAGTAGTGATGCAGCGTGGAATGGTCGATGCCCACGGCCGCAGCGATCGGCCGCAGCCGGAATCCCTCGAAGCCGTTCTCGGCGATCGCCGAGAACGCCGCCCGGATCAGCGCTTGCCGGCGATCAGGCTGCTCCGCCACCCGCCCCACCCTTCTCGTCTCCCAACCAACTGGTTGGTTGGCTCCACCCTACACGGCGGGGACGGCTGGTCGCTACGCCGCTACCTCGACAGCTGGCCGACAGCGTCGGGCCGGTGATGCACGAGCAGCCGGGTCAGCAGACGGATCAACGTTGCTCGTTCCCCAGGAGACAGCGGCTCGAGCAGATCATCTTGTACCTTGTCCAGCACCCGGTCCATCCGGCGCAGTTGCTGGGTTCCGGCTCTGGTCAGGCGCACCAGATTGCGCCTGCGGTCGGCCGGGTCGGCGGTTCGATCGACGAAGCCCTCTTCAGCCAGCTCGTTGATCGCCGCCACCACGTCGCTGCGGTCCAGGTTGCCCCGGCGGGCGATTTCGATCTGGCTGGATTCGCCGAACTCCTGCAGCGTCGCCAGCACGCGGTAGTGGTAAGCGCCCGAGCCGGTCGCAGCTTGACCGTCAGCGGCCAGGCGTCGGGCGTGCGTGGCCAGCTGGGTGATCAGCCAGCTGGGCTTTGAGGTCAGGCGCTCAGGAACTGCGTTCACGCCAGCCAGCCTAACACCGTTGGCAACACCAACGATTCTTCGCTATCGTTGGTCTCACAAACATTGGCAACACCAACGAAGGAGACGACATGTCCGCCACCATCGAGCTCGCCGACCGTGTCGAGATCGCCGAGCTGTTCGCCCGTCTCGCCCGCCTGCTTGACGACGGCAGGATTTACGACATCAATACCGTCTACGCCGACGACGTGGTGGTGCGCTCACCCCGCGCGGAACTGCACGGCATCGAGGAGGTGCTCGCATTCCTCAGAACGTCCAAAGTGGAAGGTGAGCATACGCAGCATGTCAACAGCGATGTGCTGGTCACCGTCGACGGCGATCAGGTACGGGCTTCCGCGAGCCAGCTCGTGCACTACTTCCGCGCTGGCGAGGCGCCTCACCGCAGCAGTGGCTTGCGGCTGGCCTACCGAGTGGTGAAAACGCCGGCGGGCTGGCGATTCCGCGAGGGGCAGCTCACGCTGGCCTGGTCCAAGACGTCACCATAATCCAGGCAGCAGGCGGTGTGTTTGCTTTTGATAGCTGCGATACCGGTCGCCGAGCACCCGCACGAGTTCGGACTCTTCGACCGCGATGCGCGGCAGCAGCCCAAGAAAGGGGACGATGGCGCAGATCGCCAGGGACAACCAGTTCGCTGCGCCGAGGCCGAATCCGAGGACGATCAGCAGCAGGCCGGTGTAAGAGGGGTGGCGCACCCACCGGTAAGGGCCGCGGGTGACGATCGTCTGCTCTGTCTCGACCTGGACATAGGTGCTGAATGAACCGCCCAGCGCCAGCACCGCCCAGGCCCTCACCGCAAGACCGACCCAGATCGCGGCGAGGCCGGCGAAGGCAAACGCCCGCGGCGCTGGGGTAGCCAACCCCGGCACCAAACCAGAGGTCACCCACCCGGTGAAGACGGCTCCTATAAGGGACACGGAGGCGATCAGACGCGTGCCGCGATCGCGACCTGTCCACACCTTGCCCCGCACAAGATCACGTATGAGCAGGGCTATTTCGAAGAGGAACCAGCAGAACAGTGACACCTGAAACGGCACGGACAACGTGGACACACTTCGCAACGTAGTCCATCCACCAGCCCGGCAGTGTGGCGAGGACGTCGAGGTTTTCGCCACACTGCCCAGCTAGCTGTCGCTCTACCGCACCTTGGCCGGCCCCGGCCGCTGCGGAGCGCTGGCCGCGCGGCTTGCCGCGACTGTCTATCGTGCAACCATGGCCGCACTGCTGTTCCTTGACGTGGACGGGACTCTGATCCCCTACGATCCGGTGATGCCTGCCGATCCGGCCGAGGTCTGGGCCGTGCGGCAGGAGCAGGCGAACCCGAGCCTGGGCCGGATCAACCTCGCGCTAGGCCCGCGTTTGCTTGCCCTGCCGGCCGAGCTGATGTGGGCCACCGGATGGTTGCATGAGGCCAACCAGGTCATCTCACCGCTGCTTGGTCTACCCCGGCTGCCGGTGGTCAAGTTGAAGGAGCCGCAGCTGGACGCGGCGGAACGGTACCCGCTGAATTGGAAGACCGAAACCCTGGTGCAGGTGGCCGCGGGAAGGCCTTTCGTCTGGATCGACGACGAGATCACCGGCACGGATCGCGCCTGGGTGGCCGAAAACCACCCTGGCCCGGCGCTGCTGTTCCGCATCGACGCCCACTTTGGACTGACCGAGGCGGACCTCGCCGCGGTCGAGCGATGGTTACGCCAAAACCCTTCCCCGAGTTGACACCGCCGGGCTAGAGGCGCGGGCCGAACACGATGAGCGCGTTGACCAACGCTGCCAACGCCACCACCAGCACGGCGCCGGCGGCAAGGTCCTTGATGTCCCTGATCCGCGGATCTCGATCGATGCCGTGCAGCTCGGCGATGAAGTCGCACGTCCGCTCCACCGCTGTGTTCATCAGCTCGGCCGAGAGCACCGCCGCGATACTCCACACCACCAATCCCAGGTGCGATCCGGTGATCCCATGCGCGACCGTCAGGAACACCACGCCGCCAGCCGACACTAGGTGAATTCTGAAGTTCGCGCCAAGCCGCGCCACCCAGATACCGCGTGTCGCGAAGCGAAAACTGCGGCCCAACCGGACAGCCCCGCGGCCGGCGGAATTGCGGCGACCGTCATTGCTGCGTTGTTTCATTCGCGCAAGATAGGCGACGGGTGGCCCGATTCGGCTCCTCGTCACAGGCCCCACACCTATTCCTCACCTCATCTCCATGCCACGCCGACGGCAACCGGATGACAACCGGTTAACAACCGATCGGCAACAGGGGGCGGCTGTGCTGGTGGCACTTCCACTCGACCCCCGGAGGAGGAAAGTCCCCCATGTTCAGCACCTTGAACCGCAGGCTGGTGGCCACGACCGTGCTCGTCGTGATCGGCCTCGCGCCCAGCCTGGTGGCGCCGGCCTACGCCGAAACCGTACCCCTGTCCACGTCCGCGGTAGCCGCGCCGTCCACCAGGACGGCGGAGGTGGTCGCGGCCAGCGTCGCCGAAACACGGCAAGGAGTCAGCAACGTTCTGGCGGCCAACGACGCGGCGGGCGCGTGGCCGAGCGTCGACGCCGATCTGACCCCCAAGCTTGAGTCGGCGGTGAACGCGGGCGGCGGCGCCGTCGAAAGTGACGTAGTTTCAGTCGCTCTGCGCATCAAAATCAAAATCAAGTGCACGATCTCGTTCCCGCCCTTGCGGATCAAGTGCACCATCACGATCATCATCATTATCGGATCGCCCAGCGAGTTGCCGTTGAGGCTATCGGCCAAGCTGTAGGCACAGAGACGAACCAGCGGCGGAACGGCTCCGCCGCTGGTTCGGGTCGACGATCGACGAGGCGCAGCTCGAAGCGCTTGTCGCGGAGCTGCGCGAGGGGCTTCTCGCCTCCGGCGCCAGCGAGGTTGGCGTGGTTGCGGCTCCGCTCGCGCCGCAGAGATACCTTGATCAGGGGCTGAGCGGATTGCGTTCGCCGTTCCAATGATCGTCGCCTTGATCTGGGTGGCCACAAATCGGTACCAGGAAAGGTATGCAGCGGTCACCGTCATACCTCATTCTGTGGGGATGCGTGCCCGGCTGTCGTGGAGGTTGCTTGTGGTGCCCCGGCTGATGCTGGCCTTGGGTGTCATCGTCTGGGCGGTGATCATGGTTTTGCTGACACGGCGGCGACGGCCGGTGCAGCCGGAACGGCTGCCGCTCGCCTCGGCGGATCCGGTCGCGGAGGTGCTCGCGGATGCTCGGCCCGTGTCTCGATTCGCCGGAGAACAGCTCGATGTCAACGACCTGCGCTGGATGGTCAGCGTCGAGGAGCTGGAACTGACCGACGAGGGCGGGTGCAACACGGTGGTCGGGCTGGACGACACCGTGTCGTCATACGCCGAGGTGTACGACGACGGGTTCGCAGATGCCTTGTCCGACCAGCCAGGCATCGAGGCGGTGGACCACGCCGATCGCGAGGTCGTCCTCGTGCGGAGTCTGCTTTCGCTGCCGGATGTCCAGGCTGCGGCCATCCGGGCATTGCTTGCGATTAACGCGGACCCGCAGGTCCCCCGCGAGCGGCCGATGCCGGCGGCGGCGATGAACGACCTTGCCGACAGCGTTGCCGGCATCATGGCCGGGCACGGATTCGTTGGCCGGCTGCGGATGAGTCCGGAACATGATCAGTCCTATTTCGACGCTCATGACCGGCACGGCCCAAGCTTCTATCGGCTGTGCGCGCAGGATCGCCTTGTTCAGATAATCGGGCTGCGCAGCGGCATCGGGTACCACAACAGCGATGGCACAATTGTCAACGTCCGGGTGAGGTTCACCATCGAGGTGGTCGAAGTCGCGGCGATCGGCGCAGCCGGGTCCAGCGAACCCGACGGCTGCCAGGTCGTCGCCGGTGAGCGCATCTTGTCGGCGGCCTACGACCCGGTACCCGCCAAAGTGGAGAGTATTGAGCACATGCTGGTGCGCAAAGCGCTGCCCCTGTGCGATTCCACGACGTCGCGGGCCGCCATAGTCGATCGGTGGGTCACCGGTCTGCCCTGGCATGTACCCGACATGCTTTCCTGGCAGGCGGCCGACATCGCCGCGCGCTGGGGCTTCCGCAAGCATGCCCGCGACCTGTTGAAGCACACGCCTGGCCGCCACAAACAGGCCGCTGAAGTGGCCGCAAGGCACCACCTCTAAGCCAGCGCGGCCACCGGATCGGCGCTGGCGTCGAAGCACAGGTGCAGATGGGCATCGATCATGCCCGGCATCAGCCAGGCGTCACCCAGGTCGACTACCTCGGTGTGTGACGGCGGCTCGCCATGCGGCTGGACCGACACGATCTTTCCGTTGTCCAGCAGCACCACTGGCTGCTCCACGGCCGTTTCCGAGAAACCGTCGAACAGCCCAGCGGCCCGAATTGCCAGCATCCGTCAGACCCCCATCCGTGGAGTGCAGTCTATGTGGATGAGGCTGGATGGGCGAATCCCCCATCGGGATGGCAGACTGAGCGGCCGTGACTGCTTCTGAATCTTCGATATATGAGGCCCGGCATGCTCTGGGCCGCAAGGATCTGGTGCTGCTGCTGGCGAGTTTCGGGTTCGTCGCGGTGGGGATACTGCTCATCGGGCGCAATCCCGTGGTAAGCGTGCTGTGCTTCCTGCTAGGCGGTTTGTACCTGGTGCCGCGCGGGATCACGCTGGTGCGACGCCGGACCATGCTGCGAGTCGACGCTCAGGGCGTGCTGCTCGGTGGCCCATCGACGTTCAGCCGCGACAAGGACGAGCTGGTCTCCTGGCAAGACATCGTCGCTGTGGTGCTGTGGGAACAGGAGGCGACCCGCGGCCGGAAAATGGCCTTCGTCGGGCTGCAGCGCCACGAGGGCCTGCCGCAGTTGAAAGGCTCGGCACGCTCCAAACGTTGGCAGCGGATCGCCTTGGCGACCGTCCCCGCGCACGTGCCGCGGCAGGTGGCGATCGACAGCCGGCCGGTCAATCTGTGGAGTTTGGACCGTGGCAAGCTGGCCACGGCCGTTCGAGCGTTCGCCCCGGAGGTGCCGATCGCCGATCTGGCAACGAAATAGCCAACGAAAGTCGATGTGCCGATAATCGATATGTTCGGGGTTTCTATCAAGCGGGGCGCTGCATGGTTGGACAACCGGGCGTGTCTTGAGCGAAGGTGGTGGGCATGCAGCTGCGCCAAATCGGTGACATACAGGTCGGGGCGATCGGACTAGGCGGCATGCCGATGTCGATCGAAGGCCGGCCGGACAGGGAACGCTGTGTCGCCACCATCCATGCCGCGCTGGACGCGGGGGTCACCCTCATCGACACCGCCGACGCGTACCACCTATACGCCGATGACGTCGGCCACAACGAGACGCTGATCGCCGAAGCGCTGGCCAGTTACGGATCGGGCACCGATGGCGTGCTCGTGGCCACCAAGGGCGGGCATCTGCGCCCGGGTGACGGTTCGTGGACCCTCAACGGATCACCGAGCTATCTCAAACAGGCGTGTGAAGCCTCACTGAAGCGGCTCGGCGTCGAGGCCATCGGCCTATACCAGTTCCACCGGCCCGACCCCCGGGTGCCTTACGAGGACTCCGTCGGCGCGATCCGCGACCTGCTGGACGCCGGCAAAATCCAGATGGCGGGCATCTCGAACGCCAATCCGGCGCGGATCAAGGCCTCTCAGGAGATTCTGGGCGGGCGCCTGGTGTCGGTGCAGAACGAGTTCTCCCCCGCGTTCCGGTCCAGCGAGCCCGAGCTGCGCCTGTGCGACGAGCTCGGGATCGCCTTTCTGCCGTGGAGCCCGCTGGGCGGCATCGGCGACGCAGCGGCGCTGGGCAACAGATTCCCCCATCTCCAACAGGTCGCCGACGAGCTCGGAGCGACTCCACAGCAGGTGACTCTGGCCTGGATGCTCGCCAAGTCGCCGGTGGTGATCCCGATCCCCGGATCGAGCCGGCCGCAGACGATCCAGGCCTCGGTCGACGCGGCCCAGCTCCAGCTCAGCCCCGAGCAGGTAGCGCTCATCGATCAGGCCTGACCTTCCCGGTACCCCGGCCGCAGAGCGTCCTTTGTGGACTTTTGTCAGGCTGGGGTACCGGTGACCGGCGCAGCCAGGTTGTTGGCGGTCTTCTCGGCCGGCATGAGGATCCACAGGATCGGATAGATGAGGATCTGGCTGCCCGGGATGAGCAGGAGCACCAGCACGAAGAGCAGCCGGGCCGGCCATGGGTCGATACCGAAGCGGCGTCCCAGACCGGCCACGACGCCGGCCAGCAGCCTTCCCTCGCGCGGGCGCACCAGCCCTTGGTTCTCGAAGTTCTCATGGATGCTGTTCATGACCCAAGAGTGCATCACCTCAGCGCCGACGACCTCAGGGTCCGACCCTGGTAGAACCCTGACCCGAAACCGTGCACAATCCACCCGTGTTCGACTTTGGCGTCGCCGGCGACCGGCCGGAGATCCGTCCGGCCCAGGCGAGCGACTTCCCATCGGCTCCGCGAGCAGCGGTGCAGGGGCTGGTCGGTTGGGCACAAGCGGCCTTCGGTGAGGGCTTGGTCTCGGTCATCGTTCATGGCTCGCTGGCCTGGGGCTGCTGGACGCCGTCCAGCGATATCGACGCCTTGCTCGTCGTCGAGCGGGCCTCGGGGCTAGCGACGTTCCACCGGATGCTCGTAGCGGGAGACGCGCAGGCCCCGGGAAACGGCTTTGAGCTGTCTGTGCTGTCCCGCCAGGCGGCCCGCAGCAGTCCTCATCCCATCGGCTATCTCTATCACTTCAGTCGAGCGCGCCTGGCTCGGCAGAGCCCCGAAAGTTGGGATCTGGACGAAGTCGCGCGAGATCCGGACCTTGCGGGGCATTTTGCCGTCGCGTGGACGGCCGGGGTCGCCGCCTACGGCCTACCCGCCAGGCAGGTGTTGCGGCAGGTCGATGACGGGGAGTTCCTCGCCTCGATCGGGGAGGATGTTCTGCAGAGTTGCGGGGAAATCCTTGGCATTTCAGCGGAACAGGTTGCGGTGCCGGTTTATCCGGTGCTGAACTTCGCCCGCACGTTGGCCTGGTTGCGGGAGCGAGTCATGCTGTCCAAACGCGAGGGCGGCCAGTGGCTGATGAATCGTGAGCCGCCACGCGCCGCGCTACTCACCGTGGCCCTGCAGGAGTACGCGGATCCGAATGGAAGGCTGGTCCAGACAACTGATTTGCATGACCTGGCTCGCGCCGTAAAGGAACAGTTATCGTAGCCGAAGCGGTCCCACCGGGAAGCCGGCGACGCGGATCCGGTTGCCGCCATCGTGTTTGGCCCGGTAAAGCTCTACATCGGCCAGTGCCAGCAGTTGCGCGGCAGCGCTACCGCGTTCGGGTATCAGCGCCGCGACACCGATGCTGACCGTGACGATCTTCGTTTCGGCCAGGAGGTGTGGCTCGGCAAGCGCCGCGATCGAGGCGCGCAGCCGTTCGGCGACTAGCGCGGCTTCGGCTGTCCCGGTACGCGGCATGATGATCGCGAATTCCTCGCCGCCGTAGCGCGCGACGAGGTCGTTCTCGCGCTGGTTGGCGGTCAGCTCGGTGGCGACGCGTTGCAGGCAGTCGTCGCCGGCCGGGTGCCCGTAGTGGTCGTTGTAAAGCTTGAACGAGTCGATATCGACCATGGCGAGGGCGATTGGCTCGCCGCTGCGGCCGGCCTGCTGCCATTCCGCGTGCAGGCGCTGTTCCCACTGGCGCCGGTTGGCCAGGCGGGTCAGCGGGTCGGTGCTGCTGAGCTGTTCCAGGCGCAGGTTCGCGGCGACCAGCGCCTCTGTCCGCTCGGTGACTTTGCGTTCCAAGGACTCGTAGACCGACGCGTTGTCCAGGGACACCGCGAGTTGTCCGGCGACCAGATTGACCGCATCGAGCCGCTCGCTGGAGAAAGCGCCCCGGATGAGCCGGTTCTCCAGCACCAGCAGCGCTTGTGGAGCGCCCCGGTTCATGATGGGCACCAGCATCATCGAGCAGCAGTCCAACCCGTCCAGGTAGGGGTCGCGGGAGAATCGGTCGTCGCGGGTGGCGTCGTCGATGATCAGCGGGTCGCCGGTGCGCTCGACGTAGCGGACCGCGGAGGCGCACACCTGCCCTGAGTGTCCTAATTGGCCGGTCTCCCCGGTTGGGGCGGGCCGAGCCAGCGTCCAGCGGCGCCCTTCGCCCTCCCACAGCAGCAGCTGGATGTTGGTGGCGCCGGTCAGGTCGCTGAGGACCTCGACCAGGCTGGCGTGCAGGCCGTCGAGAGTGGTCTGCGAGCTGAGCGCCTGCGAGGCGGCCACGATGCCCAGCAGGTCGATTCCGGCGACGCTGATGCCCGACTGGCGAACCGGGATGTCGGGCCGGCCACCGGCGGAAGACGCGGTGGTGCGGACGGGTGTGAGCTGAATGGCCTTGGCGGTCGCCCCCCAGGCCCGGTAGGCCTCGGCGGCGAGTTCCAGCAGCGACTGCCCGGCTGCGGGCATGTCGTGAGCCAGGTAGAAGCGGGCCGCCCGCTCGTGGATGAATGCCCAATGCCAAGGGCGTATTCGGTCTGAGACCTCGCGGCGGGCCGCGTCGTAGGCGCGCGCGGCTGCCTCGAAATCCCTTGCGGCCCAAGCCCGTTCGGCCTCGGCCAGGCGCAGCAGATGCGCGAAGTTGCCCTGATTGTCCACGGCGCGGACGCGTAGCCAGTCCACCGCCTCGTCCAGCCGTGTCATCAGCTCCGCACGGTCCTCGGGCAACGCGGCGCGCACAGCGGCGGCCGTGGTCAGTACCCGCAGAAGATGAGCCAATGCAGTGGGGTAGGTCGAAGGATTGGTCGGCAACAGCAGGTAGGCCGACTCGGCGTGCCGATCCATCCGGTCGGGGTCGTCGAGAAGCGCTCCGGCCAGCGCCTGGGTGACGTGCGCGTTGAACGCGGCGACCGGGTTGTCGCTGCTGGTACGGGCCAGGAACGCCTGCTTGGTCTGCTCGTCGTGGTCGGCGCCGCGCAAGGCCTCGGCCAGCCGCCGGTATGCCAGGTACACATCGGCGGCCTGGTCGTTGCCGGTACGGTGGGCGAAAGCGAGCCCGGCGTCCACCTCGGCCAGATAGGACTCCAGATTCGGCGCGTAGTCGAGCATCGCGTAAACCGAGACGTAGTAGGTGTGGCAAGCCTTCTGCAGGTCGCCGCCGTGCAGCAAACCCTCACGAGCCCGGTGGGCCTGCGCGACAACGTCTTCCAGCCGGTCGAACCAATGGCCGGTGCTCAGCGCATAGAGAAAGCGGGCCTGTGAGGTGTCCGGCTCGTAGCCACGGGCCTCACCGACGGCGAGGATGCGCCGCATCGCCCTATATCCGGTGCGGTAATCGCCGCGTCGCGCGGCCGTGACGAAGGTGACGTGGCTGACCGGGCCGACCAGTGACGCGACCGGCGCGACCGCCCACATGCGCAGCGCATGCAACGTCAGCCAGGCCAACGTTTTCTGGTCCGAGAAGAACGCCGGGGCCATCAGCCGGTTGATCAGCGCTGCCGCGGTCAGCAGGGTCGGTTCACGCAACGGCGGCAGGCGCAGATCGTCGTGCTCATCGCCGGATTCGACCCAGCGGTAGAGGGCATCGAGCCCGTTCTCGATGTCGGCGTCGAGGCGCTGCGGCTCGGGGACGGTGATGCCGAGGCTGCGCAGCGTGTCCAAGCCGAGCGCCACGGCTTCGCGGGCTCGGCCCTGGTTGGTCAAACTCAGGACCTGCACCAGCGCGATATCGGGTGTCACCGCCGCGGCATCGTCGAGAGCGCGATAGACCTCGTCAGCCTCCTGTAGGCGGCCCAGATGGTAGTAAACGCTGTGGCGGAAGGCCAGCAGCCGGCGCACCGCGGTGACGTCGGCCGGGTCGGTCAGAGGCAACGCCGTGGCCAGATAGCGTTCGGCCAGAACGTTGTCGCTGATCAGCATGGCCCTTTCGGCGGCGCGTGCCAGCACCCCAGCGGCCACCGCTCGTTCGTCCACTTCGGACACATGCGATGCGACGGCGTAATACTGCTGGGCCGCCACGTCAACCAGGTCCGGCTGGGTCGCCAGCCGCCGGGCCAGTTCCAGTTGCAGGTGGGTACGCTCATCGGGACCAACGCTGTCGAGGATGGCCTGATGGATGCGGTCGTGCCGGAACCGCACCGCGCGGCCGCCCTCCACCGCCAGCAATCCGTCGTCGAGCGCGGGTTCGAGCTGCTCCTCGATCACGTTCACCGGCTGCCCGGTGCCGGCTTTCAGCAAATCCACATTCACGGACCCGCCCAGGCATGCCATGGCCTGCATCAGGGTGCGGGTGGCCGGCGGCAATCGGTGCAGCCGTGACGACCACAGGTCGGCCACGTCGGCCTGGCGCAAATGTTGCGACAACGCCACCGGGTCCCAGTCCCAGCCGTCGTCGGTGAGGGTCAGCTGTCCGTCGCGGCGCAGCGCATTGATGAGTTCGACCGTGTCGTAAGGGTTGCCGCCGGTCCGCGCGGCGATGGGCTGGGCCAGCTCGGCCGCGTTGTCAGCAGGCAGGCGCAGGATGTCGGCGACCAGCTCCGCGGCGAAGGCGGTGGGCAGGTTGCCCAGCCGGATCTGGTCGGGAGGCACCGGCTGACGCTGCCAGCGTTGCTGCATCGCCGACAAGGGATGGGTGCTGTCCACCATGTCTTCGCGAAACGCGATCACCAACAGCAGCCCGTCCGGGAGGCCCTCAGAGAAAAGCAAATCGACGAAGCCGAGTGGGGTACGCGAAGACCACTGCATGTCGTCGAAGAAGACGACGAGCGGCCGCTTGGGCGACGCGATGGTGCGCAACAGGTCCACGCCGGCGCGCTGGATACGGGCCGGGGCGAGCGCGGCATCGCCGAAATCGGTGGCGGGCGCGACCCGCATCAGCGTCCCGAACTCCGGCAGGAGCGCGGCGAGGAACCCAACCCGCTCCTGGAGCGCCTCGGTCAGCCGCTGCCTCAGGTCGGCCAGGTTCTCCTCGGGCTCGGCCAGCAGCAGCCGGACCAGCGCCCGAAATCCCAGCCACACCGCGTCGGACTCGGTGTCGTTGCGGTGCTGGTCGAACTTGCCGGAGACGAACCAGCCGCCGGTCGCTGACGCGATCGGGCGCAGCTCATCGACCAGAGATGTCTTTCCGGTACCCGGCGCGCCACTGACGATCACGCCGTGGCTCAGGCCCAGCATCGCGTCGGCGAACGCGGTGTCCAGGACACGGATCTCGGACTCGCGGCCGATGATGCGCGACTGGGGCAGCAGCCTCGCCGGGAAGTCGTTGGCGCCTATACGCACCCCCTCGGACTGCTCGAAGCGGCCATCGCGCAGCAGGCCGAGGTCGTGGGCCAGCCCTTCGGCGGTCTGGTAACGACTGTCCGGTTCCTTCTCCAGCAGATGCATGACGATGTCGGAGAATCCGGCCGGCAAAGCAGGATTGACCGTCGCCGGGGGGATCGGCCGTCGCGCCAGGTGCGCGTGGCAAAGCCGCAGCGGGTCACCGGTGCCGAATGGCGGTTCGCCCGTAGCCAGTTCGTAGAGGGTGGCGCCCAGGGCGTAGAGGTCGGCCCGCTCGTCGACAGGCCGCCCGGTGCGCCCGGTCTGCTCGGGGGCGAGATAGGCAAGCGTGCCGACGATTTCGTCGTGGTGGGTGAACTCGGGGCGGATTTCGGCGGTGGTCGTCGCGAGCTCGAAGTCGATCAGGTACGGCCCGTGGCCGCTTTCGGCCGGCAGCATGATGTTGGCCGGGCAGACATCCCGGTGCACCACGTGCCTGGCGTGCACCGCGGCCAATGCCTGTGCCAGCCGCAAAGCCAGCTCGGCCAGCTCGTCGGGGGGCAGCGGCATAGCGCGCGCAGCAAGAGTGGCCCCGCCCGTGTCGACCAGCACGATCCCGTCGGGGCCGTTCGCGGCCGCGGTGGCCCGCTCGTCTGCAAGCTGTGCCGCCCCGTCCACCCCGGCCAGCCGCCGCAGCTCGGCGGTCTCGTGTCGGCGGCGCTGGGCGGCGTCCGGGCCGCGCGGCAGTTTGACTACGACCGTTTCGTCTGCCGAAACGAAAACCCGGGTGACCCGCGTGCGCTCGCTTTCGTAGAGCAGCTCCGCCTGGGCCATCACAGTTTCGCCCGCCATCATCGGTTCCAAGACGCGGAAGTCACCTGCGGCTGACCTGCCATTCTTACTAACCCTACCGTTGTCTGCAGGTCTCGGAGCCGCAACCGCCAAATATCGAATGCTTGCGACGGATCGGCTGTGCCACACTCACGCCGATGGCCGAGCGAGAGGGTGCACGTCCCGTGCCTAAGTTCTAACAGTTTGCTGATGATGGCTTCACCGCCTGGGAGCATTGCGCCGGGCTGATCCAGCGTCGGCGCGGCACGAAGCCAGCCGACTCTCTTCAACTGTGCAGAACACCCTCTCCCAAAGGCGCATCCCTTGCGGCATAACGCTATGCGCCGCGGTCGGCCCGACCGCGGCGGCTATCCGCCATTTCATCGATTCGAAGTTCTTTACCTACCCGGCCTGTGTGATGTCGTCTCGGCCGAGGTCCGGGCCGCCCTGGGCATCGCGGTGGAACCTGTGGCGCAGCGCGACGACTCGCTGCAGCTGACCTTCACCGGGCGCTGGGAACGCTTGCTGGCGCTGCGAACCCCGGTGGCGGTTTTCGCAGTGCTGACCTTCGCCGTGCCGAGGCCGCAAACCCTTCTCAGCGGGGAACATCTGCCGGCCGTCATCGCGGCGGTGGAGCATGTGCGGCGGCTGAGCTCCGCCCGCCCTGCGGTGTCGTTTCGCTTCGACGCCGCAGGCGCCGGGTCGAGCGTCTTCGAAAGGATCGCCCAGCAGATCGCCGCCGGCACACGGCTACGCTACGACCACGCGGCGGGCGACATCGTGCTGCGGTTTCGGCGATCGGTCAGCATCGCAGATGGCTGGGATGTCCTGATCAGACTGTCGTCCCGCCCGCTGTCGCACCGTCAATGGCGGGTGCGCGACGTCCCCGGGGCCGCCAACGCCACCATCGCCGCCGCCATGGCCATTCTCAGCGCGCCCCGCCCAGGCGACCGGATAGCCAACCCGATGTGCGGATCGGGCACGCTGATGGTGGAACGGCTGCTCGCCGGACCCGCATCGGCCTGCCTCGGCTTCGACATCGACCAAAGCATGCTGGCCGCGAGCGCGGACAACCTTCGCGCGGCGGGCCTGGCCCACCGCACCAGGTTGCTGCAAGCCGACAACACCCAACCCGGCTGGACGCGCCACGGCCCGTTCGATGTGGTGTTCGCCGATCCGCCATGGGGCACCCTGATGGGCGAGCACAGCACCAACGAAACGCTGCACCTGGAATTGCTCAGACGCGCCCGCGAGGCGGTCAAGCCTGGCGCGCGACTCGTGTTTCTCACCCACGAGGTGCGCAGGATGGAACGCTGTCTGCGCACCGCCGAAGACCTGTGGCGGGTCAACAGCGTCACCCGGGTGTTTCAGAAGGGACACCATCCCCGCATCTATTTGCTGACCGCCACCGGTTCAGCGCGGGACGATGCCATTGAGTAGCTGGTCGGCGAGGCTCTGGTGGAATTGGGGGTCGGCCGGGTCGGCTCCGGCCATGGAACGGCCGAGCACGGCGAGCAGCAGACCGCCGAGGACTGCGTTGGCGGTGTCCGAGATGTCGTTGGCGTGGACGGTACCGGCGGCTGTGGCCTCGGTGAGCAGGTCGCGCAGCGGTCCGGCGATGCGGCTGTCGTTGGCGTGCAGCACTTCGGCCATGCGGCCGGTGGCGCCGAGCGCGGTTAGCAGACCGGCGCAGATCCCGGGATGGTCTCCGAGATAGGAGGCCAGACCGGCCACCATGGCCCGCAGCCGCTGCTGCGGCGGCTCATCGGGGTTGAGGGCGGCTTGCGCCGAGGCAGCGCCCCGCTGGGTGTGCGCGGTCAGCAGGAAGGTCAGCAGGTCGTCGCGGCCGGCGAAGTAGTAGTACATCGTGGCCCGGGACGCGCCGACCAGCCCGGCGATGTCTTCCAACCGCGGCGGCGGGTCGGTTCGCAGCACCTGATCACTGACATCGAGAAGGCGTTGCGCGAGGTCAGCCGGGGGGTTCTTCACGTCGAGAAAGCCTAGCCGCTTGTCCTGGACTCGAATCCAGATTACAGTCTAAATCATGGTTGAAATCGCGTCCTATGGACCTTGGGCGGTGGTGACCGGAGCCTCATCCGGCATCGGCCGCGCGTTCGCCGAACATCTGGCCGCGGCCGGGCTGCATCTGGTGCTGGCCGCCCGTTCCACCGAAGCGCTCGAAACGCTCGGCGCCACCCTCGCCCGCACCCACCACATCGACTACCGCGTGGTCACCGTCGACCTGAGCCGGCCAGAGTCCGCCTCGTCCCTTGTGGACGCCACGGCAGATCTAGATGTTGGCCTGTTGGTCTCCAATGCCGGCGGCGGCCGCCCCGGACCTCTGCTCGATCAAAGCCTCGAGGAGCTGCACCGCCGGTTCACCCTCAACGCCACCACACACCTGGATCTGGCCCACGCCTTCGGGCGCAGGTTCGTTGCCCGCGGCCACGGTGGCATCGTGCTCGTCTCCGCTGCAGGCGCGGTGCACGGGCTGCCCAACATGGCCCACGAAAGCGCGGCCAAGGCGTATGTGCTCAACCTCGGCGAGGCTCTGCACTATGAACTCGCCAGCGCTGGGGTGGACGTCATGGTCCTGCTGCCCGGAAACATCGACACCCCGATCATCGACAGCTTCGGCATTGACCGCGCCACCATGCCGATCCGGCCACGGCCCGCCAAAGCCGCTGTGCGCGAAAGTGTGGGCGCCTTCCTGCGGGGCCGGCCCACCTTCGTCCCGGGCCGGCTGATGCGCATGATGCTCCGGCTGCTCCCCCGCACCCAGTCCATCCGCATCAACGGGCGCATGCTGGGCCAAGCCGCAAGCGCTTTGGCCGCACGCGAAGCCGCCGTCTAGCCGCCCCGCTATTCCACATCGGACACAGGCTCCCAGACAATGACGTCGAAGACCATCGAGTGCATGACGTAATCTCCGCTGCCCGCGTAGGGCTCGTGGTCCACCGACTTCAGCACGACCAGAGCCCTGCGATGGAATCCCGTCCACACACAGAATTTCGACACCGGGTTGCTCGAGGCGAGAAGTCTTCCCCCCTCGATCAAACCCTGCCACACACGGCCGACGCATGATGAGTATTCGATGGGCGCGGCGGCCGGCAAGACCGAGAACCGTGCGCCTGTTCCCGGCCCGTCGTCCCAGCAGCTGTTGAGATGAGTAAATTCACTGGCGTTGTAAACAATGCGGATATCGGCGATCGCGCAATTCGCCTGTTCAATCCACTTCGCAGTATCGGTCTTGTCCAGATCGATGCCCTGGCCGGGCTCGACAGCGGTGTTACCCGGCACGAGGGTCACCGTGTGCAGCGGCACTCGGACAGCCACCCCAGGCGCACCTTCCGACTTCGCCGGCGACACCGTGGTCCGCGTTACCACCGGTGGATTCACCGCCGCCGCTGGAGCCACCAACGAAGGTGCGCTTGAAGGGCTGCTGCTGGTCGGCGCGCTGACGACCGGTGTTGGTTGGCCGGAAAGCTGCTGCGGCCGCTGGATGGCGTCGTAGGCGAGATTGCTGATGAGCGTGAGCGCACCGCCGATGATCAGAAGCACCACGGAGGAGATGAATGTCAATCGCCAGTGATGGCGCTGAGTGCCGGCCGCCGGTTCCCCGGCGCTGTTGTCGTCGATCACAGAGCAACGTTACATACTATATCGACTATGCGAGATTTTGTATCGGCTAGCCGACATTCGACGGGTGATTGCGGCTGATGACGGCGACGTCGCTGCCGAAAGCCACCGCGATGTCGCCCGCGGGGGATATCGCCAAAGCCCTGGCAGGGTAAGGCAATTCCAGCTCCAGCTCGCTTCCCACTAGTCGGACTGACCCGTCGAGACGGGCCACCGCGATTTCCGTGCCGAGCACTGCGATCGCCGTGATCTCGGATTCGCCGCAGTCAACGACTTGGCCTGTTCCGTCGTGCTGCCAGACCGTCACTTCGTTGAATCGCATGGTGACGTGCATTCCTGCTGCCACGTGCTGCAGCGGCCGCTCCAACGCGGTCACCTCACCGGTCTCGGGCTGCCAGAGAATGGTCGGCTCCCTCTCGTACACCATCCGGCTTATCAGCACCCGATCAGTTCCGGCCACCAGGCCGACCACCGGGTAGTTGCCTTGGTGCGACGCGAGATGTTCACCGGTCACCACGTCCCACATCGAGACGCGGCCACCGTTGCCTCCGCTGAAGACGAAGCGCCCGCGCGACGCCAGCACCATCGTCTCCCCGCCATGCCCGGCAACCATCGGCAGCGCCCACTGTGTCAACGTCTCCAAATCCCAGCGGCGCAGCGTTTCGTCCGGCCCGCCGTTGACATCGCCGCCTCCGGTCACGGCAATCGTCTTGCCGTCCACCTCTACGGCAGTCACCGCAAGCACCCGGCCGGTGTGCCCGGCCATGGGTTCGGCCGCTGTTCCATCGGTCGCCGCCCAGCGCCGCACCGTGCCCTCGTCGCCGCCGGTCACCACGTAGTCGCCGGCGAAAGCGACCGCGTTCACCCGGCCGAGATGGCCCGGCGCAGGCACCTGATGATTGTCAAGATCCCAGCGGCACAGCACACCCGCACCGAACCGGCCCTGGCCGCAGGTGAACACCAGGCTGCCGTGCGCGGCCACCGCGGCCCAGGAGGTGAAACCCCGAAGCGGGGCAAGCCATTCGCCGGTCAGCAGATCCAGCACCTCCACCTGATATTCGGTCGGCACCAGCAGGCGAGTACCGGCCACGGCAAGACTGCCAAGGCTGTTCAGGCGGCTGGTGAGCCGGGTGGCAGGCAGCAGGCTTTCGCCGGTTTCCCCATCGTGTACGCCGATGGTGCCGTCAAACCGAACGGTGACTTCCGTCGATCTCCCGGCCAGGAGCAGCGAGGTGCTCAGCGCGACCGCCGCCTCGCCGCGCTTTCTATCGGCATCGCTTAGGTACGCCACTTTCCCGTATCCGAAGTCGTCGTCGAGGTCCAGCTCAAACTCGACTATCTCCGGCATGGCGGGCTCGTCCGCGGCGCCGGCCCTGGTCACTTCACCGGTGGCGAAGTCCCACAACAGATCTGGCCCGTTGAACGCCCCGATCGTCACGGCAGACCCGGCCAGCGCCAGGCTCTCCGCGAAGACGGTCTCGGAAAGGGTGTGCAGCAGCTCGAACGTCATCGCATCCCGCACCTGGACCGTGTAATCCGCGTGCGGGTTGCCGTCGTGTCCGATGTCGTAACCCAAGGCGGTCACCACGATGGGGCGTCCGGCCCAGTCACCGCAGACGATACGGTCGGCCGTGCTGATGGTCGCCGACGCGACCCTGCGTCCGTCAACATCGGCCTGGCTCGCCCAGCGCACCCGCCAGCCAGCCGAATGCTCAATGCGCCGCGATCCAGTGGTCTGCACCGCCCGAGTATTGCGCGGCCGAGCCCAGCCGGATAAATAGTCTAAGACGAGTTGGTCCACTAGGAGACGTAGCGGCGGGTGGCATGGTTTGCTCGTCAACTATGAGCGATTCCATGGCAACCAGCACCGTGACGATCACCGGTCACGGCGGCGACGACGTGCAGGCTTACCTGGCCCGGCCCGAGGGCGACGGGTCGCGCGGCGGCGTAGTGGTCATCCATCACATGCCCGGATATGACCGGGCGACGAAGGAGATCGTGCGCCGCTTCGCTGAGCTGGGCTACGACGCCATCTGCCCCAACCTTTACTGGCGCGAGGCGCCCGGCGCGGCGCCCGACGACGCGGCAGCCGTGGCGCGGGCGCAGGGCGGCGTCCCCGACGAGCGGTTGGTGGGCGATGTCGCCGGGGCGGCAGCTTACCTGCGCGCGCTGGCGACCTCCAACGGGAAGGTGGGCACCATCGGCTACTGCTCGGGCGGGCGTCAGTCTGTGCTGGCCGCGTGCAATCTCGACATCGACGCGGCCGTCGACTGCTACGGCGCCTTCGTCACCGGTACCCCACCGGAGGGCTCCATGCGCGGCAACCTCGTCGACCAGCTGCCCAATCTGCGCGCTCCTCTGCTCGGGCTGTTCGGCGCCGAGGACAAGTACCCCAGCCCGGAGCAGGTCGCCGAGCTACGCGACATCCTGGCCGCCAACGGCAAGGTCTTCGAGGAACATACCTATGAGGACGCCGGGCATGCGTTCTTCTCCGTCGACCGGCCGGCCTATCGGGTCGCCGCCGCCAACGACGGCTGGGAGCGGATCGCCGCCTTCTACGGCAAGCACCTGAGGTGAACCGTGTGCACCTATGAGACCGTCTGCGTCTGCCTGGAAGGCTCGGGCAAAGGACCGGCGAGCTGGCTTCGCGTCACCCAGGCCACCGTCTACTTCGACCATCCGGTGCACGCGATGGCCGACCACACGCTCAACATCGACCTGACCGACCCGTCGCAAGGACCCTCGGCCCGCATCGCGCTGGAGCTGACGGCCGAGTCGGCACGGGCGCTGGTCGCCGCGATCCAGCAAGCCCTCGACGCGGTGCCGTCCGAGCTGACCCACACCTAGGAGACAGGGTGACCGTTTTTTGTACCGAGTGCGATGGCGGTCCTGACCCGCCACGGCGAGGTGCACGTTCGATGACCGGGATTAACTCATGTGACATTCACTGCCGGGCATGTCAACCTGGTCCACATGGGCAAGGGGATTCACGTCGGTACCAAGTGGCTGCGCAAGCAGGCCGAGGAACTCGAGAACATCGCCGCCACGGTCGAAGGCGCCATCGCCGATGTCGACCGTCACCGTGACCGTGACCGTGACCGTGACCGTGACCGTGACCGTGACCGTGAGATTGCCGTAGCGCCGCTGAAGGTGGGCAACTGCGCGGCGAACCGTGGGCCGTCGCCGCTACCCTGCGGCGCTATGCGGCGCCTCGACCCACAGCCGAGCGGGCGAGCCATTTCTCACCCAGGACGAGGCGGGCTCGCGCGGCCCTGGCCGAGTACGGCGGAATCATCTATCGCCATCCCGATGGCAAAACCTTCTCCTTCTCCCCGCCGATCACCGACGGGGCCAACCATGAGGTCCTGCCGCACCGCTCACCGGTACCACCCGGCGCCACGGCTGTGGGCCGGTACCACTCACATCCGGACAACGCCGATGGGCAGCCCGCCCCCACCCGGGTGCAGCTGTTCTCCGGCAAGGACCGGGCCTACAGCGCCGAACACGGCGACGGCTACCTGATCACGCCGAATGGGCAAATACTCAAAGAGGTTCCTCCCGGCCGTCTGTCCGAAAGCGAACGTCGCCGGTTCCCAACGGCAGGCTGTCCGAGCTGTGAGAATAAAGAATATTTAGCTATGGACACCGGTGCCTACAATCGGCGCGTCGCCAACGTGGAAGGAAGGCCATGGCACAGGTCGTCGTCGCGGGAAGATACCGGCTGACCTCACAGATCGGCTCGGGCGGGACGGGCACTGTGTGGAAGGCCGAGGACATGCTCCTGCAACGGGTGGTGGCGGTGAAGGAACTGCGGATGCCGCCGAACATCTCGCCGGAGCAGTACGCGGAGACCACAGCCCGGGCCCTGGCCGAAGGCCGGGTCGCGGCACGCCTGCAGCACCCGCACATCGTCGCTGTCCACGACGTCGTCGAGCACGACAGCCGACCGTGGATCATCATGCAGCACATCGCAGGCCAGTCGCTGGAACAGGTCCTCGCCGGCGGCCGGACGCTGCCCATCACGCGGGCCGCCCAGATCGGCGTCGAGCTGCTGCACGCCATCTCAGCGGCGCACGAGGCGGGTGTCATCCACCGCGACGTGAAACCGTCCAATGTGCTCATTGGCGAGGACGGAAGGGTGTACCTGACCGACTTCTCGATCGCGAAGGTCGCGGGAACGGGGACTGTCACCAATACCGGCATTCTCGTCGGCTCACCGGGATACATCGCCCCCGAGCTGATCGTCACGGGCCGGGTCGCCGAGCCCGCGGATCTGTTCGGCCTAGGCGCGACCCTGTTCCGGATGGTCGAGGGGGTCGGGCCCTTCGATCGCGACGACGCCATCGCCGGCGCCTTCGCGGCGGCCGTCGCCGCGCATCCACGGCCGCAGCAGGCGGGTGCGCTCACCGCGGTCATCGACGGCCTGCTGGCCAAAGATCCGCGAGAACGCCTCGACGCCGCCAGCGCGATGGCCGTGCTGGCCCCCATAGCCTCGGGCCAAGCCAGCTTCGCCGCCCCTGCCACCACCGAAAGCCCAGCCGGCGCTCCGGCCGCCGCCGCACACGACGCAGTGACGCCCGCCGGTGCCATCGCCGACCCCACCGGCACAGCAATCGTCGGCGCAGGACTTGCCGCAGCCAGCCCCGAGAGCAGCAGCAGGCCTAGCGCGCCATTCGCGGCCGACCCATCGAGCAGCAGCAGCACAGCCGTCCCCACCGACAGCAGCAGCGCAGGGCACGCCGCAAGCGGCCCAGCGGACAGCAGCAGCGGGCCCGCCGGAGGATTTGCCGCGAGCGGCCCAGCGGGCAGC
>NZ_BONY01000092.1 GCF_016862955.1 Rhizocola hellebori | reverse complement strand
AAACGCAGGGTCAGCACCGGCCGGATGCCCCAAGCGGCCAGCTTCACGAAGGCGGCAGGCTAGGCGCAGGTCGGCACCGGCTGGATGCCAGAGCTGGCGGAGCCACCATGAGCGCTGCGTGGCGGGGGCGTTAGATGAGCCGAGGGCCGGTGCCGTCTTCGGCGACCAGGTGGCAGGCGACCGTGGCCAGGCTGGGGCCGACCATGCGTAGCCGGGGAACCTCCTTGGAACACAGCGGAATGGCGACCGGGCAGCGGGTGTGGAAGCGGCAGCCCGACGGCGGGTTGACCGGGCTGGGCACCTCGCCGGCGAGCACGATGCGGCTGCGGGCACGCTGGGCGGGCGGGTCGGGGATGGGGGCGGCCGACAGCAGCGCCTGGGTGTAGGGGTGGCGCGGGGTGGTGAAGAGCTCTTCGCGGCTGGCGGTTTCCACGATGACACCCAGGTACATGACGGCGACGCGCTGGGCGAGGAATTCGACCGCGGCCAGGTCGTGGGTGATGAACAGGCAGGCGAAGCGCAGATCGGCCTGCAGACGTCCGATCAGGTTGAGCACCGAGGCCTGCACCGAGACGTCGAGGGCGGAGGTCGGTTCGTCTGCCACGAGCAGGGAAGGCGAAGCCGACAGCGCCCGGGCGACGCTGACCCGCTGGCGCTGGCCCCCGGAAAGCTCGTGCGGATAGCGGCGGGCCACCTCCGGCTGCAGGCCCACCTGGTCGAGCAGTGAGCGAACCCTTTCCCGGCGTTCGGCGGTGGTGCCGATCCTGTGCAGCCGCAACGGTTCGGCGATGATGTCGGCGACCGGCATGCGCGGGTTCAGCGAGGATGACGGGTCCTGGAAGACGATGTTGAAGTGGCGGCGAAGCGGGCGGAGCCGCCGTCGCGACAGACCCGCGATATCGACACTGTTCATTTTTATTTGGCCGCTTGTGACTGGTACCAGACGAGTCACACAACGCCCAAGGGTGGTCTTGCCGCTGCCGGACTCCCCGACCAGCCCGAGCACCTCACCGGCGGAAACGGTGAGGCTGACCCCATCGACGGCGCGGACAGCCCCGAAGTGCTTGACCAGATTGACGACTTCGAGCACGTTCATATGAGGGCTCCCTGGCGGGCGGGAAGCGGGTGCCAGCAACGCACCGGATGCCCGCCAGGCCACGGCTCGAGCAGCGGCCGTTGGGTGCGGCACAACGAGTCGGCGTAGGAACAGCGGTCGGCGAAGGTGCACGCGTCGGAAGGCTCGCGCACCACCGGCACCCGGCCCGGGATCTCGCGCAGCCCACCGTCGGCGTGGCGGGCCGGGTTGGGCACGGCATCGAGCAGCCCTCTGGTGTAGGGATGGCTCGGATGGGCGAATAGAGCGTCTACATTGGAGTGTTCGACGACCCGCCCGGCATACATGACCACGACCCGGTCCGCCACGTCGGCGACCACCCCGAGGTCGTGGGTGATGAGCAGGATCGCGGTGCCGGTCTCGTCGCGCAGATGCCGCAGCACATCCAGAATGCCGGCCTGGATGGTGACATCGAGGGCGGTGGTGGGTTCGTCGGCCACGATGAGCCGGGGCAGACACGCCACCGCCATCGCGATCATTACCCGCTGCCGCATGCCGCCGGAGAGCTGGTGCGGGTACTCGCCCAGCCGCCGCTGCGGAAGCGGGATGCCGACCAACTCAAGCAGCTCGGCGGCGCGCCGCGCGACGGCCCGCCCGCGCATGCTGCGATGCCGCCGCAACACCTCGCCGATCTGCCTGCCGATGGTGAGCACCGGATTGAGCGAGGTCATCGGCTCCTGGAAAATGTAGGCGACGTCGCGCCCGCGAATGTTGCGCAGCCGCGACTCCGGCAGCGCCAGCAGGTCGGTGCCGTCGAGATCGACGTTCCCGGTGACTGTCGCGTTTGGAGCCAGCAGGCCGGTAAGGGCAAGCGCTGTCACGCTTTTGCCGCAACCAGACTCCCCCACCAAGGCGACCACCTCGCCCTGGCCCACCTCGAAGTCGGCGCGGTCCACGGCCAGCACCGGGCCGTCCTCGGTGCGAAAGCGCACGCTCAGATCGCGCACCGTCAACAGGCTCATGCCGACCTGCTCTCGCGGGGGTCGAGGGCGTCGCGCAGGCCGTCGCCCAAAAGGTTGAGCGCCAACGCTAAGACAACGATGGTGAGGCCGGGGAAGACGGCCATCCACGGGCCGTCGCGTACGAAGGTCTGCGCATCGGCGAGCATGATGCCCAGCGACGAGGTGGGCGGACGCACCCCCAGCCCTAGGAAGGAAAGCACCGCCTCGCCGATGATGGCGCCCGGAACGGCCACCGTGGCCTGCACGATGAGCGCATTGGTGGCGTTGGGCAGGATGTGGCGGCGCAACAGCACCGCATCGCCCGCGCCGCCGGCCACCGCGGCAGCGACGAAGTCCATTCCCCGCAGGCGCAACGTTTCGCTTCGCGTCACCCGCACCACGCCGGGAATCTGCGCCACCCCGATGGCGATGACGGCCGTGGTCAGTGACGGCCCCAGGATGGCGGCGAGGCCGACCGCGAGCACCAGGAACGGGAAGGCGAGCAGGGTGTCGGTCAGGCGCGACACCACCGGGTCGAGCACGCCGTAGAAGCCGGCGAAAAGCCCGAACGGCACGCCGATCGTCAGTGAGAACACCACCGAGAGCAGGCCGACCAGAACGGAGGCGCGCAGCCCGTAAACGGCGCGGGAGAACTGATCGCGGCCGAAGCTGTCGGTGCCGAACCAGTGTGTACCGGAGGGCGGCCGCAGCGGCTCATTGAAGTTGACCTGATCGTAGGGGAACGGCGCGACGAACTGGGCGAAGATCGCCAGCAGCGCGGCCACGCAGACCACGACCAGGCCGGTCACCGCGAGCGGGTTGCGCAGAATGCGGCGCAGCACCCGCCGGCGCATCCCGGCCGGGGCGACCGCCACCGGAATGTCCAGAGTGGACGCCTCCACGGTCATAGTGCCGTGCCCCCAACCCTGATCCGGGGATCTATCACCGAGTAGAGCAGGTCCACGATGAGATTGATGAGAATGTAGGCGGTCGCGGTCACCAGCACCACCCCCTGGATCATCGGGTAGTCGCGGGTGAAGACCGCGTCGATGGTCAGCTTGCCGAAGCCGGGCAGCACGAAAAGCTGCTCGGTGACGACCGCGCCGGAGATCAGCGCGCCGAGCTGGAGCCCGACGATGGTCACCACCACGATGAGGCTGTTGCGCAGCGCGTGCCCGAGCACGACCTGGGCCGAGCCCAAGCCTTTGGCCCGTGCCGTGCGCACATAGTCGGCGGTCAGCGCCTCGAGCATCGCCGACCGGGTCTGGCGCATGACGATGGCCGCCAACCCGGATCCGAGCACCAGCGCGGGCAGGAGCAGGTGGCGCACGCTCTGCGCGGGATCGTCGAAGAACGAGACGAAGCCGGATGCCGGAAACACCGGGTAGGCGATGGCCAGCCACAGAATCAGCATCTGCCCGAGCCAGAAATTGGGCACCGACAGGCCCAGCAGGGCCACCCCGTTGGCGGCCCACTCGGCCGGCTTGCGCCTGCGCACGGCCGCGACGACGCCTGCGCCTATCCCGATGAGCACCGCGATCAGCAACGCGAACGCGGAAAGCTGCAGGGTGACCGGCAGGGCATGGCCGATCGAGTCGGCCACCTCCAAGCCTGTGCGCGGCGACCGGCCGAGATCGCCGGTCGCCGCCTTCTGCACATATCTGAGGTACTGCACGGGAAGCGGCTGATCCAGCCCGTAGGACGAGCGGATAGCGGCCAGCGTCGCCGGGTCGCTTTCCTCCCCGGCCAGGGTCCGAGCCGGGTCGCCGGGCAGCGCACGGATGCCGATGAAGACCACGATGGTCGCCAGGATCAGCGTCACCGCCGACTCCAGCAGCCGCCGCAGCACGTACCGGCTCATGCGTCCCCCTTACGCGGCGGCAAAACCGGCCACGCCGAAGCGCAGCAGCCCGTCACCGTAGACGCGCACGCCGACCGTCTTGCTGGACACGCCGGTGAAGTTCTTGACCCGGTACAGGTAGATCAGGGGAACGTCCTCGTGCAGCTTGGTGATCACCCGCCCGTACAGGTCACGGCGGGCCTCCACGTCCGCCGACTTGCGCGCCTGGTCCAGCAGCGTGTCCACGGCCGGGTTGCTGTAGCCGCAGATGTTCTGCGATCCGTTGGTGCGCACGAAGTTGGCGATGTTGCCGTCCGGGTCAACGCGGCCCGACCAGCCGATCTGGAACATCTGATACTTGCCCGCGTCGGTCTGGGTCAGCGACGCCGCGAACTCGACCGGCTGCAGCTCCAGCTCGAAGCCGCCCTCCTTGGCCTGTGCCTGGACGGCCTCACCGAGCCGGCGCGCGTCGGCGGTGTTGCCGATCACCATGCTGATCTTGACTGGCGTGGCCAGCCCGGCGGACGTGAGCAACGCTTTCGCCGCGGCCGGGTCGTGCTTCGGGCACGCCTGCGCCACCTCGGACGAGAACGGGCTGGCCGCGCTGATCGGCCCGCAGGTGGGGGTGTACTGGCCACGGAACACGATCTGGTTGATGGCGGCCCGGTCAAGGCTGAGCTCGAAGGCCTGGCGCACCCGCTTGTCGGTCGCGAGCGGGCCGGCATACGGCGCGCCCAGGGCGGCCGGGGCTTTGCCGACTCCGTTGACGTTGCCCAGGTTTATCGTTATTCCCTGGTACCCCAAAGAATCTGAGGTTATCAGCTTCAGATTGGCCTCGGCCTTGAGCGCGTCGACATCGGTGGCCGCCACGGTGTCGAGCACCTCGACGTCGCCGGAGCGCAGGTTGTTGAAACGTGTCGTAGCGTCAGCCATGATCTTGTAGGTCACGCCATCGAGGTGGACCTTGGCCGCGTCGTAGTAGTTCGGGTCCTTGACCACCTCGATGCGGTCCTGCGCGATGCGGCTGGCGAATTTGAACGGCCCCACGCACACCGGGTTGGTGGCGAAGTTGTCGCCCGATGCCTGCAACGCCGCCGGAGACATGATCATGCCAGCCCGGTCGGCGAGCACGGCTATCAGCGGGGTGAAGGCGGTGTTCATCTTGAGCGCCACCGTCGAAGGGTCGACAACCTCAACGCGGGCAAGGCTTGTCAGCTCGCTGGTGCGCGCCGAGCCGGTCAGCGTCTTGTGCCGGTCGAGCGAGGTCTTGACCGCGGCGGCATCCATCGCGGTGCCATCGGCGAACTTGACTCCCGTACGCAGCTTGATGGTGATGGTGAGCCCATCGGTGGAGAACTCCGGCAGGGCGGCGGCAAGCTGCGGCACGAGAGCCAGCTTCTCGTCGACGTCGTAGAGCTTCTCGCAGATGGCGTTGAAGACGCTGCGCCCGACCAGCGTCCTGGCCACCGATGGGTCGAGCTTGTCGGGCTCCGCCGACAGCGCGACGCGCAGGATGCCGCCCTGCTTGGCGGGCCGCTCCTCGGTGGTGGATTGCTGTGGTGTGGCGGAATCGATTGCGCTGCAAGCGGTCAGACCCAGGCTGAGGGTGAGCAGGGCGACGCCGCAGGCGGACAGCACAGGCTTGATGGGCATCGAGTGCCTCCCATCCGTAGGAGTCACGAACGTAACTCGCCACGGATAAGAAGGTCAAACGTATCCGAATATCTATATCGGACTGAGGCCGAAGCCAAAGCTGATCTAAGTTAGGCTTATGACCTACCTCGGTGACAGCGGCGAAACCAGCGCGGTACTGCGCCAGAACATCTCCCTACTGGACATGAACCCGGCCACCGGCACCAAGGCGACCTTTGTCGCCCCAGGCTCGGTGACGCGCGGCGAATACGGCCTGTTCCGATGGGACATGCCGGCCAACTCGGGGGGCGCCGGCTCCCACTTCCACCGTGGCTTCTCTGAATCGTTCTACGTGATCTCCGGGCAGGTGTCACTGTTCAACGGAGACAAGTGGCTTGAGGTCTCCGAGGGCGGCTTCCTCTACGTCCCGCCCGGCGGAATCCACGGCTTCAGCAACAGTGCCGACCTGCCCGCCTCCATGCTCATCATGTTCGCGCCGGGGATAGCCAGGGAGAAGTACTTCGAGGAGCTCGCCGAGATCCGGGCCACCGGGCGGACGCTGACCGAAGAGGAGTGGGCCGACCTGTTCGCCCGCCATGACCAGGTCAACTTGTAGCCGCCGCGCGCACCTTCTAATGCGCGATGCTGGCGGTGAGGCCGGCCGCGAGCGTGATGGCCTCGGCGTCGGTCACCTCCTCGCCGTACTCGGCCAGCAGCTTCGCCTGCGTGTAGAGCACCTGGGAGATGGCCGGGTCGCCGTGGGCCTCGGCCGCCGGGATGACGCAGATCTCGCCGGCTCTGATGGCCAGCACGACGTCGTCTCCGCTGGCCCGCGCCAGAACCCGGATCGCATCTGGAGTCACCGTTGTCATGCTCTCAAGATTCCACACGGGGAAGCGCGGAAAACCGGTATCGGCAAAGTTGTCATGCGCAGTCCGGTGGCTTGCGCCCCTGGCGTTTGTTACGCTTAGCCGGTCCAGGTTGAGAGGCGCTGCGACGGATTAGATCCGCCACGCTCGACCTGCGATTCTTCACAAGGGCGCCTCCTGTCGAAGGAGGTGCCATTCTTTTTGGCCCGGGCGGGGTGGACATGCCCGTGCCGAACTCACCAATGACGTCGCAGAAATTGGGAGACAACTGAAATGAATGCCAAGCTGCAACACGCCAACGGCGTGCAGTTCGCCGTCGCCGACCTCGCCCTGGCGCAGGCCGGCAGACACCAGATCCGCCTGGCCGAACACGAGATGCCGGGCCTGATGACCCTTCGCCACCGCTTCGCGGCGGCACAACCCCTTCGCGGCGCACGGATCGCCGGTTCGCTGCACATGACCGTCCAAACCGCGGTGCTCATCGAAACTCTCGTCGCGCTCGGCGCACAGGTCCGATGGGTGTCCTGCAACATCTTCTCTACCCAGGACGAGGCGGCCGCGGCCGTCGTCGTTGGTCCACAAGGGACGGTGGATCGCCCCAGCGGCACACCGGTGTTCGCCTGGAAAGGCGAAACGCTCGAAGAATACTGGTGGTGCACGCAACAGCTGTTCGACTTCGGTGACGGCCTCGGGCCGAACACCATGGTCGACGACGGCGGCGACGCCACCCTGCTGGTTCACAAGGGCGTGGAATTCGAGTCCGCGGGCGCGGTACCGGCCCCCGACGAAGACGACCATCCCGAGTACCGGCTGATCCTGCAAACGCTGGCCGCCAGCCTGGCGCAGGACGGGCGGCGGTTCACCCGGATCGCGCAGGACATGCGCGGCGTCACCGAGGAGACCACCAACGGCGTGGCCCGACTCTACAAGCTGGCCCGCGAGGGGCGGCTGCTCTTCCCCGCCATCAACGTCAACGATTCGGTCACCAAGTCCAAATTCGACAACCGGTACGGCATCCGGCATTCGCTGATCGACGGCATCAACCGGGCCACCGATGTCATGCTCGGCGGCAAGCTCGCCGTCGTGTGCGGCTACGGCGACGTCGGCAAAGGCGCGGCGCAATCCCTTATGGGCCAAGGCGCACGAGTCGTAGTTACCGAGATCGATCCGATCTGCGCGCTGCAGGCGGCCATGGACGGCCTGCAGGTGGTGCGCCTCGACGAGGTGGTGACCCAGGCCGACATCTTCGTGACGGCCACCGGCGGCACCGACATCATCATGGCCGCCGACCTGGCCCGTATGAAGCACAACGCCATAGTCGGCAACATCGGCCACTTCGACACCGAGATCGACATGGCCGGGCTGGAAACCACTGCCGGCATCACGCGCATCGAGGTCAAGCCGCAGGTGCACGAGTGGCGCTTCGCCGACGGGCACAGCGTGCTGGTGCTCTCCGAGGGCCGCCTGCTCAACCTGGGCAACGCCACCGGGCATCCCAGCTTCGTCATGTCCAACTCGTTCAGCAACCAGACCCTGGCCCAGATCGAGCTGTTCACCAAGTACGGCGAGTACGACAACAAGGTGTACATGCTGCCCAAGCACCTCGACGAGGAGGTGGCCCGGCTGCACCTGGACGCGCTGGGCGTCCACCTCACCACGCTGACCAAGAAGCAGGCCGAATACCTGGGCGTGGAGACGAACGGACCCTACAAACCCGAGCACTACCGCTACTGAACCGCTTTAGACCGTCACAACCGGCCCACTGCCGCCTTGGCCAACGCGGCAGTGGCCGTCTCGTAGTACCTGTCGCTGTTCTTGCCGCTGACGAAGATCAGCACCACCCAGTCGCCGCGTACCGCGGTGAGCTGACCGGCGTCGCGCACCGCGGCATCGCCCACGCCCGCAAGCGGCTTCGCGGTCGCGCCCAGCTGAGACTTCAGCTGATCGAACAGGGCCGCCCCGCCCGGGGCCACCCCGACCGTGGCCATGCCCTTGGCCGCTGCGTCGAACGCGCAGGTGCGCTGCCCGGGAAGCCCGCCCGGCGAGCTGACCCCGGCCGCGGTGGCGCCGCCGAGGGCTGCTGTCACCTCGGCCGCTGTCACCAGCTTGCACGGGTCCGGAGCCGAGCCCACCACCGGTGGCTTGGCAGCGGCCGTCGGTGTGGTCTCGGGTTGGTCGCTTCCGCAGCCGGCCACCAGCATCGCGGAGACCGCCAGAGCAGCGAACGGCGTCATGAGCCTGCGTATCAAGCGCAATTGACTCCCTCCTCCAGCCGCCAGCCCTGCCCACCGTGGCGCCGATAGGAGAGCACAGCCTGGGCTGCGCCCTGGCCGTCGACGAAGGCGATGTCCGTGCGCTCCGCCGACCGGTAGACCACCTTGCGCTGCCCCGAAAATGACCCTGCCACCACGGCCGCATAGTCCTTCGCCAGCTGCTCGGGCGTGCGGGTCTCCGCCACGGACTCGTCGTGGTCGGCGACCAGCGCGACCGTCATCGCGCTGGCGCACGACAGGTGGGTTGGCAAGGCCGGAGCAGCCTCAGCCGGCGGTGCGCCGCACGCCGCGGCGAGACCTAACACGACGGCGATGCCGCCTGTGAACACGCGCATGGTGGCACATGGTAGTGCGTGTCGCCCGAACGAACCACCACTACCGGATGACCTTGCCGCGCAAGATGATCCGGCTCGGATGGGCCAGCACCGCCGGCTCCAGCACCGGGTCGGTGTCATAGGCGAGCAGGTCGGCCGGGGCGCCATCGCCGAGGCCGGCCAGCCCGAGGAACGATCGGGCTGTCCAGCAGGCAGCACCCAGCGCCACCTCGACCGGCAAGCCCGCCTGGATCAGCAGATCGACCTCGCCTGCGACCGTGCCGCAAGGAAAACTGTCCGTGCCGGCCAGAATGGTGACCCCGGCTTCGTGGGCTGAGCGAATTTTGGCGAACATGCCCTCCCACCCGCGCACGAACCAGTCCCGGCGCGGGCTCGGATCCGCTTTGTACGCGCCCTCGACGCCCCTGGCGAAAGGCGTGAGCGTGGGCACCAGCGCCGTCCCCTGTGCCGCCATGCGATCCAGCAACCCCGGATCCAGGTACATGCCGTGCTCAAGGCTGTCCGCGCCCGCCATCACCGCGTGGTGGCAGCCCAGCGTGGTCGTGGCATGCACCGCGACCCGGCCACCGATGCCGTGCACCGCCTCGACCACGGCGCGCAACAGCTCGGCGGGCACCTCCTGGCCCTCCATCCAGTCCCCGATCACCTTGCACCAGCCGTTGGCCGCCGTCGCCTCCTCGACTGCCGCCGCCACCAGCTCGTCGAGGGTGACATCGCGGCCATGCCCGGCAAAGAACATTTCCGGCGGGGCCAGCCACCTTCCCGCCGACTGGATCCGGGGCAGACCCGCATCCTGATAAGCCCAGCCCGGCAGGCGGGCCACCGAACCTGGCGTGCGCACGGCCAGCACACCGGCGTCGCGATGATCGGTCAGGTGGCGGCGCAGCAGCTCCTCGTCAAACGGATCCCCCGGCTGCTCACTGCCCGGATGGGTGTGCACATCCACCAACCCGGGCAGCAGAAAGCCTCCATCAACGACGGTTTCCGCATGTGGTACCGGGTCAAGCCGCAACCTGTCGCCGTCGATCCAGAACGTGCGCGGCTCCCGTTGGGGCAGCACGATTCCGGAGACCTTCAACACAGCCATAGACGCCAGCCTACGTCTCCACAACTACAGCGAGCACCAGCAGTAAAGATGCTCACCATGGTCCCGGGCCCGCTGAGCCAGCCCGGCCACCTCCTCGATCCCGCCGGCACAGAACTCCTCGTCCGTGTCGTCGTAGCCCGCAAACTCCTCGATGCCGACCCATTGCTGGGCCAGCTGCGGCACCTGATCCGGGGTGATGGCCGCCAGCACGTCGCGTACCGAGTCGGGCAACCTGGTCACGATGGCCCCTTCGCCCTCCTCAGCCTCCTCTTCGGACGGCCATACCAGCTCATCGGAGACGAGGTCGACGTCCCACGGCACGTTGAGCGCGAAAGCGACCAGCTGCCCCAGCGCCACACCCGGATCGATCCCCTTGAAGTCGATCGCATCGACCCCGGTCCCCTCGCCGGTGACGATCGGCCCGCCCTCAAGCTTTTCCATCAGCTCCAACACGGTCGCGTCGTCGGCCGCCCGAAAGTAGTCATAGAGAACTCCCATGGGCGCACACCCTAGCTAGCGCGGCGGGAGTTCGCCGGACCCTCGCGCGATGAGCTCGACCGGGACGGTGACCGTCTGTACCGGACGCGAGTGGTCGGCGGCGCGGGCCAGCAGCAGCTCGATGGCGGTGCGGCCGATGGTGGCGCTGTCCTGGGCGACCACGGTCAGGCCGGGGCGCAGCAGGTCGGCGAGCAGGAAGTCGTCGAAGCCGACGATGGCCACGTCACCGGCGGCGGAACCGAGCTGGCGCAGCACTTCGATGGTGGTCTGCGCGTTGCCGGTGATCAGGGCGGTGGCAGGCAGGTCGCCGCCGAGCGTGGCGGCCAGCGCGGCGGCGATGAAGGCCGGCTCGATCACTCCGGTGTGGACCCTGCCCTCCAGCGTGCCGCCGTTGGCCGCTGTGCAGGCCCGGAAGGCGGCCGCGCGCTCGCGTCCGGTGAAGACCCGCTCCTGGTCACCGATGTAGGCGATGCGCTGGTGCCCGTGCAGCACCAGGTGCCGGAAGCCCAGGCCGATGCCGGCGGCGTTGTCGGAAAGCACCGCGTCGGCGGCGACCCCGCCGGTGGGCCGGTCGACGGCGACCACGGGCATGCCGGACTCGATCTCCGAGGCCAGGTATTGATGATTCGTGCTGATCGGCTCCATGATGATGCCGTCGACCCGGCGCCGGCACATGGAGAGCACCGCGTCGCGTTCGCGTTGCTCTTCGTCCTCTGTGGACATCGCCAGCACGGTCATCCTGTTCTCACGGGCGGTGCGGTCGACGCTGCTGAGCACCGGGTGGGCGTCGGAAAGGTTGCGCACCGCCGCCCCGATGATCCCGCTGACCCCACGGCGCAGCTGGCGGGCCTGCTCGTCGGGGGCGTAGTCCAGGGCCAGGATCGCCTGCCGGATGCGGGCCGCGAGCTCCGGGCCCACGGTGGGGTCGTTGTTGACCACGCGCGAGACCGTCCTGAGCGCGACGCCGGCCTCGCGGGCCACGTCGAGCATCGTGGGCCGTTTGCGGCGCTGGTTGCCCCCTGCGTGTGCCGCAGTCCGTTCGGTCATTGCTGGCCTCCCCCGTGGAGTCTAGATGCAGTGCGGGTCATGAGCTGAGGGCGGCCACTGCCGCGCAGTGGCGTCCATGGGGACTTACATGTTTATGTGCCTTTCTCTGGTACCCGGAAAAGCCATGAGCGTTGATATTCCTCAGCTCTCCCGCGCCGGACACCGGTGATCCGGCCGGAGCCGTGAGGTCCGCGTATCCGGCGTGGATGCCGAACAGACCGGCGATCACCGCTTCGGTCACGGCGATCGCGGCATTGGTGTCGCGATTGGCCACACCTCGTTCGGCGACCCGGTAGCGCCCGCCGCCGACGGCCTCCATCGCTTGCCCCCAAAGCCCGCCCGAGGTGGCGGCGTGGGCGCGGCTGAGCATCTGCTGGGCCAGATCGGGCCGGCCGAGCCGGGCCAGCCCGTAGGCGGTCGCACCCGGCCAGGCCCCAAAAGCCCCGGCCGCACCATGATCGGGGCGGTCGGAGTAGGGCGCGACCGGGTCGTCGGGCGACAGCGCCCGCATCCAGTCGCCGTCGAGCAGGTGGCCGCAGACGAAGTCCACCATCTCTTCGCGCTGCACGTCGCTCAGGTCCGCCGTCATGTCGGCCGCGACGAGGGCGAAGTCGAGACAGTGCCCGATGGTCTCGCCACCCTGCGGCGCCGCGATGCGCCATCTCCCGCCCCCGGCGTACTGGCGCAGCACCGCCCCGGCCAGCTGCGCGGCCTCAGCTTCGGCCTGGGCCGCCTCGGCCGGCTCACCGAGCAGGCGCAGCAGCCGGGCCAGCGACCGCAGCATGCCCACATAACCCGCGTTGAACGAGACGACACCGTGGCGGTAGTTGGGCACGCACTCAAGCAGCTCCCACGCATCGGCGCCGAAGTCGGCGAGGACGCCCTCGCCGAAGGCCGCCCGATGCTCGCGATGCCGGTAGGCCATGGCCCGCAGATGGTCCAGAACCGTTACCCCGGCACAGGTTTCCTGCAGCAGGCGAAGGTCGGCGGTGATGCCCAGGTAGGCCTGAACCGTGCGGAACAGGGCGTGGTCGTTGGCGGCGTAGTGGTTTCCGGTCGGCAGCAGGTTGCGGGTGTCGAAAGAGTGCGACCGGTCGTAGGGCTGAGCGAGCGCGGCGACAATCCACGCGCGCATCCCGGCGGGTTCCAGCAGCGCGGCTGTGCGAGCCCACTCCGACTGGTCCCAGTAGAACGTTGTAGTCGGTCCCAGCCGCGGCCCCCCGGTGAGGAAAACCGGCCCGATCGGGCTCACTCCGGTGTTGCGCATGTAGATGGCCAGCAGCGCACCGAGATAGTAGGTGCGGCTAAGACCGGCATCGGCCGTCACCAGCGTGGGCAAATGCCCGCTGAACTCCTTGTTGCCCGGCGTAAAAGCGGCCGCCCAGGTAAGCCGCCACCGATCAGCGACCTCCGCAAAATCAGCATCAAAATCCCTGCCGCCCAAGACATCAGCATCCACATCCCCCGCAGCCGCACCACCCGCGGGCGCCGCACCCGCAAGGCCTACAGCCGCGCCACTCGCAGCTGCAAGGCCCGCAGTCGCATGGCCCACAGCCGCGCCACCCGCAACCGCCAGACCCGCAGCCGCATGGCTCGCGGGAGCGTGGCCCGCCATTGCGCCGGAGAGGTGCAGGGTTATACCAAGGTGGGTGCTCTGGCCGGGCTGCAAGGCTAGCGTCCACGAGGCGAGGCCGCGGGAGCCTTGTGCGGTAAGCGATTGCGGCGCGATGGCGAAGGAGTAGACTGAGCGCGCGGGAGAGGACGAGTCGGCGATGGCCAGCCGATCGCCGTCAACGCGGGCGTGCCAGCGTTGACCGGCCCACCACGGCTGGGTGACGCCGGCCGGGGTGGCGTTGACGGTGAAGGTAGCGCCTTCAGGCCCCAGGGTCACCGCCAGCCGGTGCCAGCGGCCGGGGGCGAGCACGACGGGTGACTCCAGCCGTTCCCCCGCGAGGCGAAGCCATGGGCGGCCTGCAGTTAGTCCAAATTGGATGGAGTCCGGGTGGTTGCCGTGGGTCAGCAGCACCCCGCTCTGGTCCGGAGCCGCGGGACTGAAGTCGAAAGAGAGCGTCTCCCCGACGGCGAGCGCGATCGGATCCAGGCGATGCTCCCGCTCGGGATGATCGAGCTCGAATTCCCTTTCGCCGAACCGGATCGTGGCCAGCACCGCTGGCGGGCGCACCCGGCCCGAGTCGGGGCTGGTGTGGTCGGGCAGCTCCGCCTCCAGCAGCATGGCCGAGCTGTCCTCGTCGCGCTGGATGCCCGGATTTCTGGGACGCCCCAGCCGGATCCAGCGCCGCCCTGGCGGGAAGAGGTGCGCCCGGCCGGGCTCGGTCGCCAGCACCTCGGCGCGGGTCCTCTCGGTGGCGAAGAAGTCGTGATAGTGCCCGTCGTTCCACGGCGTGCCGTAGAGCCAGCCCCAGTCGACCTCCGAAACGGCGACGGGCGCCAGCAGCTCCTGCGACACGGTCACCGTCACGGCCTGGCCGGAGGTGTTGGTGACTTCGGTGCGCCACAACACGTTGGTCTGCTCGTAGCCCATCCTGGTGTCGGTCACCACGTGCAACGGGCCGGCCTGCGCCCGGCGCTGCACGCCCCACGGCGCCCAGCGGAAGGCGGTCGCGGCGGGTACCACTCCGTCGATACGCAGCGCGCCGGTGTGGTACCCGCCGCTGTAGGGCGGGAGGGCAAGCCAGGAAAGCGAGGTCAGGTCGGCGTTGGCGTGAGCCTGGCCCCATTGGTTGCGCAGCGACGGCAGGTGCGCCAGCTCCTCGCGCGCCACCCAGCCCCCGCTGAGGCTGTCCAGTGGGGGTACCCCGGAAGGTGTGCTCACTTGGCTGCTCCCGACATCAATCCGTGGATGAACTCGCGCTGGCTGATCAGATAGCCGATGACCGGGATGATGGCGGCGAGGAACATGATGCCGAACAGCTGCCCGTAATCGGTGGAGTAGGTGCCGACCGACAGGTAGACGCCGGTCGTGATGGTTTGGCCCTGCAACGGGCCGAGGATGAACAGCGGGTTGAGGAAATCGTTCCACACCCACAGGCCGAGGAAGATGCTCACGGTCGCGGTCGCCGGGCGGATCACCGGCATGATGACCTGCCACCAGATCCGAAGGTCGGAAGCGCCGTCCACCCGCGCCGCCTCGATTATCTCCGCCGGAACCGTGCGCAGGAAGCCGACGTAGACGAAGATGGCGAAGGAAAGGTAGCCACCGCCCACATTGGACAGAATCAGGCCGGGATAGGTTCGGTCCAGCCCGACGGTCTGCAACAGGTTGACGATCGGCAGCAGCACCACCTGCGGGGGCACCATCAGGCCCAGCGCGAAGAAGGCGAGCAGCGCGCCCTTCACCCGCGGCGTGCGCTGGGAGATGTAGAGGCTGGCCGCGGAGGCCAGCGGCACCAGCAGCGCCACGGTCAGCGTGGTGACCAGGATCGAATTCACCAGGCCGCCCTGCACGAGCCGGTCCGGACGGGCCAGCGCGTTGGCGAGGTTGTCAAACGTGAACGGGGCGGGCGGCGCCGCGGGGTTGGCCAGAATCTGGTCCTGTGATTTGAACGTGCTGACCAGAGCCACATAGATCGGCAGGATGTAGGCGGCGGTGATCAGCCACGCCGCGCCGACATGGATTCTGCGAGTTCTCATAGCCGCCCTTCCCGTTTGCGCAGCAGGTGGGTGATCACGTAGGCCATCCCGGCGGTCAGCACCAGCAGCAGCATGGCGATGGCCGACGAGTAGCCGAACAGGTTGTTGGTGAAGGCGACCTGGATCAGGTAGTAGGCCGTGGACTGCGTGCTGTTGGCCGGGCCGCCTCCGGTCAGCACGGCGATAACGTCATAGAGCTTGAAAGTCGTGATGAGGCAGAGCACCACGGTGATGGTGGTCCCCGGTGCGATCATCGGAAACGTCACGTGCCGAAAGCGGCGCAGCGGACCCGCACCGTCGACCGTGGCCGCCTCATAGAGGCTGGGCGGCACCGAGCGCAGCGCCGCGGAGTAGACGACGGTGGCGAAAGCGATGGTGATCCAGGAGACCACCGCGCACAGCGAGATGGTCGCCATCTGCGTGCTGCCCAGCCAGGTGATGGGCTCGGTTACCAGGCCCATCTGTTGCAGAGCCGCGTTGAGCAAACCGTTTTCGGTGAGGATGCTGCGCCAGATGAAGGCGACGATGACCCCGGACAGCACCTGGGGGATGAACACCAGGGTGCGCATGATGCGGTAGTTGAGGCTCTGCCGGTTGAGCAGCAACGCGAAGCCCAGCCCGAAGGCGTTGGCCACCAGGGTCACCACCACGACCACGGTGATGGTGAAAACCAGCGTGGTGCGCAGACGCTCGTCGACCACCAGCTCGCGATAATTCTCCAGGCCAACGAAGTTGCTGTTGGCCCGCAAGGGGTTGCGGTCGGTGAAGCTCATCAGCAGGCTCTGCAGCACCGGATAGATCAGGAAGGCCAGGTATAGCGCTATAGCGACCCAGGCGAAGGCGGCCAGGCCCAGCGGGCGGCGGGCGGCGCGACGAGCGGATGGCACTTGCGATCCTTCCGGTTGGTGGGGTGCGGGGCTCTCAGGGACGATAGAGCCCCGCAGGCGGTGGTGGTCCTACTTTCCTGCGGCCTTGTCCCAGGCCTTGTCCAATGCGGACAGTTGCGCGGCCACGTCGCCGTTGGTGAACAGTTGCTGCGACAGGGCGTAGAACAGGTCGGAGACACCCGGCGGCAGCGCGTCGTCGTTGTTGACCCATCCGATCGAGCTGACCTTGGTGTTCTCCTGTCCCACCAGCGCATAGGCGTCGGTGAAGACCGGTGTCACGGTCGCTCCGAAGTCTTGCAGTTTAACGTTTTTGAGCATCGGGAACGCACCGTCGGTCTCGATAAGCACCTTGAGGTTGTTCGGCGACAGCGACCAGGACTTGGCGAAGGCGACCGCCTTGGCCACATCGGGCGCCTTGGAGCTGACCGCGGTGGTGCCGCCGACGTTGAACGGCACGACGAGCGACCCGTCATCGGTGGGCAGCATGAACGTGCCGAAGCTCTTGGCCTGATCGGGTTTGATCTGGCCGATGAACCAGCTGCCCATCGGGTACATGGCGGATTTGCCTTCGAGGAACTGCTTGTTGGCGTCGGCGTAGTTGACCCCCAGCGCGCCGCTGGCGAACGCACCGGCGGCGATCAGGTCACGCTGCTTCTGCACGGCCGCGGCCATGTCCGCATCGGTGAACTTGGTCTTGCCGGCGTAGCGGTCCTGGATCCAGTTCTTGTTCTTGCCCAGCACGTTGGCACTGACCAGACCCACCAGCGGCATGCTCGCCGACCACGGCTCGGCCCCGGCCAGCTCGATCGGGGTGACCCCGGCCGCCTTCAGCTTCGTCACCACCGACATGAACTCGGCCCAGTTCTTCGGGACGGTCAGGTTGTTCTTGGCGAAGATGTCCTTGTTGTAGAACACCATCGGCAGGATCTGCGAGTTGGTCGGCGGGATGTAGGTCTTTCCCTTGATGTTGTTGGCTTCCGGCAACAGGAAGTTGGCCTTGAGCCAATCCTGCTCGAAAGCGGTCAGCAGGTTGGCGTCGATGAAATCCTTGGGATTGATGGAGGCCAGGATGTCCGGCAGCTGCCCGGTGGCTTGAAGCTGTTTGGCGTAAGCATTGCGGTCCGTGGTGGGCGCCGTGATCTTTTTGATTTTGACGTTGGGTACCGTCTTGAGCGCGTCGGTGATCGAGTCGTCCCAGAACTTCGCAGTCAGGGCCGGGGTTTCGAAGGTAAGAAAGCTGAGCTCGGTGGAGCCCGCGGGCGTGGGTTCACTGGTGGAGCAAGCGGTGAGAGTCAGTGCAGCCGCTACGGCAACAGCGGCTGTGATTTTGCGGCGAAGGAGCTTCACGCTGTCCTCCTGGGACGGGGGAAGTATCGGGGTTTAGGCGCATCGCGACAACGTTATCTCGGACTTGATCGACCGAAGCTTAGGGCGACGGTCTTCCGATGTCAACGGCGTCTTGACGCGGGGAAGCAGCGCGGTTTACCTTTTCAGCGATCGATCAGATAACGATATCTCGCCCGGGCCTACCGTCCCCAAGGAGTGCCCATGAAAAGACGGCTGATCGCTGCCGCCGTCATCTCGGTCTTGCTCGTGACCGGGCTGTCCGCACCACAGGCTCAAGCCGCCGCGCCCAGCCCGGCGCAGCAGTGGACCGAAGTGCAAAACCTCATCTCTGGCATCAAAGGGGTGTGGACCACCCAGGACTACTCCGGAGCCGTCAACACCACCATGCCCAACACCGCACTGCTCGGAAACGGTGACATCGGCGTCACCTCCGCGGGCGGCACCGGCTTCAAAACGTTCTACCTGTCCAAGGGGAACTTCTGGGCCGGAAACCCCAACCCCTCGCTGGTCTCCCTCGGCGGCATCACCATCGCCGCGGTCGGCGGCGGCGGGGGCTCGTCCAACCTCGCCCTTGGCGCAGCCGCCACCGCGTCCAGCTCGCACCCGAGCTTCCCGCCCAACCGTGCGGTCAGCGGCCAATGGGGCAGCGGCTACGAGGGCTGGGTCTCCCAGATCGGCAAACCGCAAACGCTGACCCTCGACCTGGGCACGGCACGCACCTTCACCCGCTATCTGGTGCGCCACGACTCGGCCGCACGTCCCGCCGAAACGGCCAACAACACCAAGAACTTCACGCTTCAGGTCAGCACCAACGGCACCAGCTGGACGACGGCCGACACGGTCACCAACAACACGGCCGCCACCACCGACCGCACCATCGCCAGCCAGACCGCCCGCTACGTGCGGCTCAACATCACCGAGCCGACCCAGGGCACCACCGCCGATTCCCTCAACAATCCGCGCGCCCGCATCGGGCAGCTGGAGCTCTACGGCTCGGGCGGCCCCGCGCCGACCGGCCCGTTCCGCGAGGAGCAGAACATCCTGAAGGGCGACGTCGACACCACCATGACGATCGGCGGGACGCCGGTGGTGATGCGCACGTGGACTGCGGCCAACGACAACCTCGTGGTCACCCAGATCCAGTCCACGGGCTCGGCCACGGTACGGCTCAAGGCCGACACCTGGGCGGGATCGGCGCAGCCGCGCACCGGGTTCACCAACACCGCCGGGGTTTCCGGCTCCACCACCTGGGCCACCCGGCGCACGCCGACCGGAACCCGCTGGGTCTCCGAAGCCTCGCTGGCCACCCGGGTCATCGGCACCGGTTCCACGCTTTCCGCGGCGGGCGCCACCGCCACCCACACCTTCGATCTGGCCGCGGGCCAGACCATCCGCCTGGTCACCGCCGTGGCCGGCGGCGGGCAGAACCCGACCGGCACTGCCTCGGCGGCGCAAAGCCTTGCCGGGGCGCAGACCGCAGCCACCCTCGACACGCTCTACACCGCGCACACCGAGTGGTGGAAGCAGTACTGGCTCAAGTCCTATGTGGACCTCAACGACGATGTGCTGGAACGCTTCTACTACGCGCACCAGTACTTCCTCGGCTCCGCGATCAGGGAAGGCAAGATGGCCCCCGGCCTGTACGGGGTATGGGCCACCACCGACTCGCCCTCGTTCAGCGGGGACATGCACCTGAACTACAACTTCATGGCCAACTTCTACGGCGTCTACTCCAGCAACCGCGCCGACCTCGGCCGGCCCTACCAGGACCTCATCCTGGCCTACGTCCCCGAGGCGCGAAGGCGCGCCCAGCAGGACCTGACCCGGGTCAAACCGGACTACATGAGCGCCCGGTTCCCCAGCGGCGGCATGCCCAGCGGGCTGCTTTTCCCGGTCGGCATCGCTCCTTTCGGCTCGACCGCCGACAACAACTACCACCAGCAGGTGGTCAACTCGCTGTTCGCGGCGACCCAGTTCATCGCCTACTACGACTACACCCGCGACAACGCTTATCTGGCAAGCACTATCTATCCGTTCCTCAAAGAGGTCGCCGCGTTCTTCCAGAACTACCTGGAGTTCGACTCCGGCGCGCAGCGCTACAACCTCTGGGGCGGCCCGCACGAGGGGCTGTGGGCGCGTAACTCCAGCCCCGATCTGGGCATGTTGCGCTACCTGCTGACCACCCTCGTCAACGCCAGCGTCACGCTCAACGTCGACTCCTCGCTGCGCTCGACCTGGCAGAACATCCTCAACCGGCTGGCGCCCATCCCGACCACTGTCCATAACGGACAGACGGTCTACGCGCTGGCCGACCCGGGCACCATCTCCGGCTCCGACACCCGGCCGATCCATCCCGGGGACAACACCATCAACCTGGAGTTCGTCCACCCCGGCGAGGTCCTGGGCATCAACTCCCCCGCGGCCGACCGCCAGATCGGCATCAACACGGTCAACGCCATGAACTCGTGGGGACAGGACAACAGCTTCCCGAAGATCTTCACTCAGGCGGCTCGGGTCGGGTACCCGGCTCAATCGCTCATCGATCAGCTCAAGAACCAGATCAACCAGAAGTCCGTCGCCAACCTGCGTGTCTACGACCCGTTCCATGGCTTGGAGAAGGCGGGCGCGATCGAGGCGATCAACAACATGCTGCTGCAGAGCAGTGGTGGTGTCGTGCGCCTGTTCCCGGTCTGGCCAACGAGCCGGGATGCCAGTTTCGTCAATCTGCGCGAAAAGGGCGCGCTGCTGGTGTCCAGCCGCCTGCAGGGCGGTCGAGTCACCTATGTCGACATCGCTACCCAGGTCGGCGGGACCGTCCGGCTGCAGAGCCCGTGGCCCGGACAGGCCATCACCGTCACCCGCATCGGCGGCGGCACGGTAAGCCACACCGACAGCGGGGGCATCATCACCTTCACTGGCGTGGCCGGCGCGACCTACACCATCAACGCGCCATAGGACCGCGCGGCCCTGACCGACGCCGCTGCGGTCAGGGCCGCGTGCCTCACATTGCTTCGCACGCGCCAGAGCCCTACTTTCAACTTGGAGGGCTCCATTGATGCTTGATGATCTAGATGGCGAGATGCGGATCGGTTTGCTCGGCCCCCTCGAGGTGACCGTCGGGGGCAGGGCGGTGGCGATCGTAAGGCGGCGGGAGAGGTGCCTGTTCGCCGTGCTCGCGCTGGCCGCCAACCGGATCGTGCCCGTCTCGCGCCTGATCGGCCTGCTGTGGGAGACCGAACCACCGGCGGCGGCCCACCGTTCCCTGCAAAGTCACGTCTCCCGGCTGCGATCCCTGCTCGCCGCCACCGAGGGCGGCGCGCACCCGGTGCGCCTGCTGTCGCACGACGGCGGCTACTCCCTTCAGGTCCCCGCCGACTCGATCGACGCCCACCGGTTCCGCGACATGGTGGCCATGGCCGCAACGTTGCCGCCCGCGCAAAGGTCGGCGCAGCTCAAAGCCGCCCTGGGCCTGTGGCGCGGCGAGCTGCTCGACGGGTGCGGCTCGGCCGAGCTTCGGTTCCGGCTCGCCGCCGACCTGGAGGACCTGCGGCTGACCGCGATGGAGGACTGGGCCGAGGCAGAGCTCGCGCTGGGCCGGCCCCGCCAGCTGATCCCCCAGCTGACCGGCGTGACCGATGCGCATCCGTCCCGAGAACGGCTGGTACAGCTGCACATGCTGGCCCTGCACCAGGCCGGCCGCCCGACCGACGCGCTCGAGCTCTACGAGCGCACTCGCCTGCACCTCAGCGAGCACTACGGCGTCGACCCCGGGCTCCAGCTGCGCCAGACACAGCTGGCCGTCCTGCGCGACGACGTCGCCGAGCTGGCCGACACCGCCCGGCTCGACCAGGCCCCGGTGCGCAGCGTGCCCGCGACACCGGCCCAGCTTCCGCCGCCGATCGCGGCCCTGATCGGGCGGGAAAGCCAGCGCCAGATGATCACCCGGGCGCTGATCGGGCTGCACGCCCGCGGCGCCGCCCCGGCGATCATCGCCGTGCACGGCCCGGGTGGGGTAGGCAAATCCGCGCTGGCTCTGGTCAGCGCGCATGAGGTGGCCGATCAGTTTCCGGACGGTCAGCTTTATGTGGACCTGCAAGGCGCCACCATGGTCGTGTCGCCGTTGCGCCCCGAGGACGTGGTGGGCCGTTTCCTGCGCGCGCTCGGCGTGCCCGCCGCCCAGGTACCGGTCGACGCCGGCGAAGCCGAAGGCCTCTACCGCACCCTGCTGTCCCAGCGGCGGGTGCTCATCGTCGCCGACAACGCCGCCGACGCGGCACAGGTGCTGCCGCTGTTTCCGGCCTCGCCGCGCAGCGCCATCATCGTCACCAGCCGCCGGGTCCTCGCCGCCGTCGACGCGACCGTCCAGATCGGACTCGGCCCACTGTCGGCCACCGATGCCGAGTTCCTGTTGGGGCTCACCGCAGGCGCGGCGAAAGCCGTCGCCGACCCGGCGGCGGTCGCCGCGGTGGCCAAGGCGTGCGGCTATCTGCCGCTGGCGCTACGGGTGGCGGGCGCGCGGCTGGTCGCCCGCGACGACTGGTCGTTCGGCGACCTGGCCCAGCGGCTGACCACCGAACACCACGTGCTGCGCGAGCTGGCCGACAGCGAGGACACGTTGCGCAACAGCCTGTCGGTCAGCTGGCGAGCACTGTCGGCAAGCACCGATGCGGTGGACGCCATGGCTTCCCGGCTGCTGCCCGCGCTGGCCGTGGTGCAGGTGGCCGACGTCGACGCCGGGCTCGCCGGCGCCCTGCTCGGGTTGACCGCCGAGCCGGCGGAGCTGGCCCTCGACCGGCTCACCGAGGCGCGCCTGGTGGAGGTCGCCCACGGCCGGTACAGGATGCACGACGTGGTGCGCCTTTTCGCCACCGAGCTGGCGTCGCAGCTCGGCCCCGCCGTCCGCGGGCAGTTGCTCGGGGCCGCCCTCGACTGGTACCGCAGAGGCGCCTTGCAGGCCAATAGGCTGATGCGCGGCGACAACCACATCCGCTTCCTGCCCGAGCCGCAGGGCCAGCCCGGGCCGGCCCTGGCCGATGCGGGCGAGGCAGGCACCTGGCTCGATGTGGAGAGAGCGAATCTGCTCACGGTCACCCGGCAGGCCTTGGCCGGCACGGGCCAGCAGGGTCGCGACGCGGGCCAGCTGGTGATGGCGCTCTACCCCGGGCTGATCTCGCGCGGCCACGCCTACGAGTACGAAATGCTATGCCGCTCAGTGCTTTCCCGCGCCGACCGCCTCGACGAGCCCAAGACCGTGGCCGCCACCGCCAAGAACCTCGCCGTCCTCTACCGGCTGCAGGTGCGCACCGACGAGGCCCTGCACTGCCTCGATCAGGCCTACGACCTGAGCCAGTCCATTGGCGACCGGTACGGGGAGGCGAGCGCGATCGAGGTGCGCGGGATGATCCACGTGACCCAGGGCGACTCCGAGCGAGCCTTCGCCGACCTGCAGACGGCCGTGCAGATGAGACGCGAGCTCGACGATCCCGGCGGGGAGGGCGTGGCTCTGTGCAATCTGGCCGAGGCCCACTTCCGGTTCGGTCAGCCCGAGCGCTCGCTGGAGTTCCTGCAAGCCAGCCTCGCCATCCGCCGGGAAAGGGCCAACCCGGCCGGGGAGGCGATCACGTTGGCGAACATCGCCGAAGTCCAGCTCAAGATCGGGCGCACGCTGGACGCGCTGGAGTCCACCGAGGCAAGCCTTGCCCGAAGCCAGCAGAGCGCGGAAAGGCTGAACGAGGGCCGCACCCGCAGCTTGCGCGCCAAAATCCTGCTGCAACTGGGCCGGATAGATGAGGCGGTCAAGGAGTGCGAAGAGGCGCTGCGGCTGGCCGAGGCCTCGGGCGCGGTCATCGACGTGGGCCACATTCACGACATCCTGGCGGAGCTGGAAACCGCTGGTGCTAAAGACTATGTGGCCGCCGCCGGGCAGCGTCTGCGTCAGCTAGGCAGCGCCTAGAGCGCACTTGACACAACAGATAAGGCGACCCTAAGTTAGGCGTGCCTAACCTAACTGAAGGAGCCCATCGTGGGTACAGACCTGCTTGAACGGGCGCATAACGCCGCCTACCGCTTCCCGCCCGAATTCGCGGGATTCACCGCCACGGTCAGCACCTCCGCCGGGACCACCGGGTCCATCACGGTCACCGGCAAGCGCGAAATCGGCTACGAGCTGGCCGCCGCGAGCGAAGACGACGCGGCTTGGCTTCGCGAGCAGGTCGCCTCGATCCTTGGACATCGCTGGAACACCAGCTTCGCCGAGGGCGATGGCCGGTTCCCGCACCGCAGCCAGGACGACGGCGACCCGACCGGCACCCTGGTACACCTGGAGGGCGACCGGATGAGCTCGGCCTACCGCGTCGGCGGCGAGGAGATCCGCGAGGTGCACCGCACCGCCGGGGAAACCCGGTTCACCATCGTGGTGTCCGGCAGCATCTACACCCCTGAGGGGCGGCTGCCCAATCACTTCAGCGTCTACTACTGGGATCTGGCGCGGAACCGGCTCACCAAAGCCGACCAGTACCGCGACGTCTACACCGAATGCGGCGGCGTCTTCCTGCCGGCAAGCCGCACCATCACCACCGCTGACGATCAGGGACTGGTCACCCGGGTGCTGACCTTCGGCGCGCACGAGGTGATCCGATGAAGCGAGTCATCGCGCTCGCGGCAGCGCTTCTGGTCGCCATGACCGCATGCGGCCAGGCCGAGGCGGAGCCGCAGGCCGCACCGCAAGCGGTGCAACGCATCGTCCCGCTCACCGGCGACATCGCCGAAATCGTCTGGGCGCTGGGCCTCGGCGATCAGGTCGTCGGCGTGGACACCTCGGCGCTGTATCCCGCGCAGGCCGCGGCGAAGGAGCCCAAAATCGGCTACCAGCGCCAGCTCGCCGCGGAAGGCATCCTCTCGCTGCAGCCGACCATCGTCATCGGCACCCCGGAGGCGGGACCGGCCGAGGTGATCACGCAGATCAAACAGGCCGGGATCCGGACCGAAATCGTCGCGCTGCCAACGACTGTGGACGATGTCGCGCAGCGCATCAAGACCGTCGCGGGGCTGCTCGGTGTCTCGGCCGAAGGTGACCAGCTGGCCGCCAAGGTGGCCAAGGAAATCGCCGACGCGAAGGGGACCTCCTCCCCCACCCGGGTCGCTTTCCTCTACGTACGCGGCGCGGGCACCGCGATGATCGGCGGCACCGGAACCCGGGCCAGCGCGATGATCGCCGCCACCGGATTCGTCGACGCCGGCGCCACCAGCGGCGTGCAGGGCTACAAGACCATTACCGCCGAGGCGCTCGCCGCGGCCAAGCCCGACGTTCTCGTGCTGCTCGACGCCGGGCTGGAGTCGATCGGCGGCGTCGATGGGGTGCTCAAGCTGCCCGGTGTGGCGCAGACCCCCGCCGGGGCGGCGAAAAAGATTGTCTCGCTTGAGGATACGTACCTGCTGAACCTGGGCCCGCGGACCGGATCCGCGCTGAAGGACCTGCGCGCCAAGGTCAGTGGATGAGACGAGCTCTCCTCGTCCCGGTGCTCACCGCGTTGTTGGTCGTGGCGATCGTGGTGAACCTGGGGGCCGGTGCCGTCCAGATTGGACCGCTGCAAGTGGTGGACATTCTGTTCGGCACCGGCCTGGGCGAGCCCGCCGCGGCGGGGCAAAGCGCTGTGCTGCTTCAGATCCGCGCCCCGCGGGTGGCACTTTGCGCACTCACCGGCGCGTGCCTGGCCGTGAGCGGGGCCGCGCTGCAGGGCGTCTTCCGCAATCCGCTGGCCGATCCGGGCATCATCGGCGTCACCTCGGGCGCCGCGGTCGGCGCCGCCGCGTCTATCGTGATTGGACTGTCCACATTCGGCGGTGCCACCGCCGGGCTGGCCGCCTTCGCCGGCGGTCTGGCCGCCGCCGCAGTGGGCTATTTCGCCGCACGCCACCAAGGCCGCACCGAGGTCGTCACGCTGGTGCTGACCGGAGTTGCGGTCAGCGCGATAGCCGGTGCCGCGGTGGGCGTCTTCATCTACCTGGCCGACGACAACGAGCTGCGCACACTGATCTTCTGGACCATGGGATCGCTCGGCACCGCCACCTGGCCCGGGGTGAAAGCCGTGGCGCCACTGCTGATCCTGAGCACGGTCGCGTTGCCCTTCTTCGCCCGCGGGCTCAATGCGCTGGTGCTCGGCGAGCGGGAGGCACGCCATCTCGGCTTTCATCCGGAGCGGCTGCGCATCGGGGTGATCGTGCTGGCGGCGCTGGGAACGGGCGCGGCGGTGAGCCTCACCGGAGCGATCGGCTTTGTGGGCCTGGTGATCCCGCACCTGATCCGGCTGATAGCCGGGCCCGACCATCGGCTGCTGCTGCCGGCCAGCGCGATCGGCGGCGCGGCTCTGCTGCTCGCCGCCGACCTGATCAGCCGTACCGCGGTGGCGCCCGCCGAAATGCCGGTCGGGGTCATCACCGCGCTCATCGGCGGGCCGTTCTTCCTGCTGCTTCTGATTCGATCCCGACGACTGTCCGGAGGCTGGGCGTGATCTCCACCGACAACGTGAGCTACCTTGCCGGTACCCGTCAGATAATTTCTCAAATCTCTTTCTCGGTACCGGAAAAGCACCTCCTCTCGATCGTCGGCCCCAATGGCGCGGGCAAGTCGACGCTGCTGGCGTTGCTGGCCGGGGACCTCAGACCAGCCAGCGGGCAAGTGCTGCTGGCCGGGCAGCCCGTGCACCGGATGCGGCCGGCCGCGCTGGCGCGTCAGCGAGCCGTCATGCCCCAGTCAACGGCGCTGGCGTTCGGCTTCACTGCCGCCGAGATCGTCCGGATGGGAACCGAGCACGACGACCCGGCCGTGGCCCGCCAAGCCCTGGACCAGGTGGGCGCCGCCGACCTGGCCGAGCGCAGCTTTCCCTCGCTCTCCGGCGGTGAGCAGGCGCGGGTGACCCTGGCCCGGGTGATCGCCCAGCACACCCCGGTGCTGATGCTCGACGAGCCCACCGCCCACCTGGACATCAAGCACCAGCACATAGTGCTGAACCTGGCCCGATCCCTCGCCGACGCGGGCCGCACCGTGATCGCTGTCCTGCACGACCTCAACCTGGCCGCCCGCTACAGCGACACCATCGCCATCATGCGCGAAGGCCGCCTGGTGACCGTGGGCACTCCCACCGAAACGCTTGTGGCAGAACGGCTCTCCGACGTCTACGACCACCCGATCGGCGTCTACTCACATCCGGCGATGTCCGCGCCGCTCTGCCTCGACCGCTAATCCTTGTGGGTCTCGTCACGCGAAGGGGCACTCACCTACCTAGATTCCCTACCTTTTTTGTGGGAATAATAGGCGAATGGATTGGGCACTCGCAGCAGCTGGTTTCGGCGTGGGCTGCGTCGTCGGCCTCACCGGCATGGGCGGCGGCGCATTGATGACCCCCATTCTTGTTCTCTTCTTTGGCGTTCCACCCCTGGCCGCGGTCTCCAGCGACCTCGTGGCCAGCGCGGTGATGAAGCCCGTCGGCTCGGCGGTGCACATCCGGCGCGGCCGCGTCGACTGGCGGCTGGTGCGATGGCTGTGCCTGGGCAGCGTGCCCGCCGCGTTCGGCGGCGTCATCGTGGCCAAGGCCCTGGGCAACAGCGCTGGGGTGCAAGAGGTGGTGCAGATCGCCCTCGGTGTCGCCCTGTTCCTCGCCGTCATCGGCCTGCTGCTGCGCGCGGTGATGCGGCTGCGCGAACAGGCCGCCGAAGCGAAAGGCTTGGCACGCAAGGCGAGTGACGACGTGGTGCCGCGGGTGAAGGTGCGCCCGGTGCCCACCCTGGTGCTCGGTGCCCTGGGCGGGCTCGTGGTCGGGATGACGAGCGTCGGCTCCGGTTCGCTGATCATTGTGGCGTTGCTCGCGCTTTACCCGATGCTGCGCCCCAACGACCTGGTCGGCACCGACCTGGTCCAGGCCGTGCCGCTGGTGGCGGCCGCGGCGCTAGGGCACATCCTGTTCGGAGACTTCCAGTTCAACGTCACCACCGCGCTGCTCGTGGGATCGATCCCCGGCGTCTTCCTAGGCGCGCAGATCTCCTCGCGGGCGCCCGGCGCGCTGATCCGGCGGGCGCTGAGCATCGTCCTGCTGGCCAGCGGCATGAAACTGCTTGGCGCGTCGAACACCTTCGTCCTTGTCGGCCTGTTCGCCGCGATCGTGCTCGCATCCGTGGGCTGGATGGCCCTGCGCCGGTTCTACGGCCTGACCGCCATCCCCCGCCGCACCCCGACGCCGTCAGCTTCGCCGCTGCCCGGTGTTCCCGCCACCGAACAACCGCAGCCAGCCAGCGCGGGAGTCAGGAACGGCTGAATTTGGGCGATGTTCAGGGACAGGGGGCGACCGCGGCGCCGAGCGCGCCGGAGACGAAGCCGAGCGAGTCGCTCTGGCGCACCTTGCGGCCCACGCTGTGTCCCCTGTTCCAGCACGCGGCCTGGCTTTGCGCCCGCATCTCAAGGTGCACGTGCGGGCCGGTCCAGCAGCTCGATCCGCCGGTGGCCCGGCCGCGCAGGTTGGCGACCTTGCCCAGATTTGCTCCCCACCTGGGCACACTCGCGCCGACCGTCAGCGATGGATCCCGGTCCAGGTGGGCATAGGTCACGTGGCCGACCAGTGCCGTCCGGAAGAAGATGCCCACGGTGACGAAGTCGCCGCCGCCGCCCTTGATGCAGGCGTCGTCGTCGTTGATCTGGGTGATCGTCGTGGTGATGGCCGCATCGTTGGCCGGATCGGCGGCGGCCACATAAAGCAGCACCGCCGCACCGGCACCGACCGGCAGGTCGACGGCCCACTCGTTCGACGGCGTCGTCTTGCCCAGCAGATGATGCCCACCCGCCGGGGTCGATCCCGGCCGGCCCGCATTACCCCACGTCGTGGCAACCGGGCTGCCCACCCAGATCGGTGGCGCCGGCGTGGTCGTGGGCACCCGTCCCGGTACCCAGAGGGCAGCCCGCTCCTCGCCGAAGTCGAAGTCGTAATCGGAGGGGTCGGCAAAGCCGGCGGCTCCGGGGGGTGCGGTGGCGGCGAAGGTGTAGACGACCACGAAGAGCAGGAGGCTGATGGCCAGATGCCGCCGAGTGAACTCCGGCGGTAAGCGTGGAAAGTCCACATTCCTCCCCTCGTGAGCGATCGAGAACCCGAACCCCGCACCACGATAGCGTCCCCGGCTGAGTCCCTTAGCCTCGTGGCACAGTGGGGGCGTGGAGATGTGGAACAACCCGGACTGCTCAAAGTGCGCCGCCGCACGCGAGACCCTTGGTGCGCTGGGCCGGCCCGTGAAGCTTCGTCCCTATCTGACGCAACCGCCGAGCCCGGCCGAGCTGGCCCAGGTGCTCGACCGGCTCGGGATGCAGCCGTGGGAGATCTGCCGCCTCAACGAACCGCAGGCGCAGACGCTCGGGCTGGCGAGCTGGGCGCGCGACGAGACCACCCGGCAGGCGTGGATCGACACGATGGCGGCGCATCCGGTGCTCATCCAGCGGCCCATCATCCTGCTCGACGACGGGTCGGCGATGGTGGCCCGCGACCAGGAGGCCCTGGACCGGCTCTAGCCGGTGGCCAGCTCGGCCCAGACCACCTTGCCCTCCGCCGTGGGCCGGGTGCCCCAGCGCTGGGAAAGCTTGTTCACTATGAAAAGCCCGCGGTGACCCTCATCCAGCAGCGCGGGCCGCAGCTGGCGCGGCTGCCGTTCGTCCCCGTCGGCGACCTCGACGATCAGCCGGTGCGCCCGATGCTGCAGCCGCAGCGCCAACGGGGCGCCGGTGTGCCGCACCGCGTTGGAAACCAGCTCGGTCACCACCATGCTGGCGTTTGTTTGCAGAGCGGTCAGTTTCCACTTCGCCAGGGTGTCGACGGCGAAGCGCCTTCCGGCCGCGGCGGCCAGCGGGTTAGCGGTCAGCGGCATCACCGCGACCTCCCGCGCCTCCCCCGACTCCCGGGCGAAAAGCAGTGCCACATCGTCGTCGTGAGCCCCTCCGGTGAGCCGCTTGATGACTTCGTCGCAAGCGGCGTCGGGGTCCTCGGCCCCGGCGACCAGATTCGCCAGAGCGAGCCGGAGGTCGGCGAGGCCATCGAGCAGCGGCCTGCCGCGCCGCTCCACCAGACCATCGGTGTAGAGGACCAGCGCCGAGCCCTGCGGAAAGTCGATGACGCGCTCCAGGAACGACTCTCCCAGGCGCAGTGGCATGCCCAGCCTGTCCTCGTAAAAGCTCACCTCGCCGTCGGGGGCGATGACGGCCGGGCCAGGATGCCCGGCGTTGGCGTAGGTCAGGGTCTGGTCGATCGGGTCGTAGACGGCGTAAATGCAGGTGATGAACTGCCTTCCGGACATCTCTCCGGCCAGTTTTGAGCTGTGCCGCAACACTTCCGAGGGCGGCAGGTCGAGCATGGCGTAGGCGCGGATCGCCGTGCGGATCTGCCCCATGGTGCCCGCCGCCGGCACGCCGCGGCCCATCACGTCACCCACGACGAAGGCGGTGCGGCCGCTCGAAAGCTCAATGATGTCAAGCCAATCGCCGCCCACCTCGGACGCGGTCGCCGCCGGCAGGTAGCGGGTCACCGTCCTGAACCCGGGCGTGGCCTGAAACGTCGGCAGCATCTGCCGCTGCAGGTCGGTGGCGACGCTGCGCTCGCGCGCGTAGAGCCGGGCATTGTCCAGGGCGATCGCGGTATGCCCCGCCAGACCTTCGGCGAGGCGCTGATGGCCGCCGGTGAACTGCGCCGGGGCAGAGTGTCCGAAGAAGAACCCGCCCAGCACCTCTTTGGAGGTGGGCGAAATCACCGGCACGGCAAGGTAACTGCGCACCGGGAGGTGCCCCTTGGGCATTCCGTAATGCGGCTCCTGGTGGCCATAGCGGGGATCGGCAAGAATGTCGTCGCTGCGCACGGTGCACTCGCCGTTGAAGGTGGGGGCGAAAACCTTGGTATTACGCGGCATCGGGAACTGCGCGAAGGCCTCCCGGGGCGCGCCCGAGAGCGTGTAGAGGGTATAGGACTCGCCGTATTCGTCGATCAGGTTGTAGAAGAATGCCCCGAACTGGGCGCCGGTCGCCTCGGTCGCGGCATCGGTCGCGTCCTGCACCATCAGGTCGAGATCGAGCTGTGCGGTCAGCCGCTGTCCCACATCGCGCAGCGTGTCGACCAGGCGGCTGTCGGCCTCGAAGGTGGCGGCGCGCACCGCCGCGGACTGCTCCAGCAATGCCATCAGATGATGCAGCGCCCCCGCGTCGGGTGGGTCGCCGCGCAGCAGCGCCACCCGTGCCGCCGCGGCCAGCACCAGCAGCTCGTCATCGCGCATTCCTTTGGGGGTACCAGAAAACTGCACCCCGATCAGAAAGTGCTGACCCTCGCCGAGCCGGCCGCCCAACGCGACCGACCCGTCCGGCGCACGATCCACCAAGCACGGCGCCTCCTGCGCCTCGAGCCGGCGCACCAGCGGCTCGGCCTGCGCCGTCGGCAGCCAGCCCACCTGGCTCTGCTCGCCCGAGATCACACCGGCCCAGCGCTGCAGGCAGGCCATCAGCTCGGCTTCGCCGTGCGCGGCCCGCACTTCGCCGGCTGCGCGCACCAGCGCCGACCAGGGCCTCACGCCGCGCTGACTTCGGCCAACGCGGCCTGGGCGGTGTCGCGCATGGGAAACAGCTCGTCAAGCATGGTCACCTTGACGGCGGTCAGCACCGTCGGAGTCAGGCCCGCCAGATAGGTCTTGGCCCCGGCCGCCGTGGCCGTCTTGTAGGCCGCGATCAGGGCACCGAGCCCGCTGGAGTCGCAGAAATGCAGCTCGCTGAAATCGAAGATCAGATTTGTCTCGGCGGGCAGCTGGGCGAGCGCCTCCACCAGACACGGGGTGGTCGCGAAATCCAGCTCGCCTTTGACCCTGACTATGGCCGCCGGCGGGTCAGCGAACTGCTCGACCTGCACGTTCACCAGCTCAAACCGATCCATCGCGCACACCACCCGCCTCTCGCCGGGTCACATTCTAGCCCCGGCGCGCGGTGAATCGGACAGTCTCCGGCCCCGCGCGGCGGGCCGCGCCCCCCGCGACACGTCCACATTGGAAGCGCCCGGCCGCCTGTCGCCCGCGTGGCGCGGGGCCTAGGGTGAACCCGTGAGCAGCCTTCAGGAACTTGCCGACTCGTCCTACGCCCTGGTGACCACATTTCGCAAGGACGGCCGGGCGGTGGCGACCCCGGTGTGGATCGTCAAGTTCGAGGACGGGCTCGCCTTCTGGACGGTGAAGGACACCGGGAAGGTGAAGCGGATTCGCCGCGCCGGAAAGGTCACCGTCGCCACCTGCGACCTGCGCGGCAACAACGCCGGGCCGGCTGCACCCGGTACCGCGGAAATCCTGGACTATCCGGGCACTGAACGGGTTCGTGCCGCGCTCCGCCGCAAATACGGCCTAATAGGCCGGATCACCTTGGCCGGCAGCCGTTTGCGCCGTGGTAAGTACGGCACAGTGGGCATCAAGGTGGTGCTCACCCCGCAGTGACCCGAGTAGCGTGCGTGGTGTGACCGAGACCCAGGTTCCGCTGCCCCTTTCGGCCCGGCTAGCCGCCTGGCGATACGCGTTTCTCACCACCAACCCGCCCGAGCAGGGCGTGGTCGACCAGATCACGCGGTGGCTGGTCGTCACCCGCGCCGGGGTGCTGCCGATGACGCTGACATCCGGCCTGATGGCCGTGCTGCTGGCGGCGATCGCCCCGGTCAGCGTCGACTGGCTCAATGTCACTCTGGCGGTCATCGGCATCGTCCTGGCGCATCTGGCCAACAACCTCATGAACGATCTGGCCGACACCCAGGTGGGCACCGACACCGAGAGCTACCCAAGGGCGCTCTACGCGCCACACCCCATCCTTTCCGGGCTGGTCACCAAGAAGCAGCTCATCGTCGGCGTGCTGATCTGCCAAGTGATCGACCTGGCCATCATGCTCACACTGATCGCCCGGCAGGACTGGTGGATAGCCGCTTTCGCCCTGGGCGGCCTCTTCCTCTCCTGGGCATACACGGCACCCCCGTTGCGGCTCAAGCGAATCGGGCTCGGCGAGCTGGATGTGCTGATCACCTGGGGTCCGCTGATGGTCGGCGGCGTCTACTACGCGGGCACGGGTTCGCTGCCCTGGCAGGTCATCGCGGCCGCGACCGTCTACGCGCTGCTGCCCACCAGCGTGCTGATGGGTAAGCACGTCGACAAACTCCCCTACGACAAGCCGTCAGGAACCGTCACGTTCCCGGTGCTTGTCGGCGAAAGGGCCGCCAAGCTGGTGACCCAAGCCATGATGATCGGTTTCTATGTCGGCGTCGTCGCCCTCGTGGCGCTCGGCGCGCTGCCGTGGCCCACGTTGCTGACCCTGCTGGCGGTGCCGATGCTCGTCAAGGCGGTCAGGCAATACAGCCAGCCGGCGCCCACCTCGCCTCCGGAGAACTATCCGGTGTGGCCGCTGTGGTGGGCGCCGATCGCGTTTCTGCATACCCGCCGCGCCGGAGGCCTGCTCATAGCCGGTCTGCTCGGCTGGGCGATCTGGCTCGCGGTCAGCGGCTGACGAAAACCTTCACGCGAGGCTCATTCAACGGAAGTTATCGACATAGACCCCGGTCTCGGTATAGGGTGCCGTCCATGAGCACCCCTCCTTCCGTCCGTTTTAGACGACGGCTCCTGCTCGGCATGCCGGCTCTCGTGGCCGCCGCGGCAGCCCTCGTCCTGCGGCCCACCAAGGCCACCGCCAAACCACGGGTCGTCGAGTGCGCCGCTGACCTGATCGGAGCGCCCTGATGGCCACGATCCCTTGGCTGGCCGACGTTTTGCGCGCCGAAGGCGTCCAGGTCGTCGAAGAGGGCGACTGGCGCAACCGGATGCGGCCCGGATCCTTCGACCCGATCGGCGTGCTGTGGCATCACACGGCGGCGACGTCGAGCGCCAGCAACCCGCATCCAGCATTGAACGTGGTCATCAACGGCCGGTCCGACCTTGCCGGACCATTGGCGCAGTGCCTGGTCGACTACAACGGCGTCTTCCACGTCATCTCCGCCGGGCGCTGTAACCACGCCGGGCAGGCCCGCGCCAGCGGGCCGATCCCCGCCGGCGACGGCAACACCATGCTCATCGGCTGGGAGATCGACTACAACGGCGTCGACCAGGAGATGACTCCCGCCCAATACAACGCCTCGCTCAAAGCCACGGTCGCGGTGCTGCGCCGGCTCGGACGCGATGCCAGCTATGCGCGCGGCCACCGCGAAACCAGTGTCACCGGGAAGATCGACCCGTCGTTCATCGACCTGGACGTGATGCGCTCAGACGTCGCACGCCTGCTGAACCCACCCCCCACCGGCTGGTCGGCCATCGTCGACAACGCCACCGCGGGCCGGTTCACCGCCTCGGCCAACTGGGGCACCTCCACCTACTCCGGCCAGCGCTACGGCAGCGACTATCGCTTCGCCAACCCTGTGGCCGCAAGCGATCCGGCCTGGTACCAGTTCGCCGTCCCAGAGACCGGAACCTACCGCGTAGAGGCCTGGTATCCGGCAAACTCCGGCTACAACAACCTCGCCCCCTACATCATCGTCACCTCCACCGGAAACCAGACCGTCCACGTGGACCAGCGAGTCAACGGCGGCGCCTGGCGCAGCCTAGGCACCTTCACCCTCACCGCCGGCGACGAAAACAAGGTAGGCGTCAGCCGCTGGACCAGCGGAACAGGCTACGTCATAGCCGACGCCGTCCGCGTCACCCGCGTCTAACCACATTCCTTACCCCGTCCCGGATCTCGGTCCGTCGCCAGATCCGGGACACCCCCACCATTTCTTATGCTGCGACTCGCCCCGCAACAATTGCGGCCACGGTGCTTGCACCGATTCCTTGTGTCAGGCGCTGGTGGTCGCGCCGTGCCGTGAATTGTGCGGCAAATTCTTTGGCGCCGGTTCGTGGTGGTTGCGCGCCGCGAACTCCCGTGCGGCGACGAAGGTCCGTGCAACGCCCCACCTGCCCCTTCCACGGCACCCGCATCTCTGCGTTGGGCGGTGAGGCGGAGGTGCCGTGGGCCTTCTGCCGCTTGTGGGTGGGGTGGGGTCCGGGCCTCGGGGCTGAAGCGTTGTCGTGGTTCATGCCGCCCAACAGGGCGCCCTTGGCGTGCCGGGGGCGGACATGGTGAAGCGCCGTCGGGGTAAGGGTTCTCGACGGCGTAGCTGAACGCGATCGGGGGTGAGTCTTCCGCACCCCGGGCGGCCTTGGCTTAGTCGCGGTGGGGCAACGGTATCGGTGGG
>NZ_BONY01000091.1 GCF_016862955.1 Rhizocola hellebori | reverse complement strand
GCCCAATTGATCCACTCGTGACGCCGCTCTCCCTTGCTGCCGATCCTCCATGACTTCCGTTTCAGACTCTCGTCCAAGCTAGACGTGGTAGTCGGTTCGATCCCCACCAACGAATCGCTTGATCAGGGCGATTTGGGCTGAACCACCTGGTTCGGCAGGGCGTCGCGCGACCATCGTTCAGCTGCATGTCGCCGCCGACGCTTTCACCCAAGGGGTCCACCTCGGTGCGATGACCAAAGTGGACAACTGCAAGCTGAAGTAATGGAGTCGCCGTCGACGGCCTCAAACATGGTTCCGAACGCGTTCAATTCCTCGAGAGAGCGACACTGCGACCGTGGGCTGCCGAGGACGACCGTGTGCCTGCGGTCGTAGGCAGTGACTTGCACTAAACGGCCCGAAAGTCCGCCAGTGGGCCGATAGCCCAGCCCCTACCAGTCGATCTTGAGGCACCGTATACCTCTTACCGGGCAACAACGCAACGAAGGAGCACCAGCGGCCCGGCGGCAGCGTCCGGTGACCGTTCCGTTCGGATACGCGGCGGCGCGATGGCCGGACCCATCGCAGGCGGTAGCGAAGATCGCCGTGTCTCAACGGGAGGGTGGGCCTCAGCTAGGGTTCGCGTCACGCAGCATGATCCACAACCGTGCCGGACGAACCTTCAGGGGTGAACCCATATCACTGGTTCCGCAGGCTCAGAAACCAATTCGTCGAAGGTGAGCGTTTGATCATTCAAGTGATACGGCGCCGCGGTCATCACAGCGAATCCTTCACGATGTTCCATCATAAGCCTTATCGCGTCGCGACCGTCCGGCGCGGCGATGCGGACATTGAGGCGATGATCGTCGCGCGCAGCGAATTCTTCCGCTCGAGAAACGTTTCGCGGAAAATCTCCTCTACCGTTGCAGATGCTGGAAAGTCAGTTCCATCCCCAGCCGCGAGGAATCTCGGTTCGCCATTTAGATCGAGGACAACCGCGATCGGATAGAACTCCGAATTCTTCATCAGCAGCGAGGAGGCCACGTCGATGGCCAGATGGTATAGCTGCTCCAGCTCATCCCATGCCTCCTGCGAAACGTGACCCCGCTCCGACATGCCGACCATCGTGGCAGCTGGCACGCCTGCGCAGGTGCCCGGCAAGGGCCGGTGAACCTTCCGATGGGCCAGCCCAGCGACGATGAACGTGGACCGCAATGGTTATCGGTCGCGCGAGATACCCGGTCGATTGAGCGCATGATCCAGTCTGGGCACCGGTTGGTTCAAGGAACGCGCACGGAAAGATCGCGGTGTGAAGCGACTCCGCGGCCAGCCGTCTCACTCACCGTTGCGTGTCGTACACGGCCAGCCCGTGTCCGTTTAGCGACACCCGGCGTCGGCGAGGGGATCTCGACGTCCTGGCGGTGACCCACGTCTGCCCCGTGGCTCAGTTCCGATCCTCCGGTGAGTTCTCATCTAGGGATGCGCAGACGATAGGGTCGAGTCGCGCTGTGTCCGAGAGCCCGCCAGCGCGCAGGGTCAACTGGCCCCTTCCCGAGGTTCAGATCTTGTATCCCCTGATCTTGGTGGTGGTGGTTGGCCGGGAATGAGAATGGCTGCCAGAGCAGCGACGTTCGTAGTCAGGCGTGGTGACATACCGAAGCTGGCGGCAGCTGGCGCGTCGAGGCCCGCGTTTAAGCAGGCGCTCGCCGAGTGCATGGTCGAGCAGCCACTGTGGACTGCGATGCAGGCGGCCCTGTCCGGATCGGCGACGCCGCAAGCCGCGCTGACCACGGCGCAGACCGCCGCTGCCACCAAGTAGCCGGGCGACAGAAAGTAAAGCAAGATCGGCAGCTACAGCAACCGCTCGCCGGTCGCCGGTCGCCGGCATTCAAGTTACGTGCCTTTGCATTACATCCCAATCAAGGTCCGCACCCGAGTTATTGGAAAGATCCTCAGGAGGGAAAACTATGTTGTCATCATAAGGTTGATGCCAACATCGTCTGGGAGGACCCGATGCAGGACGAGAAAGCGTTCTACGTGCGGCACCTGGAGGGTCGAGCGCGACCTTCGCCGCTGGCGTGGATACTTCGACGGCCTACCCCTCGGCAGGCTCGAATGCGATTATTTGCGGTGGTCGAGGCCCCAGGCACGGTGTAGCACCATTGTTTACCATCGCAAGGTGAGCCGGTCCCTTCAAAGCCTATCCATCGACACTTACCGGCAACGTTGCATCAAATGATCCCGAGGTTCGTGGCGACGAACTACACACAGTTGGGCATTCACGATGAGTCTATATACTTGTTACTGGTGTGGCGAAACGTGCGATGTCTGCCCCCGCTGTTTGAGTGAGCACGTTGCGCAATCTACTTGCGGTCGCTGTGCTAGCACGGGTTTTCTATGCAAAGAGCATGGTACAAACTGGATGGGCTACGTCTATTGTCCGCCGGACCTGCAACCAGTCATCGAAGCTTGGGTTGCCAATAGGGTTGACGACCCTTGGGATCGTGGTACTGATCTTTCGATGGAGAGTCTTCCGTCCCGTGGAGAAGACGAGCTCAGCTATCTAGCCTTCCTTTGTGACGTGAACGCGGCACGCCCGGAGTTGAGTTTTAGCGATGAGGGTCTTGCTAGGGTTGCTGTCTTCCGGCGAATCCGCGATCTGGCCATTCAAGCCGGCGGACAGAAGCCAAACGTGATACGCGGAGGCGAATTCGGCCTCAACTAGTACTCGAAGAGTCCCGGTGTCGCGGATCGCGGCCAACATCATAGGCCGATCTCCAACCCGATTGGATCATAGCTGCTGCCTGAAACGGCGAACCGCTGCTGTAGGCATAGGCAATCGCGCCACTCGATGAAAAGTTCTAGCGCAGCTGCGCACTGTCTTCGATGAACAATCTGGCGGGCATCTCGGCGCGCGCATTGGCTATAGCGGGCCAGCGGGAAGGGTCGACAACTGCCCGTTACGCGTTGGGAATTCGCAAACACTTATCTCCGTACCAACAAAATGGTTCGAGCGCGAAGGCTTGACTGTTCGGAATTAGCGAGTTTTTACTATCTTGTCGCAGTGCTGGCAGGGGTCGTTATAGCCGTCCCGTACCCAGGTTTGCTTGCCGCAGTGGGGACACGTCACTTTTATATTCTCGCCAAACGTCGTCATGGCGGAACACCTCCTTGCCCGTTCCCGATATTCAGCTTAGTAGACGCCGATGTCTTGTTGGTGGGAGATCAGCGATATATCTCAGCTGCGATGTGCGGCGTCAGGCATGCGTTCGGGTCGCGCACTCTGGCCCGAGGGTAGCCGAAACCGCGGAGAAACGCCGTTGAATGGTGCTCAATGACGCCATCGATAAGAATGTGTCGGCCGCCGCTCTTGCCTTGTCGGGCTCGTAAATCCGGTTCGACTACGCTGCCTGCTCGTATTCGTTGATCAGTCCGCCGAGGATCGGGCGCCGTTGGACTCGTGCGGCGGTCAGGTCAATGGCCTGTGGTGGTGGGTTTGGTGGTCGCTGGTCCAGAGATCGGTGGGGCCGGTGGCCGTTGTAGTGCTCGGTGTACTCAGCTAAGACGCTCGACAGGTGTCGTTCGCCGACGATGAGCATGCGGTCGGTGCACTCGCGCCGCACCGTGCCGACCCAGCGTTCCGCGAAAGCGTTGGCCCGTGGTGCTTGTGGCGGTGTTTTGAGCACGTCGATGCCGGCGGCGGTGAAGACGGTGTCGAACGCGGCCGTGAACTTCGCATCCCGGTCGCGCAGCAGGAACCGCAACCCGTCGGCCCGCTGGTCGACGCTCATGAGCAGGTTGCGCGCTTGTTGCGTAACCCAGGCACCGGTCGGGTGGGCGGTCACGCCTGTGATGTGGACCTGCCGGGTGGCCAGCTCGATGAAGAACAGGACGTAGATCCGTTTGAGTAGGACGGTGTCGACGGTGAAGAAGTCGCAGGCCAGGATCGTGTGCGCCTGGGTGGTCAGGAACTGCTTCCAGGTTGGTCCGCTGCGGCGGGGTGCCGGGTCGATGCCGGCCTGGCGCAGGATCTTCCATACTGTGCTCGCCGCGATCTGATAGCCCAGACGGGCCAGTTCACCTTGCATGCGGCGGTGGCCCCAGGTCGGGTTCTCCGCGGCCAGACGCAGCACCAGCAAGCGCAGTTCCGGGTCGATTGGGGGCCGGCCCGGCCGTGCGTGCGGAAAGGTCCAATGTCGTGCGATCAGCTGGCGGTGCCAGCGCAGCAGTGTGGCGGGGGTGACGAAGAACGTTGACCACTGTGGTCGAGGGAGGAGGCGTGATAGCGCTGCGAGCACTACCCGGTCGGCTGGTTGCAGGTCGGGGCGGTGTACCTGTCGGCGCAGGACCGCCACTTGATGGCGCAGTACGAGCAGTTCGACGTCCTTGGCGCCGCCGTCGCGGGCGAGCTGGGTGAGCATTTGCAGGATTTGGCGCAAGAGCAGGTAGACCAACGATGCCGACATGCCCGCATCGTCACCGCCTACGTGCCCTTGGACGGCGCACAAAACCGCACGTCACAGCAGACGAATCGGATTTACGAGCCCCACAGGCTTCTTCACCGTCGACACCGTCCTATTGAAACGGCTTTACGTGCTGTTCTTCATTGTGCTGGCTACCCGTCAGGTCCACGTCGTCGGTATCACCGCAGATCCCACCGGCATCTGGGTGGCGCAGCAGGCCCGCAATCTCTTGATGGCTCTAGACCAACGCGCAGAAGGGCTACGGTTCCTGCTGCGTGACCGGGACACGAAGTTCACGGCCGGGTTCGACGCGGTATTCACCGCCGTTGGTATCGAGGTGCTCCGCACACCGCCACAAGCACCACGGGCCAACGCTTTCGCGGAACGCTGCGTGGGCACGGTGCGGCGTGAGTGCACCGACCGGATGCTCATCGAGGCGAACGGCACCTGTCCAACGTCTTGGCTGAGTCCACCGCCCGCTACAACGGCGCCTCGGGAGTCCAACGGCACCCATCCTCGGCGGACTGATCAACGAGTATCAGCAGCGAGCGTAACCGAATCGAATAGGAGGCTAACAAGGCTCGCGCTGGTCGTGATTACTTCTTGCCGGGTTTGGGACTCAGGGGTGAGATGTCGATAAACGCCATACACAGCTGGATCGTCTGGCCGAGGTGCCGGTAGTTCAGGATGGGCCACTCGGTGATTATATCGTCGCTTCGGCTTTCGAAATCGTCGTGCCGGGCAAGCATTTCAGAAGCCGGTTGCCGTACTGCCTTCGGGTATGCGCGGTTGACAAAGAAGATCAGGACACCGGCTGTGTCGTTGGTGTTGAGGTACCGCAGCAGCTGTTCCAGCGCCTCAAGGGCTTTCTGTGGTCCGTCCCACCATTTGCTTTCTGCGATAAAGACTCTTTCTGGCCCGATATTGTCTTGCAGCACGTCCGCGTTGATGAAGATGTCAGATCTTCCGCCGCGCCGGTAAACCTCTCGCTGTGCGCCGGGAAGTGCGGCGTTCAGCGTCGTAGCGAGCAGATCGCTGAGCCGGTCCTCGTCCATGCCAGCGAACGCTTCCGGGTAGCGCTCGACGCCATCAGCCCACATGCGTATCGTCCGCAGGATGTCGGTGAAACTTGCGCTCGCCAGGTGCGGGCCATGTACCGCAATAGAGATCTCCCCGCTCGTGCTGGGCACCGTGACAGCAGGGCTGGGCTCGAGTCTCGGTGGCGGCTGTTTCCAGCCTTCCGGCCATGAGATGGACAGCACCGCTTTCCGGGCTAACGCACGTCGGCGATCATTTTCCAGCTTGAAGAGGATGTCCTTGGGCAGCTCATCGTCGAAGAAGGCGTTGGCTTGGTGACCTATCGCAGCGACGATAGGCTCGATCCGTCTGCGTTGGGAATCAAAGAGCGCAGCAAGGTTCCGGGTGCCGTCCGCAACTTCCTGTTCTTCCTCGGCCGTCAACTCGACCCAGTTGTATAGGGCGATAGGCCCGTCCTTGCTGCGTTCGCCGTATGACCAAAGATCGTTGTAGGTCTGTTGGTTGTAGGCGTCAAGCTCATCTTGCCAGGTCACCAGGTCCTGTTTGTACGGCGGCAGCTGCCCGTGATCGTCGGTGTCAATGGGATGGAGTCTAGGTCCGGCGTCGTCGGGCCAGCAGCCGAGCATCCTGGGGTCACCCTCGACCTGGATGGCCACTCTGAACTTCGTTGTCGGTACCTTCACCCCCGGCCCAGCGGGACGCCAGCGGCCCCCGCGCGGCTCTGCCTGTTCCTGGCCGCCGAGCACGGGCGCCTGGAGGCGGACGCTATCCACAAGCGACTGCGTCAGGGCCTGAAGGTCCAAAGTAACACTGAACCAATCGATACCACGGATCGCGCGTTCGAGCTCTGGGACGACGGCGTCGTACAGATAGCGCTTTAGGGGCTTGTGGTCTCGTCGGAATGATCCAAATAGTCCTTCGTCGTACACGCCAGCAAGGGTACGGCAGTGCGCCTACGTCGCCTCGCTAGACCTCGGTGACGGTCGGCTGGCATCTTCGACAGTCACCTCTGCCAATGATACATCCACTGGCCCAAGATAGTTGCGGCGCCTAACCAACAGCCCGATCCAGGGCGTTGCTGCGGCGGTCCGTCTGAGCCTACATCTGACGTTCGGACTGTTGTGCGGCATTCTCCCACGGGCGCCGCGTTCGGTCGCCCGCACGTCGGTGCCGGTGCCGGGATCGCGGTGTCGCTGGTGTTGCACTGGCGCCTGGTTCATCGTGGCGGCCGGCGATATACTCACGCTCGCAAAGCTTGCGTTCACATCATGTGGATGACAGCATTCCGCGCCCGGCAAGCGATCACAGTCCCGATCACTGCATTGATTCCCTTGGCCAAGCCCGCGGCCAAATGGGGCACCCATGACTGAAGCGCCCAGGAGCTGGTGGAGATCTTCTTTCTTGAGAGGATCTTTTCTATGCCTAAGCAGTACCCGAGGGAGCTTCGCGAGCGGGCGGTGCACATGGTGATCGAGCACCGCGCCGATTACGAGACCGAATGGGAAGCGATCGGGTCGATCGCTAAGAAGCTCGGGATCGGGTCGGCGGAGACGGTGCGCACGTGGGTGCGGCAATCTGAGGTCGATGGCGGGAAACGTCCTGGCATGTCGACCGACGAGTCGGCGGAGATCAAGCGGTTGTGGCGGGAGAACGCCGAACTGAAGCGTGCCAACGAGATTTTGAAGGCCGCATCGGCTTTCTTCGGGGTCGAGCTCGACCAGCCACAGCGATAATCGTGAACTTCATCGACCCTGCTCGACCTGATCATGCTCGCTTCCGTCGTCTACATCGCGCCAGGCTTTGTCTGGCCATGGAGCTGGTTGTCCCGGCCAGCATCGCCCGCGTCGGCCTGACGCTTCGCCGGCTGCCAATGCTGGTCGCTTGATAGTCGCCAGCAACTTCCGCGAGCCGTCCCAAACTCGGTCAGCCACACTGGTAGCGGATGTTGCGCACGAATACGGTCTGGACAGCCGTCGAGGTGCCGAAGACGAACTCGGCGAGCACGTATACCGCTGACCTGTCCGCCGTGGCGAAGCCGCCCAGACTGAAGGAGTAGCTCTTCCACGAGCCGATGGGGGTGACCGTAATCTTCGTCTCGGAGCCGTCGTCGGGATCGTTGATGTCCTTGATTCCCACCGCAACCGAAACCCCCGGCGTCGCGCTGCGCATGTCGATGCGCAGGGTGTGGCAGTGGGTGAGGTTCTGGCCCTTGCGGCTGCCCGGCGCGGCGAGGTCGCCGACGGTGACGAAGGCGCTGCCCCACTCCTGCCCGGCGGGGTAGTCCATTCGCAGCGCGCCGGACTCCCTGCGCAGCCAGCCGCTGACAGATCCAGAGGTGGCCAGCCCGATCTCATATTTGCGGACCGGACTGTTGTTGGCGCACAGCAGGTTGCCGTCCATCACGTAGATCGTCTTGGGGTGGGTACCCGGCGGCAGGTCCAGGCATGTCCGGCGTGGCGCTGTCGTGATAGTCCGGTCAAACTGGATGTCGTCGAGGTAGAAGCCCGCTCCGGCCGGATTGTCGGCGGCGCTGGCTGCCCAGCCGAATCCGCCGATGACCCGGCTTAGATCCTGGCCGCGCAGATCCAGGCCGTACTGCTTCCATTGCGTGGTGAGGGTGACCTTCAGGAGCCGTTTGGCCAGCGAGTCGCTGAACGGCGCACCCTGCTGGGTGCTGCCACCGGCGAAGAACTCCACCTTCTCGCCGCCCTTGACGCCGCGCGCGAAGAAGGTCAGCGAGGTCATGCCACGCAGATCGTGACCGCCGTCGAAGCCACCCCAGTTGTTGGCCGGGTGCTGCCAGAAGATTCCGGCCCAGCCCACGCCTTGGGGCTGTGGCGTGTAGTCCACGCGGATCGCTTTGTCTTCGGCCGTCTGTCCGCGCCCGCCGCTGGCGCAGTCGTCGACGGCGATGCCGTTGAGGTCTCCCATCCACCCCGATGGCGCGTACTGCTCGGCGCCCGGCCAGTTCTGGTAAAGCGCAAGCGAGGCACGGTCCCCGGCGGTGACCCGGGCCGGGAAGGCACCGTAGTAGGAGCCGCTGACCGTGGCGGTGCTCGTGGTTCGCGCGGGTGGCGGCCCGGGTTGGGCAAGCAGATCGACGCCGTCCAGCTTGGGCTTGCGGGAGGAATCGTAGACGCCCCAATGCGGGCCTACACCGCCCTCGGTCTTCCACGGCTCGTCGAAGGCGGCGAAATAGTAGTAGTCGATGCGCTGATCGTGCGCGACGGCCTTCCATTCGTTGAGGAAACGCTGCGCGTTGGCGGTGTTGGGTAAGGCGTTCCCGTTCGCCGGCCCAGCGGTGGGCCAGCCGGTTTCACCGACCACTACGCGCTTTCCGAGCTCCTTGACCGCGCGCTGGTAGACGTCCACCGAGTACCACGCGGCGTCTTTGATATCGACGCCGTCCCAGTAGGGATAGATGTGCACCATCGCATAGTCGATCGCGTCGACGACTGCGCGATTGTCCGGGCTCATGATGATGCCCGCGATCTCGGCGGTGGTGACCGGAACCGTGCCCACACCGCGCTTGACGTAGGAGATGTGCTCGGCCAGCCGTTGTGCGGTCAGGTCTTTGCGAAGCAGAACCTCGTTGCCGACGATGACCGACTCCACCGTGGGCAGCTTCTTGGCCAGCCCGATGACGGCATCGAGCTCGCGCAGGTTGGCCTCCCGTTGCTCCTGAGTATGTTCGGGACCCAGCCACGCCCCGACGCTGACCCTCAGCCCTCGCCCGTGCGCGTACTCGGCCGCCTCGACACCACCGTCGAGGGCGGAGTAGGTGCGCACGGCGTTTGCCATACCCTTGATCAGGTCGACGTCCTCACGCATCTGCTGCGCGCTGGGGAAACGCCGCAGAATCGGGCTCTGGCATAACCGAAACGGCGCGAAGCCCAGGCCGCGGAGCAACGCGGGCGCTGGTGACGCCGACGGCGGTGGCGGTGGCGGAGTCGGCGGGTTGGCCGTGCAGGCCACGGTGGTGAAGGCGAGCACCATTACGGCGGCGAATCGCCGCGCACCGCTAGCGAACGCTGATCTGATCAAAGTAGACAACGCCATTCACCTGTCCTCCACTCTGATCCCGCACCTCGAAGCCGACCATGAGTGGCGGGTTACCCCAGGACAGGCGCTGATCGCCGGTTCCGAATTGATCCACACGGAAGACGGCATGGTTCCACTCGCCAGGGGCCAACGGCACCGGGCGGGTCTGGAAGAACAGCCACACGGGCCTGCCCGATCCAGCTTCGTTGTGCTCAAGCACGAACCCGGAAAGCACCAGTGACGAGGGAAGCTCGGCGGGCACAAAGAGGTGCGCGGCGAGTTCTTTCTCCAGCTTCGGGCCTTCTATCTTGACCTGTGTCTTGTCCCTGGGCGCCGCCGCGAGCTGGAACGACACGGCCAGCGATCCCTTGCCCACCAGGCCGCCGGCATCGACAGTCTCCGACTTCAACGCTGTTCGTCCTAATAGGACGTCGTTCTCGATGCGGATGCCCCAGCCCTCGGTTCCCTTTTCGAACCGGTAACAGGTCGAGGGGCAATCCGGTCCGGTCCAGTAGATCAAGCCGGTGGGCGCCACGACGAGTACGGCCGCCACCACGATCGCTGCCACGCTGCGAAGCGGTGACAGGCCCCCAGGCTGTTCCCGGGTGGGCGCGTGATGGCCGACGTAGGCCGCGGCGCAGACGACGACAAACATCACCCAGACGGTGTAGGGCGTATAGCTCAGCCTGTCCGCCCTGGCTGTCGCGACCGCGAGTGCCGCGGCCAGCGCGAACACAGCAAATGACGGCAAGTAACCCGCGAGCCTGGTCATGGAATTCCTTCCATCCACACCTATGTCGATGAGTCTCGATAGGACTCGCCGCCGCAGCAATCACGCGATCGGACAGATCGCGTTACGACGAAAGTTGCGCGCAGGGCACTCCGCGACCGATAAGGGCGTTTCACATTGTTCGCAGTTCAAAACGGGGGTCAGCTAGGTCGGATGCCGAACGGTACGGCGCATTCCGCTGGAGATCTTCAGCGCCGGAAAAGTGAGCTGGTGGACGAGATCTCCGCCGAGGATTTCGTGAATGACTTTCAGTCAAGGCCTGGCATTCCACCCACGTGCGCGAAGGATCAAGCAGTCGTCCCGGGACTTCGCGCCGCCTCAGCCGTGCTCCGAAGCCCGACTTTGCACGGCGACTCATCAGTAGCCGCTACGGTCCAGGGCCACCTAGCCGATCTTGACCTCTTGGCAGCTGTCCGAAAGTCGTGCCGGTGATGTGCGGATGTTTAAGCCTGGCGATGGTCTGCGCTTCGGCCTTGAGCCGCTGCACCACATCCGCTTCGGCGGCGCCTTCAGCGGTGAGGAGCTTGACGGCGACCTCGCGATCCAGGACGAGGTCGGTCGCACGCCATACCACGGCCATGCCGCCCGAACCGGCCCGCGCTAGCAGCCGGTAGCCTCCGGCCAGCAGATGGCCTTCTCCACCCCACGGCAACGACATGGACCACCTCTTTTCCCCGCCGAGCAAGCCATCAAACGGCAGCTCAGTTGACCGACCAGAGCTGCATCTGAGCCGCCTGCCGTGAGTGATCGATAGGCTTGCGCCGTTGATTATGCCCGTCCCCATGGATGATCTCTGATCTGGACGACAACGTGTCCGGCAGGTCGTGCCCTCTTGCTTATCAGAACCTCAACCGGCTGAGATGCTGGACCGCCCCGTTCAGCCACAACCGCGGATCGCGCAGACAAACAGGCGGCGCGCCAATCCATCGATGATAATGGATCAGCGCGCCTTTGTGGCTATTGGTAGGTGATGATCGCAGCTCGCCATTGTTGGCTGCTGCTTAGCGTGCCAGTGGCTGCGTAGGTTCCGGTGGCAGTGACGGGCATGTATTGAGGGGTGATGGTTTTGGTACCGGATCCAGTGCCGCCCGTGATCGCACCGATGACGGTGAAGCCGGCGCCGGCGGTGAATGTGGGAGTGGAGTTGTGGGCGACGACGCCGAACAGGAGTTCGGTCGGGTGAAGTATGGTGACGTTGCCTGAGTGGGGATTCGGGTTGTTTCCCGCGTTGGTCGATGTTTGATCAACGGCGCCGTCGGTGACGGCGGCCGGTATTGCGTTGACGCTGATGACACTGAGTCCGCTGAAGCCGGGATAGGTCGCGAAGACCGAGTCGCCGATGGTGAGTGGGGTGGTCAGTGTGGCGCTGCAGACGAACAGTCGACCGTTGCCTGTGTTTTTGTCTGCTACCAGAGTGTAGGTGTTGCCTTTCGAGTCGCCGCAGCCGACTGCTCCGGCGAAAGTGCCCGTGGCGACCGACACGGTGACGGTATCTCCGGAAGGCACCTCCACCGTCGCTGTCGCGCTGATTGAGTTGTTGGGGTTGGCTGCCTTCGTGTTGACGGCCACGTTGTACATCGGTGTGACTGGTGCACCAGTGAAGCTGGCTCGTTCGTTGACTGCGGTGGTTTGGGCGGCGGTGGGTAGGTAGCCGCCGATGGCGTAGATGCTGCCGTCGCCGGCGAGCGCACTGGCTGGGCCTTGGCGTGGGGTTGGCATGGGCTCGACTGGAGTCCAGGTGTCTGCGGTGGTGTCGTACTCCAGGACGGTCCCGAGGTCGTCGTACCCGAAGGCATACAGCTTGCCGTTGGGTGCGGTAATCCATGCCAGGCCTCCGCCGCCGATGGGCATGAGCGCCTTGACCTGCCAGGTGTTGGTGGCCGGGTCGTATGCCTCGACAGTGCGGTCGATGGGGCCGGTCCCGTTTCCACCGATGACGTAGATCTTGCCATCTGGTGCAAGCGTCGCTGAGGAGCTTTGGCGTCGGGTGGGCATGGATGCGCGCTGGATCCAGCTGTCGTTGGCTTGGTCATAGGCGAAGACGGTGTTTAGGTATGTGAAGCAGCAGCCTGGGTACCCGCCGATGACGTAGATCGTGCCGTCGGGTCCGCGTGCCGCGGAGGGACCTGCCGCGTTGACCGGCAGGCTCGCCCGGGTTGTCCAGGTGTTGGTGGCGGGGTTGTATGCATCGACGATGTTGGTGGAATCGCCGCCAGCGGGAAAGCCGCCGACGACGAGGATGGTCCCGTCGGTGGCGGTTACCGCGACGGCGTTGTGGCGTGGATGTGGCATTGGCGCGAGGGTGGTCCAGCTGTTGGTGGCGGGGTGGAATCGTTCGACGATGCCTGTGGTTGATGCGCCTGGAAGCAGGAGGCCGCCGAACACGATGACGTCGCCGTCACTGGTCGTGGCGTGGGCGGTGCTGTATCGGGCGGTGGGCATCGCCGTGCGGGCCGACCAGGTCAAAATTGTCCCGCTGGCCAAGGCGTGGGAAGGTGCCGCGATCGCCGTGACAACGGCCGCGAGAATCACCGCTTTGACAATGATCAGGGCTTTCATGGCCAAGCTGAGGTGTGAACCATTTGGGACCTGTAACGGAGCTGGGGCGAGTATTCGGAGCCTTTTCATTTGCCGATCTTCCTTCCATAACGTGTTGACCCAGGCGGCACAAGGGATCGTGTAATAGCCTCCGGGTCTCTTAATGCCGGAGCCTCTTCCTTTCGCTGCTATAGAACCGTGATGCTGGTGATGTCGACGGTGAAGGCTGCGCCATGCGAGAAGCGCGTGTGCAGTGTCCCCACCGATTGAGTTAGGTCGAAACCGAAGGCGCTTAAGGGAATGTCAACGGTTTGGCTCCGTTGAGCCCGTTTTGGCCGTAGCCGGAAAGGCCCACATGTTTCCAGCCGTTCTGATCGAGGATGATCGCAATGCGTCGCTGGTGCTGGGGTTGATGTGTTGTAGGCCCGATCGGTGTTTCGACTGATCTGCCTTTCTAGACTGGCCACCATCGCACTCCGGCCGCCGAGGGGCACACGGCCGGAGCCGATGGCAGGTCAAAGGAATCGACACCGGCCTAGGAGGATCCTCCCGGTGGGCACGGATTGGTCAGGCCGATGAGCCGAGGATCTGGGTCTTGAATGGTGGCCTCGAACTGTCGGGTATCTGCATATGGCAGGACCCGGACCTGTGATGCTCGCACTGGCCTTGATGTGTTTGCTTGCCAGAAGACGACGTATGAACGCGAGCGCCAATCGGCGCTGACGACGTGCACTGCTTGAGCGGGGCTTGAAGGTCGGATGGCACACGTGAGGGTGCCCGCTTCGGCGGTGTCACCATGTCGTATGCCATCGCTTGCGGGAGTTGCTGGTCCCCACTCGCCAACTGCGATGATGCGGCCGTTGGAAGATGAGGTGCGGATGGTGGTGATGAACGCTCCGAATCTTTCTGGGCCGACGTTTGATTCCCAGGCTTCGGAGGTGGCGTTCACAGTCGGGACCCGGCGATTCTTGGCCGCCTCGGTGGTGGCTTGGACGACCCTACGCACGCTGGAGAGCGCGCTGTCGTTATGAAGGACGCAAGTGTGGCCTACCTGCAAGTCGGTGCAGTCGATAATTTTGTTGCCATCGGCGAGCGGCGACGTGTTCCACCACGGTGGTGAAATGAAGTCGGTGCTGTTCGTGGCGCTGTATAGGTGCAGGGAGGCGACATTGGTCAGTCCGGAGTTCTGGCTGAATGTTCGCTCGCCGCGCCAGTCATACGACACGGTACTGCGATACCCGCCAATCGGTACTTCCCACAGGGTGCAGACGCCTCGGAATGCGAACTCGTCGGCAAACGGAGTGGCGATGGTGTTCCACGGCCGTCGGAGGCCGCAGTAGTTTTCTTTGTCCTCGGGTACTGATGCTGTTTCTGGATCTTCGGGCCAAAAGCCGTATGCGGGGGAGTCCAAGGTGATTACCGGGACGTCGGTTCGGTTGTGGTCGCCTGCCCAGCGTGTGGCGACCGTGCCTCCAGTGCTGTACCCGACCAATACGAGGTTTGCACCGGGATGCTTGATCAGTATCTGTCCAATTTGGTCATTGAGGTGCGTTGCCGACGCGCTAAGTACTTGGTGGGTATCGGCGCCCCCGTACGGGTGAGGGGCTGTCTGGCCGTTCGGCCCGCGGTACGAGTAGGGCGACCAGAACAGCCGTGCCCGGTTCCCGCCGTTGCACAGCTTGGTTATGCCACCAGGTGCGGTAAGTTCTGCGCACTTTAGCCCGGCGAGTAGATCGCGGAATGCGCCTTCTGCTGCGACCTGCCGGTAGGCGGGTTGTGGTTCGCCGGTCCCGGATGGCCACATTCCTGCCAACAACACCAGGACGGTGTCGACCGGCACGGCCACGGGTTTGGTGATCGAGTCTGAGCCGCCAAGACCGTCGACGACGGTGAGGGTCGCGAGCCGCGGTTGGGTGTCAGGGTATTCGTGTACGGTGGTAGGAACGTCGGTGGTTTGATCGACGGTGCCGTCGTTGTCGAAGTCCCATAGATAGGCAGGCGTCGCGCCGGGCGGGAACACCGAGTTTGACCCGTCGAAGGAGATGCTGCGGCCGCTGTTTTGCGGCGTCGCCACGAAATCGGCCTGTATGGGCGATGCCGGTGCGGTGGTGTATAGCTCGGTGGTGGTGGTCGGGCCGGTGTCCGTGTAGCCACCGGCGATGAGCACCGCGCCGTTCGTGAGCAATTCCATGTTGGCGCCGCCATGCTGCACGTTGAGCGGGAGATCTTCTATCGTCCAGGTGCCGGTGGCTGGGTCGTAGATTTCGCTTTGGAGCGGGCCGCCGCCGGCCAGTAGTACCTTGCCGTTGGGCAGCAGCACGGCGTCGGCGCCGGATCGGGCGTGATGCAGCGGCCCGGTGGCGGTCCATTGCCCAGTCGCGGGGTTGAATAGCGCCGAGTCTGCGCTGGTGCCGGCACCAGCGCTTGGGTTGCTGCCGCCGGCCGTTAGTACCTGTCCGTTCGGCAACACCACCAGTGCCATCCCGCCGCCACCGTGTGGACGGTTGCCGGCCTGTGACCACGTCCCGGTCGCCGGGTTGTACAGGTCGGTGGCGGGGGTGAAGAAGTCGCAGCAGGTGTAGCCCCCGATCACCATGACGCGGCCGTCTTGAAGTCTAATAGCCGTGGCGCTTTCACGTCGTGTGGCTGCCGAGCCGGTAAAGGTCCATTGTCCGGTGGCGGGGTCGTATATCTCCGCGGAGGATAGAAAGCGGTTGCCATCTGGCACGCCGTGCGCACCTGTCGCCACCAGGACGCGGCCGTCTAACAATCCCACGGTCACGGCATAGCGTCTTGACGTGTTCAGGCTTCCTGTCCGCGTCCATTGACCTGTCGAAGGATCGTACAGTTCCGCGGAGGCGTAGTCGTTCACCTTGTTGTCGTGCCCGCCGGCGATGAGCACTCGGCCGTCCTGGAGCACGGCAGGATCGTGGAAGGCCATTCTTGGGTCGTTGACCGAGCCCGTTTGTGTCCATGCGCCGGTGGCTGCGTCGTAGAGTTCGGTCATGAGGGTCAGGCTGCCCAGTCCATCCGGGCCGCTGATGGCCAGGATTTGACCATTGTGCAGCTTGGCCAACGCGGTGCTGCCGTGAAACGAGTTCATTGAGCCGGTGAGCGTCCATCGTCCTGCCGCAAGGGCCGGTGTCGGTGCTAGCAGGAGAGACATAAGCAGTATGGCTGACGACAGGACCGCCCTCACTCGGGTTCGGCGGGCGAAGGTGCTTGACTCTGTGGTGAAGAGGTTTCGGAGTACTGGCTTGATTGTGGCGAAGCAGGCGATTGCCGGCCCAGCGGAAAATATGGCGGGTTTGCGTACGTTCACGGGTAGCTCCTCAGGCTGGAATCGTCCAGTGGGACAGATCATGAGCCTGATCTATAGGCCGTCCAGTTTCGTCCAAACTGGAAAACTGAACGGCACGCCAACCTGTCTGCAGCCGCGAGCGTGGCCGGCGTCTGTGGACCGAGGTCATCCTGGGCCAAAGCAGCGTGGAGCTGTGGAGATCGTCGCGTGGGCCGCGTCATCCGCGCAGCGCCCTTGACCTGCTGCGACAACGGTATGCAAGGTAGTTCAGCGCTTGTGGTTGCGCGGCGCTGTAAATGTCACCGGACTCGATCTCGTGCGGGGGGCCATGGCGATTCGGCATGGACTAGAGGGATTGGTCTGCCGTCGGCGCAGCGATCGTTTCCGCGAGTTTGTCGACGTTCTGCAGCTTCAGGCGGACCTGTTCGGCATCGGCGTGGGAGAGCTCTTCGAGTATCGTCCGTGCCTGTTGCCATGCGTCGACTGCACCTGCCCGATCGTCAATGGCATGTTTACTGTCGCCCAGGTGGGTCAACACGGTGGCCTCGTAGTAGCGGTCCTCGAGCTGTTGGAACAATTGCAATGCGCGGTCATAGCACGCGATCGCTTGGGCGTGCTGACCGAGCTGGTGATGGGTGTAGCCGAGGCTGTCCCAAGCCACGGCCTCACCGTCGTGGTTGCCGATCTCGTGGTTCAGGATGCGCGCCTGCTCACATGAGGTGAGGGCATGCTCGTGTTCGCCGAGCATGGCGTGACACCAGCCGATGGCATTGAGGGCGTCGGCCTGCCCGGCTTGGGAGCCGGTGGATTGATGCAGATCGTGGGCGTGCCTGGCATGATTCAACGCCTGCCGGTACTGTCCTCGGCGCTCGCAAATGCCCCCGAGGCCATGGTGAGTGTGAGCTTGGCCGGCCTGGTCCAGTGCGGCGGCGAAGTGCGTTAGCGCCTGCTCAAGCTGGCGGTGCGCATCATCGAGCCGGCCCAGCTCCGCGTAGGCGTAGCCGAGGCCGCGATGCATGATGGCCTGGCCGCTTACGTCGTTCAACCGAGCTGCACAGTCCAATCCGGTGCGATGGGATTCGGCCCATTGGTGCCAGTTTCCTCGGCGGTGCAAGAAGTTCGACAGGAACGAAGCGAGTTGCCAGCCGTGAACATGGAATCCCTCATTGGCGGCCCGGTCAACCGTGGCCAAAAGCACGGAATCCTCGGCGGCAAACCACGCCATCGCATCTGCGCTGCTGCCGAGGTTCTCTGGCGCTACGCCCGATTGAGGGGAATCCAGTGTGATGCGGGTGTCCTGGTGCGGCCGCAGCAGAAGATCGCCATCATGGGCCGCGTGCAGATAGTGGTCAAGCATCCGATGGATTGCCGCACGTTGCTCGGCTGGGGTGTCGTGGATCCCGGCGAGTTCGGAAGCATAGGCGCGCAGCAAGTCATGGAACGTATACCGGCCTGGGGTTGGTTCGGCGAGCAAGTGTGCCTGTGTCAGCTCGGCGAGCAGTGGCACTACGTGCACCACCGGAACTCCGAGCAGGCTCGCGGCTGCCGGGAGCGCGACATCAGGGCCTGGATGCAGGCCCAACAGGCGAAACAGCCGCTGTGCGTCAACGGATTCAATGGTTCGATAGGACCAGGAAAAGACTGCTCGGATGTCGGTGAACGCGTCTCCTGCCGCCAACGCATTCAACCGGCTTTGCATGTCCAGCAGCTGCTTGACAAAGACAGATATTGGAAAGCGTGAGTGCATGGCGGCGCGTGCGGCTACGATTGCCAGCGCCAGCGGCAACCGTGCACACCTTCCGATGATCTCGTTGACCGCTTCGGGCTCGGCCTCGATCCGACTGGACCCCAGGCGGTCACCCAAAAGCTGCGCTGCCTCGTCGTGACTTAGGACATCCAGAGTGATCGCGTGAGCGCCTTCCACCGCCACCAGGCTGGTAAGTTCGCGCCGGCTGGTCACGACTACGAAACAGCCCGGAGCTCCCGGCAGCAGTGCTCGTACATGCTCGGCGTCGCGGGCGTTGTCCAGCACCACCAGCATCCGCTTGCCAGACAACAGACTTCGGTACAGGCTGGCTTGTGCATCCGTGCTGGCTGGCATCCGTTGCGGAGGAACATCGAGGGCAGTCAAAAACCCGCGCACTGCGTCGGAGGAGGCCATCACCGACCCGCTCGGGTCGAATCCGCGCATATTTACATACAGCTGGCCGTCCGGAAACGCGGCTGACATCAGATGGGCCCACCGAAGAGCAAGCGACGTCTTGCCGACGCCTGCTGATCCGCTGATGGCACAGACTGGTGCCGTGTGCGGGCCGGACGCCTTCAGCAGCGCGTCGAGCGCGCTGAGCTCGTCAGCGCGACCCGTGAAATGTGGTGGCGGGGCAGGCAGCTGTCGCGGAGTCACGTTGCCTCGCACGGCGGCCAGCTGTGTGCTAGCGGGATGCGCAGCGGTGTGACGCTCGTGCCACAGGGCCAGATCGAGTACCTCTGGTCCCAGATGGATCGGGGGACGCTGTGAACGGGCATAGCTTGCACAGGCAGTGACGAACGCCTCGACGGTCTCCCAACGTGGCCTACCCTTGCCGCTGAGCAGGTTCCCGAACGCCGATCTCGAGACGTCGTGTCCTTCGCGGTCAGCGTGTTCCTTCAAGCGGTCGAGGGTTGGCCGGCCCGCCTGCTGATGGAGTTGAAGCAGTTCGTCGATCAAGCGCGCGCTCCGTTTCCTCGGCGGACCTCATCGTAATAGTTCAGCGCTCAACAGCCGGTATCCAGTTTCTGAACTGGCCAAAGCTGGACGCACTGAGGGCAAGCCTGGATCGGGCAAGCATGGGTCGCATCCAGTTCAACCACGTGGAGTCGTTTCCGCAGGCTGCACCAGCGCATTGCCGGATGGCAGACAGTGATCTGAAGGGTGCAGATGAAGCGCGGGCAGGTCTGGCGCGTACTCGCGGCTGGGATGACCACGACGCTGGCGGTCGGCGTCGGCGTCCTGACTAACCTCGTGACCTCAGCATGGGATTGGTCAACAGGCATGTTGCTGGTCGCGTTGGTCTGCTGCTGGGCAGGCTCGGCTGGCTGGCTCACGGCCTTGCAAGAGCTCGAACACCGCCATCATGTGACAGCGCTGATCGGTGCGCACCTGGCCCTTCACGCCACGGCGCATGCAGAGCACCAACCTGAACGCGTTCATGCCTTTGCTTGCTGCGTTCATGGGTGGTTGGCGCTCGATGTCCGATCGGGCATGGCAAACGGACATCGTGAGCATGAGGTTGTCGTCGGGAATGCTGGCGCGGCGGACGCGGGCGCAACGGGGTTGATAGGCCCTCGTGCACGCCGCAGTGGCAGAAACCCCTGACCATCGGCGGTATCTGAGTCTGCGCGTCCACGTCGTATCGTCGCCGCTCGCCAAGGCCCGCGGCACGCGGGCCCGGTCCGCTCCGTCTCATCATGCGCGAGCTGGGAGGTCGTTCCAATCGGCTCATAGTGCTTCGCTGCCAGGGCCGTCGTGTCCCGCAGAACCTCAATGGTCGGCCATTTTGGCACGGACCTTGTACGCGTCTGGATGCCCCAGCTCGTCGAGAATAGTTACCGCTCGTCGCCAATCCTCGACAGCCGCCTCGTGATCACCAGCAGCAAGATGGTTGTCGCCCGCGTGGGCGAGGGTGTCGGCCTCGTTGTAGAGATCACCCAGATTCCGGTACAGGGTGATGGCACGCTCATAGTCGGCGGTTGCCTTGGCGTGCTGACCTAGGCGAGAGTGGGCGTAGCCGAGGCTATCCCACGTACCGGCCTCCCCGTGGCGATCGCCAAGCTGTTGATGGACGAGGAGGGCCTTCCGACAGTAGGTGACAGCTTGCCGGTAGTGGCCGAGCTTAGCGTGACACCAACCGATCAGGTTTAGGGAGTCGGCGTGTCCAATTCGCTGGCCGGCGGCTTGGTACATGGCCATAGCCCGCCGGGCGTGCTGCAGCGCCTCATGATGCTGCTCCGACAGATCCAGCGCCCAGGCGATGCTGTAGTGGATACCGGCCGCGTTGTCAGAATCGTCGAGTTCGGCCAGCAGGGCCAGCGCGCGGCGAAGGTGTCCGATAGCGTCGTCGTAGCGAGCAAGTCTGATGTAGGCGCTTGCCACATGTCGGTGCGCGCGGGCCTGTCCTGTCTGGTCCCGCGAGCGCTGCGCCGTGCGAAGCGTGGTGTGCTGGACAGCTGCCCAGTCCTGCCAATACCCGCGAAGGTAGAAGAAGGTCGTGAGGGTCCAGGCCAGCTGCGCGGTGTGTAGATCGAACCCGTTGCTTGCCGCTAGCTCAATGCTGGCCAGCATGACTGATCGTTCGGCCGAAAACCAGGCCATCGCGTGTTCGTAGTCGTAGAGATCCTCAGGGATCACGCCTGGTTGCGGCTGCGCCAGGATGATGTTTTCGCGGTGGGGCTCCAGCAATCGCGCTGCCATGTGAGCCGTGTGCAGGTAATGGTCGAGGATTCGATGGTGTGCTCGCCGGCAATCATCCGTGCTGTCTAGCTCCTGGGTCAGATCAACGGCGTAGGCTCGCAGCAAGTCATGCAAGTAATAGCGGCCCGACGCCTCCTCGGTTAACAAATTCGCCTGAGCCAGTTGGCTAAGCAGCGACATTGCGTGCGCGATTGGAACACCGGCAAGACTGGCCACCGCCGCAGTGGCAATATCGGGGCCTGGATGCGTGCCCATCAGCCGGAAGAGTCGCGCAGCGTCCGCCCCCAAGGCTTGATAGGACCAGGACAGCGCGGCGCGCACATCACTGACGGCGTCGCCGGCCGTGAGCATATTGAGCTGTGCGTCGACGTGCCGAAGTTGCCTGGCAAGCAGGGAGAGCGAAGATTGCGGTTGGGTCGCCGCGCGAGCTGCCACGACTGCCAAGGCCAGCGGCAGCCGTGCGCACCCGGCGATGATGCTTTGTGCAGCATCGGGTTCGGCGGCCACTCGCTCGGCACCAAGGCGTTGGATCAGCAACTGCTGCGCTTCGCCTGCCGTTAGCAGATTCAAGGTAACCGGGCGTGCCCCCTCCCGCGCGACCAGGCCGGCAACATCGTTTCGGCTGGTCACCAACGTGAAACAGCCTGTCGAGCCGGGAAGCAGTGGACGCACCTGCTCGGCGTCGCGTGCATTGTCCAGCAACACGAGTACCTTCCGTTCGGCCATCAGAGTGCGGAATAGCGCTGCCTGTGCTTCCACGCTCACGGGAAGATGGTCGGGCGGAACCTCGAATGCCTCAAGGAACTGGCGCAGGGCATCCTCGACCGCCAGCGCGGTCCCGGCGGCGAACCCACGCAGGTTGATATATAGCTGCCCGTCGGGAAACTTTGTGCTGACCTGATGCGCCCACCAGACTGCCAATGTGCTCTTCCCAACCCCAGCGGTGCCGGTGATGGCGGCAAGCGCAGGAGTATCACCCTTGCCAGTGGAGGATTCAGCCAGCAAATCGTCCAACTCGCTCAGCTGCGTCTGTCGACCAGCTAGAAGACCCACTCGTCGGGGCAGCTGCCTGAGCACAGGTGTTTGCACTTCTCGGACACTCCGAACGAGTGGCGGTGCCGAGTACGTGGTGGCGTAACGATCACGCCATATCGACATGTCGACATCGCTCGCGGCCACGCGGATCGGGGGCATGCGGGTTCGCGCATAGGCAGCGCACCCGGAGACGAATGCCTCCACAGTCTGCAGCCGCGGCTTTCCTTTTCCGCTGAGCAGGTCCCCGAACGCCGACCTTGAAACTCGACGGCCCTCACGCTTGGCATGCTCAGTGAGAAAGCGCAGGGATGGTCCTCCGACCGCCTCGTGGAGTCGACGCAGCTCTTCCAACATTGTCCCAAAGACCTCCCTTGCCCAAGACACCAGTGCAAGCTGTCTATAGCTATGCTGCCGAGCATTGCCATCCAACGCCTCGCACCGCGCGATCCCGTCGGTCGTCCTTTACCCAAGCGCTATGGAGGCGTGGACTTCAACCGTTGGCGCCACGGTAGCGTGAGGTTGTCAGGGCCGTCGCGACGAATTCTTCATCGTCGCTGAAGCGACGCATTAGTCGCACGCAACCGGTGAACGTGGGCGGCATGGATCGACGACCGGCAGCGGCAGGAAGCTGGGCAGATTGATCTGCGGCGGTGGCTTTGCGTTGCCGCAGCCCGCCACGAGCAGGGTGACCGTGAGGAGACCAGCGAGGCACACGGACCTGGACACGGGTCGCAGCCTATCGTGAGGGAAATGAATCAATATCGACGATACGGGTAGGTCGGGCAAGCCGGGCCGCCATCGGATGTTCATCGCCTACTGGCTGATCGTGGTCGGACTCACTGTTAGCGCCAACTAGAAATGTACGATCTACCTAGTCGTCTATCCGGTTTGGCGACTAGAACGCCAGATGTCCGTTGATAGATTCTCGCGCATGTCCAATCCCGAAGGTGACGGAAGTCTGCCTGCCATGCATCCGGGGGGTGCGCCACGCAGACCAGCGCTCAAAGACGTGGTCATTGCAGTGGGGATCCTCGCGGCCATGGCCGTCTTCTTTGTGCAAGAGAGCAAGCTGGACATCGAGCCAAACATCCGCAACGCTGTCGCCTTCCTCGGTGCATGTATCGTCGCCTATCAGTTCGCGAAGAACATTCACCCGACGGTCACGAGGATTCTGGCAGGGATCGCTGTCATCGGGGTTGTGAGTGCTTACATCTTCACCCCCGACCCAACGCCCTCAGCGCCAAAGGACCTAGTGGCAGAGCCTACGCATGACCAGGTCAAGATTACGTGGGCTGTGTCAAGCAAGGAGCTCGCGACAAGGGAATTTGCGGTCTATCGAATCAACGGCAGCGGTAGTGATGATCCGGTCTGTCCTCCGCGCAAAACGAATACCTGTGTGGATGACGACGTAATTGCTGGGTCCCGGTACGAATATTATGCGGTCGCCATCGACGCGAGTGGTCGAATGTCGGCTAAGGCGCTTGTCACTGTTGCCGTTCCTAAACGCTCGACGACCTTGATGCCGCCCAGAGAACTCATGGCAGCTGTGCTCGGCCCGAACTCGGTGCGCCTTTCCTGGATTGCCGGGGACGGGCCAGCGGCCAATTTCTACACGATCCTGCGCGATGGCATTTCGGTAGGCAACGCAGAAGGCACTATCTTTGTAGATGCCGCCACGACACCGGATAGCTTCTACAGCTACACCGTCCGCGCCAATGACGCGAGCCGATCGGAACAGTCGGGCGACAGCAACCCGGCAACCGTCCGCATGCCTTCGATGATCAGCATACCTCCGCCATCAGGGGGTGGCGGAAACCCTGGCAATGGAGCCGGACCCCAAACCCCCACCGGTTTCACCATTACCACCAGCACCCAGACGACCATCACCATGTCCTGGATGGCCGCGAAGGCTGGCGGTAGTCCAATCGCTCGATACAACATCTATCGCAACAACCAGCTTCACAAGACGCTGACATCGGATGCCCGCTCAATGCAAGACACCGGGTTGATGCCCGAGACTACCTATCGGTATGCCATAGCCGCGGTAGACAGTAGCGGCAAGGAATCGCCGCTCAGTGCCTATCGCGACGGGACGACAGCCTTGTCGGACATCGCGAGCCAGTTCACACTGGATCTACGGCCGGGCTGGGGTTATGACCTAGACGTGCTGGACCCGAGTAAAACAGGGGCGTGCGCCGGCGGGCAGAACTTGAATCCCGAATGCCGTGACCTTTATCGCGAGGTCTCCAACCCGCGGCTAAGCGGCGTTCAAAAGCCGAGCGGCAGCGGGAATTACAACGAGATGCACTACCCCATCGCCAACGCCGATCCGAAGACTTGTCTGAGTTTGACGGACCTAACGAAAGTCGGCAATGTCCCAATATCGGCGCTCAGCATTGGCTCTCGCCTTTGTGTACGCACGCACGACTCTAGATGGGCCATGATTGAAATTGTCACGACACCGCCCACGTCCGCAGATGTGATGCGAATCAATGTCACGCTGCTGCGATAGATGCTGTTACGCCTCGCGCTAGAGCTTCGAGACAATAACCGGTCCGCTCCGCCACATCGCTCTCTCAAAACAAGCCCAGAAGAGATCGAGGGGCCTTATCGGCGAGCGCGATCCGCGCCCTGTTACACATCGCTCCGCAAAATCTGTCGCGCTATCCGCGGTCGCTGATCCAATTGTCCTGCATTGAGTCGTAGCTTTGGTTGGTGAGGCGTCTTCGGACGCCTCACCAACCAAAGTCATCGGGAAAGCCCGGCTTGGATGGTAGATGTACCTGCCTTGAGGTAGGTGAGGTCGGTTCGGTTGTCGTTGTTGAGGTCTGTCCAGTAGTGGGCGTGGTAGCCGCCGGTGGCGGTGGTGGCGAAGGTTTGGGTGCCGTATGTCTGGTCTGGGCCGAGGGTGGTGGGGGTTCCTGCGGAGGATAGGGCTGCCCGCCAGGTCAGCGTTCCGTCTTTGAGGTAGACGATGTCGGTTCGGTGGTCGCCGTCGGCGTCGACGAGGAAGAATTGGTGCTGGCCGCCGTAGCTGGAGATGCCGTCTGTGGTGGTGGCCCATATCGTGTCGGTGGCGAATCCGGTTGTGGTGCTGAGCAGTACATGCCAGGTGGCGCCGGTGCCTGCTTCGTAGTAGATGATGTCCTGGCGGCCGTCGTTGTTGACGTCGGCTGTGCGGGGGCCGTCTCCGGTGTCCCATTTGATCGGTGAGTTGCTGGTTCCCCAGACCGTGTCCGGGCCGAGCGATGAGCCGGTGCTGAGCGCAACGTGCCAGTTGGCTGTCCCGCTCTCAAGGTAGACAAAGTCGGATTGGCCGTCGCCGTTGACGTCTGCCCAGTGATTGCCGCCCTTCGTCCAGGTGATGCCTGCTGCGTACGTGCCGAAGGCGTTGTCGGCGTCGAATCCAGCCGGGCGCAGCGGGATAACGGGATTTGAAGGTGCCGAGACAGGCCCTATGCCTGCGGCATTGGTGGCGGTCACGGTGAACGTATACGTGGTGCCCGAGGTCAGTCCGCCAATGGTGGCGGTCGACGCGGCCGTGGACGTGGTGATCCCGCCGGGCGATGAGGTGACCGTGTAGCCGGTGATGGGGCTGCCGTTGCTTGGCGGCGTGGACCATGAGACGGTCGCCGCGGCGTAGCCGGCCACCGCGGTGACGTTACTCGGTGCTCCGGGTGGTGTGGGCGCGATCGGGGTGACGCTGTTCGAGGGCGCTGAAGGCATGCTGGTGCCGTAGCTGTTGGTCGCGGTCATAGTGAAGGTGTAGGTAGTGCCGTTGGTCAGATTGTTGATTGTCGCGCTGGTCGTGGTGCCTGGCGCGGTAGTGGTCGCTCCACCGGGGCTGGCGGTGATCGTATAGCTGGTGATGGAGCCGCTTGGCGCTGAGGCTGGCCGTCGCCAGGTCAGGCTCGCGCTGCCGTTGCCGGCCGTTGCTTGGAGATCGGTGGGAGGGCCGGGCTTGCCGCGCAGCCGGAAATAGTTTCTGCCGTCAGCGGCCGGTGGGCACGAGCCGGAATTGCTACTGCTGTCGAAGGTGAATCCGGCAGGTACAGCACAGGCCCACAGACCGTCGACGGGCATCCGTAAGTAGGCGAAGTTACGCCCGTTGAGCGCCGGCGGGCAGCTGCCGGAGTTTTCCGAACTGTCGAAGGTGAACCCCGTCGGGACGAGACAGGCGCCTAGATGGTCGGCCGGGACTCGCAGATGGACTCGGTTTCGGCCACCCACCTTAGCCGGGCAGCTGGCCGATGTTTCCGAACTGTCGTAGGTGAATCCGTCAGGAACCAGGCATGCCCACAGCCGGTCCACGGGAACGCGCAGCAGCATTCGGTTCTTGCCGTCCGCGGAAGGCGGGCAGCTCGCCGAGGTCTCGGAGTATCCGTAGGTGAAGCCGGAGGGGACCAAACACGCCCAGAGGTTGTCCACGGGCACCCGAAGACGGAAGTAGTTACGCCCGTTGGGATTTGCCGGGCATATGCCCGATGTCCGAGAGTCGTCATAGGTATATCCGGCCGGAATGGTGCACGACCATGTTCCATCCGCCGGCGCGGCCGACGCAGGGGATGCCGCGATAACAGCGGTAGCCGCCATCATCAGCATCGTCCCCGCAAAACGCTTGATACGCATAGGAGACCTCCAAAGGGTAGAGGAGTTGACCGGCCCATCTTGCGTACGTCGCTCTGGAAGTCCTCTGGAAGTCGTCGAATGCAAAGAGATTTCGCGTCTCATGTGGCGGAGCTGCCGATGGTCCAATTGGCGCGGTCAGGTGAAGGCGGGTGCACCGCCTCGACTCCACTGGACCAGGTTCGACGCCCTTTGCCGCGATGTCGATCTCAAAGTCCGAGGCGGCCTGATGCGCCTTGATTTCCGCTCTGAGTTGAGCAGCCGTATGGCCCGTTCTAAATGGGGCATATACATCGACTTTGGGTATTTGATCATGCGGGTTGGTAGCCCGACTCCGATACACTTCATTGGCGCTCGAAGTGTTGGGTTTGGGCTGCCGTCCACCTCGGAGGATGCGTGGAACAGGTCGAGAGGATTTGGTTCGAACTGCTAGGAGGGGTTCGAGCATGGCGAGGCGATGAGGAGCTGGATCTCGGCGGCTCAAAACCCAGAGCGGTGCTTTTGGCGCTGCTGCTGCGCGCCAAAAAGGTCGTCAGCCAGGCAGAAATCGTGGAGGCGGTGTGGGGCGACGCGGCTACAGGTGGAGCGCACAGTCTTGTACAGACATACGTCATGCATCTGCGTCGTGTCCTTGAACCGGGGCGTGCGCGTCGTGGTGCCGGCAAAGTGTTGGTCAGCAGCGTCTACGGATACACCCTGCGAATCGAACCGGACCAACTCGACCTGAGCGTTTTCACACAACGCATCGGCGTGGCGCAGAAGTTCCGGGCGGCCGGGGACCTGCCCGCAGCCGTAGACGCATTCGACGCTGCATTGAGCCTATGGCACGGTCCGATCTTGGCCGATCTCTCCGGCCCATTGGCAGAAGTGGAGCGGGTGCGGCTGCAGGAACTTCGATTAGCAGCCCTGGAGGAACGCGCGGAAGTCGTGCTTGGCCTCGGTCACCACGCTGCCGTGATCGCCGAGTTGAAGGCGTTGAGCGCACAAAACCCTTATCGTGAATCGCTTTGTGTATTACTGATGATCGCTTTGTACCGCAACGGCAGGCGAGCAGATGCGTTGGCCTGCTTCGCCGACATGCGTCGCCGTCTGATCGACGAGCTCGCCATAGAACCAGGTCCTAACCTGCAACGGGTGCATCACGACATCCTCAACGACCGTGACGCTAGCGTTTCCGGGGCTGCCAAACGACTCGTACCACGTCAGCTCCCCCGAGACGTGCACGCGTTTGCTGGGCGGCACGGCGAGTTGCGCGAACTCGACTGCGTGATCACCGAGGTCGGTCAAAGCCCTGTCACAGCCGTCATCTCCGCATTGTCAGGTACAGCGGGCATAGGCAAGACGGCCCTTGCTGTCCACTGGGCCCACTGCATAGCCGAGCGTTTCCCGGACGGTCAGCTGTATATCAACTTGCGAGGGTTCGACCCGGCCCTGCAAGCGATGAACCCAGAGGATGTGTTGCGCCAATTCCTGCACGCCCTCGGCGTGCCCGCAGGGCGGATTCCGGTCCATCCCGAGGCCCAGGCGGCGCTGTATCGCAGTGAAATGGCCGATCGTCAGATGCTGTTGGTGTTGGATAACGCTCGCGACAGCGCGCAGGTTCGCCCGCTGCTGCCCGGCGCGCGAACGTGCGTTGTCGTGGTGACGAGCCGAAACCATCTCACCGGGCTGATCGCCGCAGACGGCGCGCGTTCCTTTCCCCTTGACCTGCTCACCGTCGAGGACGCGCGTGACCTGCTTGCCTATCGGCTCGGACGCGAACGAATCAACGCTGAAGCCCAGGCCGTCGAGCAGATCATCACGTGCTGCGCCCGACTGCCGCTCGCCTTGGCGATAGCTGCGGCGCGAGCCGGTACCGAACCCCACAGATCCCTCGGATCGCTGGCAACCGAGCTCCAAAATGCGGGGGCCCGCCTGGATCTGCTCGCCACTGATGATCCACACATCAACGTTCGCGCCGTCTTCTCATGGTCATATCGGGCATTGCCGCCCGAGGCCGCGCGTCTGTTCCGCTTGCTGAGCCTGCATCCTGGACCTGAAATCTCCCTCCCGTGCGCCGCGAGCCTCGCCGCCCGACCGGCGGTCGAAGTCAGTGCGCAGATGCAGCAGCTGATACAAGCAAATCTCGTCGCCGAACCAACTTCCGGCCGGTACAGCTTCCACGATTTACTACGGGCCTATGCCGGAGAACAAACACAATGCGTCGATGACGAACTGGAGCGAGCGTCTGCAACCAACCGCATGCTCGATCACTACCTCCACACCGCGTTCGACGCGGCCATGCTGCTCTATCCCGCTCGCGATCCGATTTGCCTTACGACAGTGCACCCAGCAGCAGTACCGGAGGTCCTCCCCGGCTACGACGACGCCATGGCCTGGTTCTCCAGGGAGCACAAAGTCCTCATGACCGTTCTTAATCATGCCGCCTCACACGATCGAGACACCGTGACGGCGCAGCTCGCTTGGACACTTGCCACATATCTTGAGCAAAGGGGCGATCGGCACGACTACGCCATTTCTCAAGAGTTGGCCGCGAAAGCTGCCGACAGGCTAGGCGACCCGGCCCTGCAAATTCTCACCCACCGCCTCTACGCCAACGCGTTGGCGCAATTAGGCCACTTCGAACTAGCACACGATCAACTCATCCAGTGCCTTGCCCTTTCGACCCGCTCCGCCGACGATGTCGCCACGGCAAAAACCCATGACAGTCTTGCCTTCCTGAACGAGCGCCAAGGCCGATACGGCGACGCGCTGGCCCATGCAGAACAGGCGCTCAGCCTCTTCAACAAGCTTGGCCGCAAGGAGGGACTTGCCATCGCGTACAACACCGTCGGCTGGCTACACGCAATGCTCGGTGAATACGCATCGGCGCTGACCTTTTGCCGTCAAAGCCTTGACTTGCATGAAGAACTTGGCAACCGCCTAGGACAGGCCGAGACGTGGGACAGCATCGGCTACGCGCATCACCAGCTTGGAAACACGACCCAGGCAATCGAGTGTTACGACCGTGGCCTGCACATATTTAGAGATTTGGGCGACAACTATCAGGAGGCGAACACGCTTTCCCACCAAGGCGACACGCATGAGGCCGCAGGAGATCTGAAAGCCGCCCGCAAGGCATGGCAAAGCGCGCTGTCCATTCTCGAGCAGCTCGACCACCCCGACGCCGCCGAGTTGCGGGCCAAGCTCTCGGCCAGCGCTTGACTCCGCGGCAACGTGGGGCCTCCGGCGGTCGATCTTGAAGATTTCGCGACCTCGACCTCTTCACAAATTAGGCCCATCGACGTGTTCCCGCGGGCCCAATTGTATTGCAAGACAGGGACAGCCCCTTGTCGGGGCCCGGATCCGTTCGGGATCGGACGACACGGCCACGGTGAGGCGGCTCGCCGGGCACACCACACCTTTCAAGACCCGATTTTACGAGCCCACAAGGTGTCGTCTGCGTCGGGACTCGGCGGTGGTGTGCCAAGATTCGGTCATGTCGTCGGAGCCGACCGGCTACCCCGGGAACCCGCTTCAATTGCCGCCCGGATCATACGATCCGTCGCCGCAGTTGCTGCGCGGTCTAATGCAGACCTACTGGGGGCCGCAAGGCTGGGTAGACCGAAGTACGTTGCCCCGGACAACGGCCGTGGAGCGCGCCATTGCCGCCGGCTTGATGTTCGCCGAGTCCTGGACCGTTAGCCATGACGACCTCGTGGAACGAGTTCGTCATGCCGCCTCGGTGGTGTCCGCCGAAGAGGTTGGTCAGGCTTTCCTGGCAAGCCTGTCCAGCCGAAGGCTCGACCTTCGCTCGGCGCTGGGTTCCTACGCAGTGGCCCGGTGGATGCCCTCCCACGCATTCGAGGAGCGACCCGGTCACGGCACGTGCCGCATGTGCGGGCTCCGGACAGGAATGGTGATGTCGGCCTGTCTAGCGGACAGCGTTGTCCGCCTGTTTCGTGCTGTGTTGGGCCGAGGCACAAGGGTCCTGGCGCTGGTCGTACCTGGCGCTGATCCATTCGTCGATGGCGCGGACCAGCCGATCGCGTGCGTCAGGTGCACCGGTCCAGAATCTTCGGGCGCTGCGGCGTAACTAGTTCCCAGGGTTTCTGCACTTTGTGTTCGTGTCCAAGGTGAGCGGGCTGCATAAGCCGGAGACGCGGCTGCTCGTGGCAGCGCCGATACCAGCCGCTGCCAAGCTTGTGGGGCTCGTAAATCCGATTCGTTGCGGTGATGTGCGGTTTTGTGCGCGGTGCTAAGGACGTAGCGCGTGACGATGCAGGGCATGCCGGCCCCGTCGGTGTACCAGGTTGGGTTCTCCGCGGCCAGACCCAGCACCGATCACGCAGCTGGCGGTCGGCCGATGGCCGACCGGCCCGCGCATGCGCAAAGTCCAATGCCGTGCCATCTGCTGCCGGTGCCAGTGACTGGGACCCGGATCTTGGTCCAACCGGGATCCAGCCATCGCCACAGTCTGGCCAGAAATTCCGTCAGTAGGCGCTACAGCCCAGCCACTACTAGTTGACCTTGGGGCATAGCAACCTAGACCTCTTACCAAAATGGCCGATAGAGCAAATGACCATCGATTTTCTGATCCACCAAAACAGCCTGTGAGCTGCTGAAACTGTTGGAGCGGGCGACGGGAATCGAACCCGCGCAATCAGTTTGGAAGTTACATAGGGCCATTTACCTTATGGCGCCGCGGTATGCGTTTGTCATCGGCGTCATGCACCTCAATTTGCAAACCGGCGACTCTGGAAACGTCGATGGTGAAACTGGCCCGTCTTTTTGTAGCATGTTGGTCGCGTCTTGGCCGGCGCGGTGTCGGAATCGGCTGTCGTGTCGCCGTTGCATAGCCGCTTGCTTCTGGCGCTGCAATTCAGGCGATGGACTGCACTGGCTGGTACGTCGTGCGGGGGATGGGTTTTTCCGTTGACGGCGGCAACAATGGCGGTAAGCGTTCTTTGGATCTCCGGGATCTTCGGTAGCCCTGGGTAAGATAATGATGTTCGTGGAGGGTGGCTAAGGAATCATTGAGGGACCCGTGGGACTTGTACGAGCGAAAGCGCCCGCCCAACATCTCTTGGGACTTGGCGAAGGTGGCTATTACTACCGGCCAGCCACAGGGCGACTATTTCACGCTTCCCTGGTTCTTGTGCGAGCGATCGACCAAGGGTTGCCTTTGGGGAGCACACCACAACGCCGGCCGCGCGCACAAGCTGATGCAATCAGAACCGGATGGAGTTACCGAAGACGGCCGGCCGTGGTACATCGGGATCCTGTATTCCGGCGCGCCAGACGAGTACCTGGAGAAACCAGTTGGCGTAGTGACAAGGACGGGTCACGTTGGATGCCTGCCACCCGAGGCATCTACTGGCGGCATTGACACATTCGTTCGTAAGCGGGCCCATGGCTATAGCTATTTCTGTGTTCCAGTCGTCCATGCCGGAATTGTGCCGATGCCGTACGGCCCGGACGTGTCGCCGTTCGACAATCCTTGGGGAGCAAGAGATTCGGGGGGTTTAACTGACTGGGGCCCCACATGGCGAATCAACCGGTCCCATCTCATCGCCATTCACCTTGCAAAGCATGGCCCGGGCGAGGCGTGGAGGACTATCGCAGAGGGACTCTCAAGATTGAGATCGGAGCACGGCGTCACCGTTCTCCAACCAATCGAACTCCCCCTAGGCGGTGAAGTCGTGAACAACGTCCGCGGGGCTGTTGGAGCAGACTTCCTAGATCGATTCTGCTCACTCACTGGCCTCACAACAACCCGCGCCGTCTCTGGCCAGACGACCGCTGTAGTAACCCGATACCTACATTCGGAAAGCAGGGCTTGCCGCGACGCCCGCGCTGCAGGCATTCCGATCTTCCGTACCGACGAATTCGCGGGCAGAGTTGCTGAATGGTTGTGGTCCTCAACCACGCGCTGAACTTCGCATAACCTGCACACATTTTGGCCGATGATCAAGGAGCTAGCCCGGGCCACGCCGAAATGCAACAGGCGATGCAGGCGGCTAGGCCCGCCGAATCGAAGGATGCTCATGGCTGACATCTTTCGGCGAGGGCTGGCCTGATCCGCAAAACTTCGGAGCCGGACCCGACGAATCCCAGGTCAGCTCATGTCTCGCTGGCTGGCGGCGCCGGAGCTGCTGGTTTCTGACCCGGCGTTGGCATACCGACTTCGCCCTGGCCGAGATCAAGCGAATCAACTTTGGACAGTGCAAGCGGGTTGATGGCGAACTGGCCGTGGCGCGCGGCCAGACCCTCCCCCAGAGTGGGGGGAGGGTCTGCGGGTGTACTTGGTTGGGAGCTGGCATGGTCGGGAGCTGGCTCGCTTCATAAGTTTGGCCATGATTCCGGCGATCTTAGGCTGCGAGTCCTTTGGCCAAGTCCCAGTTGCCGGTTCCTGAGTTCCATCCGACCGTCGGCCAGGCGAGCCCGGTCCCGGTTGAGGTGAACAGGAACAGCTTTGTCAGGCTGCCACCGTATCCATAGAACGCGGCGACGTCGGTCTTCCCGTCGCCGGTGAAATCCCCGGCTACTGGTTTGGTGTTTGCCCAGTCCCAGCCGCCAGGACCAGAGTCGAATACTGCTGCAGGCCAGCTGAATCCGGTACCAGTCGAGGTGAACAAGAACAGCTTCGTCAGGCTGCCACCGTACCCATAGAACGCAGCGATATCGGTCTTCCCGTCGCCGGTGAAATCACCAGCGACCGGCTTGGTGTTGGCCCAGTCCCAGCCACCAGCACCAGAATCCCACCATTGAACGGGCCCGGCAAAGCCGTTGCCGGTACCGGGGAACAGCCAGAGCTTGGTCTGGGCGCCGCCGTAGTCGTAGAAGGCGGCGATGTCGGCTTTCCCGTCACCTGTGAAATCACCAGACAGAGTCGAGGCGTAGTCAGGGATTCCGCGGTTGTTTATGGGACCGGGGGTGAATGGTGCGACGTCCTGGAGGTCAGGAGTGGCGTCGCCGTCGGTGTCGGTGGCCGGTGAGCTGGCGGTACCGAGTCGCCAGATTTTGATGATGCTGCCAGAAGCCCAGGTGTAGGGGTTCAGGTTGTGCCGCGAGACCAGCTGGTTGTTGTTCCAGTTGGAGTCGATTACGGCGAAGCTTCCGTCACCGAGATTCTGGCGAATGATCGCGGTGTGCAGCCTAGAGTCTGAGTGGGCCGGGTTGTACATCGACTCCGCAGTCGCATCGGTACTACCGGCTGGTGTCACCTGGATGACATCTCCCCGGACCGCTTGCGATGCAGAAACCTCGACTCCGCCGGCGTTAGCGAAGCCCTGCTGGTAACCGTATGGGACGACCGTTCCGCCGCTGGCCTCGCTGACGCGGTCGCGTACGAACACCTTGCAGGGGCCGTCCGCTGCGGCGGGGCGCCGGGTCGATGCCAGCTTGGTGCAGGATCTTCCAGACCGTGCTCGCCGCGATCCGGTACCCCAGACCAGTCAACTCACCTTGCACCCGGCGATGCCCACGTCGGATTTTCGACCGCCAGTCGCAGCACCAGCTCGCGCAGCTGACGGTCGACCGCGGGGTCGGCCGGGTCGGGCATGCGGATAGGTCCAGTGCCAGGCGATCAGCTGCCGGTGCCAGCGAAGCAGTGTGGCTGGGGTGACGACGAACGCCGGCCACTGTGGTCGGGGGCAGTAGGCGTGATAGCGCTGCCAGCATCACCCGGTCGGCTGGTTTCAGGTCGGGGCGGTGTACCTGCCGGCGCAGGACCGCCACCTGATGGCGCAACACCAGCAGCTCGACGTCCTTGGCACCGCCGTCGCGGGCAAGCTGAGCGAGCATCTGCAGAATTTGGCGTAAGACCGTGTACACCAATGGGGCCGACATGCTCTGGATCGTCGTCACCTATGCCCCCAGGACGGCGCACAAAACCACGTCACCGCATACGAATCGGATTTACGAGCCCCATAGGGTCCAGTCAGCACCTACCGCCAAGAGCATTGATACGACCCACTATTATCGGCTGAATGAGAGATCAGGAGCCTCCGATCCAATCGGCTAGGCCGTCGCCTGGTCTTGCACCCCTCGATCTGGCGCAAGACCTGGTGGCAAGGATCGAGCGAGGCAACGACTACGCCCGGTCCCGCAAAGTGCGATTCCGGCGAAGCTCCGCATTAATTCGTCTGCTGTCGATGGCCTTGCTGGTCAGTTCGACGATCATATTGGGACTACAAGACCTCCAGCTCTGGGCAGCACTCGGGTTCGCCCTGGTGGCTGTAGTCACGGTGGTGAACACCCTCGAAGCATTCTTCGCATGGAGATCCAGATGGATTTTGATGGAGGAAACGCAATACCGGTTCTATCGGCTACGGGACGAGGTCACATTCTACATTGCATCAACTCCAGTCGATCAGCTAGACGCGGAGAGGATCAAGGCTCTGTTCGGGGATTATCAACAGATCTGGGACCAGCTCGGTGCTCGCTGGCTTGAGTTCAGACAGTCAGCCGGATCTATTCAATAAGGTTTCGCCACGGACAGCACCGAGAAAGACATCGGCGCGTAGCGACTAGGGCACGAACCCGTGTCACCCACCGTTCCTTTTGCGACGCGGAGGCGATCGCGTTGCTTGCTGCGTTCGCGGTCATGTTTCAGTGCGGGTTCCTCTGCGATACGGGACGGATCGCGCTCGTGGCGCTCGTGATCATGTGTCGGTACGGGTTGGGTCCTTGAAACGCCAGTCGATCGCGCGGCTCGCTACGATCGCGCGGCTCGCTACGATCGCGCGGCTCGCTACGATCGCGCGGCTCGCTACGATCGCGCGGCTCGCTACG
>NZ_BONY01000090.1 GCF_016862955.1 Rhizocola hellebori | reverse complement strand
TTCGCCCGGGTCGATGGTGGCGGGGTGCTGATCATCCTGTTGTCTGAGCGCTTCCGCCGGAGGCTCTTCGTCTTTGATCTTCAAAGAAGAGGAAGCATGGTGATCGGAGGGAGCTTGCGACCGACCCTCGACGTGAGTTGCGGTGATGGACCACATCGGACATACGACATGGATCTTCTGCTTTGCTCCACCATTCCGGTCCGATCTTGCATCGCATCCTGATTGCGCGGTCGATCTCGACGTTTCCGCTTCATCAGTTGTGCCGAGGTTGCGGCTGTCCATCTGAGATCTTCCAGTGACCGGCTGGCATATATCATCATTGCCGTAGTCGCTTAGGCGGGCTTCCAAGATCTAGGGCCAGTGGTGGTGCCGCGCGGCCGCCCGCCGGGCCGAAGGCTTAGGCGGTGCGTGCCGGTGCGGCTGGCCGCCCTTGGGCGGCCCTTGATCTCGTAGGGAAAGTTTCGACAGGGCGAATACGAAGTTTTTGATCATGATGGTCTACGGCACGTTGTTGCTGGTAGAGACCCAGATTCTACGAGCGCGAGGCGTTGTGGCAGGTCTGATGTGGTTGCACGGCAACGCTCGTCGCCAGTTGGTGCACATGGTTATGTTGGTGTAGTTGGTGTTTCTAGTTCTACCCTCCGTCTTTCCCTTTTCCCACACCGTTTTTCGTTCGCAATCAGGCCTGATGTTCCGGCATGCTTGATGGATGAGCTGGCGCGGGCGCGTCAAGGGTGGGAGGAAAGCCAAGGAGGGCAAGGCCTCTGGCGCGTCAGCGCCAGTGGTTGAAGGTTTTCATTCTGTTGAGGGTGACCGGCGCCGGTCGCGGCGGCGGGTGTGGATGGTCGCGGCGGTAGCGGCTTTGTTGGCCTGTGTGGCGGTTCCGGTGGTGGTTGCGGGTCGTTGGTTCGTGCAGGGCACGATCGAGGCGGGTAGGGGTGCGGCAACGCCTGCTGTGGCGGTGTTGGATTACTTCCAAGACACGCCGTTGGGCGGTCCTCTGGCTGGGGATGAGGTCGAGGTCAATCTCTTCTGCGATGGTGAGGAGTCTCGGCTCCATCGGCAGGTATTGGATCTGATCAAGGCCGCTCGCCGGGCAGAGGTGCCTGGGAAGATCACGTTTGATCGGGTGGAGGAGCATCCGTCAGCGGGGCGTGAAGGGATCCACGGCGACCGGGCGGGGTATCGGACTGAGGCGCAGTGGTCGTACGCCAATGTTGATCCGAACCGCAAGCCGGGCACCTGGTCGTGGTGGGACAGCAACTTTCAGCCGTGGTCGTTCGAGTTGGTCAACGACGATGGTTGGCGCGTGTGCGGGGTGAACGCTCCAAACCCGTGTGCTAAAGATTCCGGCATCAACTGCGACCCAGTCGCGAGCGTGCCGAGTCCCGCGCCCACAACGGGAAAGGTATGGGACACCACGGTTCCTTACCGGTGTCTACCCGATCGACCTTATCGGGACTTGGAAAAGGTCTGCGCGTCACCACCGGCCAGTTGGGTTCAGCCCGGCCCCTACTACTGCGCACCAGACCAGCCGCTGGGTATCCCAGCCACCCGCCGCCAGGAGTGCACGGACCTTGGCTGGTCCTAAAGGCTATCCCTGGCGATTGGCTTAGCCGTTCAGCCATATGGATGAACTAGAAAATCTTGAGAAAGTTTTTTTAGAAGCGGCAAAGCCAGTCCGGCTGCTGCTGATGAACATGCGACAAACAGTGATAGCCAGAGCCCGCCTGAGATTGTGGACGTGGAGGCGTTGACCTCGCCTAGCGCGGCAAGGCCAGCAAGCACGGTGACCATCACCTTGCGCCAGACCACGCCATCAGTGTGAACCATGTTGTCGACCTTGGGATGCCGGGGCCAGCGATTGGCCGACCGGCCCATCCTCATCTCGCACATCTGTTCGATACTGGGTTGATCGTGACGGAGCGGTTAGCGGGGCGCTGGTGGAACGGCAGGTACGGGATCGCCAGGCGCGACATATGGCTATTCGAAGTGGACGGCATTTGGCGAGTTGATGCCCGACAAGGCAAAGACGACGCCAAGACCTGGCACGGTCACCTCGACAACGAGGCTGATGCTGTCGTTGACACCACGAAGGCCACGAGCAAGACAGCGAAGCCCCTGCCTCCTTCTGACCTCAAGGGGGAGGCGTTCGCCGAGTGGGCCCGGATCACAGCCTTTCTGGAGGTTGGTCACATTGAGTCGATCGATCACGCGGCCCTGGTCGTTTACTGTTCCGCGTGGGCCATGTTCGACGCAGCCCGGAAGGCGTTCGAGACACATGGGCCCCTCATGGTTGGTCGTGACGGAGGCTTGGTGAAGAATCCGAGCGCTCAGATCATGAACGACGCGGCAAAGATCATGCTGAGCTACGAAGCGAAGTTCGGATTCACCCCTCGGGATCGCATCAACCTAGGGATATCCACGAATCACCCTGAGGCCGGCAACAGCCTTGAGGACAACCTCGCGGCCCTGTAGTCACCGATCCTGAAGAAGTAGCGCATCTGATCTCTCGCGCTACGGCGCTGTAAAGCGGGTGGGATGAGGACCGGGTTGAGCGCTCCGCGGGTGCTCGGCCGGTAGCCGTCGACGAAGACGACTCCCGCTGTAACTAGGCAGGTAGTGAAGTCAGGTTCAGCGACGTACTGATCCCCTGCCGTTCGACAGCCAAGGCCTTGCCAGTGAGCGAGTAGCCGAGCCGTGAGCTGCCAGCTCCACGGCGCTACAACCGTGTGCACTAGCTCCAACCGGCCGGCCCTCAGCTGCCAAGCCCATCTGTCTGGGAGTCGGGGCAGGTTACCGAAGACCTCCCGAGTAATCGAGCCGTCCTCAGGAAGTTCGATCATGCGCTGAGTGTAGTGGTGACGCGTTCGGCAAGCTGATACACATAACAGTAGTCACAAGCAAGGTCGCATCGTCCATGGACCTTGAATACGTGGCAAGCTATGGAGTGCGGACAAGGACACCCGGGCTGCAATCTGAGCGTCCCTGCCCGCACGGGCCCCGTCCCTTAGGACGGGGCTCTCCCTATTGCTGGTGTTCCCGCTTGCGACCCCGGTACGTGAGTACCGCGATCACGGCGCTGATCGTGCCAGCTGTCGCACCGATGACGACAGCTATGTTCGCGAGGGTCATTCGTCACCTCCATTCGTCTCAGTAGGTCTAGCAGGTCGTGATTGATCTCAACGTCGCGACCTCGTATAACACCACCTTTTCCGCCCTTCAGGGCCGCTCCTCTCCATCGGTCTACATTGACGCTAGCCGTTCACGTATCGCAAATCGCCCCCCGGATTCGGTGATCTTTAACAACGGGCTCCAGGGGGTCAGATTTGACGATTATTGGCACCTCCCCTCCGGTTGCTCGTCCCTCCAGTTAGGTTAAACCGGATGAACAGACATAGTGAATCATGTCCTTCTTTCCTCTTTGATGGATGCACCCGTGCCACCAACCCACTCGCAGTACGGGGTGCCACAGCTGTACAAGGCAGTTACGAAGCTCACTGTCTCCCACGGTTGATCAAATGCGCCCACGGTTGATCCGAACACATGTTCTAATATCCCGGTGGAGTGGGTGCGCTGTTGGCGCGTGACCGTGGAGTTTCGGGATGAGCTGATGTCCTCCCCGAGGACGCGGCGGTATCAGCGCGAGGTATCCACAGCCGAGGAGATTCGGGCCCTCATCGACCGGGCCCGCAAACATCCGCACTTCATCCGGCATACGGAGGAGAGCGTTCGCGTGCTGGACGGCAAGGAGCCAACGGATTGCCCCTGCGGTGCGCAGTACAACATGATCGGCGACCCCGGGAGGGGAGTGCGCCGCTGGCGACCGTGTACCTGTGGCGGTCACTTCGTTTACACGTGCCAGGCCTGCCGACTGGTGGTAGTTGATCCATCGGTCCTGTTTGACTGCCATGGATGAAGTGCACCAGAGCACCCCCAGGGGTACACAAGTCCCAGTTTCGGCTCACCTGTCGTTGACAGATGCGCAGCTCGGTGGCCAGCATGCTGCAACGCACACCCCAGGACGACTGGCGAGACCTTACTCGGATCGTGGTGGAGGCTGACCGGCGTCGTCAAGCAGGCCTTTAGAGGAGCCTGGTACCTGCTGCAGCGACCCGGAACTAGCCTGGCAGCTTCTGAACCAGGTGGCATAGGACTGGCAGGTTGAGCCGATACCAATGCCATCGTCCGCGCCTGTCGCACAACACGATTTGCGCATCGCGCAGCACCGCCAGGTGCTTACTGAGCATCGGTTGACTGGTCGTGAAGAACGGCCGGAGGTCGGAGGTGCTGCACTCGCTGCCAGGCGCTGCATAGATCAGTGAAAGTAGTTGCAGCCGGGTCGGGTGGGCTAGGGCGCTCAAACGAGCAGCCAGGGCGGCTGCGTCATGCTCTGATAGGCCGGCCGCAGGCGAGACTGTCTGTGCGGCGGCCATGGGCAGAGGATAAGGCAGGTACCGCGCTTATCACCGCTGACGGGTCGTTCATCGATATCCCGAGGGGATGCGATCCCGCGGGTCGGGTCGACGGCCGACGTCGTGGGTGTCCCCCTCATCGTCTCGGCCGTTAGGTTTGACAACACCGATTGCCGAAACCGACGGCGGTTCTTCTTGACCCGCTCAGATGATTGCGGGAAGGGCTCCAAAACTGCCCTTCCCGCAAGGTTGGCACTTGCGCTTCTATGCCGACGGCGAAGCCTGTTCGAGGCGGATGGGATAGAGGCGAAGTTGCCAGGCGACGACGGCGACTGCGTGGGTGAGCAGGCTGGCTGATACCACGACCTGCACGTCCGGTAGGAAGTCGAAGGCGAGCGCCGGTATAACCTGATCTTCACAGCGTAAAAGGGTGTCGGTCACTTGGTGGTACTCGGGGACGGTCGGGCCTTGCGCCAGGGCCAGGCTGACGCCGTTGGCGATGTGCACGGCCCCATAGAAGGAGAATGTTCCTCCGTCTGTTGGGCTTGCTGGCTTCTCGATCACGATCTTGGATGGGTCGTGTGAGGTGATGATGACTCCCGGCCCTGTTCCGTATGCCATGCCGCGATGGATTTCGAAAGCTTCGCCGTTGGTCCGCCGATCGAGTTCTGGCAGCTGAGGCATGTCCCAGACAGGGAAGGTGACCATCACTTTTCCTCACTCAGTTAGATCACTGTGGCACGCGCGATGTCGTTGGCTGAGCGTGTTCCGTCGTGCGGGAATGCCCAGACATCGAACTTGTAGGCACCTGCGGGTGGGCATTGTTTCTGGCCGATGCGCATGTAGCAGAAGCCGGTGCATGTTGCTTGGTCGACGTGCTCCACGAGGACTCCTCCGTTGTAGAGCCAGCCTTCGATGTCGAACGATGTGCTTCCCCAGCCCCAGGCGTGGCCCGTGTAGGTCAGCACCTTTCCAGCTGGATCGTACGACAGGTTCGCCTTGACCCAGCCCGCTGAGTCGGGGGCGGGTGAGGAGTGGGCGGGTGAGGCTGCGGCGATTGGGCCAGCGATGGCTAGAAGCACGATCGCGCACAGGCGGGCGAGCGTTGATTTCATGATGCTCCCTAGATCGGTGGTCGACTTAAGGCGAAGCCTTAAGCCACGACGAATCCACGAGGGAGCAGTTGGCAGCGTGAAGCCACGTTGACCGCCAATAGAGTGACCGACCACGTTCGGATACGGGCGTGCGTTACCACTGTCCCAGTGGATATCCGCACAGCCCATTAGGGCCGGGACGGCAACCAGATCGGTCGCCGCAAATCGTTACCTGTGTCAATGTAAACGAAGACGGCCAATCACGCTACACCCCATCGACGATCGACTGCTGGCGCGGACCGAATGCCGGGTGGGACGAGTGCGCCGCTCTGGGACGGTGGTGGGGCGCTGCCGTACGTTGCGTACCAGTGAAACAATTCATGAGTGTTTTCATACGAGCGCCCAACGACACTTGCCTTCTTAGTAAGGAAGGCATGGAAGGACGCCAATCCTCTGCTAAGAAAGATCAGCGTTCGAATGTGGCTTATGGGCTCATTCTTGACTGGCCTTGGGTTCGGACTGGACACGTCCGATTGGCTGGACGATCAGCCATTCTTGACAAACATCGGTACGGCGCTAATCGGCGCCCTTATTGGAATACCCTTTGTGCTGGTCATCATTCAAGGAATGATCGCGTGGCAAAAGGAAGAAGATATTGCGTTTCGAAAAGAGGAAAATGCCCATAATAGCCGAAAGATCTTGTATAACACGATACGTCTTCTAAGCGAAGAGACACGGTCGCCTGACGTTGTTGATACCTGCTTTCGGGACGTGTTCAAGCTCGACAGCATGCTTGCGATAGATATCGAGAAACTCAGGCTCTTGTTTTCCTCAGAAGATAGCGAGCCACGGAAACACGCCTACAAGGCAGAGATTGCATGGCAGTTGATGGGTCGCGACTTGGCTCGACTACTTAATAATCTTCTCAAGTCGGCAGCAACTTACCGCAATGCAATGGGCCTCGATATGAGCTCGCTCGGCCTCTCGTCCGACCTCATCGAACGGATCCAGCCATTCAAGAACCAACATATCTTTGTTGAAGGTTGGTTAACCCATCCTTGGCGCGTCAAATACACCCAAACATATACGATTGACGAGTACCGCGCTCGCGTCAATTGTCTGCATACTTACCTACAAAATTATCGGGTTTTCCTGACAAACCTGTCCGAAGTATCCGACGCGTTAGAAGTCGAACCTATCGAGCACGCGCGGCGCAACTAAGCTCAGTGGAGCAGGTTGACGCCGTCGTGGTGGCGGATCGCGACATCGTTGGAATCGGGCAGGGCATCGAGGATTCGCACCGCAAACGCCTCGGCCATGCCTTTTCGCACCTGCTCTGCCGTCCACCACGCAACCTGCGTGGCCTCATCGGTGGGGTGGGGGTCGCCTTCGCCGGGCCGGGCAAGGAAGACGAGCGCGACCACGCCAAGGTTCATGTTCTTGTAGACGCCGGTCAGACGTATCGGCTGTACTTGCAGACCGGTTTCCTCGTGGACCTCGCGGATTACGCCGCGCTCGATCGACTCGTCCAGTTCCAGCACCCCTCCGGGCAGCTGCCATGCGCCGGTGTCGCGGCGCTGTATCACGAGCACTCTTTGATCGGCGTCGAGTACTACGGCGGCAACGCTGACGGAGTGGCGGTTGTTGGTTGTCATGGGATCTCCTGGAAGCTACAGAAAATGGCCGTGGCGTCATCGTGTTTTTTGAATCTGGGGTGCTTACTTCCGCCTATGTCCCGCTGCTCTGCAACGCGAACGGCGTGGATCAATGCCTCGGGTCCGTGGTGGGCAAGTAGATCCATGAGTTCGCGCCAACTTATGAGCGCGAAGGGGTCGACTATGCGTGCGGCGCCATCGGTAAGTAGCGCAACAGATCGAACGTGTGAAGGTCCGATGTCGAGATCGCCGGTGATTGCGTGGCGCGCGGCTTCCGGCGATGCGGCCGCTATCCAGTAGCCGTCCGGAGTATTGGTGAGGAGCTGCTTGCGGCGGTTGACGGCTTGTAGCTTGGCGGCGTGTTCAGCAGAGTCGAAAGGCATTGGTGATGCGAGGTTTTCATCGCGTATGGCTGCGATAGCCCTTTCAAATCTTTGATCTAACAGCACACTTGCGGTGCTGCCGTCGTCTACCACCAGGATGCAGTCACACAGCAGGAGGTATTCAAGCCTTCCTTGCGTTGGCCGGACCAGGCAGATGGAGGCGGCCGGCGTTCCAGGGTTGTCGAGATCGCATTGTCCGCCGTGGTCCCCTCTCACTCGCTCGATAGCGGTTGCCAGGGCCTCGGACAGGTTGTCGTTTGGCCGTCCCTCGAGGGCGTCGTTGAGATGTTGGGATAGACGGTTCACGTACCAGACGACGCCATGAACGCATCCGGTATCCGCGCCAGGGGCCTGGGAGACGCCATCGAAAACACCGAGGACCGATCCATGTCGGTATAGGAGGTCTTCGTTGTCACCTCCAGGCGCGCCTTCCGTCGCCTGGCGTATCACGAGCGGCACTTACTCATCCCATCCGTAATGCAGCTGCCAAAGGTGCCCGGGCATAACGTGTTTGGCGACCTCTACAGGCTTGTTCTTTGCGTCAAACGCGACGTGCCAGATCTGGAAAACGGGCTGAGCGGCTTCAAGCTCAAGGATTTGTTGTTCCTGTTCAGTTGGCATACGGACGGTCACATCCTCGGTGAATCGCGCTGGCCCGTGTCCAATATCGCTTAGGCGGCCGTAGGAACCACCCGGTCCGGCGTTCTCGTTGCGTAGCTCAGGGCTTAGCTTGGCGATTGCCGCAGGGATGTAGGAGTCGGCGATCTGCGTCGGCTCATTGTTGGCGAACAACGTGCGGCTACGCAGAAGCGTCGGGTCGCCGGGTTTAAGGTCCAGAGTCTGAGCTACGTGTTCGGGGGCGGGCACCTCGGCGATCTGCCGGTAGACGGTGTTGGAGACCAGGTTGTGTTGCCTGGCTTCCACCTCTCCAGCGCCGGTGCCCTGCATTCGTGCAGCGTAACGGGCCTTCGCATCTCTCAGAATGACCGGCAAGGTTCGTACGATGGTCCCGCTTCCGCGCTTGACCTTGACGTAGCCGGAGAGGCGTAAAAGACCCACGGCCCGGTTGATCGTTACGCGGGAGACCTTGAGCGCGTCAGCAAGCTTGTCCTCACTCGGCAGGGATGAACCGGGCGGATATGTTCCGTCCTGAATTCTGCTGATCAGCAGGTCAGCGATCTGGCCGTATTGAGACTTTGGCGTCTCGATGGTTGCCATTTGATCTCTCTCCCAAATGTAGGACGTCTTACGTAACTGTATGCCAGGTCACATGGGCGGCGTCAAATTGGACGTAATACGTCTTGCGTCTCGTCGCGGTTCCGCTGTACGCTCATCACGTAAGACGTAATACAACCAGGAGGAGTAGATGGCGATAAAGGAGTTCATCCCGGTCAGGTTCGAGTTGGTGTTCCCTCACGGCGCGTACCTGAACTCGGAGGTCATGCCGGTCTTCGCGTACGAGGACGGCAAGAAGCTCGGTCAGGCCGTGCACCCGGAGACGGGAGAGCGGATCTGGTCGGTCACGGTGATCGATGGGGATCCGGAGTTGAAGGCGGCGCAGAAGGCGGTCACGGTGAAGCTGATTGCAGGTGTGCAGCCGGTTCCCCCTGCTGCGGTGCCGGGTTCACCTTTCACGCCCGTGGAGTTCACGGACATGGTGGTCAAGCCATACGTGGCTGAATCGGGGTTTGGCGGGGGCCGGGGTCGGCTGACGTGGACGATCCAGGCGCGCGACATCGTGGCGGCCACCGTCTAGGCATCCAAGTACGAGACCGCGGGGCGGGTTGCCCATTCCGGCAAGAGTCGACAGCCCGGCCCCGCGTAACAAACACCTTCGATCCCCATGGAAGGGGGTGGGTTTGTCGTGTCCATGGTAGGGCTGAGCAGGATTAGCGCGGCAGCGGTGTTCTGCTTCTTCTGCGGCAAGGTGCGCGTGGCGCATCCGATGGACTGCTGCGCCAAGTGCGGCGAGTCACGTCGGCAGGCGGTGCGGTGATGACTGGCCTGGTTACCGACGTGGATTGCGCGGTGTGGCAGCGAAAAGCTGCTGCGGCGTTGGCGGAGATGCTAGCCGAAGTGGTGACACATCAGCTTGCGCCGGTTCTATGGCAGGTAAGCATATTGGGGACGCTGGCGGGCCGATGCGCAGACCGGGATATGGCGGCGCGGCGGTCGACGTTCACGCAGTGGATGCAATTTCTTCAGGTCGCCGGTTGGCGGGAGTGGGAACACGACGGGGTTATCCACCTCTATGGGATCACGTCAGGTTTCCGGGGCTGCCAAGTATCGCTCACCGCTGACCTGTACGACAACGAGTCGGGTGATCAGCCATGAAGCTGACGGTCCTAATGAAGACGGCGTCGCTGTGGGATCGTTCGGCGGCGCGACTGGAAAGCAAACTGCGTAAGGGTTTCGTCCAGGTGGTGTCGATCCAATGCGGCGATTGCGGCCGGTGGATGGACCCCGCCAACTGGGACCCGGCATCAGCAGCATGCGACACCTGCACGACGCATCTGCGCCAGGAAGGCTTTGCGGGCCGGTTCGGTGACGGCAGGTTCTCCCGCCAGGCGGTGACGTCGTGAACGCGTTGACGGTGCGGCGTCGTACGGCAGTGGCGCATGGGGCGTTGCCGATGGTGCAGGCAGGTCGTCAGATCGAGCTGGCGGGGTTACCCGCGTTGGCTCGGGTGGCGGTGCTGGCGGAAGCGGCCGGATCGTTGGCAGCGATGGCCAGAAGGCAGGCGCAGCTGTCGCATGTGGATCCAGTTCAGGTTGCTCTGGTGGTGACAGATCCGGCCGACGCGATGGCGGTATTGGGGCGTGGCCGATGGCTGCCCACGATGCAGCGCCGGGTGCTCGCGCCGCCCAAGAGGTTGATGGTCGCGCGGACGACGAGCAAGCGGCCTCGTAGGTCGGTAGCCCAGCTGGCTGGTCAGCTGGATTTGTTCAACAGCAACGGTTTTGTCGACAAGCGCGAGGGGTGGTGAGTCATGTTCGGCAAGAATCGGGTTCCTGGTGACGCGCATGACGCGCCGAAACCGAGCCGGGTGCGGGTTCCTATCTTCCATGTGCCCAACTGGCTGTATGTCCCTTGGCTTGTCCTCAAAGGGGTCGGCCGGGCCGTCTACTGGGCGGTGGTCGCTCTGATCTTTGCGGCCAAGTTCTACTGGGTGAGCGTGCCTATCGGCCTGCTGGGCTACTTGACGGTGGTTTACGGCTGGCATTGGGCGGCGGGGGCGGCCGTGTTCATCACGGGGATGCTCCTCGTGTGGTGGTGGCAGCACCGGGCATCGTTTCGGCGGTGGCTGGGCTGGTTCTACCTGGCCAAGTGGCGGCAGTACGTGAAGTACCGGCCGTTGTGGCAGCCGACTATCACCAATGTCGGCCTGGCTACCTCGTTTGACGGTGACCGGTTCTACCCGTCCATCGTCAACGTGCGCCACGACGGGCGCTCAGATCTGGTGACCGCCCGCATGTTGCCGGGTCAGCACCCGCAGGACTGGGCCAAAGCCGCCCCACGGTTAGCCCACACCTATAAAGCGTTGTCGTGCAGCGCATCGACGCATGACGTCAAACCCGGGCGGGTAACGCTGCGGTTCCGGCTCGTCGACACGCTCGCGACGACGATGAGGCCGTTCCCTGTCCCTGCGGTGGCTGATGTGCGGCGACTGGGGGTCGCAATGGACGAGGACGGGCGCATCTACCGGGTGTCTCTGACCGGGCACGTCCTTTTGGCCGGCCGCACCGGTTCGGGCAAGGCGTCGGTGGTGTGGTCCATTCTGGCCGCGCTGGCGGGAGGTATCGCGGACGGCCTGGTCCAGGTCCACGCGTTCGATCCCAAGGGCGGCATGGAATTCGCTTACGGAAAGGACCTGTTCCACGCCTTCCACTACGACGGTCCCGACACCATGGCCGGGGCGCTGGAAGATCTGGCCAAGGTGGTCAACCAGCGGGCAGACCGATACCGGGGTGTGGCACGAGACCACGTCGCCACGATCGCCGAACCCACGATCGTGATCCCGATTGACGAGTTCGCGTCGCTGACCGCCTACGTGGCCGACAAGAAGATCAAGGAACGGATCAACCAGACCATGGCCGAGATCTTGACCAAGGGTCGGGCGGTGGGCGTGCACGTGATCGCCGCGCTGCAAGACCCTCGCAAAGAGATCCTGTCCTACCGCAACTTGTTCGCCACCCGGATCGCGTTGGCACTCAACGAAGAATCCGAAGTGGACATGATCCTTGGGGACAACGCCGTCGCGCGTGGCGCTGCCTCGCACCTGATCCCGGACACCATGCCGGGTATCGGCTACGTGATGCTCGACGGTCGCGCCAGGCCCGCCCGGGTCCGATTCCCGTACCACAGCGACAACGACATCCGCGCTCTGGCGGCTGCCCACGGCACTGCGTTGGGGGCAGGGCGATGACTGATCTCGGGCCTCACACGATCCAGCTGCGCCTGGTGGGCACCGTCAAGAACATCGCGTTTTGGCTCCGGCTTCTCGACGAACTTGGCTATGTCCACCACGTATCCGAGCCACAACCCGGACGTGGTCAACAGATCCGTGTCTACGCCACTGTTTCGCGCCGCGCTCCCCTGGCAGGAGGTAAGTCATGACCGTCAACAACATCCCCGGCGCACACACGCGGCCGGTGCGGAAACCCACAGCAGGGCAACGCTTTGAAGACTCCGTCCTCGTCCTGATCCTGCTCGCGGTCGGCATAGCGGCAGGCGCGGGATCGTTCACCCACGTGCACGACTGGACGATGAACAACAGCCCCGCCGACAAAGCGGACTGGTTCGGCTGGGCCAACGCCGTCATCTCCGAACTGGTCCCAGTCGCCTCACTGCTTGTCATCAGGCGGCGCAAGCGTGCCGGGCAACCTATCGCCTACCCGGCGTTCCTGCTCGTGCTCGCCCTGGCCCTATCGGTCACCGCACAGCTCGCGGTCGCCAAGCCCGGCTTCTCCGGAGGACTGGTCGCAGTGGTGCCCGCACTCGCGTTCGCGGCACTGGCCAAACTGATCCTCGGCAAGGACCCACGGCCGGACACCGAACCCGATCCCCGACCGGCAAACCTGCCCGCGTATGTGGCACCTGTGACACTGATGCACCCGCAAAACAGCGTGGTGTCAACACCTTCGATCCCCATACCTCGACCTATCCCAGACGAGACGGCAGTATTGCCGAACCGCGTGCAGGACGATCAACCGATCACACCCGCGCAGTCCCCGACAACCATCACACCCGTCCCGGCCCAGGTTCCGGTCAAGGTGTCCACTGCGGCGCCGCTGCCGGCCCAACTGCTCGATCGAGCCCGCCAGGCGGCGGACGACTTCATGGCCGAACACGGCCGGACCATCACCCTCGACGAACTGCGGACGGTGCTGCGCGTATCGAACGCCACCACCGGAGACATCATGCGCGCCCTCGGCCTGACCGAACCTCCGCGCGTCCTGGCCAACGCTCACACGGCGGTGTCGCCGCTGACCGGAAAGCCACTGCTCTAACCAAACCCTGTTCACCTGCCCGGACAGCCTCGAAAGGAGGTGCCCTGTGACCACTGCGCCCAAAAACCAAAACCCAACCATCGATAACCATGACCGCGACGCGACCACGCGGCTCCTCCTGGAGCAGCTGTCCGGGCTGCCCCTCACCCAGATGCAGGGCGACCCGGACGGGCTCATGGAGCGGGCTTCTAAGCCTGGTTTCGGCAACTGGCTGCACCATGCTGCGAAGGCACGCGGCTGCACTAGCCCGATCCGGCTACGCGGCGAAGTCCTCACCGTGCATGCCTCCACCGGGCGGGTGGTCGAGCGGTTCAACACCGACGACCTGCCCGACCGGGTTCTGTACAAGCCGTGCGGAACCCGGCTGGCCTCACGCTGCCCGTCCTGCGCCGAAACCTACCGCTGGGACACCTACCAGCTCATCAAGGCTGGGTTGGCAGGCGGCAAGGGCGTGCCGGAGACGGTGGCAACGCATCCGGCGGTGTTCGTCACGTTGACCGCTCCGAGCTTCGGCGTGGTGCACACCCAGCCCGGCAAAGGGGCGAGCAAGCCATGCCGGCCACGTCGCGAACGGCCCACCTGCGGTCACGGCAAACCGATGTGGTGCAACTCCATCCACGCGGACGGCGACGGGAGGCTCGGACAGCCGCTGTGCATGGACTGCTACGACTACGAGCACCACGCCGTGTGGAACCACCTGGTGGGCAAGCTGTGGTCACGCACCATGCTCCGCGTACGCCGCACCATGGGCGCCACCTCCAAAGGGGTGCTGCGGATCCGCTACGCCAAGGTGGCCGAGTACCAGCGGCGCGGGGTGGTGCACCTTCACGCCCTGGTCCGCCTCGACGGATTCCACCCGGACAACCCTGACGCGATTGAGCCGCCCCGGTTGTTATCGCCCCTGGTGGTGCGACGCTGCCGATCTGCACCGCTTTTGACCTTAAGCAGGCGGTGGAGGATGCGGCGGCGACAACAGCGATCGCGACGGACCCGCACCCTGACCGGCCAGAGCGCGATGGGTGGCCCATTGCCTGGGGGCACAAGGGCATCAAGGTCGATGTGGTGCGTTCCGGGCTGCCTGGCGGGGAGCTGACCGAGCAGCATGTGGCCGGATACCTGGCCAAGTACGCCACCAAAGGCACTGAGATCACTGGGGTCAACGCTGCCCGCATTAACACTGAAACCATTGCTGCATATGCAGATCGGTCCAAGCACGCCAACCGGCTGATCCAAGCGTGCTGGGAGCTCGGCGAGCCGGTCGAGTGGGAGGGGATGCAGCACTGGGCGCACCGCCTCGGCTTCCCGGGCCACTTCTCCACCAAGTCGCGCCGCTACAGCACCACCCTCACCGCGCTACGGCAAGCACGGAGACCCGAGAACCGGATCAAAGTCCACGCGATCGACGGCGACCCGGTCGAGCTGGCCGACATCCACGACGACGAAACCATGCTCGTCATCAACACCTGGCAGCACGTAGGCAACGGCTGGAAAACCAGTGGTGATGCCGCCCTGGCCGCGATGGCCGCCGACGCCGCACGCCAGCGAACGCCGCAAGGCCTTTCACCTACCCACTAGCCAACGGAAGGAGGCGGGCGCATGAGGAGCAGCCCGTTGACCGCGAAGCACTCAATCCCAACGTTAAGAGAGAGGCGACGTCCATATTGGACCGACTTTTGACCGTGCAGGAAGCTGCGGAACTGCTCGGAACGTCCGTGCGATTCCCGCGCCGACTCATCCAAGAGCGGCGGATCAAGTTCGTGAAGCTGGGCACACACGTGCGTATCCCTGAGAGCGCACTACTGGCACTCATCGCAGAAGGAACAGTCGAGCCCGTCAACGTTGCTTGGTCGGGCGGAAAGGTTGTGTCGTAATGGCAAAGCGCCGTCAGTTCGGCTACATCCGCAAGTTGCCGTCCGGCCGTTTCCAGGCGTCATTTGTGGATCCGGCCGGCGTTCGGCAGTACGCACCGGACACCTTCAAGGCCAGACCAGATGCAAGCCGCTGGCTGGCCTTGGTGGAGGCCGATATCTCTCGCGGTACCTGGACCAACGATCAGCGCGGAAAGGAGCTGTTCGGCGACTACGCAACAAGCGTGCTGCGGGACAGCTCCCAGATCGGACCACGGTGGCGCGAGACATGCGAACGGAACTTGAGGCTACACCTGGTGCCCTTGGTTAAGACGCCGCTTCGGTCGCTGTCTCCCACCGTGGTCAGGCAGTGGCATGCGGAGGCGTTGAGGGGCAGCGGCGGGCGAACTTCGATCGCCCAGTCTTACCGATTCATGCGGATGGTGATGAATACAGCTGTTCGAGAGGAATTGATCCAACGCAACCCGTGCCAGGTTCCTGGGGCGGGTCTGGTACAGGCCAAAGAACGGCCGATTGCCACACCAGCGGAGGTGATCAAGCTGGTTGAGGCGATCCACCCGAAGTATCGAACAGCGGTTCTCATCGCAGCCTGGTGCGCCCTGCGACGCGGGGAGATCGCGGGTCTCCTGGTGAGCGATGTCGATCTAGCAGCGGGCACGATCACCGTGCGAAAGAACAGGGTGGAGTTGCTAAAGGGCGGGACGGCGTTCGACGGAGACCCTAAGACTGAGGCAGGAAGGCGCACGATCGCGATCCCGCCCCATGTGGTCCCGTTGGTGAGGTTGCACCTGGCCGAATTCGCCGGATCTGAGCGGCTGTTCGTGAGCCGTGACGGCACCGCGCTTCGGGGGAACACCCTCTACCAGGCGTTCAAGAGAGCTAGGGCGGCTGCCAAGCTGGAGCACCTTACGTTTCACGATCTTCGGCACACCGGGCAGACGCTGGCCGCTCAAGCAGGGGCGACTCTTGCAGACCTGATGCGACGGCTCGGTCATGCATCGATGGTCGCGGCGAAGCGCTACCTGCATGTCGTCGACGGACGGGACGCGGAGATCGCCAAGGCCCTCTCTGACCTGGCTGAGCATGGCGACGCGGCCAAGCTTCCCAGGTCCATCACGATGAGGTCTTGACGTATGTTCGATCGCAAATCGCAGGGCGCGGGTGCTCTGAGCTTTGAAAACTTCGTGACTTACAAGCGGAGGGTCACAGGTTCGAACCCTGTCGCGCCCACCAGCAAATTCTTTGATCATCCCAGCTGCTACACCGGCCAGATGTAGCAACCTGTGTAGCAACGCTTCAGCCCAAGTGATCATCGAGCCGCCTCGCCGCCTGGCGCATCGCGTCCAGGTTGGTGTGAGCGTAGATCTTCAGAGTGATCTCCACATCCGCGTGCCGAGCGAGCGCCTGCACGATGTGGGGCGGCACGCCCAGCTCCAAGAGCAAGCTCACCATCGTGTGCCTCAGATCGTGCAGCCGCACATCCTGCATGCCGAGCCGCTCCCGCAGCCGTTCCCAATGCCGGTTCAGGTTCCGCGGCTCCATCGGCGTGCCGACCTCAGAGGGAAACACGAGATCGTGCTCCTGCCAATCGTCACCGGCCGCCTCTCGCTCCTTGTCCTGACGGTCACGGTGTTCGAGCAGCGCGAGCCAGGTCACCTCTGGAATGGGCAGCACGCTGTCGGAGTCCTCCGACTTGGTCTCCTGCAAGCGCAAGTGGCCGTTGACGCGCTGAACTGTCTGGGCCGGGGTGAACGTGCCGATGTCCAGGTCGAGGTCGCTCCAGCGCATCCCGAGCAGCTCACCTCGCCGAAGGCCCATGGTGGCGGCCGCGAGGTAGAGCGGCTGGAGCCGGTGTCCGTCGACGGCAGCGAGCACGGTCCGAACCTGTTCAACCTTCAGACCTTTGCCTATCTTGTACCGGGGTGCAGCCACCCTGACCAGTGATGCCACGTTTCGGCTGACCAGCTCCTCACGCATGGCGTGCCCGAGAGCGTTGCGCAGCACCGCGTGGATGTACTGCACCTGCCTGACGCTGGCCTTCCGCTGACAGCACTTCCCGACCAAGCAGCACCGCTTGGCAGGTGGTCGCTGCGCGTCGAGCTTCGAGGTGCAGCACATGCACTTTTGTCGGCACCGAGTCAGGAACAGGTTGACGTCTTGCACGCTCAGCTTGTCGAGCCGCTTGGAGCCGAGGCCCGGCACGAGATGCAGCCGAACAATTCCTTCGTAGCCTCGGGCCGTAGTCTCCCGGCGCTGGCTGGCGTACACGCTGAGCCAGTACTCGAGGTACTCGCTTACCCGGCAGGAGCGGTCAGGGATCGGGATTCCGCGGTGCGCCTGCGCGATGAGCCGTGTCAGCTCCTGGTGTACGTAGTCCCAGGTGGCTCCGTACACCACCTTGCGCTTCACGGCTCCCGTCGCGGTGGGGAGGTAGACAGCACCCACCCAGCGCCCGTCAGACTTGCGTTGATAGATGCTGCCCTCTCCGTTGCGGCGCTTGCTGCGCTGCGGCTCGTTGCTCATAGCCTTCCTTCCTCGATCAGCTTGTTGACCAGTTCGCGGCACGCGCTCGCCGGGATACGGCGTGAACGGCCGACTTTCACTGAGACCAGGAGCCGCAGACGCATCAGGTCGTAGATGGTCGTGCGTCCCACGTTCAGGACCTCAGCAGCCTCCTCAGGCGTGAGGAGCAGTTTCTCCAAAGTGGACACCTCCCTTCTCGGCGTCTGTGGCGGTGGCAAACAGGTGGGCTAGCTCTTCTCTGCCAAGGCGTTGCTTCTCGCGCGCTAGCGCCGCTGCCGTGTTGGCGAGGATCGCGTCGGCGGACGTGTGCCAGCCGATTCCGGCAAACGCCAAGCTGGAGATGACGAGCGTGGTCTCCTCGCTCGCCGGATCCGAGTCATGTGGCAGCTCTTGCTGCGGCGTGATCTGCGTGCGGCGGTAAGCCGTCCGGGCGTTGCGCTGGTGGGTAAAAGTGATGCTGTAGCGCCGCGATTGGGTGTAGAAGTGGCCACCGAAGCCGAGCATGTGTGCCCACCGTTGCAGGCCTTGGAAATAGGCCGGGTCGTCCGGGGTAGGGGAGTGACGCTGCGTCGTGGCCGGCGGGCATGTTGAGTCACCGTCGGCAAATTCGTGGTGGCAGGTTTCGCAGCGAACCATCGTGGTCTTGCTGCCGCACGCGGAGCAGGTGCGAAGCGCGGTTAGGCGGAGGTCCCTGTCTGGATGCGGGTCATACCGTCGTGGTGTGATGCGGCGCCCAAGTTTCCAGCAAGCCGCGAGAAGTCGCTCAAGGTGGTTCCCGCCGAAGTTAGCTACATCGTAGACGGTCTCTTCGTCCAGGCGAGTGGAGCGCAGTCCGGCCGCCTCAGTCGACTTCGTGGCGTACTTGGCGAGGTATCCCGCAACCTGGCTGTCGCTTACCTGGTTCGTTCCAGTCATGGCGACCGTGCGGACGTCGCCGCCTTTGTCGAAGTCGCCCCATCCGATGAGCCAGCCGCGAGGCTGGTCTGGGTGACCTGGCGTGCCGAAGCGGATCTGCTTGGCGGCGTGCTTCACCGCCTCGTGAAGGTCGGCATCGCTGAAAGCTGCGGGTGGCCGGACGATGGCGGCAGGATCCTGGGCGTCGACGCCGTCGATGCGCAGCAGGACGTGGAAGTGCACAACGCCCCGGGCTTGGAACTCGGCGACTTTGCCGCAGGAGACCCGGATCGGCGGGACGGTGACGGGCTTGCCCGTGACGGGGTTGATGGCGACCTGGACGCGGGAGATGCCGCGCTGTTTGGCCAGCTTCGCCAGATGTCGGTCGATGGCTTGTTTGGTGCGCCGCCACAGTTCCCCGGCGTAGCGGTTCCAGATGACGTGGCGTTCGTGGTCGTAGCAGTCGAGGCAGAGCGGTTTGCCGACGTGCGGGTCGTCTTCCTCGTGGCGCGCGAAGCAGAACGCGGGCCGCCCGTGGGCACAGCGAGGTTCTGCGCGTCGTGCGTGGCAGGGTTCGGGTCGGCATTCGCAGCGTCGCCGGTTGGTGCAGGGGTGGTTTCGGATGTAGCGGCTGTGCACCTTGCCGAAGCTGGGTGCTGTAAAGGTGGCGAAGACGGCCGGGTGGGTGGCGACGTTGTCAGGGATTCCTCGGCCGCCGACGAGTCCGGCGCGGATGATTTGGTAGGCGTCCTGTTGGTAGGTCTTGGAGCAGGCCGGGCAGAGTGAGGCCCGTCGGTTGCCGCATGCCTTGTAGATGACGCCGTCTGGCATGGTGGCCGTGGAGCCCACGCCGGTGAGGGTGGCGCTGTTGCCCGTCCTTGTGACTTCGTAGAGGTTGCCGCTTAGCCGGATCGGCCTGGAGCAGGCGGCGGCCGCGGTGATGTGGTCGAGCCATTGCTCATAGTCTCCTCGGCCGGTGCGGGCGAGGATGGCGTTGACGAATTCGGGGCCGGGGTAACGGTTTTCGGCGTTCGAGGCCGCACCCCACGCGGTTGTAGCGTGGGATGCAGTTTCCAGCGTCGAAACGGTCACTGGTGAGCCTCGAAGAGGGTGTCTTGGTAGGCCGCGGCTACAAGCTCTGCCGCACCTTGGAATCCGAGGTCGATGGTGTCCACGTGGTTGACGACAACCTGTGTTTTGCAAGCCGCGCATTGGTTCTCATAGACAGCGATACGGCCGCACGGGAACTCCTGGCCTTGTACCGAAATTGGCTTGAGGCAGGGTCCGCCGGGCGTGGTCGCGACAATGGTCTGCTGTCGTTGGATGACGTGGTGGCGATTGGGCTCGGCTGGGCAACGGTGGACGTACTGTCGGACGTTGATGTAGTAGGTGGTCATCGGCTACCTCCGGTGAGCTGTCCGTTGAGGACGGGGGCAGGGTCGAGGTCGGCTAGCAGTTGACTCGCAACGACGTCGGGGATGTTCATGACCTGGGCGAGTTGGCCCGGGGTCGGCGGTTCGCCGTAGCGGGACTGGTGGTTGGTGACGGCGAAGCGTGCAGTGGAGCGCAAGGACTCCGGAATATCTGGCCCGGTCTCACGGTCAGTGGTGGCCGGCGTGACCGGTGTGTGAAGTACAGGGGTCATTTGTTCTGCCGTTGCGGCAAGGCGGATTGCCTCGTGCACGTTGAGGTTGATGACGAAGAGGGCGACCGTGGAGATGAGCATGAGCCCGTCGACGGCCAGGGGGCCGAGTGCGGCGACTATCTGGTCTTCTCCGTGGTGCAGCAGCATGCCTCGGATGTGTCGCCAAGAGACCAGGCCGGTGATGACGATGATCGGCGTGAGCGCACCGGCTCGGGCAAATATGCCCCAGAAGCCACGTCGCCAGTTGACTCGCACCAGGATTTCCAGCGCGACGAACAGCAGGACTGGCCAGGCCGCAGCGAAGACGACAGCCATTGGATGCGGTGCCCAGTCAGCAGATGCTCCGGCTGGGGGCAGGTAGGAGTAGGCGACATTCGAGGAAAGCGAGATTCCTCCGCCAAGAATCGCACCGGCATAGGCCCAGACGCGTCCTCGTGTTTCAGGTGCAGGTGTGTAGGTGCGCATGTGGCGGGATTCCTCCAATCGGTCTGATGTAGTGCTTGCCGCCGAGGCAGCCTCGGCAAAGGCCGACGAAGATTCCTTTGGCGGCTAGTTCGTCTTGCCAGCAGCCAAGGCATGTGGTGGACATCGGGAACGTGGCAGTGTTGAGGCAGCCGTCGCAGAGCAGCTGGCAGAGCGGGCAGTGGCGAACTAGCGTGCCGAGAACCTCGTGTGGTTCGAGGAGGATGAAACCTCCGGTGCAGAATGCGCACTCGACGGGCGCCTGCTGTGTTTTGGTGCGACGTCTAGTCATTGAGGTTCTCCTCCGAGTCGAAAAGGGTGTCGTGGTCGAGCACGTCGGGCGTGCGTGTTGCGCGCCTTGGTGTTGCTTTCTTGACCGTCCACCGTTCGTGGGCGGTCTGTTTGGCGACTCCGAGCCGGGCGGCGACGTCGGTCCAGGAGTAGCCGAAGTCGCGCAGGCCGCATACGGCGTTGGCGATGGCGTAGTCGAGGTCCTCTTGGAGACCGGCAAGCATGGCCAGTGCCTCGATGTCGCCGGAGCTGACTCGCCGGGCGTAGGCACGCAGGATGCGCCGTGCGAAGGCGTCGAAGGCCTTGTTCTCCACGGTCGTCTTGGTTCGCGTGTTTGGCGTCAGGTCTGGCCTGACGCTGTTCTTGTGCTCGGTAGTGGGCGTAGGTTCGGAGGTCATCAGGCACCTCCGGCGTCTTCTGGCGCGAATGCGCCGTCACAAACGGCACAGACAATCGGTCCGATCTCGAAGACGGACTTGGCGATGCGGATCTTCCGACCGCAGTCACACAGGCAGGACAGCCCGTTGTTGGAGTTCTCGCGTTCTTTGGCTGCGCCGACCGGCTCAGGGTGGCGGTACAGACTGAGCACATCAGCGAGCGCCTTGAGCGGCACCGCGTAGCGGATGGGTGTGTGGTCGGCCAGGTTGCAGACGGTCCAGCCGAACCTGTCGTGTTTGTCGACGGTGAGGCCGAGTTCCTTGGCCAGTGCTGCGAAGTGTTTGTTGTGCCAGCGTCCTTGGCGTGAGGTGTCCTTGATGTCTCGCACATCAGCGAGGGCGTGTGCTGCTTCGTGAAGCAGGGTGGTCAGGATTTCTTCCGGGCTACGGGCAAGTCCTTCTCCGGAGATGAGGACTTCGTGGACGAGGTCGCCGCCGTGCTGCCAGCGCATCGAGGCGAAGTGGCCCCACTTCATAACCTGGCCAGCGCGGGCCGGTGAGCCGGAGCCGAGGATGACGACCACCGGCGGAACGTCGCCGTGGTGATCGCGGATGGCCGACCAGCAGTCTTCTAGAGACGCGACGAGGTCAGCGGTGCGGATTTCTTGACACGTACGTGTCAGGTCGTCGACGGTCATCGGGCACCTCGCCCGGTGAAGGTGTAGCCGTCGATGCCGGGCGGGTCGACCCAGGCCGGGTCTTCGGCGTCTTGCCGGTCGTAGCTGTACCGGCTTTGTTGGAGTTGCAGCTGGTCCAGCTCGATGAGCAGGGCCAGGCAGCGGCCGATGGCGTGGCCGGCGTCGGCGTGTTCGGTGTGGCGGATGGCGTCGGACAGGGCCGAGCGCAGGTAGCCGAGGGCGAAGCTGGTTTGCCGCTCGGGATCGGGCAGATGGGACAGGTCAGCGCGAGCTTGAGCGCGCTGCTGTGGTGTCGGCTCAAACAGGGCCGACGGGTTGTGGGTAGGGTGCATGACAGCCACGTCCTTTCGTGTCGTGGTTGTGGTGAAGACCGTCCGGGCCGGTGGCTTTCTCAGGGCGGGCTGGCCCGGACGGGGGCTAAAGGTTGAGCAGGACAATGCGTGCCCGGAATCTGTTGTCTTGCAGCTGGGTGTTCTCGCCCAGCAGCTTGCGTGCGGCTATCAGGCCCGAGTAGGACACCAGCCGTCCCGCTTCCTCGGCGATCTCCACGGCGTGCTCGATGAGTTCCCGGCTGGAGATGATGACGATTTCGGTGTACTGGACCGGCTGGCTCATGCCACACCACCCGACATCGGCTTGCGGATCCACTTGGCGTGCTTGGCAAGGTCGTTGATGTTGTCGTCGCTCAGGTAGCAGACCTTGACTTTCTGCGGTGTACCGCCTTCGGTGAGCAGGTAGGCCTGGCCCTGGTTTTCCGGGCTGATGTCCTGTGCGTTGTAGCCCTGTTCGGCCCAGCCGTTGCCCAGCACGATGTTCGAGGAGTTCGGCGTCGTACACCGGAAAGCAGCCCTATAACCAAACAGGTCACGCAACGACGTCGGGATGATGTCGTGCGAAGGACGTTGTGTGGCAACAACAACAGGCATGGCAGCGGCCCGGCCGCGTGCGACCAGATCACGAAGCAAGACAACGAAACGTTCCTGCTGAAGTTTCGTGCCGTAGGTCGCCGAGTAGAGCGCCAGCTCGTCGATCACGGTCAGGATGACGCGGACGTTGTCTGTGGGAACGATTTTTCGGCGTACCGAACCGAAGTCGATAAGGTGGGCCAGCCACTCGTAGCGGTTGTCGAGCACCTTCTGAAGCCGTTCCAGGACACTAATAGCGTGGTCCATGCCACCGACGACGAACTCGTCGGCGATCGGCTGCCACGGCCCGAGCTCGACCCGCTTGCCGTCGAACAGGACCAGCGACGTGTCCAGGCACATGGCGGCGTGGCCGCAGATGGCGTTGAGCAGACCCGACTTCCCGCCACCAGGTTCGCCACCGGCCAGCAGATTGCGGTAGATCACCGAGGTGTAGACAGGCTGGCCGAACTCGTCGATGCCGATGTAGATGGGATCGAACATGGACATCAGCGGGGCCACCGGAACAGGTCCATCGTTGGTCATGGCAGTCATCTCTCTATCTGGCTTCAGATCCACGGATCGTCCTCTTCCATGCTCTGGCGGGTAGTCGCTGCGGAGCCGTTGTCCTTCTGGACAGGCTTCTTCGCCGAGTTCGGCTTGTAGCGCACCAGCGGGACCTCATCGAGGTTGAGCCCATTGGGGATCAGCGACCGCTGCACCTTCACCTCGGCTGCGCTCTCCGGCAACTGGTCCACCAGCGGTGACTTGACTTTGCGGGTGAGCACCTCACGGCGCTTGATGTCGATGCGCAAGTAGGCGGCGTTCGAGCCGGGCTGCTCCACCATCACGCTGGTCGCCCAGCACACCACCGCCAACCGCTCCAGACGAGCGACGAGGTCTGCTTTGGACAGACCGGGCCGCAGGAATATCCAGACGCGTTCACCGATCGGGGTCGGGCGAGCCCACAGGATCAGCGGCAGGCTCCCGTGCTGGTTGGACTTGATGACATCGCTGAAGCAGACCCGCAACCGATGCCGCACGATCAGGCACCACACCAGCGCCACCAGAAAGCGGCGCACAGGCCGGATCACGGCCGGCACTCCGATGACCAAAGCCAGCACGATCACCCGCACCGTCACGCTCGTGGACTCGGCAAGCATCGTGAACGCGGAGCAGAAGACAATGAGTACGGCCAGTTCTGGTGTCCACCACCAGACCATGCGGATGACCGGCCACACTCGAGCAACCGCCCAAGCGACGCTGCCAACCAGGGCGCCAAGAGTGAGCCCGCCGAACAAGGCCAGGATCGGGTGCACGGTCGCCGACAGGATCGCAGCGACGAGCAAGCCGACGACGGCAGTGCACACGCAGAACGCCACCTTGGCGTTGCGGCGATAGTTGGTATAGACGGTGGTGGCTACCAGCGTGACCGGAGCCGAGCCCGGCGAGCGAAACCAGCCCGCTCTTGAGCTAGATTTGCGCATGACAAAGTCCCCTCTTCACAGGGTGCGGATTTTGTTGGGAGCGGGGGTCGGCTCGGTGTAGGAGCCTTTAGCCGACCCTCCGCGTACTACGGTGCTAACCCAGGAGACCCGCGCTCAGCGGGGACCAGGGGCCTTACGCGGCAGGCTGCCTCGCCTTGTTCGCCGTCGACACAGCAGCGTTGATGTCCTCAGCCTTGTACGACAGACCGGTGCGCCCATCCTTGAGCTTCCACTCCACTGCCTCCAAGCCGACCGGTGTGGCCCATTCACCACGGCGCACCTCAGGCCTCTGACCGGCCGTCGTGACCGAGATGATGCTGCCGCCCTTGTCCGGCCCCATCGCGCAGAACTGCGTGACCCACATGGGCTTGCCGCTGTCGCGCTCTACTCGCTGGATCCTGCGGTCGTCCAACTTCGGCTCCGCCTCGGTCGTCACCAGGTACATGAACCCGGTCGTGTTCAACATCAGCCTCATAGCGGCTGTCCCTCCTTGGGTCTCGGGGCTTACTCGCCCGTTTTGCGTAACCCAAAGAACCAACTAGGTTGACAATCCTCAATGACTGAAGACGCCCGCCTAGCGATTCCTTGGCCCCGCGACCTGCTCGTTTAAAGCTGTTTGTCGCGTGATCCAAGAATCGCGTACCGTCGATTGAGCCGACAGTGGCAACGAGGTGACGGACCCGGTTCCGATGGGGACAGGCCGTTGTCCCCTTCCGTGTCACCAGGGCATACGGGAAATACTGAGCGCATGGAGGAAGAACTGGCACGCGATCTCGACCGGCCAGCTTGGGCAGTCCGCATTCGAGCCGAGCGTCATGCTCGGGGATGGTCCCAAGCCGAAGCTGTGCGCGCGTTGCAAGCCAACTCCGACACGGCCCTGCCTGACGAACCGAACGTGTTGCGAAGCTGGAAACGTTGGGAAGCAGGCGATGTCGAGCCCGACGAGTTCTACAAGCGGCTGCTCGCCAAGACCTTCGGCAACGTCACCGCGGCCCTCTTCCCCCGTCACGGCACCGTCTCCGACGACGAGATCCTCCAGGGCACCGGCATGGAAACCCTGGAAATCATCTCCCGCCTCCGGGCGTCAGACGTCTCTGCCGCCACCCTCGAAGCCCTCCAGGTCACCGCGGACCACCTCTGCTCCGAATACCCCTTCGCCGACTCTGAGCTACTGCTCATCGAAGGCCGCGCCTGGCTACGCCGCATCACCGGCCTACTCGACCGGCGCCTCACCCTCGCCCAACACCGCGAAGTCCTCTCCCTAGCCGGCTGGGTCTCCCTACTCGTCGGCTGCGTCGAATACGACACCGGCCGGCGCAGCCACGCCGAAGCCACCCGCAAAGCTGCCCTCAGCCTCGGCCAAGAATCCGGCAACATCGACATCGAAGGCTGGGCACACGAAATGCGGGCCTGGTTCGCCCTCACCCAAGGCGACTACCGCTCCGTCATCGCCGCCGCCAAAGCAGGCGAAGCCGCCGCCTCAGGCCGCTCCGTCGCCGTCCAGCTCGCCGGACAACGCGCCAAAGCCTGGGCACGCATGGGCGACCGCCGCCAAACCGAAGTCGCCCTCGAACAAGGCCGCGACCTACTCGAAGGCCTGCCCTACCCCGAAAACCTCAACCACCACTTCGTCGTCGACCCCGCCAAATTCGACTTCTACGCCATGGACGGCTACCGCATCGTCGGCGACGACAAAAAGGCCGAGCACTACGCCACCCAGGTCATCCGGGCTTCAACTGGGCCGGACGGCACCGAATCCAAGCCTATGCGCGTCGCCGAAGCTCGCATCACGCTTGGCGTACTGGCCGCGCGAGCCGGAGACTTGGAACAGGCCATCGCCATGGGCGAACGCGCCCTCTCTGGCGACCGAAGATCCCTGCCATCCCTGCTCATGGTCTCCAGTGAACTGACCGACCTCCTGCGAACAAAGTTCGCCAACGACCCCAGCGCGCTGGAGTTCGTCGAGAAGGTCCGAGCCCTGAGCGCTGGCGGTATCAGCACCTAGTCGAGCGCATCCCGCGCTTCCATGTGGTTCCGTCCCGCTCATCCGGGTCTGATCCGCAACACTCCACCCCCTGAATCAGGCGTGGGTGTCATCAACGCGTCTACCCGACGTCCGGTGCCCAGGCAAGAGCTATGCATCGATACCCGTTACATGGTGCGAAGGGTTCACACATGAAGATCACGGAATTACTTATCACCGGCTACGACGGCAACCGACCCGTCTTTGTGGTCAACGTCTTCCCAGAGAGTGCCACGACGCTCCTCGTCACGACAGACGAGGACGGGGAGGATGCCGTCGCAGCCACTGCGGAGCGCACAACACAGATGTTCAGGCCAATGAAGAAGCTCCTCGAAGGAGCCATGATCGTCACGCCATAGTGGGGACAGTAGGTCGTCAATCGCAATCGATATCCACGAGCTAATCCGGCTCGGTGAAGTTCGTGGATAAAGTTCCTGCCTTATTGGCGGAGCAATCGCCGCCTAGCCCGCGGATTCCTCTCTGGCCGGCACCCGTCGACCGTCCACGCCAGGCCTCGGCCGTTTGCCCACGCTTCCGATAGTTCGTCACCGTAGCCACCTTCACCCCGACATAGGCAGCCACGTCAGACGTAGTCCACCACTCAAGATCAGGATCTGGCCCGGCGCTCACCCGACCACTTCTGCCCTATGGCGGGCAGCACTGAAAGGCGGCGATCAGAGCATGACAAGCACAAACACACGGCGGCTCCAGCCGGTTCCGCCAACCTGGCGGGTCACCAACTGGGAGATCAGCGAAGACGGACGTTGGAAGATCGCGGCGGTCTCCGATCACGACAACGGCGACTGGCAGAGCGCTTTGGCGGTAGCCCGGACCTGGTTCGCTGCTTCCGTAACCGACATCGAAGCGCATAAGCGGCGCATCAGAATCGATCCTTTGAATCCGCGGTGACCGGAAGTGAGCCGCGGCAGTTCATCGCCTGCCGCCACGCCCACCTGAGAGCAAACCAAAAGAGTTACCCCTCGACTTGCACCGGGGCGATTCACCCCGGTTCGTGACTGCGCCGGAGTCTCCGAAAGGCTGGTTGTCACGTCTTGTGCGACTGGCGCAGCCCGAGCCTAGCCAAGGGGATGATCACGGCGAGGACACCGACTGCGACGGATTCGCTGAGCCGGTCGCTGCCGCCAGCCTCGTTGCACGTGGGGTGCCGTGATGCGCGATGATGTCTTCTGACGCACTGGCTGCCGCAGACTGTGCCCCGCCGCCTGCTCGGACTGCACGCACGGGCTCGCGCTGAGCGTCCAACCTGTTGTCGAGTGAATTTCGTAAGGAGCCTTGTGAGCGCCCTCGGTAGTTTCATCTGGTCGATCGCCGACCAGCTTCGGGGGCCCTACCGGCCCAACCAGTACGGCAACGTGATCCTCCCGCTTACAATCCTGCGACGCCTCGACTGCATCCTCGAGCCCGACCGGGAGACAGTGCGCGCGCTGGCGGCGAAGTACGACAACCCCAACCGGCTCAAGATCGAGGTCAAGAAGGCGACCGGCAGGCCGTTCTACAACACCTCGAACTACTCTTTCGCCAACCTGCTGGCTGACGCCGATGGGCTGGCGGACAACCTGGCCGACTACATCGACCGATTCTCGCCCGATGTCGACGTATTCCAGTACTTCGACTTCAAGAAGGAGATCCTCGCCCTGGAGAAGGCGGAGCTGCTGCGTGAGGTCATCACGTCCTTCAAGGCCGTCGACCTGCATCCGGACGTCGTCTCCAACGCCGACATGGGCGATGCGTTCGAGTACATCATCCGTAAGTTCAACGAGGCCGCGAACGAGACCTCCGGTGACCACTACACCCCGCGTGACGCGATCCGGCTGCTTGTCGACCTGCTCTTCGCCGAGAAGGACGCCGACCTGACCGAGGCCGGCATCGTTCGCGCGCTGTACGACCCCACGGCGGGCACCGGCGGCATGCTCTCCCTGGCCGAGGAACACCTGCTCGCGCAGAACCCCGACGCGAAACTGAGCCTGTACGGGCAGGAGTACAACCCGCAGTCGTACGCAATCTGCAAGTCCGACTTGCTGGCCAAGGGCCACGATGCGACCAACATCGCCTTCGGCAACACGCTCACCGACGATGCGTTCAAGGGCCGCAAGTTCGACTTCTGCATGTCCAACCCGCCCTACGGCGTCGACTGGAAGCAGTACGGCAAGGCAGTCACGAAAGAGCGCGACGAAGCCGGCCCCTACGGCCGTTTCGCCCCCGGCCTGCCGGCGACCTCGGACGGACAGATGCTCTTCCTGCTCCACCTGGCCCACAAGATGCGAGCGCCGGAGGACGGCGGCGGCCGGGTCGGCATCGTCATGAACGGCTCGCCGCTGTTCAACGGCGCCGCCGAGTCAGGCCCCTCCAACATCCGCAAGTGGCTGCTGGAGAATGACCTGGTCGATGCCATCGTCGCGCTGCCGACCAACATGTTCTTCAACACCGGCATCGCCACCTACATCTGGATCCTCGACAACACCAAACACCCCGACCGCGAAGGTCTAGTCCAGCTGATCGACGGCACGTCGTTCTGGACCAAGATGCGCAAGAACCTTGGTGCCAAGAACCGCCAACTCAGCGACGTCGACCGTGCCAAGGTGCTCCGCTTGTACGCCGACTTCACCGACGCCGACCCAGACCTTTCGAAGGTGCTACGCAACGATGAGTTCGGTTACTGGACCATCACCGTCGAGCGCCCTCTCCTCGACGAGTTCGGCAACCCAGTAGTCGACCGCAAGGGCAAGCCCTGCGCGGACCCGAAGAAGCGTGACACCGAGAGTGTCCCATTCACCTACGGTGGCTCGACGACCGGTGTGGCCGGCAAGGTCGAGGTCATCCAGGCGTACTTCGACGCCGAGGTGAAGCCGCACGTCCCGGACGCCTGGATTGACTGGCTAAAGGTCAAAACCGGCTACGAGATCCCCTTCACCCGCCACTTCTACAAGTACGTTCCACCACGTCCCCTCGCCGAGATCGACGCCGACCTGGAGAAGCAGGTCGCCAAGATCCTTGACTTGCTGCGAGAGGTGGAGCAGTGACGCACACCGCCGCTGTTCCAAGCCACTGGAAGACCGGCAACATTCGTAGATTCGCCCAGATGAAGAGCGGTCACACGCCGAGCCGCTCGGTGTCGGCTTACTGGGAGAACACCGACATCCCGTGGTTCACGCTCGCCGACGTGTGGCAATTGCGTGACGGTAAGCAGATCTATCTCGGCGACACCGCGAATAAGATCAATGAGCTGGGCTTAGCCAATTCCGCTGCGGAGTTACTCCCCGCTGGCACCGTGGTCCTATCGCGGACGGCCTCGGTTGGCTTCTCGGGCATCATGTCGAGGCCTATGGCGACCAGCCAGGACTTCTGGAACTGGGTGTGTGGGACCGAGTTACTCCCCGAGTACCTGAACTACCAGTTCAGGTCGATGACCGCCGAGTTCAAATCGCTCAACATGGGCTCGACTCATCAGACTATCTATCAGAAGGATGCCGCGACGCTTCAGATCGTGGTGCCACCGCTGGAGGAGCAGCGTGCCATCGCTGCTTACCTCGACCGCGAGATCGCCCGCATCGACATGCTCATCGAGGAGCAGCAGGTACTGGTTGGGATGCTGCAAGAGCGGCGGGTCGCTACGGTCGCAGAGGCGTTGAACGGCCACGAGATGAGCCGCCTCCGGCGGCTCGTTGACAGCGATAGGCCCATGACCTATGGGATTCTTCAATGCGGCGAGCCGGTCGATGGTGGGGTTGCCTACATCGGCCCCTCAGACATCACTGGTGAGGGCGTATCGCCGAAGCTGGACACCTTGCGAACGACGACACCTGAGATTGCGAGCGTTTACCAGAGATCAGTTCTCGTCGGCGGAGACGTTGTCGTTTCGATTGGACCGGCGTACGGGAAGGTCGCCGTTGTGTCGGACGACCTGACTGGCGCGAATCTGACGCAAGACACAGTGCGGGTGGCGCTACGACCGGACCTGGTGGACACGCGGTTCGTTGTCTGGGCCTTGCTGTCACGACAAACCTCTGAATACTGGGACCACCAGATCATGGGGGCAACGTTCCGCCGCCTGAATCTTGGCACCTTGGCGCGGACACCAATCCCGCTCCCATCGATCGATGTACAGCGAAGAATCGCTGCTTCCCTCGATGAGCGGACCTCGAAAATCGACTTGCTTATCGCTGAGTCGGCGCGCTTCATCGAGCTGGCCCGCGAGCGCCGTGCGGCGCTCATCACAGCGGCGGTGACGGGGCAGATCGACGTGCTGGAGACAGCGTAATGGCTGATCACCACGAGGTCGTCTTCGAGCTCGAGATCTGCACGTACCTAGAGTCTTACGGGTGGCTCTACTCGCCAAACGACACCGGTTACGACCGTGAGCGGGCGTTGTTCCCCGAGGACCTGTTCGCCTGGCTGGAAGGGACCCAGCAGTTGGCGTACGAGAAGGCTTTGAAGGCTGCGGGGTCGCAGGCGAAGTTGCTCGACGTGCTGACGACGGCGCTCGATAAGCCGCTGGAACATGGCGGCGGGACGCTGAGCATCCTGCGCAACGGGGTGCAGTACATCGGTGGTGGCCGGTTGAAGATGGCGCAGTTCCGTCCCGAGACCAGCCTGAATGCGACCACCAATGAGCAGTATGCGGCGATGCGGGTGCGGGTGATGCGGCAGGTCCACTTCTCCACCGCTGACCAGCGCAGCATTGACCTGGTCTTCTTCATCAATGGGCTCCCGGTCGCCAGCGTCGAGCTGAAGACCGACTTCACGCAGTCTCTCGATGTGGCAATCAACCAGTACCGCAAGAATCGGCTTCCGCTGACCAACGGGCGGCCGGAGCCGCTGTTGTCGTTCGGGCATCGGGCGCTGGTCCATTTTGCGGTCTCCAACGACCTGGCCGCGATGACCACCAAGTTAGAGGGCGAGAAGACCCATTTTCTGCCGTTCAACATGGGCCGCGAGAATGGCGCGGGGAATCCCCTGGGTGAGGGCGGGCAGTCGGCGACGGCCTACCTGTGGGAGCGGGTCTGGGAGAAGCACGCCTGGCTCAACATCGTCGGCCGGCTGATGATCGTGGAGACCAAGGAGGAGTGGGATGTCGCGACCGGCACCTCGGCGCGGCGTACGAGCATGCTTTTCCCACGGTTCCACCAGTGGGAGGCCGTGACGAATGTCGTGGCCGCAGTGCGCGAGGAGGGGGTGGGGCAGCGCTACCTGATCGAGCACTCGGCAGGGTCGGGGAAGACGAACACCATCGCCTGGACCGCGCACCGGCTAGCGCGGCTGCACGTGAACGACGAGAAGGTCTTCGACTCGGTGATCGTGGTCGTGGATCGCAACGTACTCGACGGGCAGCTCCAAGAGGCAATCCGGCAGATCGACGGGTCAGGGAGGATCGTGGCCACGATCAGCCCGGAGGACGTCCGAAAGGCGGGGGCGAAGTCGAAATCCGGGCTGCTGGCGACCGCCTTGAAGAACGGGGAGCTGATCATCGCGGTGACGGTGCAAACCTTTCCGTTCGCCCTCGACGAGATCCGGGCCGACTCATCGCTGAAGGGGCGGCGGTTCGCGGTGATCGCAGACGAGGCGCACTCGTCGCAGTCCGGGCAGATCTCCTCCAAGCTCAAGGCTGTACTGACCGCCGAGGAGGTCAAGGAGATCGAGGAGGGCGGCGCGGTCGACGTCGAGGCGATCCTGGCCTCGGAGATGACCGAGCGGGCAGCGTCGGAGAACATCTCCTACTTCGCGTTCACGGCGACGCCGAAGAACAAGACCCTGAAGCTCTTCGGCCGCAAGGGTCCCGACGGGAAGCCGGTCGAGTTCCACCTCTACTCGATGCGGCAGGCGATCGAGGAGGGTTACATCCTCGACGTGCTCAGGGGCTACCAGTCCTACGACACCGCCCTGAAGATCGCCGGCCGGGCCGAAAGCGGCGACGGCAACGATGTGGTGGAGGAGGCCGCGGCTCGTAAGGGGCTGATGCGGTGGGTGAAGCTGCACCCGACCAACATCAGCCAGAAAGTACAGATCATCGTCGAGCACTTCCACACCAACGTCGCCCATCTGCTGGAGGGCAAGGCGAAGGCGATGGTCGTGACCGACTCGCGCAAGGCCGCAGTGAAGTACAAGAAAGCGATCGACGCCTACATCGCCAAGCGGGCCGCCAAGGACGCCTCGTACAACTACGGCACCCTGGTCGCCTTCTCTGGCTCGGTGACGATGGCCGACGACGAGGAGTGGGCTTCGGACTGGGGGCCGCAGCCGAGCAAGGACGACGAGTTCACCGAGGCCAACTTGAACCCCGGCGCTGGCTCGGACCTGGCTGCCGCCTTCAAGGGCGCGACCTACAAGATCATGCTGGTCGCCAACAAGTTCCAGACAGGGTTCGACCAGCCGTTGCTCTCGGCGATGTACGTCGACAAGAAGCTATCCGGGGTCACTGCTGTGCAGACGCTATCCCGGCTCAACCGCACCCATCGCACTGTGGGCGGGGAGCAGAAGCGCAAGACGTTCGTCATCGACTTCGTGAACAAGCCTGAGGACATCAGGGCTGCGTTTGAGCCGTACTTCACCAATGCCACCCTGGAAACCGAGACCGACCCGTACGTCGTCGTCCACCTCGCCACCAAGCTCGCCCAGGCCGGGATCTACACGCCAGAACAGGTGCGCGAGGTCGCCGAACTGTGGGTCACCCGCAAAGGCAACAACGCGCTCTCGGCCGCGATCGGCCCGGCCAAGAACAACTTCGCCCGCCGATACGCGGCGGCGATCGAGGCCGACGACAAAGTCACCCTCAACACCCTCGACCTGTTCCGCAAGGACGTCTCCACCTACGTCCGGCTCTACGACTTCATGAGCCAGATCGTCGACTACGGCGACCCGTCCATGGAGATGTTGTCGATCTTCCTGCGGCTCCTGGAGAAGGTCATCGCAGACTCCTCCTGGGCCGCGGAGGTCGACCTTTCCGACGTGGTCCTGGTCGGGGTCAAGCACAACAAGGGCGTCGCGGTCGACATCTCGCTGACCGGTGACGGCGAACTCAAGGGCATCGGCGCCGCGGGCACCGGCACCCGGAAGGAGCCGAAGTACGTCGCACTGCAGGTCGTCATCGACAAGATGAATGACCTCTTCGGCGCCGAGTCGTTCTCCGCGTCTCAGGTCCGTGAGTTCGTGCAGGGACTGGTACAGCGGCTACTTGCCTACCCGGACCTGGTCAACCAGACCAAGGTGAACTCGAAGAAGCAGTTCATGGAGTCGCAAGACTTCCAAGCGGCAGTCACCGAGGCTGTCATCGACAACCAGGCAGCCCACAACACCATGGCCGACTACTTCTTCAGCGACGGTACTGGCATCAGGGGTGTCATGGTGGCCCTCGCGGACGCCTTCTACGAGGCAGCGATCGATCAGCGGACGGACGTGTGAGAGGCCGCCCGCGGAATGGGACCGCGCGATACAGGCCGATAGCTAATACGACCGCAACACCACCATCAATCGGCGAACGAGGTTCGACCGGCCTTCGCCACGGAGGAAAGCATTGATATATCGCGGGACAGATCAGTCCTGGAGCTATCCGTCAAGATAGGACAACGGACGCAACCCGATAACATTCCCACAGTCGGCGTCATGTGCAATAGAACAAAAGCGAATAGTCGCCGGACTATTTGTCAAATGAACGAGAGAGCAACTCAAGCATTTCCGGCGTACGCCTGTCGAGTTCCTCGTAGTAAGAATCCTCGTCGATAGTCCCGTCAAGCAAACCGTCAGCCAACTCCGAAAGATCTTTGTCGCGCAGAGGGCGATCTATCACCTTCTGGCCATGGCGGACTTCATTGCGAACATCCATTGCATTCACCTCGTTGGATCGGCTTGCGATTGACAATCGATGGGATCGTGGACTCTACACCGCAACTGACCTCCTGGCCATTGCCATTCCCACAGCCATGATCTGCGCTGTCATCAAGAGTAGCCCGTCGTCTCCTCCAAGCGTGAAATTGTCACTTCTTGGAGAATCGACAATTAATAAGCCAAAGTGCTCGTTACCGGCAAAAATCGGAACAATTACGAACGACGTGAAGGATCTGTCGCTGGGATCGATGCCCGCATATTCATCATCGCCATCGCGTTGGCGGCCAATGTGCGCCTTGCGAGAGCTTCGTGCGAATTCGATCATCTGCCGATCGGGTTCTGTATCAGCTGGACTGATTGCAGATCGAATCGCGTTCTCCTCTCTACCTTCTTGTTCAGCCAGCGATAAGGCCCCCCTCGTGTCATCGAACACATAGATTGAGGCGCGATTGTTTCTTGATTGCTTACCGCTTGACCTAGCTGCAGCAGTTAGAATGCGGTGCTGGAGAGACTTTAGATGGACTTTGCTATCGGAGGGCTCAGACATCGCCAGCATTCCCAGCGAACGGCATACGGGTAGACCATTCGTATTCAAGGCCTGAGTGTAATATCTGGCGATCCTGTCCATATTGCCAAACCGAGCACGACCAGCCAAAGTGGCAAACACTGTCCAAGCGGCTAACATGACGACCGCAATAAGCGCTAGTACGAACCAAATCCCGGTAAGGTGTGAAAGGCTCACCGTACCGGCGATCAGGAGGGCTTGAGCAACTGCAAGAATTTTAAAGTTGCCCAATAGATTCATGAGTCTGTCCCACCCTCGAAGGCGCGACATAATATCGGCAACCATTGGAGCCACCCAACCAGGTCGGCGGACAACCTGTGTAGAGACTATGTCTCCAGGGTAGACCGTCGTTATGTATTTTGGCGTGAACTCGGATCTCAAGCCGTCCCAAAGAGCATTACGCGCTCAACCGGCACTTGGTCCGGCCTGTGTTGTCGAGCTCATGCTGCCTGATCGATCTCAGCGGCTGTCTGTGATGTCTGTGGTTGATTGTCAGGCTCCTTTTGAAGCGTTACAGATCTGCTTCAGATGACGCGTAACGCAGAGCTAGACGATCTTTACTAGACTGATCTTGTTGGTTCTTTGGTGTCTTTGCGTTCGTGTGTCGTTGACATCGTGGTACTCACGGTCGCCAAGGAGGTTGTACGGGCCAAGGTCCATCCACTGAGCCGGGCCGAACTACGTCGACTTCGCCAATACTGATCGTTGGCGATGGGTGGCTATATTGCGCGGCGTGAGGCAGTGGTGGCGTGGCTGGCGGTGGCGGCTGGCGGTGGGTGTGGCCGTGGCGGTGGTGGCCGCGTTGGCTGGCTGGTCCGCGATCGCTGGTGGGCAGCCGATATGGCTGGTGAGCCTTGGCACAGTCGCCACGGTGCTGGGCGGGTTCGGCCCGTTGTTGTTCGACTGGCTCGCCGGATGGCGTGCGAAGCGGCGGGCGGCGATCAGGGCTGGGGCGGCGTGGCAGGTGGCCGAGCCAGATGAGTCTGTGGTGTGGTTGCTTCGCCCGGCCAACCGGGTGGTGCCGTTTGCCGGCCGGCTCGAACAGCTCAAGAAATTGACCGCGTGGTGCGACCAGGACCAGGCGATGCCGGTGCGGCTGGTGGTGGCACCGGGCGGCTTCGGTAAGACGCGCCTTGTCGGCGAGTTCGCCGCCCGGCGCAAACGGTGGCAGGTCTGGCCGGTCAAGGAAGACAGTGAAGCGCAGGTAGCGGCGGCCATTTTGGATGATCGGGTGGAGAAGCGTCTGCTGGTGATTGTGGACTACGCCGAAGCCCGAGCTGCCCGCCAGTTGGCTGGTCTGGTTGCGGCCGTGGCACGCCAGGATCGTCGCGATGATGCCCGCGTGCGGTTGCTTCTGATCGCCAGACGGGTTGGCCCGTGGTGGACCCAGCTTGGCCGCTTTGCGGAGGGTGACCAGGCCCTGGTGGAGTCTGTCATCGTCGCGCCAGGCGGCGTGATCGAGTTGCCCGCGCACGCCGACGATCGCCCGCCAGAGACAATCATGGGCGAAGCGGCGAAGGCGTTCGCCGCCAAACTGCGCCAACCCCTTCCCGCATCGATGCCGACACCCAGGCATCCCGAAGGGTTGTCACTGTTACAGCTGCACGCGTACGCGCTAACGGCCGTGCTCGGGTCCGCGCCGTCCACCGTGGACACCAGAGCCGATGTCATCGACGAAGTGCTGCGGCACGAAGCCCGCTACTGGCGTCGACGCGCCACGAGCACCCATCCGCCGCTGATCGGCGCAGCAGACCCTGATGAGGCCACAGACGCCGACCTACCGCTGTGGCAGCTGACCGCCGTTGCCTGCTTATTCGGCGCGGCTAACAACGCCGAAGCGCTCGAGCTGGTGCACCGCACACCATGTTTAGCCGCCATCGCCGACCAGGCCATCAAACAGCGTTGGGCCCGTTGGCTTGCGGCGCTCTACCCCGACACCCAACAGCCGGAAAGCTTGGGACTGCTACAGCCGGACCTACTGGCCGAGCACCTCATCGCCCAACTGCTGACCGCATGTGACCTGCAGCAGATACGAACTATGTTCGCCGGAATCGATCCCCGCGAAGCAGTACAGGCGCTGACAGTCATCGGCAGGGCCAGCGACCACCACCCCCACCTGCTGATTCTCGTCGATGTCGTGCTGGGCGCGTCGCTGGCCTCGATGACCCACGGCGTAATCACTGTTGCGAGCCAGTTTCCGCGCCTGTACACCGCACGGCTGGTCGCGCAGCTACCCGGCGACATTGCACCGGAGCAGCTGACCGAGCTCGCCAGGCTAGTCCCGTACCCGTCGCTGGAACTGGCCCAGGTTGCCGTCGCACTCACCACAGCCATCACCGCGCAGAAGGACCTCGATCGCGCTGGACGCGCCGGGTGGCTCACCACACATGCGGTTCGCTTGGGTGAGGTGGGTAGGCGGGCTGAGGGCCTGGCTGCCGCCGAGGAAGCC
>NZ_BONY01000089.1 GCF_016862955.1 Rhizocola hellebori | reverse complement strand
CGCCAGGATTACAGTGCCGCGCGTTGCTTTAGCGCGCGCCAGAGTTACTGAATATCTGCTGAAACCGGGTTATCCCCGATGGGCGGTGGCCCGCCCCGGTCGTACTGTGGCGAGCATGCGTAAGCGGTGGCTCCCGATAGGCCTGGTCGCAATCCTTCTCGTGGGTTTGGTGGCGTGGGCGATTTGGCCCGACGAGGTCACCTACACCGAGCACGATCAGCGGATCACGAGTGGCGATGTCACCCTCGACACCCGCCTGTACCTGCCCAAGTCCGCCTCGGCCTCGAACAGGGTGCCGGCTTTGCTGCTCGGGCACGGCTTCGGCGGTACCAAGGAAAGCGTGGCCGCAGACGCGAAGGAGTTGGCGGGCCAGGGCTACGCGGTGATGACCTGGACGGCGCGCGGCTTCGGCGCCAGTACCGGGCGGATCCATCTGAACTCGCCCGATCACGAGGTTCGCGACGCACAGAACCTGCTGAGCTGGCTGGCCGAGAAACCCGAGATCCGCACGGACAGCGCGGGCGATCCGCGGGTGGGTGTGGTCGGCGGCTCCTACGGCGGGGCGCTTGCGCTGCTGCTCGCCGGGGCCGATTCACGCGTCGACGCCATCGTCCCGATGATCACTTGGAACGATCTCGGGGAGTCGCTCTTTCCGGGTGGGGTTTTCAAGCAGACCTGGGCCGGGATCTTCTTCGGTGCCGGGATGTCCCGCGGCGCCACCGGAAATCCGCAATGCGGGCGATGGGCGCAGGACGTCTGCGAGACCTACCTGCGTGTGGCCTCCACCGGGGTGCTCGATGACAAGTCGCGTGAGCTGCTGGCCAAGCGCAGCCCGGAGTCGGTCCTCAATCGCATCAAGGCACCCACGCTGCTGATCCAGGGCGAGGCAGATTCGCTCTTCCCGCTGTCCGAGGCCGATGCCAACGCGCGCGGCATTTCCGGAGCGCCGGTGCGGGTGGCTTGGTTCACCGGGGGACACGACGGCGGGCAGGGGCCGCTCTCGGACCAGAACAGGGTGAAGTTCCTCACCGTGCAATGGCTCAACCACTACGTCAAAGGGGAAGGCGCGGCACCCTCCGATTCCTTTACCTACTCCCGCATCGCGGGCTTCGACCCGGTCGAGGAAGGGCGTCTCGCCACGGGTTTCCAGCTTGCCGACTATCCCGGCCTGACCGGTGACAAGACTGTCAGCTTCGATGTCGCCGGGCCGCCCCAGCAGATAGCCAACCCGCCCAACGGTTCGCCGTCCGCGATCTCTTCGCTGCCCCAGGCGGGTGCGCTTTCCTCCTTCGTCAACGGCGTGGTCACCGATCTGCCGGGCCAGTCCGCGATCTGGGTGACCCAGCCGCTGCCGGAGTCGCTCAACGTGGTGGGTTCGCCGACCGTGAAGATCCGGGTGGCGTCACCGACCGGCGAGGCCACGGTCTTCGTGAAGCTGTATGACGTCGATCAGAACAACCAGGCCAGTCTCAGCAACGGGCTGATCGCGCCGCTGCGGCTCACCGGGCTGCCGGCCAATATCGAGCAGGCGCAGCCGATTACGGTCACGCTGCCGGCCATCGTGCGCAACATCGAGGAGGGGCACCGGTTGCGTGTCACCGTCGCCGCAGCCGATCAGGCCTACCTCGGGCCGGTGGATCCGGTCGTCTACACGGTGCAGGCGCAGGGGGCGGTGACCCTGCCGACCGTTCCGGCCACCGCCATCCCGACCACGGACACGCTCTGGCTCATCGCGCTTGTCGCGCTGATTGTGTTGCTGGCCATCGGGGTGGTGGGAGGCATCGCCTATGCTCGATACCGGCATCGCCGTCGTGATAGGACAGTTGTTTCTGCGTACCAAGAAATGCCGCTCTTCGTCAAAGGTCTTCGCAAGACGTATGGCGACTTCGTCGCCGTCGAGAGCATCGATTTCACGGTGGAGCGCGGTCAGGTCGTGGGCATGCTCGGCCCCAACGGCGCGGGAAAGACCACCAGCCTTCGGGTGCTGATGGGGCTGACCCAGGCCACCGCCGGAGAGGTGCTCATCTTCGGGCATCCGCTGGCCCCGGGCGCTCCGGTGCTGTCGCGGATCGGGGCGCTCGTGGAGGGTCCGGGCTTCCTGCCGCACCTGACCGGGGAGCAGAACCTGCGCGCCTACTGGAAAGCGTCGGGCCGGCCGCCGCAGGACGCCAGGTTCGAGGAGGCGATGGCGATCGCGGGGCTGGGCGACGCGATCGGGCGACGGGTCAAGGAGTACAGCCACGGCATGAAGCAGCGGCTGGCCGTGGCCCAGGCCATGCTTGGCCTGCCCGAGCTGCTCGTGCTAGACGAGCCCACGGATGGGCTGGATCCGCCACAGATCGCCGAGATGCGGCGGGTGTTGCAGCGCTACGCCACCGATGGCCGGGCGGTGCTGGTCTCCAGTCACCTGCTCGCCGAGGTCGAGCAGACCTGTACCCATGTCGTGGTCATGCACAAGGGCCGCGTGGTGGCTTCGGGCCGGGTCGAGGAGATCGTGGGCGACGCGCCCACCACCATCTTCGAAGTGTCCGATGTGGATTTGGCGCAGAAGACGCTCGACAAGTTCGCCGGTGTTTCCTATGCGCCGGAAGGGGATCGCACGCTCATCGTCGACCTCGACGAGGTGAGCCGGGCCGAGGCGGTCGCCGCCCTGGTCCGGGCCGGCGTCGGCGTTGACCGGGTGGCGCCACGCCGCCGCCTCGAAGACGCTTTCCTTGCCCTCGTTGGCACGTCTACCGCTGGGAGTGGAGACCGATGAGCACCGCCACCGTGTCGGAGTCAGCCGCAGTCGAGGGCTACCGCGCCACCAAAACGCTCACCTTCGGCGCGGAGTTCATGCGGCAATGGCGCCGTCGCCGCACCCAGCTGGCGCTCGGATTCATGGTGGTGCTGCCCATCATCATCCTGATTGCCTTCGAGATCGGCGGCGATGACGACGACGGCCCCAACGGCCGCGGCGCCTTTTCCTCGGTGATCGACGTGGCGCTGGCGGGCGGGCTGAACTTCGCCCTCTTCGCGCTTTTCGTCTCCTCCTCGTTCCTTCTGGTGGTCATCTTCGCGCTCTTCCACGGCGACACGGTGGCCTCCGAGGCGAGCTGGGGTTCGCTGCGCTACCTGCTGGCCATCCCGGTGCCGCGCGGAAGGTTGCTCGGCATCAAACTCGTGGTGGCCCTTACCTATTCGCTGCTCTCCGTGGCCGTTCTGGTGGGCACCGCGCTGGCCCTGGGCACGCTGCGCTACGGCTGGCATCCCCTGCAGTCCGGCATCTCCGCCGACGTCCCGGCTGGGGAAGGCTTGCTGCGAGTGCTGGGCATCGCGGGCTATCTATCGATCACGCTGCTGGTGGTGGCCGGAATAGCCTTCCTGCTGTCGGTGCTGACCGACGCCCCGCTCGGCGCGGTCGGCGGGGCCGTGCTGCTGTTCATCCTCTCCAGCATCCTCGACCAGATCACCGCGCTCGGCGAGCTGCGCAACTTCCTGCCCACCCACTTCGCGCAGAGCTACCTCGGCCTGCTCACCTCGCCGATCCAGTTCGACGGCATGGTCAAGGGGACCATCTCGGCGATCTGTTACGCCGCGATCTTCTGGGGTTTGGCGTTCTGGCGTTTCACCCGCAAGGACGTCACCAGCTAGGGCGGGCTACTCAGAGCGAATCTGAGTTGTTGTCCGGATGTCGGGGCAAAGCCGGCTATGGCTCAATAAGCCATGCTTACCCGAAGACGGTCGGTCCAGCTCGCCGTGGCCACCACCGCTATCGTCGCGCTGGTGGCCGGCGGCTGGATGGTGGCCAAGGAGGCCCTCACCGCGCTGGCCCAATCGCCACAGCCGTCGGTGCCGCCTACGCGCGCGCTGCCGCCTACGCCCTCACCTTCGCCTGTGGCATCACCCTCTCTGGATCCGGTGCCCTCGCCCACCCTCGACCCGCCCTCGATGACCACCAGCCCACCAGGCCCTCCGCCCGCTCCGCGTCCGTGCCGTTACGAGGGCAAGCGCGCCGCCGAGGCACAGGTCAAGGCTGCCCTGGAGGCAGCTGCGGGCAAGAGGTTCTGGCAGAACTCGGCCACCATCACCATCCCTGCCACCCTCATCAAAGCGGTCGCCCAACACGAGAGCGGATGGCAGTCCAACGCCGTCTCGTGCGCCGGCGCCTACGGCGTCATGCAGGTAATGCCGGACACGCAAGCTTGGATGAACCAGCGCTTCGGCATCGAGCCGGCCTACGACCGCAAAACGCTGACCGGCAACACTATGCTCGGCAGCGCCTACCTGCAGTGGCTGGTGAAAGAGATGGGCGACAAGCACTTCGGCGGCGACTACACGCTGCGCCCGTGCCCGACCTCGACCGAGAAATGCCTGCTGAACGCGGTTATTTCCGCCTACGAGGCGGGCCACCAGAACGTCCACGACGAGATCAGCGACGGCGACTCGGCCCTCTACCCCAACCCCGACTACGTCGCCAATGTCCGCTACTGGATGGCGCGCTACTGAGTGCTTAGCCGGTTTACGCAATCCTTACGTCGCGGCTGCGAAAGCTTTATCAAACGAGACAAATCTCGGCGGCGCGAGTCGTAATACCGAGCACGGTCGCTCTCAGCGGCCGCCCCCAACGGGAGACGGGCGTGCTCATCCCTCCCCACAGGACAGTGCGGGGCTGATCTCCACCGGGATCAGCCCCGCACCGTTGTTGTGGCCAGGGTCTCATCCGGTGGGACCAGCTCCCCAGGTGATCAAAGTCTCGCTACAGTGGTAGGCACAACTGAATAGAACTCATCCAGAGGAGCTGAGGGAACGGCCCGTTGAAGCTCCGGCAACCACGCAGACACTGCGGTTCGGTGCCAACTCCGCCCGGGTTCAGATCCGGAAAGATGAGAGGGAAACTTTCATGACTACTGCTGTCGCCTCCTCCCCGCTCGGCCTTGCCTCGCCCGCCCGTGGGCTTGAGTGCAGGGGATGTGGGGCTCGTTTTCCGCTCGCCGCTCAGCACGCGTGCTTCGAGTGTTTTGGGCCGCTTGAGGTTTGGTACGACGCCGAAGCCTTCGCCAAGGTGACCCGTGCCCAGATCGAGGCGGGACCGAAGAGCATCTGGCGTTACGCGGGTCTGTTGCCGGCCGGCCAGGACCCGGCGCAGCGGGTGACGCTGGATCCAGGGTTCACCCCGCTGATCAAGGCGGATGCCCTGGCGGCCGAGATCGGTCTGCGTGCCCCGCTGTGGGTGAAGGACGACTCGGCGAATCCCACCCATTCGTTCAAGGACCGGGTGGTGTCGGTGGCGCTGACCGCGGCTAAGGCGCTCGGGTTCCGGCGGTACGCGTGCGCGTCGACGGGGAATCTGGCCAACTCGGTGGCGGCCCACGCCGCCCGGGCCGGGGTGCCATCGATCGTGTTCATCCCTTACGACCTGGAGCAGGGAAAGGTCATCACGACCGCGGTTTACGGCGGAGACCTGGTCGCCATCGAGGGGTCGTACGACGATGTGAACCGGCTCTGTTCGGAGCTGGTGGAGACCGACGACTTCGAGGACACCGCCTTCGTCAACGTGAACCTGCGCCCGTTCTACGCGGAGGGTTCCAAGACCCTGGGCTATGAGGTGGCCGAGCAACTCGGCTGGCGGATCCCGGCCCAGGTGGTCATCCCGATGGCCTCCGGCGAGCTGCTTACCAAGGTGGACAAGGCTTTTGAGGAGCTGGTCGCGTCGGGTCTAGCGGTCGCCCCGGAGGGCGGCTGGCGGGTGTTCGGAGCGCAGTCGCAGGGGTGTAACCCGATCGCGACGGCGCTGCACGGCGGCGCCACCGAGATCGTCCCGGTGAAGCCGACCGGCATCGCGAAGTCGCTGAACATCGGCGATCCGGCGGCGGGGATATACGCGCTGGAGTCGGTACGGCGGACCAACGGCTGGATGGACTACGTCAACGATGAGGAGATCCGGGACGGGATCAGGCTGCTCGCCCGGACCACCGGGGTGTTCGCCGAGACAGCGGGTGGGGTGACCACCGCGGTGACGGCGAAGCTGGTGGCGAGCGGCAAGCTCGACCCGCAGCTGGAGACGGTCATCTACAACACCGGCGAGGGGCTCAAGACGATCGATGCGGTAGCCGGCCGGGTGGGCCCGACCTACCACGTCAAGGCGTCGCTCAAGGCTGCGCGAGAGGTGGGCCTGGTCTCGTAAATGGGATGCGGCTGGCGCAGTCGCGCGGCACTCTTGGCCGTATGCCGCTCTCCATAATCCAGGTCGATGGCTCGGACAAAGCCGCCCTTGACGCGTTATGCCAGGTGACGACGCAAGTGCGGTTGTCCGACGTGCCCAGGTGGCGGGAGACGACGCCGCGCATGCTTGAGCTCCAGGTCGTCGTGCCGTGGCCCGGTCTCGACCTGGCTTACTATCTCGTTGAGCGCGACGGTGAGCCGGTGGGCAGGGTCGCTCTCGAGTTCCCCATCGAGGAAAACCTCGACATGATCTTTGCCGATCTGTGGGTGGTGCCGTCCGCCCGGCGGCAGGGGATCGGGCGGGAACTGTTCGAGTGGTTGCGGGGCATCGCCGAGAGCCGTGGGAGAAAGCGGGTTCTCGGCTCGACGCTGTGGGAGCTGCCAGGCATCCCGGCGCCGAACCTGGCCGGCGCCGCCTTCGTGGAGTCGCACGGTTTCACCCCGGCGCTCGCCAACGTCACCCGGCGCCTGGAGCTGTCCACTGTGGACGAAGCCGTGCTCGCCGAGATGCTGAGCCAGGCCAAGGAAAAGTCGGCGGGGTACCGGGTCGTGCGCTGGGTCGGGCCAGCGCCGGAGGAGTACGAGAAAGACATCGCCTACCTGGATTCCCGGCTGATGATGGACGCGCCTATGGGCGACCTGGACCTGGAGCCGCACAAGGCCGACGTGGCACGCCTGCGCGAGTTCGCCGAGTCGACGGCGCGGCGCGAACGCATCGCCTATCACAGCGCGGCGGTGCACGAGGAGAGCAATCGTCTGGTCGCTTGGACCACCATCACCAAGGAGGCGTCGCTGGCCTGGAACGCCTTCCAGCAGATCACCATCGTGGACCCGGATCACCGCGGGCACCGGTTGGGCGCGCTGGTGAAGGTGGAGAACCTTCGCTTTTTCCGGGAGAGCGAGCCGACGGTGACCGCCATCGACACCTTCAACGCTCATTCGAACAGCTATATGATCCAGATCAACGAGCAGATGGGCTTCCGCCCGCTCTACGCCTGGCAAGAATGGAAACTGGAGCTCCAATAATGCTTACCTTCAAAGAGGTTTCACTCACAGACCAGGCCTTGCTTGAGCAGTGGGCAGCGACCATGACCGCGATCATGAGCCACGACCTGCCGGGCTTCCCGCCGACCACGCCGCGGATGGCCTTTCTGTGGCAGAAGTTCGGCCGTCCCGGCTTTCGCCAGGAGCATTTTGTCGCCTTCGACGGTGAAGAGCCCGTGGGAAGACTCGAGATTTCCTTCCCGTTGCTCGACAACCTGAAGAACGCCTATCTCAGCATCGACGTGATGCCGTCGGTGCGGCGGCGTGGCATCGGCAGGCAGCTCTACGACCTCGCTCTGGAGCGAGTGAAAGCGGCCGGCCGCACCACCGTCCTGGCCTCCACGGTGTGGACCCTTCCCGGGATCGAGGCCCATGACGGCGGAGCGGGCCCGGCTTTCGCCGAGGCGATGGGGCTCGGCTGCGCCAATCTGCCCGAGGTGATGCGCCGGCTCGATCTGTCCAAACTCGACAATGATGCGCTGGATGCCATGTACAGCAAGGCTCTAGCCGCCTCCGAAGGTTATCGCTTGGTGCAGTGGGGAAGCCACGCTCCCGACGAGCTGGTCGAGGACATCGCCTACCTCGACGGGCGGCTCATCGAGGACGCGCCCATGGGCGACCTCGCGATCGAGCCCGAAAAGGTGGACGCCGAAAGGGTTCGCGCCCACGAGCGGGCCGCCGAAAGCCGCGGCCGGATCGCGTTCAACACGGGCGCTGTGCACGAGGAGTCGGGTCGCCTGGTGGCCTGGACGTGCATCGCCGCCGATGGCGAGACGCCTTGGCACGCCTGGCAGAACATCACCATCGTCGACCCGCAGCACCGCGGTCACCGCTTGGGCGCGCTGGTGAAGGTGGCCAACCTGCGCCAGGTGCTTCAGGCCCGGCCGCGCCTGGAGGTCATCGACACCAGCAACGCCTTCGTCAACAGCTACATGATTTCCATCAACGAAGAGATGGGCTTCCGGCCAATCTGGGCCTTCCAAAGCTGGCAACGCGAGTTGTAGTTGGATCGTTGGACCTTGGTGATCGACATCTTGCTGGCTTTCACCATCTTCGCCACCCGGGAAGGGCTCGTGGGCGGCACCACCGCGAACGGTCACGTCATCGTGGAGCGGGACTGGTTCGCCGCCCTGCCCTCCCGGCGCGGCCTGGAGACGACGGTCAAGGTGTGCACCGAGACCCGATGCGTGTTCCTGCCGGTCTGGGACGTGGGTCCCTGGAACACCAAGGACGACTACTGGAACGAGGATCGTCAGATGTGGACGGATCTGCCCCAGGGTCTGCCCGAGGCCCAGGCGGCGTTCCAGGACGGCTACAACGGCGGTCTGGACGAGTTCGGCCGCAAGGTGCTGAACCCGGCCGGGATGGACCTCGCGGACGGGGCGTTCTGGGACGGTCTGGCCCTGACCGACAACGCGTGGGTGCAGACGAGTGTGCTGCCGCCCTCGACCGCTGAGGTCACCACCCTGCTCAACGTGCGCTCCGGGCCGTCGCTGAGCGCGCCCATCGTCGGCGGCGCGGGCCGGGGCGCGGATGTCCCGGTGGAGTGTCAGGTGTCCGGCGATGTCGTGAACGGGATCGACCTTTGGGACCGCATAGGTGTAGATCTCTATATCTCGCACGCTTATGTCCAGGTGCCGTCAGACTGGAGTGCACCTGTTTGTCCCGCGTAGGGTGGGCCCATGGACTTCTTCGCCACCCATGAGGAGCTGTTGACCACCGCCATCCGGGCGATCTCCGAGCGCGGCTACTGGTCGGCCTACCCTGAATCGCCCAGCCCCAAGGTGTACGGCGAGAACGCCGCCGCCGAGGGCAAGGCCGCCTTCGAGGCGCTGCTGGGTAAGGACTTTCCACTGGACCAGCCCGCTACCGGAAGCCTGTCGCCGGAAAAGTCGCCGCTGGGCATCGCGCTCGACGTGCGCTATCCGAAGACAGAGCCGGACCAGCTGATCGCCAACGCCCAGACCGCCTGGCGTGGTTGGCGTGAGGCGAGCCCCTCCGCGCGAGCCGGTGTCGCCCTTGAGATTCTCTCGCGTTTGCATAAGCGTGTCTTCGAGCTCGCCAACGCCGTGCACGCCACGACCGGCCAGGCATTCGTGATGGCGTTCCAGGCCGGCGGTCCGCACGCGCTCGACCGGGCGCTGGAAGCGGTCGCCTACGGCTATTCCGAGCAGACCCGCCAGGTGCCCTCGGTCACCTGGACGAAAAAGTCTGACAGCCTAACGAAAACTTTTCACGTCGCTCCGCGCGGCATCGGGCTCGTCATCGGCTGCAACACCTTCCCGACCTGGAACTCGTGGCCGGGCCTGTTCGCCTCGCTGGCGACCGGGAACCCGGTGATCGTCAAGCCGCACCCGCACGCGGTGCTGCCCTTGGCCATCACCGTTCAGGTCGCCCGCGAAGTGCTGGCCGAGGCGGGCTTCGACCCGAACGTGGCCCAGCTGGCCGTCGACACCCGCGAAGCGCCCATCACCAAGGATCTCGCGCTACGCCCGGAGGTGAAGCTGATCGACTTCACCGGCTCCACCGCCTTCGGTGACTGGCTTGAGGCCAACGCGCGGCAGGCGCTGGTCTACACCGAAAAGGCCGGGGTGAACACGGTCGTCATCGATTCCACCGACGACTTCGCCGGTATGTGCCGCAACCTCGCCTTCTCGCTGTTGCTCTACAGCGGCCAGATGTGCACCACGCCGCAGAACCTGCTGATTCCCAGCGGCGGCATCGCCACCGAGGGCGGGCACAAGAGTTTCGACGAGGTGACCCGCGGCGTCGCCGACGCGGTTTCGGCGCTGACCGCCGATCCGGCCAAGGCGGTCGAGCTGACCGGAGCCATCGTCAATGAGGAAATCCCGGACAGGATAGACAACGCACGCAAGCTCGGCGAGGTGGTGCTCGACTCCACGCCGATCGCCCACCCGGCCTATCCGGGCGCGGTGGTGCGCACGCCGATGATCGTCAAGGTGACCGACGGCTATGGCAGCGAATGCTTCGGGCCGGTCAGCTTCGCCGTGCCGACAGCGTCCACAGCGGACAGTATCGATATCTTCCGCCGCACGGTGGGTGCCAAGGGCGCGCTGACAGCCGCGGTCTACTCCACCGACGAGGCGGTGCTCGACGCCGTCGAGCAGGCCGCAGTCGAGGTGGGCGTGCACCTTTCGCAGAACCTGACCGGCGGCGTGTTCGTCAATCAGTCCGCCGCGTTCTCGGACTTCCACGCCTCGGGTGCCAATCCGGCCGCGAACGCGTCGCTGACCGACGGCGCTTTTGTCTCGGGTCGTTTCCGGATCGTCCAGTCCCGCCGGCCCGTTGCGGCCAGCCAGGGCTAGGATCCGGGGCTCAGCAGCGGCAGCAGTTGCTCTCCGGCTGCCCGGCACAGCTCGTGGCCATGTTCTTCGCCTAGCTCTGCCGGGTACCGGAGAAGCACACCCAAAGTCCAGGAGTCACCGATCGCGAGACAGGCGAAATGCCACAGCCCGTCTTCGGGTCGGCTGAACCAGCCGTTCTTCACAGCAACTTTCGCCGCGACCGCGGCGGGCAAGGCTTTGCGCGGCCCGAAGTCACCGTCACCGCGCACCAGGCGCATCTCGCCCAGCAGCCAGTCGGTCCACTCTCCGGCCGCGCGCCCATCGGCGAGGCAAAGACCTAGCCGCGCCACATCACGCGCTGACATCACGGTGTCAGACCACCGATAGGTGACCCGGCCGGCGTGGGAATCGGTTAGCCCGCAAAGAAAGATCATCCGATCGATGCTGATCTTTTCGCCATTGCGGTGATGAAAGTCGACCGCGACATCGTTGTCTGAATCGCGAATCATCACGGACAGTTGCTCGAGATCGGCTTCATCGGGATTTGGGTCGCGCCGCAGAAAGTCCGCCGCGATCCACGCTTTGATCATTGACATGGTGTCGCCCGGTTCGGCCAGGTTCTCAGCGCCGATAATCGAGCCGGTGGCCCGATCTGCCAGGGCCCAGCTGGCAAAACTGACTCCGGCGAAGCGCACGGAAATGCCGCGGCGGCTCGGCGCACGGCTCGGCAACGGCCTTTCGAGCGCCGCCAAATGTCCGCGCGAGAAGACGATCAACATCGATCCAGTCGCGATCAGAATGAGTGCTGACACCAACGCGAAGGGACGTAGCCAGGCTTTTCGCATACCCTGCCAACCGACGCGACCCGAAGTGGGTCACTACCGACTGTCGGCTATCTGTTTTGGGGCTGTGCGAGGGGCCACACCTTCGTGTAGCGTGCGAGGACGGCTGTAGACCAGCCTCGGGCACGGGAAGCACAAACCCGGTCCAGTTTAATGAAGTGAGGAAGTGCACAGTGGCACAGGGCAGCGTCAAGTGGTTCAACAGCGAGAAGGGCTACGGCTTTATCGCGGTCGACGGGGGTCAGGACGTATTCGTCCACTTCTCGGCTATTCAGGCCGACGGCTACAAGTCGCTTGAGGACGGACAGCGCGTTGAGTTCGAAATCGCGCAGGGCCAGAAGGGTCCGCAGGCGGAGGCGGTCCGGGTCATCGGCTGACCCACGTAACTCAAAGACTTCTCTAACGAGCGATGGGCTCGGCTTACCCACGTGGGGCCGCGCCCATCGCTCTTTCGGTGCATACTGTGGGCCCTTCACCCATCAACCGGAGCCACAGTGACCGATCCCTATGCGCCTCAAAACCATGTGCCGCAAGGCTATTTGCCACCGGCCGACGCTTATCTGCAGCCTTATCCGGGTGGCCCCGACCCTAACGATCCTTTGGTAAACCCGCCGCACTCCGGCATCAACGGCTGGTTCACCCGTATCGGTGGACTTTTCAAGCGCAGCTGGAAATCCATGGCCGCCATCTTCGCCATCACCCATCTGGTTCCCACCATCGCCCTTGCCGTGATGGCGGCGGTCGGTGTCGTTCTCGCGCTGGGCACGGTGTTGCCGACCGGTCCGTCGCGCGCGGAGTTCAATGCGGAGGCGCTCTCGGCCAGCATCCCGATTATTGTCGCGGGCGCGTTCGTGGCGATCATCATCCTCATCTATGTACAGATGGCCGGTTATGCCGCGGCCACGTACGCGGTCACCCGGCAGGCCGCCGGTTACCAAGTTCGGCTGGGGGAGTCGCTCGGCTACGGGTTCCGCCGCGGATGGGGCTTGTTCGGCTGGCAGTTCGTCGTGGGCCTGCTGATCCTGTTGGGATTCGTGGCGTGCATTCTGCCCGCCTTCTATGTGTATGCGGCCACGGCCCTGTTCGGCCCGATCTACCTGTTCGAGCGCCGCAATCCGATTGGCCGGACGTTCTCGATCTTCAACAACAACCTTGGCCGGGTGCTGGGGCGGCTGGCTCTGCTTCTCGTCGCCACCTTCGTCGCCAACGGCGTGACGACCATTTTTGATCAGGTGGGCTCGGCTGTGGCCGGCAACACCGGCGAGATCGCGGTGATCATGGGTGCCGCAGCGATCTCCAGCACACTGGGCATCATCATCGAGCTGCCGCTGACCATGCTGATCTTCAGTGGGATCCTGCTCACCTATACGGAGCAGCGCGGATGGGAAGGCCCGGCCACAGCGCGAACTTTGGCTGACGAACTCGCGAACCCGTCGCAACAGCTTGCACTCGCAGGGTGAGAGTGCTAAACAAGTGATTGGCACTCTCCTCAGGGGAGTGCCAAACACGAACAAGAAGTCGGTGCGGCGGGGCTGCTGAATGGTGGCAGCCGGTCGTCGCGGGCTAGCCGCCCGACCTCGGATTTGTCCAGGAGGACAACGCCGTTATGGCCAAGATGATCGCGTTCGACGAAGAGGCGCGCCGTGGCCTCGAGCGGGGAATGAACATCCTCGCCGACGCTGTAAAGGTGACGCTCGGCCCGAAGGGCCGCAACGTCGTGCTCGAGAAGAAGTGGGGAGCCCCCACCATCACCAACGATGGTGTGAGCATCGCCAAGGAGATCGAGCTCGAGGACCCGTACGAGAAGATCGGCGCTGAGCTGGTCAAGGAGGTCGCGAAGAAGACCGACGACGTTGCCGGCGATGGCACGACGACGGCGACCGTCCTGGCCCAGGCGCTGGTTCGGGAAGGCCTGCGCAACGTCGCGGCCGGCGCGAACCCGATGTCCCTGAAGCGGGGCATCGAGACCGCTGTCGCGTCCGTGATCGACGAGCTGGCCAAGCTCGCCAAGGACGTCGAGACCAAGGAGCAGATCGCCTCGACCGCGTCGATCTCCGCCGCGGACACCACCGTGGGCGAGATCATCGCTGAGGCGATGGACAAGGTCGGCAAGGAAGGCGTCATCACCGTCGAGGAGAGCAACACCTTCGGCCTCGAGCTCGAGCTCACCGAGGGTATGCGCTTCGACAAGGGCTTCAACTCGGCGTACTTCATCACCGACACCGAGCGCATGGAGACGGTCCTTGAGGACCCCTACCTGCTCATTTACAACGGCAAGATCTCGAACGTGAAGGACATGCTCCCGATCCTCGAGAAGGTCATGCAGTCCGGCAAGCCGCTGCTGATCCTCGCCGAGGACGTTGAGGGCGAGGCTCTGGCCACCCTGATCGTCAACAAGATCCGTGGCACCTTCAAGTCGGTCGCCGTCAAGGCCCCCGGCTTCGGTGACCGCCGCAAGGCCATGCTGCAGGACATCGCGATCCTGACCGGTGGCCAGGTCATCTCCGAAGAGGTCGGCCTCAAGCTCGACACCGTTGGTCTCGACATGCTCGGCCGCGCCCGCAAGGTCGTGGTCACCAAGGACGAGTCCACCATCGTTGAGGGCGCCGGCGACCCGGAGCAGATCAACGGCCGGGTGAACCAGATCCGCGCCGAGATCGAGAAGTCGGACTCCGACTACGACCGCGAGAAGCTGCAGGAGCGCCTGGCCAAGCTGGCCGGCGGTGTTGCGGTCATCAAGGTTGGCGCTGCGACCGAGGTCGAGCTCAAGGAGCGCAAGCACCGCATCGAGGACGCCGTTCGCAACGCGAAGGCCGCCGTCGAAGAGGGCATCGTCGCCGGTGGTGGCGTGGCTCTGGTGCAGGCCGGCAAGACCGCCTTCGACAAGCTGGACCTGTCCGGCGACGAGGCGACCGGTGCCAACATCGTCAAGGTGGCGCTCGACGCCCCGCTGCGGCAGATCGCCGTCAACGCGGGCCTCGAGGGTGGCGTTGTGTCTGAGAAGGTTCGCAACCTCGAGATCGGCTGGGGCCTCAACGCCCAGTCCGGCGAGTACGTGGACATGCTCAAGGCCGGCATCATCGACCCGGCGAAGGTGACCCGTTCGGCGCTGCAGAACGCGGCCTCGATCGCCGGTCTCTTCCTCACCACCGAAGCCGTTGTCGCGGACAAGCCGGAGAAGGCAGCTGCCGCTCCCGCTGGCCCCGGCGGCGGAGACATGGACTTCTGAGTCCTAGCAACACCAAAGAGCCGGATCCCGAAAGGGGTCCGGCTCTTTTGCTTACATGGACTCCAGTTCTCGGCCCTTGGTTTCTCGGACGGCCTTGAGGACGAAGAAGAACGCCAGTGCCGCGAAGGTGGCGTAGAGGCCGTAGGCGAAGGTGAGCCCGATGTCGGCCAGCGCGGGGAAGGTCGTGGAGATGAGCCAGTTGGCGAGCCATTGGGCGGCGGCGGCCACGGCGAGCGCGGTCACCCGGATCCGGTTGTTGAACATTTCGCCGAGGAGCACCCAAACGATTGGGCCCCAGCTCATTCCGAAGGCGACCACGTAGAGGTTGGCCGCTACCAACGCTATTTTGCCCTGGGTGTCACCGAGGATGGCATCTCCGTCGGCGTTGAGGGTGGCGGTGGAGAACGCCCACGCCATGGTGCCCAGCGTGATGACCATTCCGGCCGCGCCCACGAGGAGGAGGGGTTTGCGGCCGACCTTGTCCACGAGCGCGATCGCGATCAGGGTGGTGACAATGTTGGTAATACTGGTAATCACGGTGATCAGCAGGGAGCTGGACTCGCTGAAGCCGACCGAGGCCCACAGCGAGGAGGAGTAGTAGAAGATCACGTTGATGCCGACGAACTGCTGGAAGACCGAGAGCAGGATGCCGACCCAGACGATGGCTTGCAGGCCGAAGCGCGGGCCGCGCAGTTCTTTGAGTTGCACCTTGTCTTGCGAGCCGACCAGGGTCTCCTGGATCTCGCGGATCTTCAGATCGACATCCCCGCCGATCACGCGTTGCAAGACCTTGCGAGCTTCTGGAATTCGGCCACGCCTTACCAGGTACCGGGGAGACTCAGGAATTTGCAAAGCGAGCACGCCGTAGATGATGGCGGGCAGCGCCGCTGAGACGAACATCCAGCGCCATGCCGGGCCTCCCCATGGCACGTCCGCGGCCGCGTCGCCGCCGGCGGATTCGGCCAGCAGATAGTCGACGAGAAGCGCGACGAAGATGCCGGAGACGATGGCAAGCTGTTGCAGCGAGCCGAGTCTGCCGCGCATGGCGGCCGGCGAGATCTCGGCGATGTAGGCGGGAGCGATGACGCTTGCCGCACCCACGCCGAGGCCGCCGATGATCCGCCAGATGGTCAGATCCCAGGCGGCGAAGGCGAGCCCGGAGCCGATGGCGCTGACGATGAACAGGCCCGCCGCGATGAGCATGACCCGGACCCGGCCGAGCCGGTCGGCCAGCGGCCCGGCGAACCAGGCCCCGACCGCGCAGCCGAGCAGGGCGGAGGAGACGACGAAACCGAGCACCACGCTGTTGAGGTTGAAGGTCTCCTCGAGCGCGTCCACGGTGCCGTTGATGACCGAGGTGTCGTAGCCGAAGAGGAAGCCACCGACCGCAGCGGCAGCAGCTACCAGGATCGCCGTTCCGGGGTGGTGAGGTTCAAGTGGTTCGACCCGCGTCATCCCTTAATCCTGCCGGACAAAAGGGACGAACTAGAGCGTTTTCTCGAAGAGAAAGAAGACCCGCTCGATGTAGGCGCCGACCGCGTTGGAGTAGAACGGCACCGGGCCCACCCAGCCGATCTGGGCACTGGCCATGCCGAGCGCGGCCTGGTCGTCAAGGCAGTGGCGCAACAGCACCCCGCCCAGGCCCAGCCCGGTCGCGCTGGGCAGCGTTCCCATCGGCCCGAACCAGCTGGGACGGCAGCCACCCCAAGCGGCGAAAGCGATCGGAAGGCCGTCGCGCAGCGCGAGGTGGACGCCGGCCGCCCGCTGCACCTCGGTTACCCAAGCCGGACCCCATTGCGCGCCAATCATTTCCACCAGTGCGGCCATGTCCTGCTCGCCCGCGCGGCGAACGGTGACGTCGGCGGGCGGTGTGCGCGCCGGGCCCGGCACGGGCAACGGCGCGGTCATGTTCCACGCGGTGCCTGTGCGCGCATAGCCCGCCGCCTCAAGGGCGCAAATGGCTGCCGTGTAACGAACGTCGACACCCGGCCAGACGTAATCGGGCGCGTTGCCGGTCACCTTGAGGCTCTCCAAGCCGCGCTTGCGCGCCTCCTGCTCGACCTCGGCCAGCATTGAGCGGGCCACCCCGCGACGGCGGTGAGCCGGATCCACCAGGAGCAGATCCAAGTGGCCCGCGCTGGGATGCTTGCGGCCCACGCTGAGTAACGCCGCCCCGATCAGGGTGTCGCCCTCGTAGCGGGCAACGGCAGAACCGTTACGGGAGAGCAGAGTCACTATCGACTCGGCCTCCTCGGCGTCTCCGCCTGCGAGCAGGCAGCGCCTGGCCAAATCCGTCAGCAAAGCAAGGTCCACGGCAGGGGAGACTACCCGGCGGCGGCGAGCACCGCGCGCTCGACGTTGATGATGCCCGCGCCGGCGTCTTCCAGATCGCCACAGGTCGGGCTGCCCGACACCGGAGTGGCGGTCTCGCGCAGCAGGGCGAAGCTGCGGTCGAGGTCGCCCACCAACTCCGGGCGCACCGACCAGAGCAGTGCCAGGGCCCCGGCCACGTGCGGGGTGGCCATCGAGGTGCCGTCAAGGACGCCGTAGGTGTTCCCCGGCATCGCCGAGAGCACCTGGGCGCCCGGGGCCGAGGCGTCCGGTTTGCCAGACGCCGGCTGACCGCGGCTGGAGAAACTGGTGACCTCACGATCCTCGTTGACCGCGGCCACCGTGAAGGCAGCCGGATCGGTCGCGGGCGGCGCGTCGATGGAACCGCAGCGGTCGCCCTCATTTCCGGCCGCGGCGACGAAGGCGATGCCAGCGGCGGCAAGGGCATCGGTGGCGGGCCGGGTCAGCTCGATGTCGCAGCCCTCCATCGGCGGGCAACCCCACGAATTCGTGAGCACATGCGGCGCCCGCGCGGGCCGGCCATCGGTGAACGCGTTGCCGCCGATGGCGAACGGCGCAAGCATGAACTGCATGCAGTCCAGATAGAAGGAGGGGCTGCCCATATTGCGGTCCAGGTTCACACAGGCCACCCATTGCGAGCCGGGTGCGACCCCAACACGTTCCTTGCCAACGGCTGTGCCCATGGTGTGGGTACCGTGCCCGCCGTGGTCGACCGGGAAGGTGGTGTGATTCCACGGGTCGTACCAGGAGTCGTCGCCACCCCGGAAGCCCGAGGCGAGCGCGGGATGCTTTCCGTCCACCCCGGAGTCGGAGCTTCCCACCACGATCTGCTGCCCCTGACTTCGCGGCCACACTCCAGGCGCGCCAATCATTTGCAGGTTCCACTCCGGGGCAGCGGGTGGCTGCTTGATATCGCCCACCGTCTGCCCGACCGGCTGCGGCAGCGGGCGCAGGCGCTGGTCGAGCAGAACGCGGTCGACGTCGTCGCGCAGCTCGAGCCAGGCTCGCACCTCCGGCCCGGCGTTGACCAGGATGGCGTTGACCAGATAGTAGGGCTGATAGCTCAGCTTCCAGCGATCCAGCTGCGCGCGCAGCGGCGCCTGGGTGCGGTTGGCGTGCTCGACCAGGCGGCGGTAGACGGCCTCCACGCGCTGGTCTCGTCCGGGACCGAGGCCGGTCGTGGTGGGCAGCCCAGCGAGCGAGGCTTGTTCTTTCATCACCACAAAAAGCTGGTCGCCGTAGAAGCCGGGCTGGCCCGCGACGGCGTAGACCGCGCCGGCCCCGAGCGCCACCACCACGGCCGTGCCGATCGCGAGCGGGCGGCGGGCCGCCTCGAGCGGACGCGACGCCAGCCCATAGCCCAGGCCGAAAACGAGCCCCACCGACCAGGCGATGGCGGAAGCGGTAAAGGCCCAGAACGGGATGTCGCGCTCGAGCAGAAAGAAGTTGACCTCGACCGGGTCGACGAAAGCCAGCGGGCCGAAGGCGGCGATGCCCACCAGCGCTCCCGTGCTGCGCAGCGCCGCGGCGGCGAAGCCGAGCGGCGGAAGCACAAGCAGCATAAGGATTTGGACGCCGTTGCCACCCGCCCCGGCGCCGATCAGAGCCAGCGCCACGCCGGCGGCGAGCCCGCCCAGCCAGATCCGGCGGGCCCGGCTCGGCTCGAAGACGTCGAAGAAGACTGTGTCCAAAGTGGAGCTTGCCAGGCCGCCGACGGCGATCGCGGCGAGCACCGCGAGCAGGGTGTCGGTGACGCCGCCCAGGGCGCCCACCCAGAGGAAGGGGACCAGGACGATCAGTCCGGCCACGACACCCCACCACGAGAAGCGGGCCCGCCGCCGGAAGACCAGGTAGCCGATGCCCGCCCAGGCCGCCAGAGCGAACAGGTACCACTCGTTTTCCGTGCCGGGGATGGCACGCAGACCCGTCCCCAGCCCGAGCGCGCCGGACCCGATGGCCCAGGCCCGCCCGCACTCGCGTACCGCTGGAAGCCGCGGGATGAGGGCGAGCGCCAGCGCCGGGCCACCGGCGAACAGCATCGCCACCAGACCGATCACCGGCCAGCTGAACCCGGGCATCTCGAGCCCGAGCGCGAGCATGACCTGGCTGAACAACCAGCCACCGTATTGGCTGAAGGCAGCCACGACTACGAGCCACAGGCCGGTGAGGACGGCCGCGACGATCGCCCCGGTGTGGGAGTCGGCTCTGGGCGGAGGAGCCACTGGCGGTGTCACCCTCGCAAGGTACCGTGGGCAGGTGCGCAATCGCAGCGAGTCCCGGTACGCGGCAGGCGCCCTGTCCCCGCAGCGGCGATTAGCCGACCTGCAGCGACTCCGGCAAGAGACCTTTGACGTGCTCGTAGTCGGTGGTGGGGTCACCGGAGCCGGGGCGGCGCTCGACGCCGCGTCGCGCGGGCTGAAGGTGGCCCTGGTGGAGGGGGCCGATCTGGCCAGCGGCACCTCATCGCGATCGTCCAAACTCATCCATGGCGGCCTGCGCTACCTGGAGCAGATGGAGTTCCCGCTCGTGCACGAGGCGCTTCGTGAGCGCGGTCTGCTTGCGACACTGCTTGCGCCGCACTTGGTGCGCCCGATCCCGTTTCTCGCGCCGCTGCCGCAGGAAGGTCTGCTCAGCAAGGTCTGGCGGCGCTTCTATTACGGCACCGGGCTGGTGCTCTACGACGCTTTCGCCGGCACGGCCGGCCACCGCGGCATGCCGAGGCATCGGCACCTGACCGCGGCGGGGGCGAGACGGCTCTTCCCCTCGCTGCGCGAGGCCACCGTGGCGGGGGCCATCCGCTATTACGACGGTCAGGTCGACGATGCTCGATTCGTGGTGACGCTGGCGCGCACGGCGGCGAGCCTCGGCGCGGCCGTGGTCACCGGGGTCCGCGCGATCGGTCTCGTCCGCGAGGCCCGCGAGGTCACCGGCATGGTGGTGCGCGACGGCGAGGAGGAGTTCACGGTCCGGGCGAAGACGGTCATCGCCGCGACCGGGGTGTGGAGCAGCGACGTGTCCTCGTGGCTGCCCGATGCCAAGGTGGGGTTGCGGGTGCGGGCCTCCAAGGGCGTGCATCTGGTGGTGCCACGGTCCGCGATTACGGGCGAGGTCGGGCTGATTTTGCGTACCCCCAAATCGGTTTTGTTCGTCATCCCTTGGGGCGGGCATTGGATTATCGGCACCACCGACACCGAGTGGGCGCTTGATCGCTCGCACCCGGCGGCGTCGGCCAAGGACATCCAATATCTGCTCGATCAGGTAAACGAGGTGCTGGAGCGCCCGCTCACCACCGCTGACATCGAGGGTGTCTACGCCGGGCTTCGCCCGCTGCTGTCCGGCGAGGAGGAGAGCACCTCGGCGCTGTCGCGTGAGCATGCCGTGGTCGAGCCGCTGCTCGGGCTGTTGCTGGTGGCCGGTGGCAAGTTCACCACCTATCGGGTGATGGCCGAGGACGTGGTCGACCGGGCCGCCCGCCGCCTGCCCGGCACCAGGCCGAGTGCCACCGATGAGCTTCCTTTGCTTGGTGCAGACGGGTTTGCCTCGCTTTGGCGCGACCGCGCCGACCTCGCCCGCAAGCACGGCGTGAGTGTGGGTGTCATCGAGCATCTGCTGGAGCGCTACGGCGCGCTGACCACCGAGCTGCTCACGCTCATCGATGAGCGGCCCGAGCTTGCCGACGCGCTGCCGGGCGCCCCGGAATATGTGGCGGCCGAAGTCGTCTACGCGGCCCGTGCCGAGGGGGCCCGCCATCTGGTCGACGTGCTCGCCCGGCGCACCAGGATCTCGATGGAGACCTCCCATCGCGGGGTGGAAACAGCGCGCCAGGCCGCCCAGCTCATGGCGGCCGAGCTGGGCTGGTCCCGGTCCACCACCGAGGAGGAGATCAAGGCCTATCTCGACCGGGTCGACGCCGAACGCGAGTCACAGCGCATGCCCGACGACCTGACCGCCGATGCAGCCCGCACGGCTGTAACTCCTGCTCCTGCTAAAGCAAGTCGCCGCTAGCGTCTTCCCTCGCGATCTTGAAGCCGAAAGAGCGTGGCTTCAAGATCGCTCAGTCCAGAGACCAGCGGCAGCGCTAGAACTCCTGCTCCTGCTAAAGCGGCAATACCTTTCCGGGGTTGAGCAGGTTCGCTGGATCCAGGGCGGTCTTGATCGCCCGTTGCACGTCGAGGCCGACCGGGCCTAGCTCGGTGGCGAGCCAGTCGCGCTTGAGCAGGCCCACGCCGTGTTCGCCGGTGCACGTTCCGCCCAGCGCCAGGCCGCATTCCATGATCTCGTCGAAGACCCGGTGGCCCGCCGCGACACTGTCCGGATCGTCGCGGTTCACAACGATGTTCGGATGCAGGTTGCCGTCGCCCGCGTGACCCACCACCCCAACGGTGACACCGTGTTTGGCGGCTATCAGCTCGATGGAGTCGAGCAGCTCCGCCAGCCGGGTACGGGGCACGGCAATGTCATCGATGATCAGACCGCCGTGCTCATAGGTCTCCATCGCCAGTTTCTCCATCGCCGGATGCGCCCTTCGCCTGGCCTGCAACAGCTCGGCCGCCTCGGTCGCGTCGGTGGCCTGCCATACCTCGCCCGAGCCCGCGTCGCGGCACAGCTGCGCTATCGCGTCCAGGTCTTCGGTGCGGTCGGCCGCCGCCAGTAGGAGCGCCTTTGCCTGCGTGTTCAACCCCATCGGCTGGTACCGCTCAATGGCCGCCAGATGCACCTGGTCCAGCAGTTCGAGCAGGGCCGGGGCCAGCCCGGCCGTGAAGATGCGGTTGACGGCGTCGCCTGCCGACGCCGTGTTCGGGAAGACAGCGACCAGCGTGAGCGGGTCGGCGATGGCCGGCCGCAGCGCCACGGTGATCTCGGTGATGATGCCGAGGGTTCCTTCCGAGCCGACGAAGAGCCGGGTCAGGTCGTAACCGGCGACGCCTTTGGGCGTGCGCCGGCCGGTGCGCAGCACCCGGCCATCAGCTAGCACCACCTCAAGGCCCAGCACGTACTCGGTGGTCACGCCGTACTTCACGCAACACATCCCACCCGCGTTGGTGGCCACGTTGCCCCCGATGGTGCTGGTCTCCCACGACCCCGGATCCGGTGGGTAGCGCAGCCCCACCTGGGCGACGGCCCGGCTCAGCGCCGCGTTGACCACCCCCGGCTGCACCACCGCGATCCGGTTGGACCGATCCACCTCGACGATCCTGTCCATGTTCACCATCGACACGATCAGACAGCCGTCCACAGCGTTCGCCCCACCCGCGAGCCCTGTCCGCGCCCCCTGCGCCACCACCGGAACCCCGTGCTGCGCCGCCCATTTGACCACTGCCACCACCTCATCGGTCGTGGTCGGCCGGACCACCGCTAGCGGCTGCCCCGCTTCACAGAGGTCGGCCTCGTCGCGTCGGTAAGAGGTGAGCAGATCAGGATCGGTGAGAGCGCCGGGAAGCCCGTCAAGGATGGTCACCTTTCGCACGCTAGCGTGGAGGCGTGATCTACGTCGACCACCCGAGGTGGCCCGCCCACGGCCGGCTCTGGTCTCACCTGGTCAGCGACGTCTCCTTCGCGGAGCTCCACGCCTTCGCGGAACTGCTAGGCGCCCCCAAACGCGCCTTCGACCGAGACCACTACGACATCCCCGCCGAGCGCTTCGCCGCAGCGCGCTGGCTCGGGGCCACCCTGATCACCACCAAGGAGATAGCGATCCGCCTCCAACAATCCGGCCTCCGCCGCCCCAAACACCTGTCTTAACCCACGCTCGCGGGGCCCTGCGTATGCTCCCGCAAAACTGTGGGTTAGGAGCGTCGCGCGAAGCGCGTTTGAGCTGGTGGCAGACGGTCGTCAAGGCAGGTGATGCCCCTGCCCTTTTCCTGGGTACCGGACCATCGCTCGTTGTGCGAAGAACAAGCCAGCGCTCGTGTCCGGTTCAAAGCCCAGCGACTCAAAAGACCGCGTCAATTGTTCTGCCTCAGATCCCCAAAGACTGGCAGACCTCAGCTCCAGGGTCACACGTGCGCACTCCGCCCATGTACAGATTTCGGTCATCACACGTCGAGTTTTGGAAAATTCGGCCGCCGACAATTCGTCGATAGCCACGTGCTCCCCGCGAGCCATCATCTTGAGGTGCACTTGGTGCAGTAGGCCCGCCCACAGCATGAAGTCGCAAATGATCAGGTCGCGAGTGATTCGATCGAGATGCCTCCACGTCCGGCAGCTGCAGGGCTGTGCCGCACTTTGGTTCGAGACCACCAACCGGAGATGGCGCGCGGTCATGCCGTACTCCCTACCGGAAAACGCGCAGGAGTAGTTGATGCTCCTCGACCTCGACCAACTCGCCGGGTCTGACGCTGTTGCCCCGCACGAGCACGCATTGGATAAGGCCTTCGTCATGCGCCGCCACAATGCGGCCGACCGCATCTGAGCGATCGAGGACGCTGAGCGCCACGAGGTCGCCAAAGCTGACGAGTTCGTCCGCCCGCGTTGTCCACACACTCATCGCCACCACCCCACGCCTGTATCGAAGGGACGCTTTGGCAACTGCTCTGAATCCCGATCGCTACACGGAATTGCCGATGGCTCGGTCGCCCATCCGAGCCTCACCATCGAATCTCGCAGCACCTGTACGACGGTCGTTGAGTTGTTCCATGACGGCGTTGTCGTCTGTGGGCGTTTCATGGCAGCTCCGATCAGCCTCGAGGCCGGTCCTGCGCCGGCCGCATGAGATTCGACGAGTTGAGCGAGGCCACCGGCCGGGTGACATCATGCGTGGGTGCGAGCCTGGCGTGACCGTCGTGGCTGGTGGCCTCAGGTGATATCGAGAACCGGTCGGGCCAATAGGTCCCAAATGGTTTGAGGCTTGGCATCCCGCTTCGATATCGCCACCACTCTTGTAGGTCGCTGGCGGTCATAGCGACGACCGTCACCAGCCGATATAGAGACATAGTCATGACATTGAGATGACTTTTCCGCCGATGTGCTTCCCGGCTCTCGTGCGCCGAACGATGCCGCTTTACCGTGGTGGTCATGGATCGGCCGTTGCCGCGAACGCTTCTCGAGCAGCTCGTTCGTCGCAGCCGTCGAACGATCGAGGAGAACTGCTCCGCGTTTGAGCACACCGGCAGAGAGCAGGGCGAGAAGGTCACGCTGTCTCCCCGCCACCTCTCGCGCTGGATGGCGGGAAAGGTGGCTAGTGCGCGACCCGTGGCGCAGCGGGTGGCTGCGCTGCACTGGGGCTATGCCTTCGAGATGCTGGTTGGCCAGCCGCTGAGCGAGGCGGAGCTGAGACTAGCGCGTGGCGAGGCAGAGCCAACAATCACCTACGCTCGGCCACAGCTCACCGGGGAGTCGGCACTGGACTCAGTCGAGCTTCTACGCCGAGCGCTTCACGACGCCATAAGCATCGGAAATGTTAGTGAGGCTGGATTGGACGAGTGGGAACTCACTGTTCATACCCACGGACAAGCGACTCGTTTCCGGCCCGCGGCCCTGATGTTGGCCGAGCTGGCAACGGACTTCGCCGATCTGCAGCGGCTGTTGGAGCGTCGCCATTCAGCGTTGGCCCTGAGGCGACTTACCCGGACTGCGGCTCAAATGGCCGGGCTGATGTTCCTGACCCTCATCAAGCTCGATGAGCCATTGGCTGCTCGGAATTGGGCCCGTACTGCTCGCGTGGCCGCAGATGAAGCGGGAGACATAGCTACCCGCTCATGGGTGCACGCTCAAGAGGCCTACGTTCACTACTACGCGGGCAATCTGGCCGAGGCGGTGGCGGTGGCGCGCCACGCCCAGGCGATCGCGGGCCGGATGATCTGTGTCGGTCTACCGCTCGCGGCAGCACTTGAGGCCAGGGTGCATGGTGTGTTGGGTCGCAGGCAGGAGGCGAAGGTGGCGCTGGATAAGGCGGAGGCAACTGTCGCTGTGCTCGATCTGGATGCCCGGATGCCCTCGGCCTTTGGATATAACGAGGCGCAACTGCGTTTCCACGCTGGCAACACCTACACCCACCTGAATGACACCGAACTGGCCCTCGCCGCCCAGCGGGAAGCGCTCACGCTCTATCCAGAACGTGACTACCTCGATCGTGCGCTGGTCCGCTTGGACGGCGCCGCGTGCCTTGCTTATGACGGAGAGCTGGACCAGGCAATGCAGGCGGCCGCAGGTGCCCTGCTCGACCTGACCGAGGAGCAGCGCTGCGGTCTGGCCTGGCTGCGGGCACGCGAGATATGGCAATCGCTGCCGACCCGCCATCAGGTCGCACCCGCTGCCCGCGAACTGCGCGATCTACTCATGTTGATGTCAAAGGGAGGCGAACCGAAGTGATCGTCGTAGTCGATGCCCAACGAGGGGATGCTCGGGCCATCGCGGACCTCATGGAGGAGCTCGACCGGTTTTACGGTGGTACCGAGTTCGAGCCCGTCGATGAACGAGAGCGGCAGATCACCGAAATGCTGTTCCGAGAGCACCCGGCTGCCTACGTCATCCTGGCCAAGGACAGCGGTTGGGTGGTAGGGATGGCGGCCTATTCGTTTCTCTGGCCGGCCGTGGGGCTGACACAGTCCTTGTATCTCAAGGAGTTGTACGTCTCGGAAGCCGCAAGGCGCAAAGGCGTAGCGACGCTGTTGATGAACCGGTTGATCGAGATTGCCACCGAGAGCGGCTGCCGCCGTGTGGAGTGGACCGCCGATGCCGACAACCAGCTGGCGCTCGGCTTCTATCGCGGGATGGGATATCCCGAGAACCGAGGAAAGGTCATGTTCAGGCTGGCGGAGATTTGAGCTAGGTTCGCGTCATGAGGTGGGCGCTGGGATTTGTGATCTTGGCTTTGCTCACGGGGGGTTGTGACAGGGTGGTGCCGCGGCCGGGGGTTAGCCCGAGTGGGCCGGAGCCGAGTCCTAGTCCGTCGGTGGTGAACTGTTTTGGGACGCCGAGCGGGGCGGCGCCGTCACGCGGGTGGGTCTTCTGTGAGCGTGGCGAGTTCTCGGGCGAGGTTGGCGCGGGCTGATTCTTCGCGCTCGGGGTGCAGGCGGAACAGGGCCGGTAGCTCGAGCAGGTTGGAGAGGACGGCGGCGCGGCCGATGCGCCACAACTCCGGCGGGACATGAGCGTATTCGGCGCGGACTGCGTCTACATAGGACTGATAGTCGGGCCATGGGGTGGCGAGGATTGCCAGATCGGCGTCGGCGAGTAGCTGGCCGCGGTGGTCGGAGTCGTCGGGCGCGTGGCCGGCTGTCATCAGTACCAAGTGATAGGCCTTGAAAATGGTCTCGGAGGGCAGGCCGCAGCGGGAGAGCAAGCTGGCAAGCAGCTGGGCGCTGCGCTCCTCGTTGGCCGGCGATCGGGGATCGTAGATGGCGTCGTGGCCCCAGGCGGCGAGCGCGGCGATGGGATCGTGGGAGACCTCGTCAAGCACGGCCCGCAGGTGGGCCGGATTGTGGTAGCTGCGATGCGGCTCGGACCAGCGGGCTGTCAGCTCGGCGGCTACGGCTCGCAAGGCGATATCGGTGGCGGTGGCGCCCGCCTGGCGGGCCGAGTCTACGAATCGCGCTTCCAGGGACATGCCGCAAGGTTACGTTTGGCGCTATGACGGCCGAACCGGGCCGGGTCGGCGGTTCGCTGTCCACGGTGATCACTCAGCGTTCCAAGGACACGCTGCGCGATCGGGTGCACCGGGTGCGGCTCGCCGCGGGGTGGGCTGTTCAGGCGGCGGTCGCGGCGGGGCTGGCCTGGTTTGTGGCCCACCATGTGCTGGGTCATACCCTGCCCTTCTTCGCCCCGGTCGCGGCGATGGTGGTGCTCGCGGTGTCGATCGGGCAACGGCTGCGGCGCGCCTTCGAGATTGTGGTCGGCAACGCCGTCGGCATTCTGCTCGGGGAAGCGCTGATCGTGACGATCGGCAGCGGGTGGTGGCAGATCTCGCTGGTGGTATGGCTGGCCATCCTGTTGGCCGTGTTCGTTGGTGGGTCGGGGCCGTTGGTGACTCAGGCTGCCACCTCGGCAACGCTCGTGGCGACGTTGACTCCGTTTCAAAGCGACTACTTCTTCAGCCGGTTCGTCGACGCCGTCGTGGGCGGAACGGTCGGGGTCGCGGTGATGGCGCTGTTGCTGCCACTCAATCCGTTGACCGTGGTGAAACGTGCGGCCGGGCCGGTGCTGGAGGCGCTGGCGAAAGGGCTCAAGGAGACGGCAGAAGCGCTGGAGCGCAGGGATTCCGCGCTGGCGACCGAAGCGCTGGAAGGGCTTCGCGGGGCCGAGACGAAACTGCGTGCCTTCAACGATTCGCTGAACGCGGGGCGGGAGATCTCGATGGTCGCGCCGCTGCGCTGGGGCAAGCGGGGGGCGCTTGCCCAATACCTTGAGTCCTACAACCATGTGGCGCGGGCGCTGCGCAACACGCGGGTGCTGGTGCGGCGCGGGTTGTCGATGGTCAGCGACGACGAGCACACCCCACCAAGCCTGATCGTGGCCGTCGGCGCGCTCGCGGAATCGGTGACCCACCTGAAGCGGGAGCTGGCGGAGGGCACGGAGCCAGTACGGGCGCGAGAGGCCGCGCTCGAAGCGGTGCGCGCCTGTGCTGAGGCCTACCATAAAGGCCTCGGCTTTTCCGGAAGCGTAGTCGCGGCGCAGATCCGTTCCACCGCAAGCGATCTGATCAGCGCGACAGGGCTGACTCCAGAAGAAGCGCATCGTGCGGTGCGTTCAGTTCGGCTGCCAGGGCGTGAATGAGGGCGTCGACGTCGGCCTCGGTGGTGCCCAGGCCGATGCTCGCCCGCAACGCCGTCGCGGGAACGCCTTCCCACCCGGCCCGCACACTTGCCTCGCCCAACAGCCGGCGGGCCAACGGATGGGCGCAGAAAAGCCCATCGCGCACACCGATCTGATATTTCTGGCCGAGGATCTCGGCGATCTGGGCCGAGTCCCTTCCCTTGACCGCGAAGGAGACCACGCCTATCCGCCGGGCATCCCGGCCGAACATGCGCAGCTCCTCCAGGCCGGCTATTTCGGACAGTCCTTCGCGTAGCCGGGCGAGCAGCCGTTGCTCCCTGTCGAAGAGCGCCTGCCTGTCCGCCGCGTCGAGGGTCGCGCAGACCTTCGCCAAGGCAACGGCGCCAAGCAGATTCGGGGTTCCGGCCTCATGCCGGGCCGGGCCGGTCGCCCACCGGACGTCATGGGTGGCATCGCCCACCCGGGCCGTGGCCCCACCGCCCTTGGTGAGCGGCACCGCGGCGTCAAGCCAGTCGCTTCGCCCGACAAGCACCCCGGTCCCGAAGGGCGCGTAGAGCTTGTGGCCGGACAGGGCCAGGTAATCGATTCCCAGAGCGGACAGGTCGATCGGAACGTGCGGCGCCAGTTGCGCGGCGTCGACGGCTATCCGGGCGCCATGGCGGTGCGCGATCTGGGCCAGCTCGGCGATCGGCCAGATCTCGCCTGTGACGTTGCTCGCTCCGGTCACGCTGACCAGCACGTCGGTCTGGAAGTTCACGGCCAGGGCCTGGCCGAGCGAGCGGATCGCCTCGCCCGGCGATGACGGCACCGGCAGGCGGACCGGATAGTGCCAGGGCAACAGGTTGGCGTGGTGCTCCCCACCGAAGGTGATCACGGTGGTGCCCCTTGGGAGGCAGTGGGCCAGCAGGTTCAGCGCATCGGTGGTGTTGCGGGTGAAGATGACGTGGTCTTCGGCCCGCGCTCCGACGAAATCGCCGATGGTCTGCCTGGCCTGCTCGTACTCGCGGGTGCACCGCTGTGACAGCGCTCCTGCGCCGCGATGGATTGAGCCGTACCAGGGAAGAAGCTCATTGACCGCATCGGCCGCCGCCTTGAGACAGGGTGCGGTCGCGGCATAGTCGAGATTGACAAAGCCAGGTATTCCCAGCAAAGACAGGTCGGTGGAAGACACCAAGCACCTCCGCGCTTGCGCCCGGCGCGACCGTCGCGCCTGGAGCCCGGTCATCACCCGGGGCACCCCACCGCGGCGGAGGGTTGCCGGCCAGCAAGCCGGGGCTTATCTGCTGGCACTCGTGACCTATCGGCGAGCATAACGGGTGTCGTTCGGCTTCGGTAGGCTGCGCGCATGGAGTACCTCACAGCGCCCGAGGGCCCGGCCCAGCCGCCGGCGGTGAAACAGCAGCGGCAGTTCCCGCGCTGGGTCCTGCTGACCGGCGCCATCGTGGTGATCGGCGGCGCTGCGGTGGCCATGCTGGTGACGCTCGGTTTCAACCTGGGCCCGCGCGGCCTGGCGGTGGGTCTGGTCGCGGCCGTGCTGCCGGTTCCCGTTCTGGTGGCTTGCTTTTTGTGGCTCGACCGATACGAGCCCGAGCCGGTGACCTATCTCCTGTTCGCCTTCGCCTGGGGCGCGGCGCCGGCGACGTTCGCCGCCTACCACGTCAACACCTTCGCGGCCAGTTACCTCGATCTTCCCGATTCGGTGGTGGGAGTGCTGGTGGCGCCCTTCATCGAGGAGCTGATGAAGGCGCTCGGGCCGCTGCTGATCCTATGGACGCGTCGCCGCGCCATCTCCGGCTTCACCGACGGCATTGTCTACTGTGGACTGTCCGGGGTCGGCTTCGCGATGGTGGAAAACATCCTTTACCTCGGCGGGCACGCCTTCAACGCCGGCTACGAGCAGTACGGGCCCGCGTCGGGGACGGCGCTGGTGTTCGGGTTGTTCATCGCCCGCATCTTCATGTCCGGCTTCGCCCACCCGCTGTTCACCTCGATGACGGGCATAGGCATCGGCTTCGCCGCCCGTTCGGCCAGTGGCTGGGTGCGGGCGCTTGCGCCTATCCCGGGTCTGATCCTCGCCATGATGCTGCACGGCGCGTGGAACCTCATGGCGATCATGAGTGCGAGCCGCAGTCCCTACATCTTCCTCTACGGCTACGTCGCGGTGATGGTGCCGGTGTTCCTCACCATGCTCGGCATAGCCCTGTGGGTCCGTGCCCACGAGGGGCGGCTCACGCTCAAGGTGTTGCCGCCCTATGCCCGAGCGGGGTGGTTCACGCCGCCCGAGGTGGCCGCGCTGGGCACGCTCGGAAGGCGGCACGCCGCGCGGGTGTGGGCCAAACGCGTCGCAGGCGACTTGGGCAAATCGGCCATGCGTGACTTCCAGTTCGCCGCGACCCGGCTCGCGCTGGTGAGAGACCGGATGGACAGAGGCCTCGACGACCACGGCCCGCAGCTGGAGACGAGCCTCGCCGAGGAACGCGAGCTGCTCGACTCGATGACCCGCTCACGGCAGGTGTTCGCCGGGCAGGATCCGCAGATGCCGTCCGCCCGCTGGGACGGCCAGGGATACACGATGGCCTTCCCCGACGGCGTGGCCCGCCGGGTCCCCGCGCCGCCGGAGCCGGTCGTCCCGCTGCCTATCCAGCTGTCGCCGATGGCACATCCCTACTAACGTGTGGTGGGTCGAGATCGGAAAGGAGGCGGCGAGTGGGTCGGTTCGAGCAGGTCAGAGCTAACATTCGGCGCGCCTACGAGGCAGGCCGAGCTCAGGTCCGCGCCAAGCGTGAGGCAAACGATCAGCTCGACGAGCCGACGCCGCCGGCTCCGGCCCAGGTTCAGGTCCCGCCGAGCGTCTCGCACAGCTCTACCAGCAGTTTCGACGACTCGTTCGTCTCCCGGCCGCTGCGCATTGGGGCGGCTTGGGGCTGGCGATTCATCGTCCTCGCGGTGGTGCTCTGGGGCCTGCTGAGGGTCGTCGGCCTGCTCACCGTCGTGATCATCCCGCTGGTCATCGCCCTGCTGCTGGCGGCCTTGCTCGGGCCGGCGGTCGGGCGGTTGCGCAAGGCACGCGTGCACGGCTCGCTCGCCACCGCGATCGTGCTCATCGGTGGGATAGCGGCAGTGGTGGGCACGCTGACCCTGGTGGTCAACGCCTTCATCGACGGTCTGCCCAAGCTCACCCAGAACGCCAGCGAGGGCTTGACCAAAATCCAGGACTGGCTCAAACGAGGTCCGCTGCACCTGACAGATCTTCAGCTGAGCAAGGCGGTCGACCAGCTCCAGGAATTGGTCAGCGCCAACCAGGACACGTTGACGACCGGTGTCATCCGCACCGCGTCGACGGCGCTGGAGATTCTCAGCGGCATGTTCCTGGTGATCTTCGCGCTCTTCTTCTTCATGCGCGACGGCCGCCAGATCTGGAAGTTCAGTCTCAACTTCGTGCCCGGTCCGGCCCGTGAGCCGCTCGACCGGGCGGGTGTGGCGGCCTGGCGGTCGCTCACCTCCTACGTAAGGGCGACCGTTCTGGTGGCCTTTATCGACGCGGTGGGCATCGGCATCGCGCTCTGGGTGCTCAACGTGCCGCTGGCCTTGCCGCTTGCCGCCCTGGTCTTCCTCACCGCGTTCATCCCGATCATCGGTGCCACCCTGTCGGGCGCGGTTGCTGTTCTGGTCGCGCTGGTGACCAACGACGTGGTCACCGCCTTGTTGGTGCTCGCTGCGGTGATCGCCGTGCAGCAGATCGAGGGTCACCTGCTCCAGCCATTGATCATGGGCCGGGCGGTGGCCATCCATCCGCTCGCCGTGATCGTGTCCATCGCCGGCGGCCTTGTGCTGGGTGGAATTGTGGGCGCGCTCATCTCGGTGCCGCTGATCGCGATCCTCAACACCGGCGTCCGGGTGCTTGCCCAGTCTCCGCCACCTGAGGTGGAGGACAGTATCGAGGCGGCCGAGGCGACACCCTAGGCAACGGCGTCGTGGGCGCTGACCCGCGCTATTGTGACGCCGTGACCACCACCGACTCCGTCGCCGGCCTGCCCATTCGGTTGCTACACGACCGGGTCCTGGTCAAAACGGAAGCCTCCGAGGGGGAACGAAGGTCGTCGACCGGGCTGGTCATTCCCGCGACGGCCTCGATGGGGACGAGGCTGAGCTGGGCCACGGCCGTCGGAGTGGGCCCACATGTGCGGTCGATCCAGATCGGCGACCGGGTGCTCTTCGACCCCGAGGAACGCTCCGAGGTAGAGCTGCACGGCGAGTCTTATGTGCTGCTTCGCGAGCGCGACGTGCACGCGGTGGCCGCCTCCCGGGTGGAGACCGACTCGACCGGGCTCTATCTCTAGTCGCTCGCCAGCCGTTTGAGCGCCCCCAGGACCTTTTCCTGCTTTGTGGTGTACCAAAAGGGCGGCAAGCTGGCCCGAAGAAACGCGCCATAGCCCCGCGCGTTTTCCAGCCGCGAGTCGAGCACGGCGACGACCCCGCGGTCGGCGTCGGCGCGGATGAGCCTTCCCACGCCCTGAGCGAGCCGGACAGCGGCAATCGGCACGCTGATGGCAGAGAACCCGGAGCCGCCCGCCGCGTCGACCGCGGCCGAACGCGCGGCCGCCAACGGCTCGTCGGGCCGCGGGAACGGGAGCCGGTCGATCACCACGAGCTGGCAGGCGTCGCCGGGCACGTCGACCCCCTGCCACAGCGACATAACCCCGAATAGGCAACTGTTGCGGTCTTCGCGGAACTTGCGCACCAGAATCGGCAGCGACTCGTCGCCCTGCAACAGCACGGTGAGCTCGGTCTTGTCGCGCACCAGATCGGCCGCCTGCTGGGCTGCGCGGCGCGAGGAGAACAGGCCAAGGGTGCGCCCGCCCAGCGCGTTGACCAGGGCAAGCAGCTCAACCCCGGCCGCGTCGCTCAGCCCCGAGGTGGTGGGGCGCGGCAGGTGCGCCGCGACGTAGAGGATGCCCTGCTTGGGATAGTCGAAAGGGGAGCCCACATCGAGGGTGCGGTAGCCGGCGGGCTCGCCGAGCGACTTGGCGATGGACTCGAACTTGCCGCCGAGGGCGAGCGTGGCCGACGTCGCCACCACCGTGCGCTCGTCGTAGAGCTTCTCGTTGAGCAGTGAGGAGACCGACAGTGGCGCCACCACAAGGGCCCGCCTAGGCTCCTGCTCTATCCAGGCCACGTCGTGGGCCGAATTTTCCAGCAGCCGCTGCGACGTTTTCGACACCTCATCGAGCAGCGCTCGGGCCAGCTGCTTGCGCACCGGGTCTGGGTCGTCGGGCTTGAGCTCGCCGATGGAGCTGAGCGCGGACCTGGTGGCGGCATCGAGAAGCGTGCACGCCTCCCGAAGCATGGGCGGCAAACCCTGAGTCAACCGCCCGGCCGGCACCTCGGCCAGGCCGACGGTCAGCGCGTCGGCACCCTCAAGCAGGCTTTGGAATTGGTCGGAATCGATGAGCGGCTTGGCCGCGCGGGCCGTGCTGTCCACCCCGGACGGTGTCAGCTCCGCCTGGGCCGCGCTGGAGACACGGTCGGCCAACTCGTGGGCCTCGTCAACGATGAGGAGCTTGTGGGGCGGGACGATGTGACGGCCGGCGAGCATGTCGACGGAGAGAAGGGAGTGGTTGGTCACCACGATGTCGGCCTCGCGGGCACGCACCCGCGAAAGCTCAGCGAAGCACTCAGGCCCGTATTGGCACCGGGTGGCGCCCACGCACTCCCGCGCGGGCGTGGAAACCGAACGCCATGCCGTGTCATCCACCCCCGGATCGAGCTCGTCGCGGTCGCCGGTCTCGGTTTTCATTGCCCACTCGCGGATCCGCACGATCTGCTTGCCGAGCTTGCCTGCCTCGCCAAGCCACTTGGTGCGCTCGAAAAGCGCCTCCTCCGGGTCGGGCTCGTCGGCGGTCTCCAGCTTGGCCAGGCACACATAGTGGTGGCGGCCTTTGAGCAACGCGAAAGTGGGCTCCCGCCCGATGAGCGGCGCCACCGCCGCGCTAAGCCGGGGCAGATCCTTCTCGACGAGCTGCGATTGCAGCGCAAGCGTGGCCGTCGAAATCACCACCGGGCCGTCGACCGTCAGCGCCGGGGCAAGGTAGGCCAGCGACTTGCCCGTGCCCGTGCCCGCCTGGACCAGCAGGTGGTCACCGGACTTGACCGCGTCGACGATGGCTTGGGTCATGGCCTCCTGGCCGGGCCTTGCTACGCCGCCGGGGACCGAGGCGACCGCTGCGGCGAGGAGCTGGGCTGCTTCCGGCATGGCGTCGACGCTACAGGTCCGGTGGGACAGCTGCGCCAAAGGGAGAGCTCGCGGCGGAAGCATAGGATGATGGCATGGCCTTGATTAGGGTCGAGATGCGCAAGTTCGACGGCAGTGCCCATCGGGCCATGTGGACCCGGCTGTTCGGGCGCGACCGCTTCGGGACGTGGCTCGGGATCCCCAGCGGAACTGTCACCGATTCGGGCAAGGTTTGGGAGATTCCGGGCGTGTTGCTCGTCCCGCATGTCGGCTGGTTCACCGCCATGTTCAACGCCGCCCCCCGCAACACCTCCGTCTACTGCGACATCACCACCCCGCCCGCCTGGGAGGGCAACCGCGTCGTCATCACCGACCTCGACCTGGATGTGCGCAAGATCCGCGAGACCGGCGAGGTTCAGCTCGTGGATGAGGACGAGTTTCGCGAGCACGCCAGCAAGTTTGGGTACCCGGAGGAGGTCATCCGGCAGGCGAGAGCCTCCGCGGCCGCCTTGCTCGATGCGCTGCACGAAGGCGCCGAGCCCTTCGCCGGGCATTTCCACCGTTGGCTTGCCCTATTCGGCGACACTGCGTTCGGTTCTGCGAGATGATCCTCCTGTGTCCAATGTGCCGGAGTTGCTGAGGGTCGGCACCGGCTTCGCGCTGTCCGCAGTAGACCCCGCCGGCACGCCCGGACTGCCGGAAAAGAAGACCGTGCGCAAGGACCCCAAGACGTGGGCCCGGGAGCAGTTGGTCGATCTCGGCGCGCAGCTCGCCACCCAGCAAGAGATGCTGTTCGCCACCGCCAAGGCCGATCCGAAGGACAAGCGCCGGCTGCTGCTCGTGCTCCAGGCCATGGACTGCGGTGGCAAGGACGGAACAGTCAAGAAGGTGGCGGGCACCATGAACCCGCAGGGCCTGCACATCGTGGGCTTCGGCCCGCCCACCGCCACCGAGCTGCGCCATGACTTTCTCTGGCGGATCCACCGCGCGTTGCCTAAACCTGGGCTCGTGGGGGTATTCAACCGTTCTCACTACGAGGACGTGTTGGTGGTGCGGGTGCGCAAACTGGCTCCGAAGCGGGTATGGCTCAGCCGGTACCCACAAATAAATGACTTTGAACAGGAGCTTGCCGATGCCGGTGTCACCTTGGTGAAGGTGATGCTGCACATATCTTTCGAGGAGCAACAGCGGCGTCTGCTTGAGCGGCTGCGCGATCCGACGAAGTTTTGGAAGTACAGCCCTGCTGACGTGGATAACCGGGCTTATTGGCCCGCCTACCAGGAGGCATACCACGATGCCCTGGCGCATTGCAGCACTGATCTTGCGCCTTGGTACGTTGTGCCGGCAGACCGCAAGTGGTATCGGGACTGGGCTGTGGCCCACCTGATGCTCCACGCGTTCAAAGGCATGAACCTGCAGTATCCGCCCGCGAACTTCGACCCCCAACGCGAACGCCAGCGGATCGAAGAAGGAGTGTCGCAAACGTGAAGTTCTCACTTCGCCCCAGTGAGGGCGCCTTCTACGAGATGTTCAGCAAGGCTGCGCAGAATCTGGTCCGCGGCGCGCAGTTGCTGAGCGAGCTGGCGCTGCCCGGTGCCGACGTGCAGGCGGTCAGCGAGCGGCTAATCGAGGTGGAGCACGACAGCGACCAGATCACCCACGAGCTGTACAACAAGATCAATTCGACTTTCATCACCCCTTTCGACCGTGAGGACATCTACCGCCTGGGATCCGGGCTCGATGACGTCATGGATCATCTCGAGGCCGTGGGCACGCTGGTCTACCTTTACGGCCTGACCAAGCTGCCCATCCTGCCGCGCGAGATGCACGAGCTCGTCGATGTGCTCAACCGTCAGGCCGCCATCACCGCCGAAGCCATGGAACGGCTGCGGATCGGCGCCCCGGGCGTCAAACGTCCCAAGGGTGTGCCCAAGATGAAGGGCCTCAGCGGGCTGAAGGACTACTGGGTCGAAACCAACCGGTTGGAGAACGAAGGCGACAACGCCTACCGGATGCTGCTGGTGCGCATGTTCAGCGGCGAGTACGACGCCCTGACCGTGCTGAAGATGAAGGAGGTCGCCGACGAGCTGGAAGCGGCCTGTGACGCATTCGAGCATGTGGCCAACACCGTCGAAACTATCGCCGTCAAGGAGTCCTGAGTGGACTCACTCCTTGTCGGCGCGATCGCGGTCATCGCGGCCGCGCTCGTCTTCGACTACACCAACGGTTTCCACGACGCCGCAAACGCCATCGCCACCAGTGTTTCCACCCGAGCCCTCACCCCCCGCATCGCGTTGGGCATGGCGGCGATCGGCAACTTCATCGGCGCCCACCTCGGTGCCAAGGTGGCCAAAACCGTTGGCAGCGGCGTAGTTTCGCTGCCGACCGGGTTGACCGCGCTCGGCGTGGTCTTCGCCGGTGTGGTGGGGGCCATCTGCTGGAACCTCATCACTTGGTACTTCGGGCTTCCGTCCTCCTCTTCGCACGCGCTCATCGGCGGGCTGGTCGGGTCGACGCTGTGCGCCACGCTGTTCGGCGTCGATGGCACGGTGCTCTGGAAGGGCATCGTGGACAGCATCGTCATCCCGATGGTGCTCTCGCCGGTGGCCGGTTTCGTGCTAGGTGCCCTGCTCATGCTGGCCGTCATGTGGATTTTCCGGCACGGCCACCCCGGCCGGCTCAACCGAAACTTCCGCGTGGCCCAGTCGTTTTCGGCCGCGGCGATGTCGATCGGCCACGGCATGCAGGACGCCGCCAAAACGATGGGCATCGTCGTCCTGGCCCTCTACACAGCGGGCCTGCAGGACAGTAAAACCCATATTCCAGAATGGGTGTTCTGGTCCTCCGCAACGGTTCTCGCCCTCGGCACCTACGCCGGTGGCTGGCGCATCATCCGCACCCTGGGCCGCCGCATCATCGACCTCGACCCGCCGGCCGGATTCGCGGCCGAAACCGTTGCCTCATCGGTGCTTTTCACGGCCTCCAGCTTCGGCTGGCCCATTTCCACCACGCAAACCATCACCTCCGCGATCATGGGTGTGGGCGCGACCAAGAAACTCTCCGCCGTGCGCTGGGGTGTGGCCGGCAACATCGTCACCGCCTGGGTTCTCACCTTCCCCGGTGCCGCGCTCATCGCGGCAATCGCCTACGTCCTCGCCCGCCCCATCTTCTAGACAGTCGGCCCCCTGATCCAGCAAGCAGCCGCCACCATCGCCAAAGCCCTCGCCTAGCCCAACCCGTCGCATTTTTTGCGCCGCTCCGTTGTGGTCGCTCGCCGCGAGCTCCCGCGCGGCA
>NZ_BONY01000088.1 GCF_016862955.1 Rhizocola hellebori | reverse complement strand
CCACCGACGAGCTGCCCGACAGCGGCGGCGACGCCAGCAAGGTCATGGTGACCATCCGCCACGACGAGCTCCTCGACCGCATCGGGCGAGGCATGCTCGACAACGGGGAAAGCCTCACCCCCGAAACCCTGCGCCGCATGGCCTGCAACGCCGGGATCATCCCCGCCGTGCTGGGCACCACCGGCCAGGTCCTCGACCTAGGCCGCGAAAGGCGCCTGTTCACCGGCGCCGCCCGCCGCGCCCTGGTGCTACGCGACGGAGGATGCGCCTTCCCCGGCTGTGATCGTCCTCCCAAGTGGACGGAAGGACATCACATCCTGCACTGGATCCTGGGCGGGCGCACCGATCTGGACAACGGCGTGCTCCTCTGCGGCCACCACCACCGAGTCATCCATCAAGGCGAATGGCTTGTCCGGATCGCCGCCGACGGCCTACCCGAATTCCTCCCACCAGCCTGGCTTGATCCACTGCAAACCCCCCGCCGCAACACCTTCCACCGAAGACACTGACCCAAATCCAAAATCCCAACCACCGCAACACCTTCCGCCCGCATTTCCGCAGCTCGCACCTGCGCGCCTCGCGGGTGCGCTGTTGCGTGGCAAGCTCGTGCTTTGTCGCCAAGCTTGTGCAAGCCACGATCCCAATGGAACGTGTCTGCGTGTCGAGCGTAGCGCGTAAGGATGTGGCCTGACGTTCGTCGATCCGACTGTGGCGCTTCCTGGACTAGAAGTCGGCGAAGACGCGGAGGGCGGGGAGGGCGCGGCCTGAGTAGTCGAACAGGGCCTGGTTCTCCCAGCCGTCGCCGGAAGCTGGGTCGGCCGGGTCCCATCCGCCGCCGGCGACCGCCGTCCAGGTGGGTTCCCAGTAGAAGACCCCGAGCCCGTGCCCGTTGGGCACCGCTGCTACGACGTTGAACATGTCGCGCAGCGCTTGGGTTTGGCCCTCCGGGGTGGCCGGATAGCCGGCTGCTTCGGCCAGCGCCGGGTTGAAGATGTTGGTCTCGTGGTCGTTTTCGGCTGTGGTGAAGCCGTATGCGGTTTCGACCACCATGACGTCCTTGCCGTAGCGGTTCACCAGATCGAAGAGGTTCGCCTGGAGGTAGCCCAGCGGGCCGTGCCAGTAGACGTATTGCGACACCGCGATGATGTCGAAGGTGACCCCGCGGGCGATGGCGTTGTCGAACCACCACACGTGACCGCCGTTGTTGCCGCCCTCGGCCAGGTGCAGCACCACCTTGGTCCCCGGCGAGGCCGCTCGCACCGCCGCGCCGCCCGCGGTGAGCAGAGCAGCCAGCCCGTCCCAGTTGTCCCAGCGCCCGTCGGGCCACAGCATTCCACCGTTGATCTCGTTGCCCAGCTGTGCCATGTCGGCCGGGGTGTGCTGGGCGCGCAGCGCGGCGAGCACCTGGTAGGTGTGATCGTAGAGCGCTTGCTTGAGCTCCTCGAAGGGCAGGCTCGCCCAGGAGGCCGGCTTGTTCTGCTTGCCCGGGTCGGCCCAGGCGTCGGAGTAGTGGAAGTCGACCAGCAGTTTCATGCCCTGGGCTTTGGCCCGCCGGGCCATGGTCAGGATGTCGTCCAGCTCGTGGAAGTCGTCGGCCGAGTCTACCCACACCTTGAGCCGCAAGTAGTTGACGCCGTTGGCTTTGAGGATCTGCAGCGCGTCACGTGGGCGTCCGCGGGCGTCGCGGTAGACCGCGCCGTAGGTCTCGTTCTTGGCCAGCTGCGAGACGTCGGCGCCTTGAATGTCCACATCGCCCACTGGGCGGGAAGACGGCGTGAACTCCAGGTCGTCGACGTTGAGCCAGTCGCCGGCCGCGGCGTCGGAGCTTACCGCGATCGTGCATCTGCCGCCCTCGACCCGGGTGCTCAGGACGATCTGCACCCACCATTCCGGACCGGTACGTGGCACCGCCACCTGCGCCGGCGAGCCACCACAGCCGGTCAGCGCGAGGTGAACCGAGTTTTGGTTTCCGCTGGAGCGAACCCATGCCCGCAACGTGTAGGTCCCCCGGCGCAACCCTTGCAGCCGTTGCGAGGTGACCACCTGGTAGGCCTGCGCCGAGTAGTGCGTGAGCCGTAGCGCCCCCGAATGCCCGCCCGGCTCGGTGAAGCTGGCCGCCTGCTCACCATGCTCCGCCCAGCCGACCGGAGCCGCGACGGCGCCTCCGGTCTCAAAGCCGGGGTTGACCAGCTCGGCACCACCACCCGGGCTGGCGAGGGTGGATCCGGGCACGGCGACCGTGGCTAAGGCTGTCAGGGCGGCCACGGTGAGGCGAATCCTGGTGCGGAGCATAGTGCCCTCCTCAGGGCTGTGAACGTTCACAGACGGCTGTGAACGTTCACAGAACCACTCACGCTCATCGCTGTCAAGTGGTGCGCCGAGTTCGCTTGTGCGTAGAGAGAGCCATCGAGTGTTCGCCCGGCTTGGCTGAGGTGAGCACAAGACCCCAAGCCATCTTCCGCGAACGGAGAACCGTCATGGGGCATGACCACCCGCACCATCACGATCATGGGGAAGCCAACGGCGAATCAAGCGATCTGGGACGACGACTCCCCTGGCGAGCTGCGCGCCATGGACGCGCTCGGCAATGCCGACCCGTGGCGCGATCTGTGGTTCTACGCCAACCCCATCGTCGTCTGGCCCACCTAGACAGTCCACATCGGACAGCGGGCTAGGCGGGTTCGCGTCCCAGTTGCCGCTCGCGGCGGAAGAACTCGTAGAGGCCGTCGAAAATGGGGCCGGTCAGAGCCAGCATCCGCTCATCATCGCTGATCATGGACAGGCCTCGCAGCACCACGTCCAAACCGGCCGCCTCCGGCGCGTGATACCGCTCATCGTCGAGATCGGCTTCGTGCACGATCTCGGCGATGCGCCACAGCACCGGATCGGTGAGGTCATAGCGGCGCAGGATGGTCTCGAACGAGCAGTCCCGCCCGTGATGGCTCAGGTCGACGCCGGTCATGTCGAAGCCGGTGGCATCGGCCGGAACCTGCGACGGGTCCTGCACGAAAACGAACTCCGCCACCGGATCGATCTCACGGCGGATCAGCCACGCACAACCGGCACGATCAATATGAATATTGGCACGGGTAGCCCACTTCATGGCTCCACTATCGCAGCCACCGCCTCGTGGGCCGCCGCCCGCTCTCGCGGCGGGAAGTAGTCGCGCCGGCCGATGCGATGCAACTCGGCCTGCAGCCGTTTCTTGGCAGCCCGGCGGGCGGCGCCGGCGAACTCGGCGGCGGCTTGGGCCTCCTCGATGATGGCCGCGTACTCCGCCGCGCGCGCCTGCGCGAGCTCCGCGGCCAGGTCGCGGCCATATTGCTCGATGCCGGGTCGCGCCAGCCAGGTCGTGGCCGTCCCACCGGCTTCGGCGATCTCGACGGCCAGCCACTCCAGCGCTTCCCGGGTGCGGGCGTCATCGGGCAGGGCGACCAGGCCGTCGTTGAGCTGCGCTACGCCGAGGCGCTTGAGCTTGCGCCAAGTGGCGATGCGCGGCGTTGACGGCTCACGGGGGAGCCTGTACGACAGCAGCACCCACTCGATCGGCATCCGTAGATCGTAACCGTCATTCCACATTGGAGATAAGGCCAGGTAAGGGGCACTGACCGGGGCGGGCATTGCCGCCAGAACATCGCCTCCTGCGCAACTTTGGATATTCGCGGTGAACTATTAGGCTGCCCACTCGGCGCGCAGACTCGCGTCACCCCTTCCAGACTGGAGGATCCACCATGGGCCTGTTCGACAAGCTGAAGGACAAGGTCAGCGAGGCCACCGGCATCGACGTCGACTCGACACTCGAGGCGGCCGGCAGTGCGGTCGAAGGCGGCGAGAGCCTCATGGAGGCAGCTGATTCCTTTACCGAGACGAAGGACAAGCTCACCGGAAACTGATATCTGGGTTGCCATCGGGCGCCCCCGGCCACACCGGCCAGGGGGCGCCCGATGTTTCTTTTGACCAAGTCCGGTAGGTGTCCACATATGTGGGTGGGATGTCAGTTTGGAGACGCCTATTGACCTGATGGAAAGGTGTCAGCAAACTGACGGATCGACAGCCTTTCCGTCCCCCAGGAGGCATCGATGTCTCAACGATCCGTCCGCCTGCTCGCCGCGACGACGGCGACCCTGCTCATGGCCGGTGTCTTCGCCGCCGTGCACGATCCGGGCAGCCGCGCGCTCCGACCGGCTGCCGCTCTGACCTCATTGGACCTGACCTCGGCCAACCGGCGCACGCCGATCGCCGGGCTCTACGACTGGTCCAAAGCCGGCTACCGGGCCGGCGCCGCCCTGCCCGGCCCGGCCGAGATCAACCCGAGTGCCACCTGCCAGATCACGGCCGCCGAGCTAGCGAGCCAGTTCGGGGTGGTCGCCAACGACAGCGCCGACGACTCGGCCGGGTTGCAGGCCGCCATCGACTACGCCAGAACGAACTGCTCGGCCGGCGCGAGCTACACCAGACTGTCGCTGATCACGCTGCCGGCTGGAACTCTGCGAGTCTCCCAGCAGCTTGGCGTGGACGCGGACTATCTGATCATCCGGGGCGCGGGCAGCGGCGTCTCCGGTACCCGCATAGTGTTCAGACCGGATGCGAACACCCGCTATGACGCGCTGACCCCGGACGGCTCCGACTGGGACGAAGACGGCATGACCTCGGGTTCGGCCAAGGGCGGCTGGATCTGGCCGGGCCGTGGCCTGTTCCGGGTGCAGTCGCGCGGCGTGCATTCCAGCTACGCCAGCGAATACGCGGCGGCCCCGGCCAACCGGCGCGATCTGTTCGAGGGCACCGTCAACGTGCATTGGAAAGCCGGGTTGAAGCTGCGCGGCAAACCGGGCGACACCGCCTTCGCGGCCCGCACCGGCGACACCGTCGTGTATCTGGCCAGCAGCGGCTCGCTGGCCGCCTTCACGGCCGGCTCTCTGGTCAACGTGCGCGCCGCGAACTCGCTGAGTTTCTATGCGCAGCAGGACATCCAGCCTGCCGACGGTACCCTCCAAAATATTCATATGCGGCAGCAGATTTTCACAGTCGCCGCGGTGGACACCACCAATCGCACCATCACCCTGGACAAACCGCTGGAGTATGACGTTCCGGTCACGTCCACATCGGACGGTTCCGCGGCCATCGACGGGGCTGTCTACGACTCCAAGGCGTCGCCCATCGTCGATCCGGTGCTGGGCGTGGGTTTCGAGAACTTCACCCTCACCCAGGAGATGCCGGGCCTGAACCCCGCCGACGCGGTGCACAACTACGGCAACATGTCCCCGGCCGACCAGATGCACGGCATCGTTTTCAAGTGGGCTGCCAATTCCTGGGTACGCGGCATCCGCACCGAGATGACCGGCTCGCACCCGATCGTCACCGAAGAGGCCTACCGGCTGCAGATCGTGGACAACTATCTGGACGGCTCATGGAACAAAGGCAAGGGCGGCAACGGTTACTTCCGCGGCTCCCGGGTGTGGGACTCGGTCTACGCCGGCAACGTCACCCGCAACCTGCGCCACTTCACCTTCCAATGGTCGGCCAGCGGCAACGTGGCCATCGGCAACGATTTCGACTCCGATGTGAACCTGCACGGGGGATGGGAACGCAACAACCTCATCGAGCTCAACACGGTGACCGTGCCCTACGAGCACCGCTCGGGCAGCTGCTCGGCCAATTGTGGCGAGGAGGGCGGCGGTGGCCCGGACGCGTCGACCTGGTTCCCGATCTGGTGGGCGGCGGGCAAGAAGGCGGTGAAGTGGTCCGGTTCCAGCGGCCCACGCAACGTGTTCTTCAACAACACCATGACCAAGCAGGTGAGCGCGGGCACCGCCTACACCCCCTACTATGCGGATCATCAACGGATCTACCAGTTCGGCTGGAGCGGCACGGCGTGGCGGCACCTGGCCGTCGCGGGCACCCCGATCCCCGACTGGTCCGGGCGCGAACAGCTGACCTATACGGGTGGCAACGGTATCGACGCCACCCGAACCGATGCAGGGCAGTCACTTTTCCTGCGCGGCCTCACCCCGGGCTTACCCTCGCCCACCCCCACCGCTTCGCCGAGCGCCTCGCCCAGCCCCAGTCCGAGCCCGAGCCCGAGCCCCAGCGTCAGCCCGCCGCCCTCGGGGTGCCTGACCGTGCGCACGGTGAAGACCTCAACCTGGAGCACCGGCTACGGCATGGACGTCTTCATCAAAAACAACTGTGCCACCACCACCCTGGCCTGGAACGTCCAGTTCGACCTTCCCGCCGGGACCACCGTGGCCAGCCATTGGTCGGCGACGAAAACCCAGTCGGGGCAGCATTTCACCTTCGTCAACGTGTCGTTCAACGGTGACATCCGGGCGGGCCAGGAGGAGGACTTCGGCTTCAACGCCTCCGGCACAGGCAATCCAGTCAACCTGACGGTTCGGTGAGGAGAATCCCATGCGCAAAACACCAGTAGTGGCAGCCGTTTCGGCGGTCATCCTCTCCGCCGTGACCGCGGCCGCGTTGCCGGCGCTGGCCGCCGCCGTGGCGCTGCGCGCCCAGGTGGTGCAGACCTCGACCTGGAGCACCGGCTACGGCGCTGACGTCGTGATCACCAACGTCGGTGACGCTGCGTCGACCGGGTGGACGGTGGAGTTCGACCTTCCCGTCGGCACCAGCGTCGCCAGTCACTGGTCGGCGACCAAAACCCAGACGGGTCAGCACTATCGCTTCGTCAACGCCTCCTTCAACGGCGACATCGCCCCCGGCGCCTCAGAAGATTTCGGCTTCAACGCCAAGGGGCTCGGCCTTCCCTTCAATTGCACGGTCAACGGCCTGCCCTGTACCGGCGGTGGCACGCCGCCGCCGTCTCCCACCGCGTCGCCGACCCCATCGCCATCGCCAACGCCGACACCGACACCGACACCGACGGGGACACCCGGCCCGGTCGTCGACGTCTCCACCGCCGCGCAGCTGACCAACGCGCTCGCCAATGCCGTTGCCGGCCAGACCATCCGGCTGGCCGCGGGCGAATACCACGGGTCGTTCCTCACCCAGCGGGCCGGAACGGCTTCACGGCCTATCACGTTGACCGGGCCGCGCACGGCGGTGCTCGTCAACGACGGCCCTTCCGGCACCGCGCCCTCGTGCCCGGCGCCCACCGCGGGCTGGGACTCCGGCTATGGCGTGTGGCTGTTCAACGCGCCCTACTGGCGGCTGGCCGGGTTCACCGTTCGCGACTCGAAGAAGGGCATCGTGCTGGACAACTCGCACCATGTCACGGTTGACGGGGTGTACGTGCACCACGTCGACGAGGAGGGGGTGCACTTCCGGCGTTCCTCGGCCGACGGCGTGATCCGCAACTCGATCATCGAGGACACCGGGCTGGTCCAGCCCGGCTTCGGTGAGGGTGTCTACATTGGATCCGCCAACTCCAACTGGGCCTGCCACGGCAACTCGGGCGGGGTCGACCGGTCGGACCGGGTTCTGGTGGAGGGCAACCGGATCGGGCCGAACGTCGCGGCGGAGTCGATCGACATCAAGGAGGGCACCTTCGACGGGATCATCCGCGGCAACACCTTCGACGGGCGCGGCATCTCCGGGCAGAACTCGGCCGACTCATGGATCGACGCGAAGGGCATCGGCTACCTGCTGGAGAACAACACCGGCACGTTCAGCGCGCCCGGCACGTTCGCCAACGGGTACGAGACCCACAACCCCACGACCACCCCGGCCTTCCTCAACGGGTGCGGGAACGTGTGGCGCGGTAACGCTTCCAACCTTGGTGGCGTGGGCCGGTACGCGATAAATGTGACCTCGACAGCAAAGTGTCCGGGCAACCTGAACGTGGTCTACGCCTCGAATACCGTCAGCAACGCGGTCACGGGCCTGACCAACATCGCAGTCACGCCCTAGCAAACACATATGTGGACAGAAAACTTCATCTTGGCTACAAGCCGTCCACATGACTAAGCTCAGCCCCATGCAGCGAATCTTGGTAACCGGCGGAGCGGGGAAAGTAGCCACCCTGCTTCGCTCCGGCATCGCCCGGCCCGGCCGCATTCTGCGCCTGCTCGACATCCGCGAACCCGCCGCCCTCGCCGACGCCGGCGACGAAGAGACCGTGATCGGCTCGCTGACCGATCCGGCGGTGCTGGCAGACGCGGTCCAGGGGGTAGACGCGATCGTCCACCTCGGCGGGCAGAGCCGCGAGTCCGATGCGCGCGACGTGCTAGAGGCCAACATGTACGGCACCTACCTGCTTTTCGAAGCCGCCCGCGCCGCCGGGGTCACCCGCGTCGTTCTCGCCTCCTCCAACCACGCGGCCGGCTTCCACATCCGTGGCGACGAACCGCTCGCGGCCGACCTGCCCGGGCGCCCGGACACGCTCTACGGCTGGAGCAAGGTGGCCATGGAGGCGTGTGGGCAGCTCTATCACGACCGGTTCGGCATGGACGTGATCTGCCTGCGCATCGGGTTGTGGTTCCCGAAGCCGCCGGGCGTGCGCGGGCTGGCCCTGTGGCTCTCGCCCGCGGACGGAAACCGTTTGGTGGAAGCCTGTTTGAGCGCGCCGTCGCCCGGCTTCCGCCTGGTCTGGGGAATCAGCCGCAACACGCGCCGCTGGTGGTCGCTGCAGGAGGGCGAGGCGCTTGGCTACTTCCCTAAGGACGACGCCGAGGACTTCGCCGCCGAGCTGATCGCCACGCATGGCGAGCCCGCTTTCGACACCGACCCGGTGCTGACCCGCGTCGGCGGCCAGTGGTGCGACGTCCCCCTCGGCAACTCTTACTAACCGGCACCGGCCGTCAGCGGATGCCGTGGCGGCGCAGGGTGCTGGCCAGTGCCGTGGTGTGGCGCACGACCGCCTTGGCGACCCGCTCGATCTCATCCGGATTCGCCTTGGCCATTGGCATGGAGCAGCTGATCGCGTCGCTGGCCGGAATCCGGTAGTGCACGGGCGCGGCCACGCAGGCGACGCCTGCGGTGCCTTGCTCGCGTTCCAGCGCCCAGCCCCGGTCACGGGCGATGGCGAGCTCGATGTGCAGCTGCCTGGGCTCGGTGATGGTGTGCTCGGTGTAGGCCTCGAGCCGGTCGGGCAGGATCTTGTCGACTTCTTCCGTGGTCAGGTCGGCCAGCAGCGCCTGGCCCAACGCGGTCAGGTGGGCGGGCAGGCGGCGGCCGACCCGGGAGACCACGTGCACCGCTTCCCGGGATTCCCTGCTGGCCAGATAGAGCACGTGCGCGTCGTCGCGGCGCGCGAAGTGCACGGTGTAACCGATTTCGGCGCGCAGATCCTCAAGCGTCTCGTGGGCGTGCGGCAGGGCGGCGTCGCGGTCGAGGTAGGCGGTGCCGGACAGCAGCGCGTGCGGCCCGACGCCGAAGGCCAGCCCGCTTTCGTCGGATTCCACCCACTTCAGCTCGCGCAGGGTGCGCACCAGGGCATGCAGGCTGCTTCGCGGGTACCCCATGCGCTCCTGCAATTCCGAGAGCGTGAGCCGATTCGGTGACGCGGCAAGGGTTTCCAGGATCCGCACTGTCCGCTCGGCGGATTTGACCAGCGCTATTTCCGACTGCGTAGAGGACATCAGGTCACCGTCCACGAGAAATGTTTCCGGGGTGTTGACGGTCATGATAGCGGACGCTAACTTGTCGATGCACCCCTGACACATTCCAAGAACTCGTCCACATACGTAGACAGGAGGCAGCAACCGATGCTCAGTCGATCCGCGACCAAGCTCGTAGCTGCGCTGGCGATAACCCTTGCCGCCGCAAGCGTTTCCGCCTGTGGAAATGATCCTGAACCCGCACCCGCCGGCAACCCCACCGCCCCGATCGAGATCTGGGTCCGCAAGCCCCCCGGTTCCAACACCGAGAAGACCCACATCGCGCTGGCGGCCAAATTCACCGAGGCGACCGGCATCAAGGCCAACGTGACCGCGCTGTTCGACGACTTCGAAACCAAGCTGCAGCAGGCCGCGGCGCAGAAGAAGCTACCCGACATCGTCGTCAACGACACCGCCCAGCTGGGCACCCTCGTCAAGCAGGGCATCGTGCGCGACGTGGCCAAGGGCGACATCGCCGGTGGCGACCAGCTGACCCCCGCCGCCTGGGACGCCGCCCGCGGCTCCGACGGCAAGTACTATGCGGTCCCGTTCTCGGCGCAGTCCTTCGCCCTGTTCATCCGCAAGGACTGGCGCGAGAAGCTGGGCATCGCCCAGCCGAAGACCTGGGACGAGCTGGACGCGCTCGCCACCTCGTTCACCACCAAGGATCCCGACGGCAACGGCAAGGCCGACACCTACGGCTACGTCATCCCCGGCTCGACCAAGCGCGGCTACCTGGACTGGTACTTCTCCAGCTTCCTGTGGGCCGCCGGCGGCGACTACTTCTCCGGCAACACCGGCAAGCTGAGCCCCGCCATCGGTTCTGACGCCTCGGTGACCGCCGCGCAATGGCTCAAGGACCAGTTCTGCGCCGACAAGAGCGTGGTGCCCGGCGCGGTGACCTCGGAAACCACCCAGGCGCATCCGCTGTTCGAGACCGGCAAGGGCGGCATCTACTTCACCGGCCCCTACAACATGGCCCGTTTCGACAAGAACCTCGGCAAGGACAAGTACGAGGTGCTCGCGCTCCCGGCCGGCCCGGGTGGCAAGTCCTCGTCGCTGGCCGAGGGCGAGAACGTCTACCTGATGGCGGGTTCTGCGAACCCGGCCGGGCAGAAGAAGTTCGCCGAGTTCCTGATCAGCGTCGACGGGCAGACCATCGGCATGGCCGGCGACACCGATGGCAACGTGGTTCGCCTGCCGGTCAACAAGAACGTCGATCTGACCAAGGTGCGCCAGGACACCCGCTGGGTGGTCTTTGACAAGGTCTACAAGGAGGTCGGCAAGTACAGCCCGGTGGTGCCCGAGTGGACGCCGTTCCGCCAGGCCTCAGCCGAAACCCTCAACGCGATCGTGTCCGACTGCGCTTCCAACCCGAAGGCGGAGATGGCCAAGCTGGCCGAGAAGTTCACCGCCGAGCTCAAGAAGCAAGGCGCGGGCTCCTGATGCGGGCCACCGGTTCTGGGGCGCCGGCCACGGCCGCGCGCCCCGGCCGGCGGCCGCTTTCCGCGCCGCCGGTCATCCCTGCCGCCCCGGGCAACCGGCGGGCGCGCTGGCGGCGCAGCCTGCCCAACTGGACCACCCCATGGCTTTTCCTCGCCCCGGCGCTGGTCCTGTTTGGACTGTTCAAGTTCACGCCGATGTGGCGCGCGATGCAGATGAGCTTCCACGAGGTGCGGCCCTACCTCGGCGACCGCTGGGTGGGCTGGGCCAACTACCAGCAGGTCGCCACCGACGAGGACTTCCTGGCAGCGATCGGTCACACGGTGGTGCTGGCGCTGGGCCAGACCGGCGGGTCGATCATTATCGGCTTGCTGCTTGCCTTGGTACTGGAGGGAAGCACCCGCAACCTATGGATCGTGCGCACGGCCGTCTTCCTGCCGACGGTCGCGGCGATGGCTGTGGTCGCCGAGGTGTGGCGCATCCTCTACTACCCGGCCGGAGATGGCGCTATGAACACCATCCTCAGCTGGCTGGGCGCGGGACCTTCGCAGTTCCTCAACGGCCAGGACTCCTCGCTCCTGTCAGTGATGGGAGTCGGCATCTGGCGCGGCGCACCGTACGACATGATGATCTTCATTGCCGGGCTGGCCGGCGTCGACCGCACCCTCTATGAGGCGTCAGCGGCCGACGGCGCCGGGGTGCTGCGCCGCATCTGGCATGTCACCCTGCCCGCGCTGCGGCCGGTCTTCGCGATCCTGTTCACCCTCGCGGCCATCCGGGGTCTGCGGGTCTTCACCGAGATCTTCCTGCTGACCAACGGCGGCCCCAACGGCTCCACCGAGGTGCTGATGACCCTGATCTACAAGCTCGGCCTGGAACGCGGCGAGCTGGGCGTGGCCGCGGCGGGCTCGATGATCCTGCTCCTGGCCACGGTGCTGCTAACCCTTGTCGTGCAAGGCATCCGCGCCCGCGCAAATCGGCAGGTGACCCGATGACCGCACTGACCGCAAGACAACGCAACCTGCCGCCGGGCACGGCAGGCCGTCCCGCGACCCGGCAGGCGACCCGATGACCGGGCCGCGCAAGACGCGCGGGCGCGCCGAGGCGCTGGATACTGCGCTGGGCTTGGGAACGCTGGGCTCGCCGTTGGCGAAGGTGGGGCGGTTTGTGCTTTATGCGGCGCTGGTGTTTGTGTTTGCTGGGCCGTTGTTGGCGCTGCTGGTCAGCTCGTTCAGCCGGGTGACCGATCCGACCTCGCTCACCCTCATCCCCACCGAGCTGACCCTGGACAACTTTCGCGCCGCTTTCAAGCGCGACGTGCTGCTCTACCTGATGAATTCGTTCCTCGTGGTCGGCGGCGGGCTGCTGCTGCAGATCGCGGTGAGCGTTTCTGCCGCGTATGCGTTGGCGCGCAAGAAGTTTCCGGGGCTGCGGCTGGTGTTCCTGCTCATCCTGAGCACGATGATGCTGCCCGAGGAGGTGCTCGCCATCCCGCTGTCGCTGGTCCTTTCCGACCTCAATCTTGTCGGCAGCCTCTTCGGGATGATCGTCCCGGTGGGGGCGTGGGCGTTCTCCATTCTGGTCATGGCCGAGTTCATGAAGGAGATTCCGCTGGAGCTGGAAGAGGCGGCACGCCTCGATGGCGCGGGCGACTTTCGCATCTTCTGGTCGGTGGTGCTTCCGCTGTGCAAGCCGGCGCTCGGGGTGATCGGCATCTTCGGCTTCACCATGATCTGGGACCAGTACCTGTTACCGCTGCTGGTCGCCACCGACTCCCAGCAGTTCACCCTCCCGCTGGCGCTGCGCACGCTGCGCTCCGACGAAGAGGTGGGCATCGGTGTGCTGCTGGCCGCCTCACTGCTGGCGATGCTGCCCAGCGTGCTGGCTTTCATTGCGATGCAACGGCAATTCATGCGCGGCCTCACCTCCGGCGCCATCAAAGGCTGACCAACCCCCACCGAGCAAGGAAGATCATCATGCGCCTGCACGGCCTGCTCTCATTTCCGCTCACCCCGTTCACCGAAGACGACAAGGTGGATCTGACGGTTTTCGTCGAGCACCTCGAAAGACAGATCGCGGCGCAGCCGACGGCGCTGTTCGTCGCCTGCGGCACCGGTGAGTTCACCGCGCTGTCAACGGCGGAGTACGAGGACGTGGTGACCACGGCCGTGCGGGTCGCGGACGGGCGGCTGCCCGTGGTCGCCGGCTGCGGTGGCGGCCCCCAGGCGGCCCGCGACTTCGCCTCGATCGCGCAACGCAGCGGCGCGAACGGGCTTTTGCTGCTGCCGCCCTATCTCGTCTCGTCCACGCCGCGCGGGCTGGTGAACCACGTGCGCTACGTGGCCGAGGCCACCAGCCTGCCGATCACCGTTTACCAGCGCGCGAACGCCGTGCTCGACCCCGCGGCGGCGGTGGCGCTGCTGGATCTGCCCAACGTGGTCGGCATCAAGGACGGCCGCGGTGACGTGGACGCCATGTTGCGTCTGGTGACCGCGGTGCGCACCAGCGGGCACCCGCGCGCGGAGAGTTTCGGTTTCCTCAACGGCCTGCCCACCGCGGAAATGTCGGTGCACGCCTACGAGGCGATCGGCGTGGAAAGCTATTCTTCCGCGGTGCTCTGCTTCGCCCCCGATATCGCCACCGCCTTCTACCGTGCGGTGCGTTCGCGCGACACGGCTGTCACCCGCACCCTGCTGGCCGAGTTCTACCTTCCGTTCGTGGCGTTGCGCGACAAGGTACCCGGCTATGCGGTGGCCCTGGTGAAGGCCGGCGCCAAGCTTTCCGGGCTGGCCGTGGGCCCGGTCCGGCCACCGCTGCTCGACGCCGCGCCCGAGGATGTGCGGGAGCTGGCGGCCATCATCGAGCGGGGCCGGGCGGCGCTGGCCGCTCTGGAGGGCTGATGCGCATCAGCGAGGTCGTCCTCACCCCGATCGCCTTCCCCGATCCGCCGCTGCTCAACTCGGCCGGCGTACATCAGCCGTGGGCCCTGCGCACCATCGTCGAGCTGCGCTGTGGCGACGGCCTGACCGGCATCGGCGAAACCTACGGCGACGCACCGCACCTGCGGCTGCTCGAAACGGCGGCCCCGCATCTGGTCGGGCTGGACCCGTTCGACACCAACGGTTTGCTGAGCCGGGTCCGGCAGGCGCTGGGGGTGGTAGATGTGCCCGACCGGCACGGCCTGACCGGCGGTTCCAGTCCACAAAAGACAGTGCTGCGGGTGTTCAGCCCGTTCGAGGTGGCCTGCCTCGATCTTCAGGGGAAGCTGATCGGCAGACCGGTGGTGGATCTGTTAGGCGGCAAGGTACGCGACGAGGTCGCCTTCTCCGCCTACCTGTTCTACAAGTGGGCCAAACATCCGGCCGACGGCTCGCCCGACGAATACGGCGAGGCCCTTGACCCACCGGGCATCGTCGCCCAGGCCCGTCACCTCGTCGACCGCTACGGCTTCCGGTCGATCAAGCTCAAGGGCGGGGTCTTCCCACCGCACGAGGAGGTCGAGGCGATCCGCGCGCTGCGCGCCGAGTTCCCGGGCCTGCCGTTGCGCCTGGACCCCAACGCGGCCTGGTCGGTGCCCACCTCTCTGGAGATCGCCGAGCAGACCGCGGGTCTGCTGGAGTACCTAGAAGACCCGACCCCGGGCATAGACGGAATGGCGCAGGTGGCCCGGGAAGCGCCGATGCCGCTGGCGACCAACATGTGTGTGGTGAGCCCGGATGACCTCGCCCCCGGCTTCGCCGCGGGCTGCGTCGGCGTCGTGCTCGCCGACCACCACTACTGGGGCGGGCTGCGCCGCAGCGCCGAGCTGGCCGCGATCTGCCGCACCTGGGGCGTCGGGGTGTCGATGCACTCCAACAGCCACCTGGGCATCAGCCTGGCGGCGATGACCCACCTCGGCGGGGCATTGCCCGAGCTGACCTATGCGGCGGACACCCACACGCCTTGGCAGTACGGGGTGGACGTGCTGACCGAACCTTTGTCTATTGTGGACGGTACGGTCCGGGTACCCGGCAAACCGGGTTTAGGGGTTGACTTGGACCCTGATGCATTGGCCCGCTTGCACGAGAACTACCTTCGCTGCGGCATCACGGAACGCGACGACACCAGCTACATGCGCACCTTCGACCCGACCTATGAGCGCAGGCGCCCGCGATGGTGAATGTGCACGCCTATCCGTGGGACGTGCTCGGCGATCCCGGTTTCGCCGACCGCGTGCGCGAGTCCGGCGCCGATGCGGTGACCCTGGCCATGTCCTACCACTCGACCCGGGCCGCCACTCCCCTGCATCCCCAGCGCCGGTTCGTCGATGCCCACCACGGCGCGCTTTACCGCCCGGTCCGCCCTTCGGCCTGGGCCGGGCGGCGGCTTGCACCGCTTGGCCCGTCCTGGATGGCCCAGCCAGACCCGGGCCGCGAGGCGGCCGAAACGCTTGCCGCGGCGGGGGTCGCGGTGAACGCCTGGATCGTGCTGGCCCACAACAGCCGGCTCGGCCTCGCCTTCCCCGAGCTGGCCGTGCTCAACTGTTTCGGCGAGCGCTACCCTTACGCGCTATGCCCGGCTCAGCCGGAAGTGCGCGACCACTGCGCCGTGCTGGCCGCGGAAGCCCTACACGACCTGCCGACGCTCGCCTCGGTCTCGCTGGAATCGGTGGGCCAGATGGGCGCCACCCACCTCGGCTGCCACGAGAAGACCGACGGCGCCTATCCTCCATTGGCCGTGCGCGCTCTCTCGGTCTGCTGCTGCTCCGCCTGCCAAACCCGTTGGCGGGCAAGGGGTCTGGATCCCGCAGCGGCCGTCGCCGCCCTGCGAGCGGCGGCGCAGCCCGGCGTCGCGTTTCCCCCTGGCGTTCCCCCCGAACGGGGGGCCGGAAAGCAGATCGGGGCGATCCCCGACGACGTGGCGGCTGTGAATCAGACCGGCGCGGCGATCCCCGACGACGTGGCGGCGGTGCTGCTTGGGGTTCGGCAGGAAGCAACCGACGAGCTGCGCGCGGCGGTGCTGGCCGCGGTGCGGCGGGCCGCGCCCGGCGCGCTGATCACCCTGCACGGCCACCCCGATCCCTGGGCCACCGGGCCGTCGCCCGGCCTCACTCCAGCCGCTGTGTCCGATGTGGACGCTGTGCTGGTCCCATGCTGGCCGACCGCCGAACAGACCGCCGATCTGGTGAAGGCAACGGCCGCCCTGGGCGCAGTCGTCGACGCCTATGTCAGCGTGCTGCCGCCCGCCGACCTCGGCGCGCTGCCCGGCCATGTGCGCCGGCTGCGCGAGGCCGGGGCGACCCGGCTCAGCCTCTACCATCTCGGCCTGGCCCCGGCCGGCCTGCAACCCGTGCTGCGGCAGCTGGCGAAGGAGTTCCGGGTCGCTTGATCTGTGGTAGACACCTAGAGTTCATCTATGGTTTAGATTGGGCACGCAGGCCCGTTCGACTCGGCCGTTTGCATGACGAGTGTGACCACACCACTTTCACGACGCAACCTCATTCGGGCCGGGGCGTTGAGCAGCCTTGGCATCGCGATCGCCGGAAGCATCGACGCTATCGCCGGTCCTGCCTATGCGCAGGCCCCGCTCACCGGCTACGGCCCGCTCATCCCCGACCCGGCCGGGCTGCTCGCGCTGCCCGCGGGCTTCTCATACAAGATCGTCGCTCAGGCCGGTGTCACGCTGCTGGAGACCGGCGAGGCGAGCCCGGCCGACCCGGACGCCAACGGCGTGTTCAAGGGACGCCGCGGGCACACCATCGTCAACAACCATGAGATCGGCGGATCCGAGACGCCAGGCGTTCCGGCTCTGGCCGGTTACGTCTTCGACCCGGGTGCGCGCGGTGGCACCACCAACATCGACGTGGACCGGGACGGCAACAGGATCCGCGAGTATGTGAGCCTCGCCGGTACCCATAACAACTGCGCCGGCGGGATAACCCCCTGGAACACCTGGCTCACCTGCGAGGAGACCGAGGCCCGCGCGGGTGGCGCGCTGCAGTTCGACCACGGCTGGGTGTTCGAGGTCGACCCCTTCGACGCGCAGCGCAACCTCAATCCGGTCCCGCTGAAGTTCCTGGGCCGCTATGCCCATGAGGCGGTCGCGGTCAACCCGCACAACGACGAGATCTACCTGACCGAGGACGCCAGCGGCCCCAATGGGCTTTTTTTCCGTTGGGTGCCGCCAAAGCACTTCCATGGCCGGCCGGGAGCACTTCGCACACTTGCGCTCGGCACGGGCGGCGACACCGCCGGAAAGCTGCAGGCGCTCAAGGCTTCCCAGCGCGGTGTGCACATCGCCGACCTGTCCCTGGCCACCGCCCCCGGCACGAAGTACAAAGCGTCGTGGGTGGACGTCCCCGACCGGCTCGCCACCACCGTTTCGGTGCGCAAGCAGTTCACCGATGACCAGGTCACCCGCAGCCGCAAACTCGAAGGCCAATGGTGGGCCAACGGCGGCGTCTACTTTGTCGCCAGCTTCGCCCGGCACACCGACGGCAGCGTCAACGAGCACGACGGCCAGGTCTGGTTCTACGACCCCCAGCACGAGACGATCGAGCTGGTGACCATCTTCGGCGTCAACCCCGACCCCTCGGTCGAGGGCAACTTCGACGGTCCGGACAACATCACCGTCTCCCCCTACGGCGGCGTGATCCTGGCCGAGGACGGCGAGGGCCTGTCGCATTTGGTCGGCGTCAGCGCCCGAGGCGACGCGTTTGCCTTGGCGCGCAACGAACTCAATGAAAGCGAGTTCGCAGGGCCGGCGTTCAGCCACGAGAACAAGATCCTGTTCGTGAACATCCAGAGCCCCGGTTACGTGCTGGCCATCACCGGCCCTTGGCGTAACTGCTAAGCGTCCAGCACCGCACCACCACGGCTCACCGCGGTGGTGCGGCGCTGTCTCGGATGACCAGCTCGGTGGCGAGCTCGAGGCGGGGGCTTTCGATCTTTTCGCCGCGCGCCAGCCGCAGGGCCGTTCGGGCCGCCAATACCCCCATTTCGGCCAGCGGCTGACGCACGGTGGTCAGTGGTGGTGAGGACCAGCGCACCTCGGGAAGGTCGTCGAAGCCGACGACGCTGATGTCGTCGGGCACCCGCAGCCCACGGCGGCGCACCGCCTCGTACACGCCGAGGGCCATCTGGTCGCTGGAGGCGAAGATGGCCGTGGGCGGATCGGCGAGGTTCAGCAGATGGGTTCCGCCCGCGAATCCCGCCTCGTGGTAGAAGTTGCCCGGATAGATGAGCCTGTCGTCCAGCGGCAGCTGCGCGGCCTGCAGAGCGGCCCGGTGCCCGTCGAGCCGGGCCCGGCTGCACATCAGCTGCGGCGGACCGGCGATGAAGCCGATTCGCTTGTGCCCCAATGAAATCAGGTATTCGGTGGCGCTCATGGCGCCGGCCCAGTTGGCCGCGCCGATGGTGGGCGCCTCCTGTGGTGGGACCCCGGCCGGGTCCACGATGACGACGGGAATGTTGAAGCGGCGCAACTCCTCCTGCAGCGGCGGCTCCAGAGTGGACATCACGAAGATGACGCCTTCGGTGGCGCGGGCGCGGATGTTGTTGAGCCATTGCCGGGCCGAGGAGGAGCGGCGGTGGATCGCGGAAACCACCGTGCCCACGCCGGCTGCGTGCGCGACGTCCTCCACCCCACGGATGATCTCCACGGCCCAGAGGCTGTCCAGGTCGTTGAAGACGAGGTCAATCAGGCCCGAGCTGGGTCGCGCCGCCGGGGGACGCCGCCGGTAGCCGTGCTTGGCGAGCAGTTCCTCTATACGGTCACGGGTTTGCGCCGAGACGTCGGAACGTCCATTGATCACTCGCGACACCGTGGGTACCGAGACGCCAGCCAGCTGCGCGATGGCCGCCACGGTGATCCTTGGGCTCTCCTCTACCGGCATCCGATCGCTCCTTCCTGGACGGACCGCTTCAGACACGGGTAAGCGTATCCGAAACTTTCGCTGGGGTGCCGGAACATATTTATTCGATGGCGGGCAGGTTACGGCGTTTAAACGGCATAGGTCAAGGGTTGTGTCCCCCGCCGCCTCCCGATACCTTGGGCGAGAATTCTGCAGAATCATGTGGCAAATTTCCGGAACTATACCGGAAGGGCTTGCTCTTAAGGAGACGCTTATGTCGACCGACATCGCCGATATGGCCACCGCTGCGCGGTCGATCAGCAACCCGATCCTCAGCGGCTTCCACCCGGACCCTTCGATCTTGCGGGTTGACGACGACTACTACCTGGCCACCTCGACCTTCGAGTGGTACCCGGGGGTTCGCCTGCACCACTCGCGGGACCTGGTGAACTGGCGGCCGATCGGTGGCATCATCAACGAGCGGCGTCTGCTCGATCTGCGCGGTTGCGGCGACTCCAACGGAGTGTGGGCACCCGATCTATCCTATGTGGACGGAACGTTTTACCTGGTTTACAGCGACGTAGCCAGTTTCGCGAGCGGCTACTGGGATCCGCAGAACTACCTCATCACCGCGCCGGACATCACCGGCCCCTGGTCAGACCCGGTGCGATTGCACGCACACGGCTTTGACGCCTCACTTTTTCACGATGACGACGGCGCCACCTGGCTGCTGGCCATGAGCGCTGACTGGCGACCCGGCAACAACCGGTTCGGCGGCATCGAGATCCAGCGTTACGACCGGGCCCGCAGAACGCTGGTGGGCAAGGCGCAGATCATCTTCCAGGGCACCGATGCCGGGCTCACCGAGGGGCCGCGCATCTACCGCCGGGACGGGTGGTACTACCTGGTCACCGCGGAAGGCGGGACCAGCTGGGAGCACCAGGTCACCATCGCCCGCTCCCGCAACCTGCACGGGCCGTACCAGGTGGATCCGTCCGGGCCGCTGCTCACCTCGGTCGGCCGGCCGGAGCTGCGTCTGCAGAAGGCCGGTCACGCCAGCCTGGTGCAGACCCAGAAGGGCCAGTGGTACCTGGCGCATCTGGTGGCCCGGCCGTACACCCCGCTGGGCAACTGCGTGCTGGGCCGGGAAACCGCTATCCAGGCGGTGCAATGGCCGGCCGACGGCTGGCCGAGCATCGCCGGTGGGGTACCCGCCGATGAGGTGCCCGCCCCCGACCTGCCCGCGCACCCGTGGCCCGACGAGCCGGAGACCGACCACTTCGACGACCCCGAGCTGGGGGCCGCCTGGTCCAGCCTGCGCCGCCCGGCCACCCCGGATTGGGCGAACCTGCAGCAAAGGCCGTCGCACCTTCGCATCTACGGTGGACAGTCGCCGGTCGGCAAGCAGACCCCGAGCCTGATCGCCAGGCGGGTGGGCGCCACCGGCTGCACGCTGGAAACCGAGCTGGAATTCGATCCGGAAGACCATCGCCAGCTGGCCGGCGTCACCGGTTACTACAACACGGCCAACTGGCACTACGCCTACGTCACCCGGGCCGATGACGGCCGCAAGGTGCTGGAGGTGCTCAGCTCCAACAGCGGCCACCGCCACGGCCACCCAGAGGTGACCGTGGATGTCAGCCACGCCAAGCGAATCCGGCTGCGGGTCACCTTTGACGGGCCGGTGCTGCGATTCGCCTATGCCACCACTCCGGACGGCTGGCAGGAGCTGCCACTCAATCTCGACGCCACCATCCTGTCCGACGAACACGCCGCGCGCGTGGTCGACGGCGAACCGGCCGCCTGGGGCTTCACCGGGGCGTTCCTCGGCCTGTGGGTGCAGGATCTCGGCGCCGACGGTGCCTACGCCGACTTTGACTACGCCACGTATCTCGAACACTGAAAGTCCTTTGACCCGAAGTTCTCTTTGAGTGGAAAGGATGCGCATGAAGATGAAGAAGTGGATCGCCGCCGGCGCGACCGCTCTGATAAGTGCCGCCCTGCTGAACGTGATGCCAGCTTCAGCGGGCAACTGGACCAAACCGTCGGAACAGACGTTGCGCGCGCTCGGCGAACGGCATCGCCTCTACATCGGCACCGCCGTGGACATGGCCGCGCTCAACGATGCCAACGATCCGCAGTACAGGGCCCTGGTCGGTTCCGAGTTCTCCACGGTCACCGCGGAGAACGTCATGAAATGGGAGTCGCTCGAGCCGACCCGGGGCACCTACAATTGGGGTCCCGCCGATCAGCTGATCGACTTCGCCCGGCAGAACCGCCAGCTGGTTCGCGGTCACGTCCTGGTATGGCAGAACCAGCTGCCCAGCTGGCTCACCAGCGGCGTCGCCAACGGCACCATCGGCACCGAGGAGCTGCGCGGCTTGCTGCGCAATCACATCACCAACGTGGTCACCCACTTCAAAGGCAAGATCTGGCAGTGGGATGTGGTGAACGAGGCGGTCAGCGACCCGTGGGACAGCCCGCCCGCCATTCACCTCAAGGGCTTCTGGGCACAGCAGCTGGGCGCCGGCTACATCGCCGACGCGTTCCGCTGGGCCCGCGCGGCCGACTCCAAGGCGCTGCTGTTCTACAACGACTACAACATCGAGGCCTTCGGCGCCCGCGACAGCTCAGACAAGACGCAGTTTGTCTATGACATGGTCAAGCAGCTGCGGGACAACCGTGTGCCGATCGACGGGGTGGGCAGCCAGGGTCATCTGGGCACCCAGTACGGCAACTACGACGCTTTCGCGGTGGCCGACGCGCTCAATCAGTTCTCCAGCCTCGGTTTGGCGACGGCGTTCACCGAGGTGGATGCGCGCAGCCAGATGACAGCTGGGGTGCAGGCCGGCGACAGCAACGAGATCAACCCGCGCGTGCAGGCGTCGGCATTCAACTACAGCGTGCTGCTGCAGGCGTGTCTGTCCAACCGCCACTGCCTGTCGTTCACGGTATGGGGTTTCACCGACAAACACTCGTGGGTTCCGACCTGGTTCACCAACCCGCCAGAGGGACTCGCCACGCTCTACGACGAGAACTACCAACCGAAGAAGGCCTACCAAACCGTCAAGGCCGACCTGGTCTACGCCGGGGCACCGCACGTGCTGCCGCGTATTCCGCAGTCACCGCGTAGGTAGCACAGGCCAAAGCGACAGGGATCGGCTTGCCATGCCCGGGCAAGCTGGTCCCTGTCTGCGTACCAAATAATCATAAATACTTCCATGTACCGATACTTGTCCGGAAGTCGTTGACCGCGCTGAAATACGCTGGCAACAATGAGGTTCGCGAATGGGGCGCAGCTGGAGGCGGGCCGGCCGCCACCGCTCCCGGCGGCCGGCCCATTAAGTCGGCTAACGCCACGCCGTCACCACCCCATAGAATTCCGGGAGGTAAAGGCAAAATGATTCTGACTAGCCGCATGATTCGTCGGCTGCTGCAGGCGATCGCGGTGTTGGGCGTGATTGGACTGGCAAGCGGAACAGCATATGCGCAAGCGCCTTTGGCCACTGCGGACATCATCGATACGGCGCGAGGCCATGGCAACGTCGTCAGCCTCACCTTCGACGACGGCCCGAACCCGGCGGACACCCTGCGGCTGCTCTCGGTGTTGCGCCAACATCGGGTCAAGGCCGTCTTCTGCCTCTGGGGCGACCATGTCGTCGAGCACCCCAAGGTGGTCCGGGCCATCGCCGCTCAGGGACACACCCTGTGCAACCACGGCATGCATCATGACGACATGGGCGCGTGGACCCCGGCCCAGATCGAAGCGGACCTTCTCCAGACCAGCGCGGCGATCAGGCTGGCCGCGCCGGGCGTCCGCATCCCCTACTTCCGCGCTCCCTTCGGCAGCTGGGGCCAGACCCCCACGGTGGCTGCCCGCCTTGGCATGCAGCCGCTGGGATGGCGGCTGGCCGTGGCCGACTGGGAAACGCCGGGCACACCGGAGCTGGTGCGCCGGCTGACCGAGGGCATCACCCCCGGAGCCGTTGTCCTGCTCCACGACGGCGGTGGTGACCGCAGTCAGACCGTCGACGCGGTGGACACCATCATTCCGATGTACAGGGCGCAGCATTGGCGCTTCACCCTGCCCGCGCGGCCCCAGCGTCACGCCTGAGACCGCTGAAGTTTCTCTGCGAAACCTTTGATGTCGCGCCTTTCTATCGCGGCCGCCATCAGATCGGGGAATGCGTCCGGAGTGCAGGCGAAGGCTGGGACGCCGAGCGCGGCAAGAGCTGCCGCGTTCTCATGATCGAAGCTGGGCCGGCCCTCGTCGGAGAGGGCAAGCAGCACGATCACCTGCACTCCGGCTCCGGTCATCGCGGCCACCCGGCGCAGCATCTCGTCGCGCACCCCGCCCTCGTAGAGGTCGCTGATGAGGATGAAGATGCTGTCCCGGGGACGGCCGATCAGCCCCTGGCAGTAGGCGATGGCGCGATTGATGTCCGTCCCCCCGCCGAGCTGGGTGCCGAAGAGGACCTCGACCGGGTCGTGCAGCTGATCGGTCAGGTCGACCACTGCCGTGTCGAAGACCACCAGTGAAGTCTTCAGGCTCTTCATCGAGGCCAGCACCGCCCCGAACACCCCTGAATAGACCACCGAGGCAGCCATCGAGCCCGATTGGTCTATGCAGAGCACCACGTCGCGCTGCACCGCACGCGCGGCGCGCCCATAGCCGATGAGGCGCTCCGGCACGATCGTGCGATGCGACCGCTGGTAATGCTTGAGGTTGGCCCGGATGGTGCGATTCCAATCGATTTCTCGATGCTTGGGCCGGTTGATCCGCGCCGCCCGGTTGAGCGCGCCGGTGACCGCGGAACGGGTCTTCTGCGCGATGCGCCGCTCCAGCTCGGCCACCACCTTTCCCACCACGGCGCGCGCTGTGCTGCGAGCCTTGGCCGGCAACACATTGTTGAGCGAGAGCAGGGTGCCGACCAGATGCACGTCGGGCTCGACCGCCTCCAGCATCTCCGGCTCCAGCAGCAGCCGGGTCAGGTTGAGCCGCTCGATGGCGTCGGCCTGCATCACCTGCACCACGGTGGCCGGAAAATATTGCCTGATGTCGCCCAGCCAGCGCGCCACATTCGGCGCCGATGCCCCCAGCCCCGCCCGGCGCCCGCCGCCACTTCCGGCGTCGCCCTCCCGATAAAGCGCGGCCAGCACCGCATCCATGCCCTGATCCGTGCCGGACAGGGAAACCCCGGTGCCGTCGTGGCCGCCTTCACCGCCCAGCACCAGCCGCCACCGGCGCAGCCGCTCGTCACTCACTTTGGCTCCCTAGCAACAGTTTGAGGGTGGGCAGCACCATCGCCACCCGATCGAGGTCGAGACCGGCCAGATCGTCCTGCTCGGACCCGGACCGCGCCGTAGCGCCGCCCAGATTTCGCACCCGCTGCCCGATGGTGCGCCGCTCGGGCGCGGCGAAGGTGGCGAAAGTGCGCCGCAGCAAAGGAAGCACGTCGGTGAAACTGTCAGCGGCAAGCTCGCTCAGCCATCGGTCGATCAAACCCAACAGCGCCTCATCGTGTACCAGAACCAGCCCGCCCCCGCCGATGAAGCCCTCGACCACCGCCGCCGCGGTGGCGGAGGGCACCCCGACGCTGAGCGTGCGAGCGAGCCTGATCTGCACCTCATCGGCGCTGAGCCGGCCCTCGTCGCGCAGGATCCGCAGCATCCGCCCGCCCACCAGGCCGGTCACGTCGGGCCGGTCGACCAGCCCGAGCAGGGTCGCCAGCCACTCGTCGCGCAGCTCAAGCCGATCGGTGAGCAGCCGCACCGCCTCCTGCACCTGATCCAGGGCATGTGCCAGCGCCTTGGCCGCCTCGTCGTCGAGCCCGGACAGCGCGCCGGGAAGGCCGAGCTGCACCCGGGTGACCAGACCGCTGAGCACCGGGATCAGCGCGTCGACGCCGGTGCCGCGCACATCGCCGTAGCGAAGCGTGCGGGCCAGCGCCGGAATGGCCGACATCAGGTGCACCACGTCGGTGTCCATGGCGGCGCACCGGTTCAGCGCGTCGAGCACGGCCGGCTGCGCCTCGGCCAGATCGGCGAGCAGGCAGGCCTCCAACAGCTCGGTGACGCCAGGCAGATCGGCTTCTGCCGCTGTCTCAGCCACCTTCGCGGCGGCCGCCCCGGCGACCGTGGTGCCGAAGGCGCTGGCCACGATCAGATCGACCGCGAACTCGGGCTGCCAGGCCAGCTGCCAAGACTCCCAGAAGGTCCCCTTGCCCGCGCGGCGTTCCTGCGGCTGGCCCCACGGCACCGCGAGCAACCGCAACCGGTGCAACAGCTTGCTGCGCTCCAGATCCAGTGGCTTGCGCAGATCGAGGTCGAGATCGCGGGCGAGCGCCTGCGGCGGCATCCGCAGCCGCTTCTGCGCGGCGGCCACATCGCGCGCCAGCGGCACCGCGGGCGTGTCCGGCGGAACCTCACCCAGCAGCTCCCCCACCACGACCCGGGACTGCACCAGGGCGAGCCGGGTCTCATCGCCCTCGCACAGCACCGATCGGGTGGCCTCGGTCAGCTCGGCGAGCCCGGGTAGGGGCCGGCCCCTAAGCACAGCAAGGGTTTGCGCCAGCCGGACCGCCTCGATGACGTGCGCGCTGGACACCGGGATGTCCTGCTCGCGCAGCACTCCCGCGACCCGGACCAGCCAGCGGTGGACCGGCCGGTCGGCCGCGTGGAACAGGTGGTGGTACCAGCCCGGCGAAGCGACTCCCGCGCCGTAGCCTGTCCAGTGGGCCAGCCGCCCATGCGTCCACGGCACCCAGGTCGCGCTGACCGCCACCTTGGGCAGGCCCTTGAGCAGAGCCGCGTCGGCACCGGCCGAGGGCAGCGGCTCGGCCAGGGCCGGCACGTGCCACGCCCCGCAGACCACCGCTATCCGCTCGTGTCCCTGCTTGAGGGCGGCCCGCAACACCTGGCGCATATAGGCTTCGCGAATCAGGTCGTAGCGGATGCCGGGGTGCTGCTCGCGCACCGCGGTCATCGCCTCGGCCACCGCCTCGAACGGGGAGAGCCCGTCGCTCCGGTGCTCGATGACGTCCTCCCACCACCGTTCGGCGTCCTCATATCCGGCGGCCTCGGCCAGCCCGGCGATCGGGTCGAAGTGCTCCTCGTCCAGCTCGGGCTTGGCGACGCGCGGGCCGAGCTTGTAGGCGGCCGGCAGGTCGCAGAAGCGCAGCGGGACATCCTGCGCCACCGCGTAGCGGATGGCCTGCCACTCCGGCGAGAACACCGCGAAGGGCCAGAAGGCCGCCGACTTCTCGGCCTCCTGGGTGCCGTAGACCAGCAGCGCGACCGGTGGGCGCAGCCCTTCGTCGGCGGCCAGCGCCACCAGCTCGTCGGCCTCCGGCGGCCCCTCCACCAGGATCAGGTCGGGCTTGAGCTCCGCCAGCGCGACGGCCAGGGCCCGCGCCGAGCCCGGCCCGTGGTGGCGGATGCCGAACAGATGAACGCTCATTCGGCTTCACGAGCGGCGCGGTAGAAGTCCTGCCACCCGTCGCGCTCCCTTACCACCGTCTCCAGATATTCACGCCAGATCACCGCGTCGGAGACCGGATCGCGCACCACCGCGCCCCGGATGCCCGCCGCGACGTCGGCGGCGCGCACCACCCCGTCGCCGAAATGGGCCGCCAGCGCCATTCCACTGGTCATGACCGAAATCGCTTCGGCGGTGGACAGGGTTCCGCTGGGACTCTTCAGCTTGGTGCGCCCGTCGCCGGTGATCCCCTCCCGCAGCTCGCGGAAGACCGTCACCGCCCGGCGGATCTCGGCGATGGAGTCGGGCACCGCGGGCAGCTCCAGCGCCGCGCCAAGGGATTCCACCCGGCGGGCGACGATGTCCACCTCTTCGTCCACTGTGGACGGAACCGGGAGCACCACCGTGTTGAAGCGCCGCCGCAGCGCGCTGGACAGCTCATTGACCCCGCGGTCGCGGTCGTTGGCGGTCGCGATGACGTTGAAGCCCTTGATGGCCTGCACCTCGTTGCCCAGCTCCGGCACGGGCAACACCTTCTCCGACAGGATGGTGATCAGGGTGTCCTGCACGTCGGAGGGCACCCGGGTCAGCTCCTCGACCCGGGCGATGGCCCCGGTCTGCATCGCGCGCATCATCGGGCTGGGCACCACCGCCTGCGGGCTGGGACCTTCGGCCAGCAGCCGGGCGTAGTTCCACCCGTAGCGGATGGCTTCCTCGGGGGTGCCGGCCGTGCCCTGGATGAGCAGTGTGGAATCGCCACTGATCGCCGCGGCCAGATGCTCAGACACCCATGTCTTGGCCGTGCCGGGCACCCCCAGCAGCAGCAGCGCCCGATCGGTGGCCAAGGTCGCCACGGCGACCTCCATCAGCCGGCGCGGGCCGATGTACTTGGGGCTGATCTGGTCGCCGTCACCAAGCAAATAGGTCACCACCGCCTGCGGCGACATGCGCCAGCCGGGCGGGCGCGGCAGATCGTCGGTGGCGATCAGCGCCGCGAGCTCGTGGGCATAGAGCTGCTCGGCGTGCGGGCGCAGCACGGGCTGGGTGTCGGTCGTGATCGTCACGCGAACTCCTGATGCATGTCGTAACGGGTTTGCAGAGTCAAGGCGAGCCTTTCCAGGATCTCGCGATAGCGTCCCTCGCCGCAGCGGGCCAGGATCTCGTTGACCGCGCTGACCGCGGCCGGGTGCAGGCTGCGCTCGATGACATTGAGCAGGTGCCACCAGCCCGGGTCATCGATGGCAGCGGACCGGTCGAGCCAGGCGATCACCACGTCGGCCAGCGCGGGCGGCCAGGGCGGAGGCGCCGCGCTGAGCAGGTCTGCTATCCGGTCGGTCTGCTGGCGCAGGGCTTCACCGGCCAGCTCGGCCAGGGTGCCTGCGGGCAGGATCGCGGCCAGCTCGGTGAGATGGGCGCCGCGCACCACCGGCAACCGGCACAGCCGCAACGCCCAGGCCTCATCGCGTTGCGCGACCGTCGCGCGCAGCCACCCCTCGCGCAGCACGCCTGCCCAGTCGTCACCGATCTGGTAATCGAGCAGCCGGGCCGGATCGCTGTCCAAAGCCGACCAGCACCTCAGCGGCGCCGCGGACACGACCTGCACCAGCCACCAGGCTCGCTCGCCCCAGCCCTGCGGGGACTTCTGGGTCAGCGCATCGCGGCGCATGGCGGCATCGAACTGCGCCGGCGGGGTGACCGTGAGCTGACCGCTGCCGGTCACCTGGCAGCAGGCGAGCGCCCGATCGGCCATCCGGGCCAGATAGGCCGAACCGGGAATCGCCGCGAGCAGCTGCACCGCCGCCTCGCGGATCTGCACCCGCTTGTCGTCGAGCGCTCTTTCCAGCCACACCTCATCTTCGGCCCCCAGCCCTTCGGCGCAGGCGCCGATGAGCGCGGCCAGATCGGCGGCCCGCTCCTGCTGCCACACCTGCGCCAGCAGCGCTGCGCCCTGAGCGGGATCGTTGGCGCGCAACGACTCCAGGTAGCGCACCCGGGCCGCGGTGCGCCCGGTGTGCCACTCGTCAATGTCGGGAACCGACGGCCCGGGCTGCTCTATCCAGGCCCACCGCCCCGGGCCCTGCGCCGCGAGCCAGCCCAGGCGCAGCCCACCGACCGCGATGACGGCCGGCCGCAGGGTGGGATCGGCGGTGGCGGCATCCACCAGGGCGCTCAGATGCCTTGGCGCGGCTAGGAAATTTCGCTGCTGGGCCAGCTCCAGCCACTCGCGCAGCAGCGATCGGCGCTGGCGATGATCGCTGCCAGCGTCGAGCAGCAGCAGACCGAGCCGAACCGAAGCCTTGTGCGGCGCCACCTCGCCGGTCTCCTGCGGCGCGGGATCGGGCACCGGCACCCGCACGGGCATGGCCCCGGCCCGCCGCGCCACGGTGAGGGCGGCGGTGGCCGACAGCAACCCCGGCGGCTCCAGCTCGGCCGGCGCCTCGCCGAGGACTGTCGCCAGTGGACCGGGCACCGACAACGGCCGGCACGGGCGGCGCCCGGTGCCCACCAGGGCGCTGGAAAGCAGTTGCGGCCAAAGCGCTTCGGTCATGCCGCCAGCACCTCTCCGTCACGGAACATCGTCAGCGGCACCAGCCCGGCCGGACCCCACTCGACCGCGATCTTCGAGACGGCCCCGCCCGCCGCGGCGACAAAGCGCCAGCACTCGACGCCCGGCTCCAGGGGCAGCGCGTCACCGGACGGATCGACCAGGTGCCACCTTTCCCCCGGCGCGATCACTCCGTCGATCAGCAGCGGCAGCGACATGAGCCAAGGGTCCGCGCCGAGCGCCCGGGACAGCCGGTCGAGCGCCGCCGCCACCGAAGTGGACCCTTCGGGCTCGACCATCAGCTCTGGCGCGCCATGCCGGCTCGCCACGAGCGCCCGCAGCGAGAACGAGCCCGGATAGAAGCAGAGATCGGCCTCGAGGCACGTGCCCACCACCAGATCGGCCGACAGCACCTGGCCGGGCGCGGCGAAGGACAGCACCAGCGCTTCCCTTCCGGTGTCTCGGCCGATCAGGTAGACCCGCCGGGCCACCAGCCGATCTTCGGTGAGGTCGCGGGTGCCGATCACCTGCCACACATCGCGCACGGCCGCGCCCGCGAGCACCTGCTCGGTGGTGACCGGGTGGCCCAGCCGGCTGCGGACCGTGGCGGCCAGGTCTGGCGGCAGCGTGTCGAGCCGGTCGGCGGCCCCGGCCAGCAGGTGCAGCATGGACATCTCCGCCAGCGTGCGCTCCTCCCAGCCCGCCCCGGAACTCGGGATGGTGGCCAGCCTGCGCACCGCCCCGGCGAGGCCCGGCGCCTGCGCGTCGATCAGGCGCGCGGCGACCGGCTCGAAATGGCGGTAGCCACCGGACTCAAGCCCGGCGATGCCGTTGCGCACCTGATCGGACAGCCACTGCTGCAGCTCGGCCACGCCCGAGAGCACTTTGTCGTGTCGCGACTGGGCGCGCTTCTGCGCGGCCAGCTCCTGCGCTTCGGTGCGCGGCGCGGCGACCTTCTCCGCCTTCTTCGCCGCCCGCGCCGATCTGGACTCCAGCCACTCCTCCACCCAGGCCGGCGGCTCATCCACCGGCACCGCGCCCGCCGACCACTTCAGCAGCAGGGCCAGCGCGTGTTTGCACGGAAACTTGCGGCTCGGGCAGGAACAGCGATAGGCAGGCTCGGTGAGGTCGACGCAGGTCTGATAGGGACTCTTGCCACTTCCCTTGCACAGCCCCCACAGCACGGGCGCCTGCTGCGCCACCCCGACCGAGCTCCAGTCGGCGGAGCCGGCGAGCTTGCGGGCCGAGGCCAGCGACGACTGGTCGGGCGCCACCGCCAGCACCTGATCGGCGGTCCACCGGGTCGGTTCGGACATGCGCGGCACGTTACCGCTTCCCCCCGACAGCGTCCGCACCACCGCCCCCGGGCGCTGGTTATCGGGCCACCGCCGCGTAGCCGCCCATGTGGTACAGCAAGGGTTCTCCGTCACCGTGTTCCGCGGCGACCGGGCGGCACAGCACCAGCACGTGGTCTCCGGCCACGACCCGCTGCACCACCGAACAGGTCAGCAGCGCCAGCGGGTTCTCCAGCAACGGCAGTCCGTAGGGGCCCAGGCGCCACCGTCCATGAACGGCGAAGCGGTCTATGCCGGAGGTGGCGAAAGTCCGCGCAGTGCCCTGCTGCCCGGCCCGTAGGAGGTGGATGGCGACATGCCCGGCCCGCTCGACCACCGGCCAGCTCGACGATGCCCGGTCGAGGCTGAAGGCCACCAGCTGCGGGTGCAACGACACGGAGGTGAAGGAGGTGGCGGTGAACCCGGCCGGCGGGGGGCCGGCGGCGGTCACCACGGTGACGGTGGTGGCGTGGCGGCGCAACGCCGACCGAAACCGGTGCGGGTCAATGCCGAGCCGGGGATCCGCGACCGCGGTCAGTCCATTGTGCTCAGTCACTGCGGCCGGCGCCGACGGAAGGAACGGCTCATGAAGGGGAGCCTAACCCAGAAGGGCGATATTTCCTATGGGTTTTATAGGCTTTAAATTCCGTTCACATTTTTGCTGGCCCGCGGCTTTCGATTAGGTAGGAATATTTACCAACTCCACTTGATGTTGCCGGGCGCACTCACACCGTCACAGGTGAAACGCCACCGAAAACGTCCGGCAACAGAATTCATCTATCTCTATTGACTCGACCTTGGAACGGGTCAAGAATGGCGGCAAAAGGCCTAGGGAGCGCTCCCACTATCAGCCCAAACCCGCATGTCCCAAAATTCAGGAGCCGACGCTTAATCGGCCGATCGGGTCCTGAGAGAGGCATCAAGTACAGCGCAAAGAAGCCCATAGCTTCTCCGCCAGCTTTGGGTCGTCCGCTTTGGAATTGCCCTCCAAAGCCGACGACGGACGCTGCATGTCTTGCGCCCACCCGTTAGCAGCCGACGAAGAAGCCAGGGCCTCGCACACGTCCTTTTGCCCAGCCGTGTGGAGGAAAATGATGTCCAAACATCGTAGCATCGACCCAATTCAAGCGGCTCAACCGAAGCGGTTGACCCGCAAGGTGCTCATCGGCATTGTCGCTGCGGCGACTGTCGCGGCGACCGTATCCGCGATGCCCGCAGCGCAAGCCGCTGTGCCGTTCCCGGTCGCCAGTCTCGACGGCGGCGGAAACAATGTCGCCAACCCCACTTGGGGACAATCCAACCGGCCCTATCCGCGGGTCGCACCCGTCGCCTACGGCGACAATGTGGGTTCGCCACAGACCGGCCCGAACGCCCGCTATGTCAGCAACCGTATCTTCGGCGACACCAACCAGAACGTCTTCTCCGAGCGACGCGTGACCCAATGGGGCTGGACTTGGGGCCAGTTCCTCGATCACACCTTCGGCCTTCGCGCCGAGACCGGATCGACGGCCACCACCTTCAACATTCCGTTCAACGCGGCCGACCCCCTGGAGACGTTCAGCAATACGGTTGGTTTCATTCCGCTGACACGTACCAATGCCACTGCTGGTTCAGGTACCAGCACGGCAAATCCCCGGCAGCAGGACAACACCACCAGTTCGCTCATCAATGCGTTTTCCGTCTACGGCGGCACGAACGCCCGCCTGGACTGGCTGCGCAACGGCTCGCAGGATGGCAACCCGGCCAACAACAGCGCAACTCTGTTGATGCCCAACAACTTCCTGCCGCGGCGTGACGCGCGTGGCAACCCTGCCAACGCGCCGGTGATGGCCATTGACGGCCGCCTGCTTGCCAACCCGAACGCGGCGATGGTCGCCGGTGACGTACGGGCCAACGAAAACATCGCGCTCACCGCGACGCACACACTGTTCGCACGCGAACACAACCGGATCGTGTCCATGCTTCCGTCATCTCTGAGCGAAGAGGACAAGTTCCAGATCGCGCGGCGGATAGTCATCGCCGAACAGCAATACATCACCTACAACGAGTGGCTTCCCTCGATGGGAGTCGCGCTGCCGAAATACACCGGCTACAACCCGAGTGTGAACCCGGCCGTCAGCAACGAGTTCGCTGCCGTCGGCTACCGGGTGCACAGCCAGATTCACGGTGAGTTCGAATTCGAGACCGAATTGGACAACTACACTCCGGCGGATCTGCAATTCTTTGAGGACCATGGGGTCGAGGTCGTCGTGGACGGCGAGGACGTCGAGATCGCAGTGTCTCTGAACAACGCGTTCTTCAATCCAGAGTTACTCCCGCGCCTCAAGCTCGACGGCATGTTCCTGAGCCTGCTCGAGTCGCAGTACAAGAATGACGAACAAATCGACAACCAATTGCGGAGTGTTCTTTTCCAGGTACCGGTGCCAGGCAACCCGCTGTGCGACCTCGAGCCCAACCTCGAGCCGTGCTTCAACGGCGTTGTCGACCTCGGTGCGATCGACGTGGCCCGTGGCCGCGATCACGGCATCCCGAAGTACAACGCCCTGCGCCAGGCCTACGGGCTGCCGGCCAAGACGTCATTCACGGCGATCACCGGCGAGTCCACCGACCAGTTCCCGGCCGGCAGCGGAATCGACAACCCCAACAGCCTCGACATCCTGGCTCTGGCCAACATCGATGGCGGCGCGGAGGCGATCGGCAGCGAGATTGCGACTTCAGAGACACGTCGCAGCACCGTGGCCGCCCGCCTGCGGGGCATCTACAGCAATAACGTCAACAACGTCGACGCCTTCGTCGGCATGCTGGCCGAGCCGCACATCCCTGGTACCGAGTTCGGCGAGCTGCAGCTGGCGATCTGGACCAAGCAGTTCCAGGCGCTGCGCGACGGCGACCGCTTCTTCTTCGGCAACGACCAAGGGCTCAGCTACATCCGCAACACCTACGGCATCGACTACAAGCGCACGCTTGGCCAGATCATCGCGTCGAACACCGGCCTGGCCGAGGAAGCCGCTATCAACGTGTTCCTGGTGGACGAAGACGACCTGCCCGCGCCGGCGTGCACGGTCAACTTCACCCAGACCACCTCTTGGGGTGGCGGGTTCCAGGTCAACATGAGGCTCTTCAATAACACGCCGACGCCGATCAACGGCTGGACGCTGACCTTCCAGTTCGCCAACGGCCAGACCTTCACCGATAGGTGGAACGGCACCTACACCCAGAGCGGGCCGAACGGCAGAGATGTGCGGGTCGTCAATACGCCAACCAATGGCACGATCGGCGCTAACGGCAGCCTCGACGGAATCGGGTTCAACGCGCAATGGGACAACTTCACCAATGCGAAACCGGTCAACTTCAGGCTGAACAACACCAGATGCGCCACGGGCTGATTCCGGCCCGCCTGAGATAGCAAGGCAATGCGGCCGGCCCAGGGAATCCACCCTGGGCCGGCCTTTTGCGCTGCGGTCAGCCGGGTCGCGGCGCGGCAACGGGGCTGCGATGGCCGTCGGTGTCGACCGCCCTGATTCCAAATTGGACGTTGTCTTTGGACAGGTCGATGGTAGCCGTGGTCACGTCGCCGACGGCGATCACGTTGGTCCAGTCGTTCGCCGTGCTGTCGCGCCATACCACCTCGTAGCCCGCGAGGTCGGGCTCTGTCCCGCGTTGCCAGCGCAGGGCGGTCAGGTTCGTCAGCTGCGTGGTGTCGATGATGACTCCCGTCGGAGTACCCGGTCCCTGCGCCAGCGACCACAGCGCGCAAGCGTTGACCTTCGCCACCCGCTCGATGTAGCGGAAGTCGCAGAACTCCGGCAGATCGCCGAACTGTACCCCGTCCACCACCCGCACATCCTGGTGCTCGTGGTTGAAGTTCTCACGCGGCTCGGTGAACCGCGCCGCTGGATAGCCCTGCGTGAGGTAGGAGACGTGATCGCTGGAACGCAGATAGCGGTCGCGCCGCCAGATCAGCCAGATCTCCATGTCGGTCTCGCGGTTCTCCGCCACCGACTTCACGAACCGGCCCAGCTGACGCGACGGGCCATCGTTCTCGCCACCCACGGCACGGCGGATAGCGCCTTCGTTGGCCGTCTCGGCGGTCGGCACCCCCTCCACGAACAGGCGCACGGTGTGCGGGTTGGGCCGGGTACCGTCAAAGGCGCTACTGGCACCGATGATGTCGTTGGAGAACATGGCCTGCACGTCGGCCCCCGCGGCCTTGAGCTGCGACGCCATGAATCCCGATCCGAAAAGCCCCTGCTCCTCCCCCGATACGACGCCGAAAATGATCGTCGCTTCGGTCGGCCGGGTGGCGAAGACCCGGGCCAGTTCCATGACCGCGGCCACTCCCGAGCCGTCGTCATCGGCCCCCGGGGCGTCGCTGGTGGCGTTGAGAATGTCGGTCACCCGCGAGTCGAGGTGGCCGGTGACCGCGTAGATCCGTTGCGGGCTGGTCTGCCCGCGCAGGGTGGCGATGACGTTGGTGATGGTGGTCGGCACCGGGATCCGGGGACCGACCGGCTGCACGAACGATTGCTTCTCCACGGTCATCCGGCCGCCGGAGGTGGCGGCGATGGCCTGAAGTTCGTCGAAAACCCATTGGGTGGCCGCGCCGATGCCCCGTACAGGGTCGGTCTGGGTGGACAGGGTGTGCCTGGTGCCGAAGGCGACAAGCCGGTTGATGGTCGCTTCGATACGGCGATGGTCGATCTCGCGGAGCAGCCGGACGAGGTCGTTGTCCGGGCGCTGGGGCTTGATCTGGCTGCCTGGGCCGGGCGCCGAGTTGGCGTCCGCGGCCTGGGCCGGTGCGGCTAACGGGGCCGCCGCGGCGGCCACTGCGGTCACGGCGCCCGCTGAGACGAAAGCGCGGCGCGTGGAACGTTTCTCCATAGCTGCCGATCCTCGTCCCCACAAAGATCGATGTCTATGTTCGCGGATACGCTAATGTCTACCGGTGCAACCGCAAGAACACGATGTCCTGGTACTGGGCGGGGCCGGCGTCGACACCATCGTCTACGTGCCGCAGCTGCCGCTTGCCTACGCCGACAGCTACATGGTCCCGGCGATCGAAACCCGGGCCGGGCAGACCGGCGACGGCGTCGCGCTCGGGCTCAGCGCCCTCGGCCTGCGCACAGTGCATCTCGACGTGCTCGGCGACGACCCCGAGGGCGACCTTGTTCGCGCCCTTCATGACCGCCACGGGGTCCGGCTGGTCACCGTGCCCACCGCGGCCGGCACCAAACGCGCGGTCAATCTCGTCGACCCGAGCGGGCGGCGGCTATCGCTTTATGACGTCAGCCGCGCCGATGATGGCGACCGCCTCCCCGAGGCGCTGCTCACCCAGCTGGCTCGCGCTGCCGCGCACACCCACGTGTCCATCACCCATCCTTGCCAGCATGCCCTGGAAACGCTGGGCGCGCTGGAAACCACCGTCTCGGTCGACCTTCACAATTGGGATGGCTTGCACCAGTACCAAGCACAATTTGCCTTTATGGCTGATGTTGTCTTTCTTTCGGTGACTGCGCTCGCCGACCCGGAGAGCACCATCCGCCGGATTCTGGACCACGGCCGCGCCGCCGTGGTCGTGGGAACGGATGGCGCGGACGGCGGCTACGTCATGTGCCGTGGCGACACTGAGGTCAGCAGATATCCGGCCGCCGCTCTGCCCGCTCCCGCCATCGACTCGAACGGCGCCGGCGATGCCTTCGTCTCCGGATTCCTTTTCGGATTCCTTGCCGGACAACCGATTCCTATCTGTGTACGATACGGCGCCATCGCCGGTGCACATGCCTGCACCGTGGCCGGAGTGCGGCTCGAGCCGATCGATCGCGCCACGCTCATGTCTTTGGGACTGCCTGCTTGAGCACTTCCACAGTCGGCAAGAACTCCACCGTTTCCTCGATCTCCGCCACCGCTCGCTGCACGTCGCCAAGCGCTGCTCGCGGATCGATGACCGTTTCGAGTTCGTGGGCAAGGAAGTTCAGTCTTGTGGCGAGATGCATGGCGAAGTCGTCTATCGCCGTGAGCATGCCTGTTCCGCCTGCTGACCGGTAGGCCGCCAGGAACGCGTCGATCTGCGGGCCGAGCACGCCGGTATGGTCGGCGAACCAGTGCAGCAACACCGAAGCCAACTCCTGTGCGGGGTCGGCCGGGCCTAGACACTCCCAGTCGAGCACTGCAAAGCGGCCCGCCACAGTGCGCAGAACGTTGCCCGGATGCAGGTCGCGGTGGCACCAAACCAGCGCACCCGGTGCTTTTCTGATCTGTGACAGGCTTTGCCACGTGGGCACGAGAGCGTTGAGCCGGCCCGCCCAGCGCGCGTCGCCCTGCTCCGCCGTGGCGGCCAGCTTGACCAGCTTCGCCATCGGCGGCGGCTGCGTGTACCAGCCGCTCGGCTGCCCCGGCGCCGGACCGGCGTGGGCGTGCATCCGGCCGAGCATTTCGCCCAGCGCCTGCGGCGTCAGCGGATCGGCCGGATCCGGTGCCGTGCCGTCGATCCACTCCGACACCCGCACCCAGCCCTCGGCCACCGGAGTCAGGTAACGGCCGCTTCGGTCCGCCATGCTCGCCGCGACCACGACGCCGTACCCGGCCATCCGTTGGGTATGGGCAACTTCGTTGGCCACCAACGACTCTGACGGCTTCTCGGTCAGCAGTTTGACCGCCACGTCCGGACCGCCCTCGACCTGCGCCCGCCAGATCTGGCCGAGCGCACCCCGCCCGCCCGGCGTCAGGCCGTGCACCCTTAACCCGAACTCGGCCCGCACCGCCTCAGCAAGCGCCGTCTCATCGATCATCAAGGCAAACCTACACTTAGCCCGTGCGCTACTGTTTGCCGACCAACGACCGGGGGCACGATGAGTCACTTTCCCATCGTCGCCATCGCCGCCATTGGCTACGTTTGGCGATCGCCTGCCCACGCTTGTCATCGGCATATGCCTTGCCAGCTCAGTGCCTGGCATGCTGTACGCCATCGTCGCTCTGCACAGACTTCGGCGCGAACTAGGCTACCCGGATGAGATTTGGCCATCTGAGCAGCTTCACCAACAATTTT
>NZ_BONY01000087.1 GCF_016862955.1 Rhizocola hellebori | reverse complement strand
TCTCCGGCTCGTTCTCGTCGGTGGCCACGTTGTCGGAAATCTTCAACCCGTAGATGGTGCGGCCCTCAAACGAGTTGCCGATGCTGAACCGCTGGGCGATCGCCGGATGGTCGGCCACGATCTGGTTGATCTCCGCGTTGGTTTCCGCATAGTTGTGGTACGCCGAGTCCGCCGACGGGAAGTCGTTGATGGTGACATCGTCGGCGTGCACGGTGGGGGCCGGCACCAGCTCGAGACCGAAGCCCAGCTTCTGGATCGCGTTGGCCTCGGCGGAGGTCGCGGTGATGAACAGCGTGCCGTGCTCGCTGTAGTCGATCGCCGCGCCGGTGCGCGCGACGGCGTTGCGATCAGCGAACGTCTTGGGGCCGGTGACCCGGTACTGCGCGCTGGTGGACGCCTCCGGGCCGGAAGGAGCGCTCTGCACCGGCGCGGTGGCCACGAAGGCCAGGGTGACCGCGAGCGCAGAAACGAGGACTGCGACTTTACTTCGCCGCATGGGTGCCTCCCTTGGGTTACTCCTGTAAGGGGTGTGAGGAGGCTCTCAGCGCAGCATGTAACCAATGGTCATATCAATAAATGGATCAATAACCTGAACAGGCAGGTAAACTATTCGGCGATGAAGCTAGTACTCGATCTGCACGACATTTTTAACAAAGGCCGCGACATCGACAAGGCCTTGAACGACATCATGGCCCAAGCCATCGCCACCAAGGCCCCCATGATCGAAATCATCCCGGGCAAGGGTTCGGGCGCGCTGAAGAAGCACGTGCTCCGATTTCTTGACCAAAAAGAGATCAAAGCTCTCTATCACCGGGTTGAGAAGGATTCGAAGAATTTTGGACGGCTATTCGTCCACTTCAAGTGGGGTGGTAAACCGTCGCGTAAGTAGGGCAGCATGTAGCCGTGCCATCCCCGACGTCGCTTTCCTCCGTTCGCGCCGACGCGATCGCCCGCCGCGACCGCGGTGACCTCAACAGCGCCCGCGCGCTTTTGGAGCGTGCCCTCGAAGCGGCCTCCATGACCTCCGGTGAAGACCATCCCGAGGTACTGACCACGTGCCACCTTCTAGCCAAGCTGCACCGCCAGTCCGGCGACCTGTCCGGGGCCCGGCGGGTGCTGGAGAACGCCCTCTACGCCGGCACGCACCGCCACGGCGACGAACATCCCCTGCTGCTGTCGATCTCCTTCGACCTGGCCGAGATCGCCGACGAGCTGGGCAACCGGCACGAGGCGCGCAAGCACTACACGCGCATCGCCCGCTTCGGCCCGGGCGCGCCCGGCTTCGATCAGCAGCAGGTGCAGGCGGCCCGCGCCTGGCTGGGCCCGAGCGCCCCGGCCGCGGTCGCGGTCCAGGGACGCCCGGTCACCCTGCCCGCGCCGGAGCCGATCATCGTCCCGCCGGCGCCGCCCGCCTCCACCCCGGGCCGCCACGCCGCGCCGGCGGAACCCGAAGCGGCCCAGCCGGCCTCGCCCGCGCTGCCCACCTTCACCGCGCCGCCCACCCCCGCGAGCCCGCCGGCCCCGCCTTTGGCCCCGCCGGTCGCGCCCACTTTCACCGAGCCGCGCTCGACCCCGGCCACCGCGCCCCCGCCGCCCGCACGCCAGGACGTCTCACCTTCCTACTCCGCAGGCCCACCGGCCCCACCGACTTTCACCGCACCGTCCTCCCCCGCGAGCCCGCCCGCGCCACCGAGCTACCACGCGCCGTCTTCGCCCCCGGCCACCGCGCCCCCGCCGCCCGCACGCCAGGACGCCTCACCCTCCTACTCCGCGCCATCATCGCCAGCAGGCCCGACCACGCCGCCGACCTCCACCGCGCCCGCACCGCCCGCACGCCAGGACGCCTCACCCTCCTACTCCGCGCCATCCTCGCCCGCGGGCCCGCCCGCGCCGTCGAGCTACCCCGCGCAGTCCGCCGCAGGCCCGGCAACCCCGCCGGCCCAGGCGGCACCGTCCTCCCCCGCCGGTCCGACCTACCCCGCGCCGTCCTCCGGAGCGGGCACCACCAGCCCGCCCACCTACTCCGGGCCGTCTTCGGCAGGCGGAGCTTCCTCCGCCAGCGGGCCTAGCGGTTCGTCAGCGGCGGCGGCCGGCGGCTCGGCGCAGAGCGCGGCGGCCGGCGGCTCCCCGGGCGCTCCGGCGAGGCCGACGGGTCCGGCTGCATATACGGGGGCAAGGGATCAGAGCACGCCGACGTATCCGGCACCGGCGGGCCAGAGCCCGCCTTCGGTCTACGGGGCGGGCACCGGGCAGACCGGGTCGACCTACCAGTCCGGTGCGGCGAGTTCGGGTTACGCTGCGGCGCAAGGCAATGGCCCGGCCGCCTCCACCTACGGCACCCAGCGCGTGCCGCAGTGGCCCGAGCCGCTGCGCCAGCCCGTGGTGGCCGGTCCTCTGTCCGGGGTGGACGCTCCCACGGCGAACCTGCCGCAGGTGCAGCGCACCACCAACCTTCCGGCCCAGCCGAGCGTGACTCAGTACCCTCCACAACCGACAATGCCCCCGCCGCCGGTCAAGCGCGGGCGCGGCATGCTCGTCGCCTCGCTGGCCGCGGCCGTGGTCGCGGTGGTGGCGGCCGGTGTCACCGTCTTCCTGGTGCTGGGCCGCGGCCCGGGCAACAACAACGACGGTGTGCCGCCGGGCGCCGGTGGCGCGGCCACCGATCTGAACCTCGTCGACCGCGGCGACCGGATCACCTTGACCTGGACGGATCCGTCCAACGGCAAGGCCCAGCCGATTGTGGTGGGCAACCGTGAGGACGAGGCCACCCGCCGCATGGGCGTGCCGGGTGTGGGGGCCACCGAGACCACCTTGCTGTCGCTGAACAAGAACTACGAGTACTGCTTCAGCATCCTGCTGGCCTACACGGTCGACGACGTCCGCCAATCCGAGCAGGTCTGTACGAATCGGAAGAAACCCAGCCCATCGCCCAGCAAGTAGGCCTCTGACCGCCCGGCTTTTACATGTCACATCGAGCGCCTAGGATGACGTCGGCTTTTCTGGGAGGAACGCAACGGACGCGGGGGCACGTCCCTCGCGCATAGGGGGAGGGCTGATCCCATGGTGGATCTGTCACCGAGTGCCATCTCGCGCAAGGCTCGCACGAAGGGCGGCGTGGTCACCATCGTGACCGTGCTCAGCCTGGTGGCGGCGATGGGGTTGACCTGGCTTGGGCTCAGCGTGAACGATCACGTGGCCGCCAACTACGACTCCTCGATGTGGATGTGGAGCACGGTGCAGGGCGAGCTGGCTCGCGTCAACGGGCTCACCGGGCGGGTCGACACCCGCCAGGCCGTCCCGAATGCCAAGACGCATGCGGTGCAGCTGAGCCAGTCCGACCGCTATCTCATCCTGCGGGATCTGTCCACGGGCAAGGTGAACGCCTTCGACCCGGCGACGCTGGCGATTACCTCCACTATGGACACTCAGCAGGGTCTGGGCATCACCATCGCCCTGCACAACGACGCCGCCTTCGTCATCGACGCCGCGCAGGGCATGGTGCGCCAGCTCGATCCGGCCACCCTGCAGCCCATCGGCGAGCCGCTGCGGTTCCCGCCCGGCATCACCGGCGGCGCGTTCGACGGCAAGGGCCGGTTGTGGATTGCGGTGCCCAGCGAGGGCACGGTCACCGCCATCACCCCGGCGCCTTCGGCCAACAAGGGCGGGCAGGGCGGTGGCGCGGCAGGCCCGAGCCAGGTGCGCACCGACCCGGTGGCCGAGCCCTGGCACGACCTGTCACTGTCCGCATTGGACGATGGGGTGGCCATCCTCGACCAGACCAACGGCAAGCTGTCCACGCTGCGCGGCGACAAGCTGACCGTCATCACCACCGACGCCGCGGGCGGCGAGCTTCCGGCCCGTTCCGACGGCGACGTGGTCCCGGTGACGGTGGTGGAAGGCCGCCACGTCTACGTCATCTCCGGTTCCGGCAGCGAAGTGAAGGTCACCGACTTCACCGTGCCCGGCGAAGGCAAGCTGCAGCCGGCGGTCGCCTGGGCCGGGCGCATCTACGTGGCCGACGACGCCACCGGCAAGGTCTACTCACTCGACCGCGACGGCAAACTGGTCAGCACCATCAACTTCAAGGTGCCCGGCGCGCTTCAGCTTGAGGTCCGCGAGAACCATCTGTTCATCAACTCGCCCGGCTCCTCGACCGCCCACGTCATCAACGACAAGAACGTGGACAAAGAGGTCGACAAGTTCCGCCTGGAGATCGTCGGTGGCGAGCCGCCGGTGGTGCCGCAGATCGAGCAGAAACCGATCATCACCAAACCCAGCGCGCCCAGGAACATCAAGGCCGCGGCCGGCGACAACCAGGCGACCGTCACCTGGGGCAAAGCCCCCGACAACGGGTCGAAAATCATCAAGTACATCGTCAGCGGCAACGGGCAGACCGTCGAGGTGGGCGCCAACCAGCGCTCCTACGTGTTCACCGGCCTGATCAACGGCACCGAGTACGAGTTCCTGGTCAAGGCCGTCAACGGCCAGGGCGAGGGCCCCAATGGCAAGAGCAACAAGGTGATCCCGACCCGCGACGTGCCCGACCCGCCCACCGACGTCAAGGCCGAGGCCAAGGCGGACGGCACCGTCGAGGTGACCTGGACGGCGGCCAACGGCCAGGGCCGGAAGATCATCCGCTATGAGGTCACCGGGATCAGCGCGGGCGCGGCCGCCCCGATCGGCGCGTCCAACGGCGAAAACAGGCTGGTCATCCCCGACAAGGAGCTGCCCTACGGCACCCAGGTCGCCTTCACCGTGGTGACCGTCAACGACATCGGCGCCGGGTCCAAGGCCTCCGCCCCGGTCAGCAATTCGGTGGTGCCCTACAACAAGCCCAGCGCGGTCGTGAATCTGCGCGGCGAAACCCTGACCACCGCGCCGGGAGCGGTGCGGGTGGTGTGGCAGGCGGCCACCGAGAACGGCCGCCCGATCACCGGCTACAAGGTGACCGCGAAGGGCAGATCCGTCACGGTCACCGGCACCAGCGCGACGATGAACGGCTTCGGCGTAGGCGAGATCGTCAGCCTCGACGTGGTGGCCATCAACGCGGCGGGCGAAGGACCCAAGACCACCACCAGCGCCCGCACCGTGATGCCGCCGACCGTTTCCGGCCTTGGCAACGACACCCCCGACTACCACCAGGTGAGCATCAACTTCGCGATCACCGACGGCGGCGGCGCAGCTACCTGCGACCTGGTCGTCAACGACTCCGCGCGGGGCATCCCGTGCGGCGCGGGCGCCGGCGGCTACCTGCTCACCGGTCTGTACGCGCATCAGGGCTACCGGTACTACGTGAAGATCACCAACCCGGCCGGCTCGGCGCAGACCCCGGAACGAAGCCTGACGACCAAGGTGATGAACGGCAAGGTCACCTGTATCAACACCAACGCGCACGGCGACCCGACCTACTGCAACGACGGCATCGGCGTCTACCGCAACCCGCGCCAGCAGTCCGGGGAGAGCGAGGGCTCGGCCTACAACGGCCAGCGCTACGAGGCGCTGTGCTGGGCCGACGGTCTGCCGGGCAACCAGAGCGGCGACGCGGTGCTCAACCCGGTGCAGTACAACGCGGCTCACGGATCCAGCGCGCTGTGGATCAAGATTCCGTTCTCCGGGGAGAACTACATTCCGTGGATCTGGTTTAACCTCGACGCCTACGACTCCGAGTCCGGGGTCAGGGCCACCCTGCGAAAGTGTTGACCCCGTACCAGCACGACCCAAAAGGACAGACCACGTGAACCCGCCAGCACCCCTTACCCCAGCCCAGGTCCGTGCCTTCGCCGAGCTGACCTCACGGCTCAGCGGCGCCATCTCCACCGTGGTGCTGGGCAAGCCGGAGGTGGTGCGCCTGTCGCTGGTGTGCATGTTCGCCCAGGGGCACATCCTGCTCGAGGATGTGCCCGGGGTGGGCAAGACGACGCTGGCTCGCGCGATCGCGGCCTCGGTGCAGGGACAGTGGCGGCGCATCCAATTCACCCCCGACCTGCTGCCCTCCGACGTCAGCGGGGTCACCATCTTCAACCAGGGCACCCGCGGCTTCGAGTTCCACCCCGGCCCGATCTTCGCCAACATCGTCATCGGCGACGAGATCAACCGGGCGTCGCCCAAGACCCAGTCGGCGTTGCTGGAGGTCATGGAGGAAAGGTTCGTCACCGTTGACGGGGTGCGTCACCCGGTGCCGCGCCCGTTTTTGGTGGTGGCCACCCAGAACCCGGTGGAGATGGACGGCACCTACCGGCTGCCCGAAGCACAGCTCGATCGCTTTTTGATGAAGCTTTCGGTCGGGTACCCGGAAGAGCGAGTCGAGATCGAAGTGTTGCGCGGGCACACGCTGCGCTCGCCGGAAGCCATCACGCCGGTCACCGACACCGCGACCATCGGCGAGGCGGTGGCGCTGGCCCAGCGGGTGCACATCGCCGACCCGCTCTACGCCTACGCGGTGCGCCTGGCCACCGCGACCCGCGAGCACAAACACGTCAGGGTCGGCGTCAGCCCGCGCGGGGTCATCTCGCTGACCCGGGCCGCGGCGGCCTACGCGCTGACCGAAGGCCGCGGCTTCGTGCTGCCCGAAGACCTCAAAGCGTTGCTGGAGCCCGTTTTCGCCCACCGCATCCTGCTGACTCCCGACGCCCAGCTGCGCGGGGTCACCTCGGCCGAGGTGCTGCGCGAAGCCATCGAAGCGGTCCCGGTGCCCCTGCCGGGCCACGACCAGTGACCGGGCGCACGCGCCGGAAGCAGGTCATGGCGTGACGGTGACGCTGCGGGGCTGGGGGCTGCTCACCGCCGGGGCGGCGCTGCTGGCGGTCGGATTCGTCTTCGGCTATCCCGAGCTGGCGATGCTGGGCGCCGTCGCCGTGGTGGCATTGGTCAGCGCGCTGGGGCATGCCGCGCTCAAACCGGTGCTGGCCGTGTCGCGCGCGGTCGACCCGGACAGGGTTTCGCGCGGTGAGGGCAGCACGGTGACGCTGACCATCCGCAACATCGGCCGGTTCGGCGCGGCGACACTGGTGGCCCACGATCGGTGCGGCTGGGGCACCGACAGTTCGGCCACCGTGCCGGTTCCGTTGCTGCGCCTGCGCCGTGGCCGCCAGACCGATGTCAGCTATCCGGTGCCGACCTCGCGCCGCGGCGTGGTGCACGTCGGTCCGCTGCAGATCACCCGCCGCGATCCGCTGGGCCTGGTCGCCTCCACCCGCGGGCACGGCGACACCAGCCAGATCTGGGTCTACCCCAAGGCCCACCTGATGCAGGCGGTGCCGGCCGGGATCTCCCGCAGCCTCGACGGGCGCCTCGACCGCGTCCCGCACGGCGCGATCACCTTCGACACGTTGCGCGAGTACGTCATCGGCGACGAGCTGCGCCACGTGCACTGGCGCACCAGCGCCCGGGTCGGGCAGCTGATGGTGCGCGAACACGTCGACACCAGCCTGCCGCGCATCGTGGTGCTGCTCGACGACCGGCTCGGTTCTTGGCCCGCCTTCACCGCCATGACGTGCGAGGAGTTCGAGTCGGCCTGCGAGGCCGCCGCGTCGATCGTCACCGCCGCCGTGCGCGAGGACCTGCCGATCACCTTGCAGCTGGTCAGCGGCAACGCCGCGGGTTCCGGGAGGGTGCGCGGCTCGGCCCGTGCCCTGCTCGACCTGCTGGCCGAGGCCGACCTGGCCCAGCGCGACGAGCAGGCGCTGGTCACCGCGACCAACCGGCTGCGCCAGTTCCGCCCCGGCGACACCCTGATCTATCTGACCGGCACCGGCGGCCACGGCGACCTGGCCCTGGTGACCGGGCTGCGCGGGCCGTTCCCGTCGGTGGCGGTGGGCATGCTCGGCCCGCGCCTGCCGCTAGAGCCCGAATCCGTTGGCGTGCTTATGCTTCGCGCCGAAGACGGCGCTGAATTCGCCGCCGTCTGGGACGGGGTGGCCCGATGGTGAGCCGGATACGCGGCGGGGTGGCCCGATGGTAGTGCGGGTGCTGCGCGCCGGCACGGTGCCGCTGCTGTTGATGGGCATGCTCATCCTGGCCGGGGTGACCGCCGACCGGGTCTACTCCGGCGATCTGCTCACCGTGCTGCTGGCCGGGGCGGCGGTCGGTTCGGTGCTGGTCAGTGTCGTGTTGAGCCGGTTGCCCGCCTGGTCGGTGGCGCCGGCGTCCATTGCCGCCCTGGGCGGATACCTGTTCTTCGCGCTCACCTACTCGGCGGGCAAGGCCGGAATCGACGGCAGCTGGCAGGAAATCGTCCTGGACTCGCTGCGCGACGGCATCCCGCGTCTGCTGGCCGCCCTGGTCCCGGTGGAGCCGCAACCGGACACCGTGGCGGTGCCGATCGTGGCGACCTGGCTGGCCGGGCTGGCCGCGACCGAGTTCGCGGTGAGGGTCAGGCGCACCACGGTGGCGCTGACCCTGCCCGTCATGCTCTATGCCGGGGCGCTGTGGCTGGTCGGCCCGGCCGGGCCGTCCGCGCTGTGGCCCACGCTGAGCTTCGCGGCGATGGCGGTGGCGGTGCTGGCGGTCACCGGGCGGGTGCGCACCCCCGACACCGGGGTGGACACCGCCACCCGCAACGCGTTGCGGCTGCGCACCGCGGCGGCTGCCGCCGGTGGCAGCGCGCTGATTCTGGCCCTGGCGGTGGCAGGCGGCCCGGCCCTGATCGCCACGGTGCACGAGAGGCCATTGGACCCGCGCACCCTGGTCGAGCCGCCCAAAACCGATGCGCTGGACGAGAATCCGCTGATCCGCCTGTCCGGCTGGGCGCTGGAGCCTAAGCAGCGCCTGCTGCGCGTCGACGTGTCATCTGACACCCGGATAAGGCTTGCCGTGCTCTCCGACTACGACGGTGTCACCTGGCGGGTCGGTGCCACCTACCGCCCGGCGGGGCGGGTGCTGCCCGAGATGACCGGCCAGGCCCCGCGTGAGCCGGTACACCAGGAAATCACCGTAGAGGAGCTGACCGGCAAACTGCTTCCGGTGGCAGCCGATCCTCGCCGCATCGACGGGGTGCGGGTCGCCTACGACCGCAGCACCGGCACCGTCATCCGCCCCGAGGGCCTGAGCACCGGGCTGCGTTACACGGTCACCTCGCAGCGGGAGGTCACCGACGTCAACTCGCTGCCGGGCGCCGACGTGCCCGACGCCAAGACGATGGCCCGCTACTTGGCGCTCGGGCCCGGCGCCACCCAGGACATGCAGCTGCTGGCGCAAAAGATCGCCGCCGACAACAGCGCCCCCTATCAGCGGGCGCTGGCCCTGGAGCGCTACCTGGCCGACCACTATCGGCTCGACCCGCAGGCCGCCAGCGGTCACGCCTACCCCAATCTGCATTTCTTCCTGTTCAAGCCGGTCTTCGCCGGCGGGCAGAAGGGCACCTCGGAACAGTTCGCCGCGGCCTACGCCGTGCTGGCCCGCCTGCTCAACCTGCCCAGCCGGGTGGTGGTCGGCTTCCTGGCCCGCGCCGGTGAGCCGGACGTGACCGCCGGCGACGCGCTGGCCTGGCCGGAGGTCTACTTCACCGGCATCGGCTGGGTGGCGTTCAACCCGCTGCCGCAAAGCGATCAGGTTCCCCGCCCGCCGGAGGAGGAGTTCAAGCCCAAGCCGGAAACCTCCGAGCCGCCTGAGCCCTCGGAGGCGCCGGTGCCCACCCTGCCGCCCGCCACGCAGGGGCCCAAGAACGCCGCCCCGCCCGCGTCGGGCGCGCTGGGCCCCAACGTGGTGCTGGTCGCCGGGGCCGGTGGCGGCGGGTTGATCCTGCTGCTGGCGGCCGCCTTCATCGTGATCGTCCTGATGGGACGCTCCCGGCTGCGCCGCCAGCGCCTCGACGCCGGCAGCCCCGCCGAGCGGGTCCAGGGCGCCTGGCTGGAGGTCGCCGACGCGCTGCGCCTGGCCGGAAGGCCCGCGCCGGGGCATCTGACCGCGGCCGAGGTGGCCGCGCACGCCGCGCTGGCCGCCGCGCGCATCCGCGGCAAGCACCGGGTGAGGCTGTCCGCTCCGCCCATCACCGAATTGGGTGACGTCGTCAACCACACCACCTTCGGCCGGGAGGGCGCCGGCCAGCAGCAGGCCGAGATCGCCCGCACCCGGGCGGTCAATTTCATCGGCGAGCTCAAGGCACGCCGGTCCTGGTGGCGGCGGGTGTGGTGGGCGCTTCACCCCGGGCCGTTACGTTGGCGTCGACGATAGGACAGTCACGGGACACACAGCCGACTGCATACCCGGTATTGTCCTCCGGGTGACGGCTTCCCTACCTTCACTGAAAGACGCGCTGCGCCCGCCTTTGGTGTCGGTGGTGCTGGCGGTCGGCATGCTGCTGGCGGCCATCATCATGGTCGGGCAGCGGCATCCCGGGATGGACAGTGCTGTCTATCAGGCCGGGGCGTCGGCGATCCTGCGCGGCAACGCGCTCTACGATTCGCTGGCCATCCCCTTGCCGTGGGCGGATCTGCCGTTCACCTACCCGCCGGTTGCGGCGATCTTCTTCCTGCCGCTGGTCGCTTTCAAGCTGCACATCGTGTGGGGCATCATGGCCGCGCTGTGCGTGCTGGCGCTGGGCGTCGCGGTGCGCGCCTTCCTGCGCTCGCTGATCGACGAGCCGAGCCCGTGGCTGGTCAACGCGGTCACCTTGCTGCCGCTGGGGTTGCAGGCGGTGTGGAGCACCATCGGCCTGGGCCAGGTCAACCTGATCCTGATGGCGCTGATCGCCGTCGACGTGCTGGCGATGCGCGGCTCACGCTACAGCGGGGTGCTCATCGGGATAGCCGCCTCCATCAAGCTGACCCCGCTGATCTTCATCCCGCACCTGCTGCTGACCGGCCGGCGTTCCGACGCGGCCCGCGCCACCGCGACTTTCCTTGGGCTGCAGGCTTTCGCGTGGCTGGTGCTGCCCGGCGACTCGGTGCGGTTCTGGACCTCGGCGATCATGGAGGGCAACGGCAACCGCACCTACGAGTCGGCCAACCAGTCCATCAACGGCCTGCTGCAGCGGCTGACCGGGGAGGCACCCAGCGCGCTGACGGTGAGCCTGATCCTGGGCGCGGGATGCCTTGCCCTGATGGCGGTTCTGGTACGCCGCCTGCACGATCACGACCAGCCGCTGGCCGCGATGCTGGTGACCGCCTTCTGCGGGTTGCTCATCAGCCCGGTCACCTGGACCCACCACTGGGTGTGGGTGGTGCCGCTGTGCATCCTGCTGGGCTACCGGGCGCTGCGCCGCGGCGAGGTCGGGGCGCGGGTGCTGCTGGCCTTGCTGCTGCTGGTGTTCAGCGTCGACTTCCGGCTGCTGGTGCGTCACGGCGAAAAGCTGGAACTCGACTGGGGTCTACGCGAAACGCTGGTCGGCAACTCGTATCTGTGGGCGGCCGTCATCGTCGGCGTGACCGGGATCGCCTGGCTGGTGGCCCGGCAGCAGCGCATTGCCGCTGCCACCGGGCCGATGCTGCCTATTGATTCAGTACCGTCCCCGCGGCAACCGGATCCGTCAGATCGACAACTCGTGGATCAGCGACGCTGATCAGCCACAGCCGCTCGCTGCCCTCGGGCTTGCCGTCCGCGCGGGTCGGCACCGCGAAGGTGATGGCGGTGGCCCCGGCCGCGATGGTGGCGCAGGCGGCGATGGGCGTGAAGTCCAGGACCGGCAACGCCGTGTCCGGCAACGACACCGCACACACCGGCAGGTCCACCGACAGCGGACGTGACAGCGACACCACGAAGTTCAGCGGCTGACCCTCCACAGCGGACACATCCGCCACGGTGAGCCGGGCCCGGCTGGAGAAGACGGCCACCTGCGGGTCGTGGTCGCTCGCGCCGCGCGCCCCGTCACCGGCGAAGTCGGCCGGCCAGTCGGCGTTGACGTGCGCGGCCCGGATCCGTACCAGGTCGTCGTGCAGCCGCTGGTTGACGAACACGTGATCCAGCGTCTGCGCCTGCCCTTGGAACACATACGAATACGCGCTCGCCGGGTTCAGCGCCACCAGGTCCTCCCAGAGGCTGTCCAGGCCCTGCTGGTAAAGCGGGGCCAGCTGGTCCGAAGGCGGGCTCAGCGGGTCGTCCGGGCGCGGGAACACGTTCAGGTCGCCGCCGTAGACGACCCGGGCGTTCGGGTCACCGGCTTCGATGGCGGTGACGATGGCGGCCCCGTATGCCGCCTGCTCCCGCCGCTGGCCGACCCGCGCCTGCGGGGTGGACGAGAAGTGGTTGCTCACCGCCCAGATCGTGAACGACTCGGTGCCGCCCGGCTTGGCCGCCACGGTGAACCTGCCCACCTGCGGGGCGCGGGTGTAGACGTCGGAGCCGTCGACACCGGTGGAGGTGTCCACGTCGTCGGGCAGATCCGCGTTGAGCGTCTTCGGGTTCTGCACGTCCACATTGGATGGCAGGCCGGGGGCGCGGTACTGCACGCCCGGTGTCGCGCCGAGCACGCCGGTCGGCGCGGCCAGCGAAAGCCGGTCGGTGCGGTAGAGGAACGCGGCCACGATGCCGCGATCGTCGGCGCCGTCACGGTCATACGCCGCGTCGTAGGCGCCTCCGCCGCCGGCGGCGACGGCCAATGCCAGCTCCTGCAACGTGTCCGGCTTGCCGTCGGCGTTGTCCACCGCGCCACAGGTCAGCACGCCGGAGACCACCGAGCAGATGTCCTGATCCTCGGCCTCCTGCACCAGCAGCAGATCCGGCGAGTGCAGATCGGTGCGGATCTGGGTGGCCAGCGCCTGCAGGTGCTCCTGATAGTCGGCCTCATTGAGCGGGACGTAGTCAAACGGCGGGGAGACGCCGGGACAGCCGGTGTTGCCCAGGAAATCGCAGCCGTCGAACGGGTCGTCCCGGAAGTCGTAGAGGTTCTCCACGTTGTAGGTGGCCACCGAGAACTCCCGGTTGCGGTCTATCGGCGTGGGCGCAAGATTGGTGCTCGGGTCGGTACCCGACACAAAAGAAACCGAAGAGGCCTGGATGCCGTATTTGTCGAAGGAGAAATACAGCCCGCCCACCGCGTCGCCAGACAGGGTGTCGAAGGTGTGCGCGGGCGCCACCAAAGCGGTGTTGTCCTGCGCCACCCACTTGACGCCCATGCTGCCCAGCATGATGCGGTTGCCGTTGCCGTCGGCGACGCCGTCGAGCGGATGCGAGTCACGGAAAACCCTGCGCGCGAAGGGATCCGGCCGGTCCAGCGCGGGATCGTCCACGTCGACGAGGAAGACCTCGCCGTCGGCGGTGGAGGCGAACACGTCGCGCCCGCTGACCACGCCGCTGCCGGAACGAACCCGCAGCTGCGCACCCTCGTGCTGCTCCCAGAACTGGTTGGCCGCAATCAGATCCGCCGGCGGCACCGCGTCGGCCACCTCGTAGGCGGTCACATTCTGCGCCACCACCCGAAGCATCGACGCCGACGTCAGCTGGGTCAGGTTGAAGAACTCCGCCACCCGCGCCCGCAGCACCACCTCGTCGCCGACGACGGGAACGTAACCGCCGATCAGCGAGGAGAAGCTGCCCATAAACACGAAGATGCCGTCGGAGGTCGCCGGATTGTTGTCGGTGGCACCGGTGCGTGACTGCAGGAAGAATCCAAATTGGTCCGCCCCGGCCGAGGTGCGCGCCAAAGTCCTTTGTGTGACAACCCCTTGAACCTCATATGTGGTACTGGATGAGCCGTTGCCAGACGCAGGAGCCAGCGGCGAGCGGGCGCCCGGGCCCTGCACCTCGCCCACGGTCAGCACCGCGTTCACGGTGACCGTGAAGGCACAGCTCGCCGTGCCCGAGGTGACCGTCACCGGATAGGAGCCGACCGCCAGGTCCGCGGCCACGCTCACGGTCGCGCTTGCGGTGCCGCCGACCTCGGTGGCGGGCGTGAAATCGGTGCGGGTGATGGAAGGCGAGGAACTGGTCACGTTCAGCTCGGTGACGATGCCGTCGGGGTCCACCCCGGTGACGACCCGCGAACCGGTCTCACCTTGCGACAGCGTCAGCGGCCCGCCACAGGTGAGCACCGTGGACAGGCCGAAGCTGCCCAAGCCGTCGAAGGTGTCGGTCGCGAAACCCTGCCACTGCGCGCCCGGGTCGAACGCGTCGGCCGGCTCGGTGTCGGGGTGACCCAAGCGGCGCAACGTGTTGTCGGCCGTGCTGGCCAGGCCCGCCCCCCATTCGGTGCCCGGGTCGAGGCCGACCTGCCCGATCACGTCCAGGATCGGCCCGGCCGCGCCCCCGCTGCGCAGCACGATCGCATCGTCGCCGTTGAACCATCCGGCGCCGTTGACCTGGTCGGCCTGCGCCAGGATCGGTGCGCTGGCGGCGCTGTTGGCCAGCACGAAAACGTCGTCGGAGGCGACGGCGCCGGTCAGCGCGATGGTCAGGCCGGCCGTGGCCGACCCGTTGAAGTACATCTGCACCACGTATTGGTTGGCGGCCAGGTCCACCGGAGCCCCTGTGCCGTTATAGATTTCCAACGCTTTGTTGTTCGAGGTGCCTTCGATGTATTCGGAGAAGAAAAGACTGGTTTCTGCCGCCTGTGCCGGGATCCCCAGCAAGCTTGCGACAACGGCTAACGCCACAACGACACGCATGGATGGGACCCTACCGCGAACAGCCGCCGCCCCCTTGTTCGGGTGACGGCGGCTGTTGCCAATCAGCTCACAGACAGGCGGCTGAGGTGCGGGCGAAGGTGGCCCCGTCACCGCTGCCCACAAAGAGCTTGTAACTGAAGTTCGAGAATCTGCTTCCCGAGAATCTTCGGTAGGTGTAACCGTTGGCGACCACGGTCTTGTCCTGCGCCGCCCACACATAGTCACCGTTGACGAAGTAACCCTCGACCGTGTAATTGGTCCCCGGTCCGCTGCGCTGGTTCAGCTTGCCGCTGGGCGCGCTGACCTTGTATTGGCAGACCAGGCCGGTGGGAGCACCCCAGGTGTCGCTGACCATGTTGTTGTAGTGCAACCCGCGGAAGCTGCGGCTGGAATACCAGCTTTTGTCTATCTTGGCGTACCGGCCGGCGCTTCCCGTGCTGTACTCGTCGTAGATCCACATTGCGGTCTTGCTGCTGTCGGCCCACTTGTCGAACAGCGCGACATGCCCGTAGGAGACGCCAAGGATCGCGTCGCCGCGCTTGAGCAGGTCCAAACTGCTCAGCCAGGTGGTGTCCCCGAACCCGGCCAGGTCGCCGGTGTAGCGGTCCCAGCCGTCGCTCTTCTTCTTGAGGTGCCAGGCCATCGAGACAAAACCGGAACAGTCCGGCCGGTATTTCTCCCCGGCGCCGTCAGCCTTGGCATTGGACTGTTCCTGGCTGTAGACGACACCGTAGGTGGCCATCCACCATTCCGCCCGTTCCATCACCGTGTCCACAGTGATCTTTCCGCCGGGGGCCCCGGCGTGCGCGGCTTGCGGTGTCACCGAACTGGCGACGACACCACCGAACGCACCGAGGGTGGCGGCGGCCATCAGTGCCGTAACCCCGGCGAGCATCCGCCCTGCGAAAATCCTCTTCACCATTCATGCTCCTTTGTGTCATCGACTTCAGTCGATACAGCCGGTAGGATGCGACCAATCCCTTACGCAGCCACGAAAGCCGCTTGCACCCGGCGCGGACAAGGCATCGGCGAAGCGCTGGGACTGCGGGGACAACCCGCCCGCCGTGAGCTGTCGCGTCCCCGGCGAAATGAGACACGCCCGGAGACAGCCAGAAACCTGGGAGGTTAGGGTGGGATTGCTGGCATCTGCGGCCTGAATTCGCGGCCGCCCCACCGATGGAGTTGGAGCATCACCATGACCGCCAACGATTGGACGACCGAGGCCAAGGGCGCGGGCCAGATCGCCGACGTCAACGGCATCAGCCTCTACTTCGAGACGCACGGGGCCGGGCGGCCGCTGATCCTGCTGCACGGCGGGCTCGGATCAGGTGAGATGTTCGGGCCGGTGATTCCGGCGCTGGCCGAACACCACCAGGTCATCGCCGTGGACCTGCAGGGGCACGGGCGCACCGCCGACATCGACCGGCCGTTGGAGCTGGGTTTGATGGCCGACGACATCGCCGCCCTCATCGACCATCTGCAGCTGACCAAACCCGACCTGGTCGGCTACTCGCTGGGCGGCGGCGTCGCCGTGTACACAGCGGCGAAGTACCCGCACAAGATCGGCAAACTCGTGGCGACGTCGGTCAACCTGCGCCCCGATGCGATCTACGCCGAGATGCGGGTGCAGCAGGGCCAGGTGACCGGGGCGGCGGCCGAGTTCATGAAGGACACTCCGATGTACCAGCTCTACCAGCGGGTCGCCCCGCGCCCCGAGGACTTCCCCCGGCTGCTGGACAAAATCGGCGAGATGATGGGCAAGGACTTCGACTACACCGAAGAAGTACGCGGCTTGCAGGTGCCGACAATGATCGTCGCCGGTGACGCCGACATGGCACCGCCGAGCCACCACGTCGAAATCTTCAAACTGCTCGACGGCGGCCTGCGCGACGGGGGCTGGATGGGCGAAGGCAGGCCCAAGGGCGGTCACGCCCTGGCGATCCTGCCCGGGCTGACCCACTACAACATCTTCAGCTCGCCCCTGCTCGCCGCGGTCGTGCTCGCCTTCCTCGACGAGCCCGCCACCACGTGACCGCGCCGCTGGACTACTACCTGATCCTGTCCGCGCCGCCCGGTTCCGGGCGGCCGGAAGGGATCCTGGTGGAGCAGTTCGCCCGCCACAACGACGCCACCACCGCCGGGCTGCACAACGCGGGCTGGACGGCGCAGCAGGGCTGGTGGAGTTCGGCGTCGTTCAGCCGGGCCGTGCGCACCGATCCGGGCCTGGCCGCGCGGATAGTCCCGGCGCAGCGCGACGACGCCGAGGTGGTGTACCGCCGTCACGGCGGCGGGCCGCTGCCCGCCGAAACGGTGCTGCGCCAACACTTTCACGACTACCTGGAGTTCCCGGCCACGCCCCCGCTCGTCCTCGGCGCGGCCGGCGTTGACCAAAGACGGCTCTACCGCGTGCTTTTCGCCAAGGACCTCACCGCGGCGGGGCTGGCCAATCTGCGCGCCCGGTGGCGCTGCAACACTCCACCGGACGAACGTGTACTGGCACGCTCGGGCCAGGACCTGTTCAACTGGGACCTGCGCCGGATCGGCCCGGGGCTGGCCTACTGCTTGGACGTGACAGTTTCGGGCGGCGACACCGCCGCCACGGTCGGCCCGGTGCTCGACGAGCTGACCGCGGCGGTGCGCCAGCAGGGTTTGATCCCGGTGACCACGGAACGCTTCGGCTAGCCCCGCGCAGAGAACAGGTCGTTCAGATCGGTCTGCGAAAGCTGTTGGGCCGCATAGGAAAAACTGCCCTGCCCGGCGAGCTCGCGGGCGGCGTCGAGCAGGTGGCGGTACATCGTGCGGGCGATGCTGCCGCCCACGGTGACCCGCCGCACGCCCAGCTCACGCAGCTCGTCCATGGTCAGGGTGCTGCCGGTCAGGCCCATCACCACGTTGAGTGGGCCGTCCAGCTCGCGCACCAGCGTGGCGATGGTGGCGGCATCTGCGGCCCCGGGCACGAAGGCGCAGTCGGCCCCGGCGGCCAGATAGGCGTTGGCGCGCCTCACACACTCGGCCAGAGAACCACCGACCAGCAATGCATCTGTCCGTCCAATCAGGACGAACGGCGCACCGGCGGCGTCCGCAGCCGCCCGGGCGGCACGGATGCGCTCGGCGGCCAGCTGCTCGTCGAACAGCGGCTCGGCGCGGCTTCCGGTGAAGTCCTCGATGTTGCCGCCCGCCGCCCCGGCCGCGAGCGCCATCGAGATGGTGGTGGCCACCGTCTGCGGCTCCGCGCCGTAGCCCTCCTCCAGGTCGGCGCTGACCGGCACACCCACCCCGTCCACGATTTCGCGGACCCGGTGCATCATCGTTTCCCGGTCCACCCGGCCGGCCGAGCCGGCCTCGGCGAAGAAATCGTGGTCGGGCCGCCCGAGCGAGAAGGCCACGCCCGCGCTCGTGGTGGCCACCGCGGCGAACCCGGCCGACTCCAGAATCCGGGCGCTTCCCACGTCCCAGGCGTTGGGCAGCAGGAAGCAGCCCTGCCGGTGCAGCTCGACGAAACGCTGCGCTTTCTCATGGGACACAAGGCCTCCTCGTGGTGAACGGTTCCCGCCGACCGTACGGCCGCACAGCCATAAGCCGGAACCCCCATATGTTTACTACCCCCATAAGCGCCAGCTATGGTCGGCGGCGTGGAGAACCTTCAGCGCCTGCGGGTGCTGTGCGCGGTCGCCCAACAAGGCTCGTTCACGGCCGCGGGCCGGATGCTCACCATGTCGCAACCGGCGATCTCCCAACACGTCAGCGCCCTGGAAAGGGAGCTGGGCGCACGCCTGGTGCAGCGCACCACCGCCGGGGCCCGGCTCACCGCCGAGGGCGAGATCGTCCTGCGCCATGTGCTGCGCATCCTGCACTCGTGCGACGAGGCCAGACGCGAGCTCGACCAGATCCGTTCCGGCAACCTCGCCGCGGTGCGGGTGGCCGCCTTCCCCACCGCCTGCGCCCATCTGCTGCCGCACGCGGCCGCGCTGTGGCGGCGGCGCTATCCCGCGCTGCCCTTCGAGTTCATCGAATGCGACGCCGATGAGGCGCTGGAGCTGACCCGCAACGGCAAGACCGACCTCGCCATCACCTACGACTACGCCGCCCACCCCATCGATTTACACCACCTGAACGCGCAGCCGCTGCCCGACGATCCGTTGCTGCTGGCGCTTGCGGCCAGCCACCCGCTGGCCGCCGAGCCTGTCGTCGACGTTGCCGCGCTGGCCGACCAGGCGTGGATCAGCGGCACCTCGTTCGCCTGCGCCGAATCGCTGCGCGCCATCTGCGGCGTCGCCGGGTTCACGCCGATCGTCGCGCTGGACTCCAATCGGTACCCGACCACTTTGGCCTTGGTGTCGGCCGGGCACGGCATCGCCCTCATTCCCGCCTCGGCGCTGAGTGGTCCGCACGCCGATGTCGTCATCCGGCTGCTGCGCCCGGTGCCGCCGCCGCGGCGGATCTGGGCGGTGACCCAGGCCAGTCCGATGGCGACAGTGACTCATCTGGTGGACTGCCTCGTCGCGAGCGCGGCCGCCAGCTATCGGAACAATTGCGGAATGTTTCCGTGAACCGACCCCCGGCTGGTCGCCCCCGCTCAACATCAGCATGAGCTTCACCTGACCGGATGTTTTCCGGAAGGTACCGGAAATTGTTGACTGCCTTTCCGTAACGCTGCCATACTTCGAATCCACCAGGGTCGATTGCCGTCCGCTCCCAACGCGGCCCTGGTCAATGCCCATGCCCACCAGCGCCGGTCTGCGCAACCGCCCGGCAGAAGGGGTAACCCACATGATTACCCAACCCGTCCCCACGGCAAGCCATCGGGGTCTCGGTGTCCGCACCCGAGCCGGGCTCGTCATCGGCGCCATCACCGCCCTGAGCATCGCCGGCGCCATCGTGGTGTCCACGAACGCCAGTGCGGCCAGCACTCTGGGCGCGTCCGCGGCCGAACGCTCAGGCCGCTACTTCGGCACCGCGGTCGCCGCCGGCAAACTCGGCGACAGCGGCTACACCACCATCCTGAACCGCGAGTTCAACCAGGTGACGCCCGAGAACGAGATGAAGATCGACGCTACCGAGCCGCAGCAGGGCAACTTCACCTACGGCTCCAGCGACCAGATCGTCAACTACGCGCAGCAGCGCGGCATGCGGGTCAAGGGTCACACCCTGGCCTGGCACTCGCAGCAGCCCGGGTGGATGCAGGGCATGTCCGGCACGGCCCTGCGCAACGCGATGCTCAACCACGTGACCCAGGTGGCCACCCACTTCCGGGGCAAGGTCTTCGCCTGGGACGTGGTCAACGAGGCCTTCGATGACGGCGGCCAGGGCGCGCGGCGCAACTCCAACCTGCAGCAGACCGGCAACGACTGGATCGAAGCCGCCTTCCGCGCGGCCCGCAACGCCGACTCCACCGCCAAGCTCTGCTACAACGACTACAACACCGACAACTGGACCTCTCCCAAGACCCAGGCCGTCTTCCGGATGGTGCAGGACTTCAAGAACCGCGGCGTGCCGATCGACTGCGTCGGCTTCCAGGCGCACTTCACCGGCGGATCCAACTACCCCAGCAACTTCCGCACCACGCTGTCCAGCTTCGCCGGCCTCGGCGTCGACGTGAACGTGTCCGAGCTGGACATCCGCAACGCTCCCGCCGACGCCTACCGCAACACGACCAACGACTGCCTGGCCGTGGCCCGGTGCACCGGCATCACGGTGTGGGGCATCCGCGACAGCGACTCGTGGCGCTCCGGGGAAAGCCCGCTGCTGTTCAACGGCAGTGGTGGCAAGAAGGCCGCCTACGACGCCGTTCTGGCTGCCCTCAACAACGGCCAGCCGCCGCAGAGCCCGCCGCCCAGCAGCGGCCCGCCGCCGAGCAGCCCGCCGCCCGGTGGTGGTGGCTGCACGACGTCGGTGACGCCGGGCACCGTGTTCGGCGACCGCTACAACACCTCGGTCACCGTCAGCGGCGCCAGCACCTGGACGGTCGTGGTGGCTCTCACCTCACCGCAGCGGGTGTCCTCGGTCTGGAACGGCAGCGCAAGCTGGGACAGCTCCGGGTTCGTCATGACGGTGCGCTCCAACGGAAGCGGCAACACGTTCGGCTTCACCACCATGTTCAACGGCAACAGCAGCGCGCGACCGCAGGTGCGCTCCTGCACGGCCGGCTAAAGCTCCGCTCTCACCCGAAATCCAACCGGGCATGGCACCGCGCAATCGGCGGCCATGCCCGGTTGGTTGTGTAAGCCCCACCTCACATCGTGATGACGACTTTTCCCCGCGCCTTACCCCCGCTGAGGTACCGGATGGCCTCAGCGGTCTGGCTCAGCGGAAACGTCTGATCGATGACCGGCGTCAGCTGACCCGATTGCAGATACTTCGACAGGGTGGCGATCGCGTCCTTCTTGGACGGCATCGACACACTCGCCTTGGGCAGCTGGCGCACGAAAACCGACATCGCCAGCAGGCCCAGCACCCGCGGCACGCTGCCCAGCACCTTGCGTCCGGCCCTGCCGTAGTGGTCGTGGGCGATGAGCAGATAGGTGCCGCGATCGGTCAGGACGCGCCGGCACGCCGAGAACGAATGGTTGCCCGGGATGTCAAAGATTAGGTCGTAGCGCCGCGCGCCGCGGGTGAAGTCCTCCCGGGTGTAGTCGATGACCCGATCGGCGCCAAGGGAGCGCAGCAGTTCCAGCTTGTCCGTGCTGTCCACACCGGTCACCTGCGCCCCGGCCGCCTTGGCCAGCTGAAGCGCGATGGTGCCCACCCCGCCGCCGGCCCCGTTGATCAGAACCTGCTCCCCCGCCAGCGGATGCCCCCGCTGGCGCAACACCTGCAGCGCAATGTATCCGGTGGACGGCACCGCCGCGGCCTGTTCGAAGGTGACGTTGGCGGGCTTGAGCGCCAGCGAATCCTGTGCCACGGCAACGAACTCGGCGTAGGCGCCGCCGTTGGCCCAGCCGTAGCCCTTCACGCTTTCGCCGAACACCTCGTCACCCGGCTTGAGCCGGGTCACCTTCGCGCCCACCGCCACCACATGGCCCGCCACATCGGTTCCCGGGATCGCCACCTTGGGCCGGCGCACCCCGGAACCCATGAGCCGCAGCACATACGGCAGGCCGCTGATCACATGCCACACGTCCGGATGCACCGAAGCCGCGCGAACCTTCACCAGCACCTCATCGTCGCCGACCGTGGGCTCGTCGACCTCCCGCAGCTGGAGCACATCCAAAGAGCCATATCTGTCCTGCACGATCGCCTTCACGCCAGCAAGGGTATGCTGCCAGCACCACCCATTCCGGGAGCGATGTCATGTCGGACCTGCCGCCGCCGTATCAGCCTTGGCAGCCTTCGGTGTCCCCGGTGCCCAGCTCCCGCAAGAACCTGTGGATCACGTGGACAGTGGTGGTGGCGCTGCTGCTGTGCCTGGGCGGCACCGGTGCCGGCGCGACGCTCTACTGGCTGCACCACCGCTCCACGGCCGAAGCCGAACCGGCCCCGCCGCGCACCGGCAAGGTCACCCTGGTGGCGCCGGAGATGCTGGGCGCCCGCCCCAAAAACAGCGACGCCGCCATGAACCATGCGCTGGAGGAGATGAAACAGGCCTTGGGCGGCAACGCCGCGGGCGGCCTGGGCGAGCATGTGGCAGCCGGCTACGGCGACACCCAGCGGGATCAGCTGATGGTGGTGGCCTTCCCGGTCGACAACGCAGACGTGTCGGCCTTCCAGTTCGACCTGATGTTTTCCTTCATAGGCGCGGCGACCGACGGCAAGGTGAGCAACACCGTCGAGGTCGACCCGGGTGCGCTGGGGGGCATCGCGCGCTGCGGCGACCTCACCCTTCAGGACTCCGACGCGACAACGGCCGTCTGCCTCTGGATGGACGAGTTCTCTCTCGGCCTGGTGTTCTGGGACTCCACCACGGCAGAGCGGGCGAAGCTGGAGTTCATCGGGATCCGCGAGCAGATCGAGCGCAAGAACTAGCCCGCCTGCTCGGTGTCCACAATGGAGCATTCCCACATGTCCCACGCCTTCACCGGCCGCATGCCCGCCCGCTCGTAGACGGCGGTGGCGCCGGTCGCGTTGTGCGCGTCGACGCTCACCAGCGCCCGCGCCACGCCGCGCTGGGCGAAGGCGGCGAAGGCCCGGTGCAGCAGGGCGACGGCTATCCCCCGCCCTCGGTGGGGCTGCAGCACCCCGAGGTAGTCCACCCAGCCCCTGTCCTCGCCGACGCTCGCGGTCAGCGCCCCGGCCGGCTCACCCTGATGGACCGCCACCAGCCAGAGTGAAGGATCGTAGCCGGGCGCCGAGGTCTCCTCCTCGATCCATCGCTGGAACGGCTTCGGCTCGTAGTCCCAATTGTGGGCAAGCGCCTCGTTGATCACCTCGTAGACGACCTTGAGGCCGTCTGGGGGCACAACGGCGTCGATGCGCACCCCGGCCGGCGTTGCCGCGGCAGCGAAGTCCTGCTCCCCCAGGTCGACCTGCAAGTGCCAGAAGTGACGAACCGGATGCAGCCCGCGATCGCGCAGCATCGCCGCGACCGCCTGGTCATCGGCGTAGGCGGCGTGCCGCAGCAAGCCCGACGGGCGGCCCGCGAGCATCGCGGCCGAGCGCGACCGGATCCGGTCCAGCAGCGCCGAACCGGCGCCGCGCCCCTGGTGATCGGGGTGCACCGCACCCCATGACCCGACGATCGTGGGTTCATCGAGCCTGACCTGCCCGTACCCGATGATGATGCCCTGAGCATCGAGCACCACCCATGCGTCGGTGGCCGGGTCGAAGCCCGGCCGGCTCCACTCACCGCGCAAAAAGTCAGCACCCAGCGTGATCTGGCCGGTGCGGTAGAGTTCATCGGCGATTACCACGTCAGCCACGGTTTCGAGCTCGGTCTTGCTCGGCGCCCGAAGCTCGTACCCAGCAGGCAGCCCCATGCAAGGAGCGTAACTCGCACGGACAGTGACTCGACCCTCACGTTTGCCGCCGTCGACTGGCGGGCAGGTAAACGCCTAGGATCCGTTGAGGTGGTTTTGACCCATGGCCCTGCGAGATGACCAGCACACGTCTTGGCGCGACGACGATTCGTGGCATCAAGGCGATTGGCGCGACGACCAATGGCGTGACGGCCAGGCGGCGCACCACGCGCCCGACGATGACGTGTTCGTCGGGCGGGCCCGCGTCGGCGACCCCCGGCCGCCCCAGTCCGACGACCAGCTGCCCCCGGGCTGGCTTGGGCGCAACTGGCGGCGGCTGCGGCCGGCCCACCGCGGCGCGCTGCGCAAGAGGCGGCTGCTGCTGATCCTGTCCTTCCTGGTGATGTTCTCCGGCACGGGAATGATCGCCGGTAGCTATTTCTACGACTCGGTGCGCGAGCCCGGCGATCTCACGCTGGTCAACAGCACCGAGATCTTCGCCAGCGACGGCGCCACCCAGCTGGCCCGGCTCGGCTCGGAGAACCGGGTGGAGGTGCCGCTGGGCAAGCTGTCGCTGCAGGTGCAGAAGGCGCTCATCGCCGGCGAGGACAAGAACTTCTACGAGCACCACGGCATCGACCTGTCCGGCATCGCCAGGGCCGCCTGGAACAACCTGACCGGCGGCGAGACCCAGGGCGGCTCGACCATCACCCAGCAGTACGCCCGGCAGGCCGCCGGCGACATGGAGATTTCCTACGCGCGCAAGCTGCGCGAAGCGATCATGGCCCGCAAGCTCGAGGACACCCATTCCAAGGAACAAATCCTGGGTTTCTACCTCAACACTGTCTACTTCGGACGGGGTGCCCACGGCATCGGCGCGGCCGCGGAGGCCTATTTCGCGATCCCGCCGGACAAGATTGAGACCCTGACTGTCAGGCAGGCCGCGGTGCTGGGGGCGGTGCTGCGCCAGCCCGAGGGCAAGAGCGGCTATGACCCCGCCAACAATCTCGAAAACGCCAAGGGCCGCTGGGCCTACGTGCTCGACAACATGATTCAGATGAACTGGCTGACCGCCAAGGAACGCGACGCCCTCACCTACCCCACCCCGGCCGACCCCAACAACCCGCAACCGGGCGAGCTGCAGAAGGTAGAGCACGCCAAGGCCGGAAGCGCCTGGGGGCACAACGACCGCGCCACCGGCCACATCATCAAGTACGTCGAGGCCGAGCTGGACCGTCTGGGCATCCTCGCGCAGCTGAGCCAGCTGGGCCTGGGCGACTGGAAGAACGCCGGGCTGCGCATCGTCACCACTATCGACCCCCGCGCGCAGGCAGCGCTGGAGGCACGGCTCAACCGCGACGTCGCCGGCTCGGCGATGGCGGCGCAGAAGGAAAACCTCATCGGCGCGGGCGTGGCCATCGATCCGCCGACCGGACGGGTGCTGGCCTACTACGGCGGCAACAACAAGGGCACCGACACCGACTGGGCAAGCGACGACGAGCCCCATCCGCCCGCCTCCTCGTTCAAGCCCTACACGCTTGCCGCAGCGCTGGCCGCCAACATCTCCACCCAGTCGATCTGGGACGCCTCCGAGATGCACAAGGGCCAGAACGGCGCGGAGGCCGACGTCGCCAACGCGGGCCGCGAAATCGACTCGCTGCCGTGCGGCGAGCGCTGCACGCTGGAAACGCTGACCCTGCAATCGTTCAACGTCGCCTTCTACAAGGTCGCCCGCAAGATCGGGCCGGACAAGGTGGTCACCATGGCCAAACAGGCCGGGGTGAAGACCATGTGGGGCGTCAACCCGTTCACACCGCAGCATCTCGATCAGGCGATCCCCAAGGGCCGCACCGTGTTCGACTATCAGGTCGGGTTTGGACAGTACCCGATCTCGGTGCTCGACCACGCCAGCGGCATGGCCACCCTGGCCAACCACGGCATGTACCAGACACCGCACTTCGTGCTGCGGGTCGACCGCAAGAACCGCGACAGCGGCAAGTGGGACCGCATCCCGGCCGGTGACGAGAAGATTCAGGGCAGGCAGACCATCGACCGCCGCGTCGCCGACGAGGTCACCTACGTGCTCAAGAAGATTCCCGCCGAGCAGGGCCACACCCTGTCCGGCCGGCAGGTCGCCTCCAAGAGCGGCACGTGGGAGAACGCGAAGAAGAAGCCCGACGGGGTGAGCAACGCCTTCCCCGGCACCAACGCCCACGCCTGGTACGTCGGCTACACCGACCAGATCGCCGCCGCCATCTGGGTCGGCAGCCGCGACCACAACGACACCCCGATCAAGGACGCCAACGGGAAGAACATCTCCGGCGCCGGTCTGCCCGGGCAGATGTGGGAAGACTTCATGAACCAGGCCCACAAGGACATGAAGCTGCCCGTGCACAAGCTGACTGACGGCTCAGGCGGCAGGCTGGGCGACCCCAACGCCGGGGAGTTCCGGGCCGACGAGCGTTTCCGCTTCCCCAGAGATTTCCCCACCAGGCCGCCCAGGCGCCGCCCGTAACGGAACGACCTAGTCGTTCCGCTTGCTGCGGCGCACCGCCCACACCACGATCGCGATCACCACCAGCAGGCAGCAACACGGCCAGCTGATTTGGACATTGATCCCCGAGCCTGAGTCCATGCGCCACAGGCTAGAGGATCCGCGCAATCACCTGGCCCGTGCGTAAGCCAGCAGCGCCGGGCTGGACTGTCCACTCCAGACGCCGGTGAGGGTCAGCGCGCCGGACGGCCCCGATTCGTTACCCGGCAAGGACAGCACCCGGGCCACCGTCAGCTCGACGGTGTCGGCCACCATCAGCGCCGGGTCGCCGTCGTCGACCTGCACCAGCTCCTCGACGGCGGGTGCCTGGGCTTTCCCGCTGCCGCTGACCGACATCGCCGGCTCGCGCCGCCGCAGTTGGCCGTCGACCTCGATGAACTCCTCGGCCTGCGTGCCGCCGGTGAAGATGGCGGCCGCCAGCACGCCGGCGTAGACCGGGTCACCGCAACCGTCGTAGATCCAGCGCCGGCCCAGCACGGAATGCTCCATGGTGCCCACCAGGAAGCGATCGGCCCCATTCAGCGGCGCCCCGCGATAGGTCAGCGGCACCTGGATCACCGGGCCGTCGCCGCTGCGCACCAGCATCGTCTCGATCCCCACCTGACCGGCCGGATCGTCGAAGCGGAACGCCGACACCCGGATCAGCTCGCCGCTCAGCGGCCCACCGTGCCAGGCCCGGGTGGGCAGCCACGCGGTCAGCAGCTCGAGTTTGCTGGGGCGAAGTTCAGCTTGGTACAGGTGAGCCATGCCCACATGCTAACCGGTGTGCTGCCACAGGAAATCCAGGCGCAGCGCGGTCATGAAAGCCTTCTGCTTGTTGTCCGAAGCCGACGCGTGCCCGCCCTCGACATTCTCGTAATAGGTGACGTCGTACCCGAAGGACTTCAGCCGCGCCGCCATCTTGCGCGCATGCCCGGGATGGACCCGATCGTCGCGAGTGGACGTGAACAGCAGCACCGGCGGATAGGGCTGCCCCCGGGAAACGAGATGATAGGGCGAAAAAGTGCGCAGATAAGCCCAATCTTCGGCGTTGTCCGGGTCGCCATACTCGGCCATCCACGACGCACCCGCCAGCAGCCGGTGGTAGCGGCGCATATCCAGCAGCGGCACACCGATGGCGATAGCGCCAAATTTTTCTGGGTACCGGGTCAGCATCGCCCCCATCAGCAGCCCCCCGTTGCTGCGCCCGAAGATTCCCAGCTGCGACGGCGTGGTGATGCCCCGCTGGACAAGGTCCTGCGCGACCGCCGCGAAGTCCTCAAAAGCCCTCGGACGCAACTCCCGCAGCGCCGCGTGATGCCAGCGCGGCCCGTATTCACCGCCGCCGCGGATGTTGGCCACCACATAGGTGCCGCCCCGGGCCAGCCACCCCCGCCCCAGGCTGCCGTCGTACTCGGGCGTCTTGGCCTGCGCAAAGCCGCCGTAGCCGGTCATCAGCACCCGCCCGGGCGCAGCGCTTTGGGCGCCCACGACGAAATAGGGCACCTTGGTGCCATCGTCGGAGGTGGCGAAGAACTGCCGAGTCGTCATGGCGTCGGTGGCGAAAAACGACGGCCCACGTTTGATTTCCTCGGTCGCCCCGTCGATCTGTCCTAACCGGAGCGTCGGCGGCTCAAGATAACCGTCGCAAGCCACCAGATAGGAGTCGGTGGTTTCCGGCTCGGTGTCGGCGATCCAGCTGTGCCCGAGGTCGGGCACACCGTCAAGCGGCCGGCGCTGCCAGCCCGCCGCGGTGGGCGTGTACACCTCCAGGCGGCTGGCCACATCCACGAGCAGGCCGACGATCAGATGCTGTTTCGTCCACGCCCACGCCTTCAGCGCCGAGTTGTCCTGCGGCCGGTAGAGCACAGTGAACTCGCGCGACCCGCCGAGGAACTCCTCGAATCCGGTCACCAGCAAGGCGCCGGCCGGATAGTCGAACCCGGCGACCTGCCACGCCGTGCGCAGGCGCACCAGCAGCCACTCGTGGTGCGCCTCCCACACCGCGTCGGTGGGCAGGTCCAGCCGGATCAGCTGATCGCCGGCGTCCAGCAGGTAGCTTTCCGCGTTGAAGAAGTCGACGAACCGGCGCACAAAGCTGCGCTCGTATCCGGGTGTGGCATGGTGGGTCGCTTCCACCGACACATCGCCCAGCTCGCCGGAGAAGATGGTCTGCGCCTCGCTCAGGGCTGTTCCGCGCCGCCACCGCTTGACCACCCTCGGATAGCCCGAGCTGGTCAAGGTACCCGCCGAAAAATCGGTCCCCACAAAGATGTGATCGTCGTCGATCCAGCTGACCCGGCTCTTGGCCTCCGGCAAGGTGAAGCCATCGGCGACGAAACCCTTGCTGCGCAGGTCGAATTCGCGCACCACCGCCGCATCCGCGCCGCCGCGCGACAGGCTGATCAGAGCCCGCTCATAGTGCGGCCGCTGCACCGCCGCCGAGTTCCACGCCCAGCTCACATCCTCCTGCGCGGCCAGCGCATCAACGTCGAGCAGCACCTCCCATTGCGGATCGGGCTTGCGGTACTCGGCCAGCGTGGCGCGCCGCCACAACCCGCGCGGATTGGACTCGTCCTGCCAGAAGCTGTAGAAGTAGTCGCCGCGCCAGGTCGGATAGGGAATGCGCGCGTCGCTGTCGTAAACCTGCCGGATGCCGGATTGCAGCTCAAGAAACGACGGTGTGCCGGCCAGGGCGGCGAGGGTCTCGGCGTTGCGCTGGCGCACCCACTCAAGCGCCGCAACCGAATCGACGTCCTCAAGCCAGGCAAACTCGTCGGCGCTGTCCACATCTTCGGAAGGATCGACCATCCCGTAACTCTGCCAGCCCCCGCCCGGAATCAACAGTCAGCGGGAACCGATTTTCCGGCCCGTGATGCAGTAGACCGTCAAGCTGCCGTCCACCTCGAACACCCCGTAGACGTATTCCACCGACGACCCACTGGTATCGCAAATTTCCTGCAGAGTGACTGATTTGGGATCCGCGAAGTAACGATGCGTTTGTTGCTCCATCGGCGCGGTGCCGCCGGTGGCGGTGGTGTCGTCATGGGCAGAGACTAGGGCTTGCCGCGAAGATCCGCCCGCCCCCGATCGGCCAGATGGTCTTGCCTGGTTCGCCGACAGCGAAAGCATCTGCCCTTAACCCGCGATCGCCGCTATACAGGACACAGCGCATTGGCATCGGATCGACAGGGAAGAGGGCGCTCATGCCGGATTCAGACCGTCGTTCGCGAGCGCTGCTGCTGCGATCCGTGCTGGGCGAGGCGCTGCGGCGGGCACGCCTGGAGCAGGGCCGCACACTGGCCGATGTGGCCGTGGCGGCGAGGATTTCCATGCCCTACCTGTCCGAGGTGGAGCGCGGCCTCAAAGAGGTGTCCTCGGAGGTCCTGGCGGCTTTGTGCGAGGCCCTCGGCATCGACCTTTCCGAGCTGCTGATGGCGATCATTATTCAGCTCACCAGCGACCCGGTGCTGCCGCTGACCGTCGGGCGTCAGATGACCGTCGGTGGGCTGCGGCCCTCGCCACCGGTGCAGCACCGGCTGGCGCCGCCTGCGGCCCGCCGCGGCGACGCCTACGCCCTGGCCGCCTAAGTCACCGGGGAAGCGGCGACCAGCTCCTTGCCTGCGCCGCCCTTGACGGTGGTGATGATCTGATCGGCCAGCCCGTACTGCACCGCCTCGGCTGCCGTGAAGGTCTTGTGCCGGTCGATGTCGCTTCTGATTTTCGCCAGCGGATGCCCGGTGTGCTTGCTGAGGATCTCGTCCATCTCGGCGCGCACCCGCGCCACATCCTTGGCCCGCACCGCCAGATCGGGCAGCGTGCCCTGGGCCACGTCGAACCAGCCCTCTTCGGTCGACGGCTGATGCAGCATCACCTTGGCGTGGCTGAGCATCGAGCGTTTGCCGCGGGTTCCTGCCGCGAGCAGCACCGCGGCCGCCGACGATGCCTGGCCCACACAGAAGGTGGCGATGTCGGGGCGCACGTACTGCATCGTGTCGTAGATCGCGGTCAGCGCGCTGTACGAGCCACCACGCGAATTGATATAGAAACCGATCTCCATCTCGGAGCTTTCGGCCTGCAGATGCAACAGCTGAGCGATCACCACATTGGCGACATCATCGTTGATCTCCGTGCCCAGAAAGACGATCCGCTCGGAAAGCAGCCGCGAGTAGATGTCATAGGCCCGCTCGCCGCGCGAAGTGCGTTCCACCACGGTCGGAATCGTGTACTGCCCCATCGCGTCATATCCCCATTCTGCGTTTGCCCAGATTCGGCCGGACCTCGTCGACCTGCTCCACGATCCGGTCGATCATTCCGTAGTCGAGCGCCTCGCTCGCGCTGAACCAGCGGTCGCGCAGGCCGTCGTTGGCGATGACCTCATCTGACTTGCCGGTGTGCTTGGCGATCAAAGCGCTCATCAGTTTCCCGAGCCGCTCGAGCTGGCTGGCATAGATCTCCACATCGGCCGCCGTCCCGCCCAGGCCCGCCGACCCTTGGTGCATAAGGATCTGCGCGTTCGGCAGCGCGAACCGCTTACCGGGCGTCCCCGCGCACAGCAGGAACTGGGCCATGCTGCCTGCCTGACCCATCGCCAGCGTGATCACATCGTTGGGAATGAGCCGCATCATGTCGTAGATCGCCAGCCCGGCCAGCACCGAGCCGCCGCGAGAGTTGATGTACAGGGCGATGTCGCGGCGCGGATCCTCGGCCGACAACAGCAGCAGCTGCGCGCAGATCCGGTTGGCGATCTGGTCTTCGACATCCGCGCCGAGCACGATGATCCGCTCATGGAGCAGGCGGGCGCCCAGCTGGTCGTCTAGGGTTTCTGCGGCCGCGCCTGACACGGCCGTACCGGTATCCATGATGGTCTCCTTCTGCTGTCACCGCCGCCCGGCGGCGATTCGGTTCCCCTCCACGGTGGGCCAGACAGCCTTATCCACCAAGGCAATCTGCTCACAGCGACTCTGCTGTGAGCAGACCGGCGACTACTATCTGTCGGCGATCTGATTGCGGGCTGCGCCTAGCGTCATGGCCATGAGCACTCGCGGCCGCACCACCGGATCGCTGCTCCTCGCCGGGCTCCTGGTGCTGTGGCTGGTCAGCCCGATCGGGTGGCTGTTCCTGTCAGGACTGGTCCATCCCGATTCCGGGACCCACCCCACCGCTCAACAGCGCCACGACATGGCCCTGGTCACCCTCACCGAGCTGGTCATCGCGATCGGCCTGCCGTTGCTCGTGCTGGTCATCGCCGGGCTGACCCGCCGCCGCACCCTGGCCGCGGTAGCGGGGATCGCTCTGGTGGCCCTCAACCTGCTGCTCATCTTCATCGAGGCGCCGATATGGGAGCTGTTCGCTGAATCGATCAGAACGCTCTGGTAGACAGGCCCTATGGGCCGGACGCCGCTGGTCGTGTCGATCGCCGTGCTGGCGCTGCTGACCGCCTGCGGCCCGCCCAGCCCGCCGGTCATCGCCGCGCGCAGCCATCCGCCGTCGCAGTCACCTTCCGCGGCCGCCTCGGTCGCCGCCCCAGTCCAGGCCGGCTTCGTCGACCTGGACGAGGTCGCCCCCGACATCGTTCAGGACATCCGCTATCACTCCGACCACAACTTCGTCGGCCGCCCCATCGACGGATACCTACAGCCGAAATGTGTGCTCACTCAGCGCGCGGCCCAGGCCTTGGCGCAGGCCCAGAACTCCGTGCGTGGCAAGGGATTCAGCCTCAAGGTTTACGACTGCTACCGGCCGCTGCGCGCAGGTGAGGACTTCAAGCGGTGGGCCGCAAGTCCCGGCGACGACGCGATGAAGGCGGAGTTCTATCCCGGGCTTTCCAAAGCGTCCGTCTTCGCTGACGGGTACGTCAGCAACGGGCGCTCCGCCCACAGCCGGGGCAGCACGGTCGACCTCACCCTGGTGGCGCTGCCCGTGCCCGCCCAGCGCCCCTTCGTCAAAGGCGAGCCGCTGACCCCGTGCACCGCACCGGCCGGGCAGCGCTTCCCTGACAACAGCATCGACATGGGCACCGGTTACGACTGCTTCGACTCCCGCTCGCACACTCTCGACGCGCGGGCGACCGCACCGGCCCGGCAGAACAGGCTTCTGCTGCGCCAGCTGATGTCAGACGCGGGTTTTCGCAACAACCCCAGCGAATGGTGGCACTACAGCCTGAACGATGAGCCGTTCCCGCAGGACTACTTCGACTTCCCGATCACCGGCGCCGCCTCGCCACCGAAGCGATGACGGCCTCCGCCGGCGGGGGGCGTGGGACCGGCGGAGGCCTGTGAATGACCGATCTCGGGCAGAAGTGTGGCAGCGCGCAACACGGCGCCGTCGCACACGGTGTCCGTCCGCCTAGAGGCCGTAAACAACCGTGATGCCGCCATCGACGGGAATGATCGCACCGTTGACATAGGCGCCGGCGCGGCTGGCGAGGAAGACGGCGACCCCGGCCATGTCGTCCGGGCGTCCGATGCGGCCCAACGGCGAGCTGGCGGCGATCTCGTCCCCGGCCGTCTCGAGCAGGTAGGCCATCATCTTCGACTCGAACGGCCCGGGCGCCACCGCGTTGACGGTGATGTAGGAGTAGCCGAGCTCTCGCGCCAGTACCCGGGTCAGCTGATGGATGGCCGCCTTGCTGGCCGCATAGGAGTAGCGCTGCTGCGGCGCCCCGATGCCGTCGATCGAGCCGATGTTGATGACCCGCGCCGGGTCGTCCTGGGTGGCGACCGCTTTGAGCAGAGGCAGGGCCGCGCGGGTCAGATAGAACGGGCCCTTGACATTGATGTCGAGCACCTTGTCCCAGCCCTGGTCCGGGAACTCCTCCAGCGGCGCGCCCCACGTCGCCCCGGCATTGTTGACCAGGATGTGCAGCTGCGACTCGCGCTGGCTGAACTCGGCGATCAGGCGCTCGCACTCCTCGCGGGTGGACAGGTTGGCCGGGATGGCGAAGACCTCACCATGCTTGGACAGCTCGGCGACCGCCTCCTCACACCCTTGCGCGCTGCGGGAGCTGATGCACACCTTCGCGCCGGCATCGAGGAACCCACGGGCGATCATCATTCCGATGCCACGGCTTCCGCCCGTCACCAGGGCGGTCTTGCCGGTCAGGTCAAACAACATGCGCTCATAATGCAGCATCACCTTTGGTAGTCAATACCGGCGGGTAGGGCTCGGTCGAACGGGTACACGTTTCACTCGAAATCATGGCAAATAGTCAGGATCAAGTTGACAGCGGGAGGATGACCGTCGATACGGTCCGTAACGGTCCTGTCCCCTTCGGAAGGTTCAGCTCTTGTCTGGCAGACGCCTCACCCGCGCCCATATTGCCTTCGCTGTCTCGGCCACCGCATTGCTTTCCGGCGGCACCTATCTCGGCCTCAATCAGCCCGGCCCCGCCCCCACGGGCACACCCGCCGCGGCACCGGCCACCACCACCGCCCCCTCGTTGCCCGAGCCAACCCGACCGCCCACGCCGCTATCGCGTGCCCTGGAGCGCTCCGCGGCACCCAGCAAGAAGCCCACGGTCACCACCTCCGGCAGCTGTGGCGCGTCCTACTACCACGAGCCGCAGGGCACCGCCAACGGCGAGACCTTCGACCCCGACGCGCTCACCGCCGCTCACAAGACGCTTCCCTTCAACTCCCTGGTACGGGTAACCAACCCGGCCAACGGCAAATCGGTCACCGTGCGCATCAACGATCGCGGCCCCTACATCGACGGCCGCTGCCTGGACCTGTCCCGGGCCGCCTTCGCCGCGATCGCCAACCTGAGTCAGGGAGTGCTGAGCGTCGTCAAATACGAGGTACTCGCCAAATAATTTCTTTTCACAATAACGACAAATGCCTCGCAGTTGCACCGTAAATGCACTGCGCGCGCACTGTGCGGTAACGCCTTTTTCGTAAGGCTTCAAGGCGAGACGCGCGGCGATGTGAGGTCATCTCCCGCTCACCCGAGCCGCGCGCCTCACCTAATCTGGGGGCCGCCTTATCGTGACTGGGGCGTGACAGTCGGGATAGGACGGCCCTAGCATGCTCGCATGCCACTGCGGCGACGCCCCCTAGATATCGTGCTGGTCCTCTTCTACACGATCAACGCCACCATCGTCACCTACATCATCGACATTGAGCAGATAGTCATCCGCGACACCGCGAACTTCGACTACCCGATCTGGCCGCCCAAGCCCGCCGTCGAAGTCATTCACTGGTGGGGCAACACGTTCGACCCACTGCTGATGGCACGGCCGCCGTGGTGGCAGATGACGATCTGGATAGATGCCCTCTTCTTCGGCCCGTTCTACTTCTTCGCCATCTACGCCCTGGTGCGCCGCCGCAACTGGATCCGCGTGCCGGCCCTCGTGTGGTCGGGCATGATGCTGTCCAACGTGCTCATCATCATGATGGAGGAGCGCTTCGGCCCCTACGCCGCGCCCGATTTCGGCCGGGTCGTGCTGGCCAACCTCGCCTGGTTCTCGCTGCCCCTGCTGACCATATGGCGCATGCGCAAGGATCCGTTCCCGCAGGCGGTGCAGTGACCAAGTATGGGCCGTGGGCCCTGATCGCGGGTGCCTCCGAGGGCATCGGCGCCGCTTTCGCCCGCGCCCTGGCCGGCCAGGGCATCAATCTCGTCCTGGCGGCCAGACGCCCGGAACCGTTGACACAGCTGGCGAGCGAGCTCACGGTGCAGACCCGCACGGTGGCCGCCGATCTGTCCACTCACGACGGTGTCGAGGCGGTTATCCACGCCGCCGATGGCCTGGAGGTCGGGCTGCTCGTGGCCAACGCCGCCTTCAGCCCGATCGGCCCCTTCGCCCAGGCCGATCCCGCCGAGCTGCAACGCGCCATCGATCTGAACTGCCGCGCGCCCATGCTGCTGGCCCGCCACTTCCTCCCCGCCATGATCACGCGGGGCCGGGGCGGGATCATCGTGCTCTCCTCGCTGGCCGGGCAGCAGGGATCACCCGGGCTCAGCGTTTACGCCGCGACCAAGGCGTTCGGCGTGATCCTGGCCGAGGGCCTGTGGGCCGAGGCACGCGAACACGGCGTGGACGTGGTGGCATGCGTGCCGGGTGCGGTCGAGACGCCGGGCCTGATCGGCAAGAGCAAGTCGCGGGCACCGGGCACCGTCGCGCCTGACGTGGTCGCCGCCAGCGCCTTGAGCGCGCTGGGGCGGCGGCCCAGGGTGGTGCCGGGCGCGCTGATGCGCTTCTCGTCTCAGCTGATGACCCGGCTCATGCCCCGCCGCTCCGCCATCACCATGATCGCTAAAGCGTCCCGCAAGACCCTGGCCTGACGCCTTACGGGTGGTCGTCCTCGTCCCGGTCGGCGTCGGCCTTGGTCGGATGCACCGTGCCGGGCCGGTGGTCCGGCGGCCCGTACAGCGTCACCAGCCGCAGCGGCTCGTCCCCGGTGTTGATGAAGTTGTGCCGGGTACCCTGCGGGACCTGCACGCAATACCCGGCCTCGAACGGCCGGCGCTCCCCCTCAAGCACCGAGATCCCGCTGCCCTCGACGGCGAGCAGCACCTGATCATTGCCGGAGTGGACCTCCTCGCCGATCTCCTCGCCGGGCGCCAACGTCATGATCACTAGTTGCACGTGCTGCGAGGTGCCCAGCACCCGGCGAAAGTCGTCGCTGCCCCGAACCGCGGCGAAGATGTCCCCGAAATAGTGCCCATTGTCAGTGGTCATAGGTCGAACCTAGGCGACGGCGGCCATAATCGGTGGCGGCTTCCCCGAGCCTGACTAGTATCGCCTGCATGCGCTGGTCTCAACTGCATATCCCCACGCTGCGCCAGGACCCGGCCGGGGCCGATGCGGTCAGTCATCGCCTCCTGCTGCGCGGCGGATACATCCGCCAGCTGATGGCCGGTCACTACTGCCTGCTGCCGTTGGCCATCCGGGTCCGCGCGAAGATCATCGACATCATCCGGGAGGAGATGGCCGCCGCCGGAGCGCAGGAGTTCCTGCTGCCGACCATGCAACCGGCCGAGCTGTGGCGCAAGAGCGGGCGCTGGGATCTGATCGGCGCGGAGATGTTCCGGCTGCGCGACCGCAAGGACGCCGACATCGCGCTGGGCATGACCCACGAGGAGATCTTCACCGACCTTGCGCAGGAGCTGCGTTCCTACCGTGAGCTGCCACAGACGTGGTACCAGATCCAGACCAAGTTCCGCGACGAGCCGCGCGTCAAGAGCGGCCTGATGCGGGTGCGCGAGTTCACCATGAAGGACGCCTACAGCTTCGACCTGGACGCGGCCGGGCTCGACACCAGCTTCCAGCGCCAGCACGATGCCTACCACCGCATCTTCGCCCGTCTCGGCATCCCGGCCATCGCGGTCCAGGCCTCCAGCGGCATCATGGGCGGCTCGGACTCGGTCGAGTTCATGTGCCCCACCGACGCCGGCGAGGACATCGTCGTGCACTGTGACTGCGGCTACGCGGCCAACGTGGAGAAGGCCACCTCGCGGCTGGAACCCACCCAGGACAGCGAAGCCGAGCTGGCCGAGTTCGACACCCCCGACGCGCGCACCATCGAGGAACTGGCCCGCCTGCACGGCAAACCCGCGCAGCGCCAGATCAAAACCCTCGTCTACGTCGCCGACGACCAGCCCGTGCTGGTGCTCATGCGCGGCGACCACGCGCTGGTGGAACAGAAACTCATCGACACCCTCGGCGCGGCCGACCTGCGCCCGGCTCTGCCCGGCGAGATCGTGGAGCTGCTCGGCGCATCGCCGGGAAGCCTTGGCGCGGTGGGCGTCAAGCACCTCCCCGTCATCGCCGACGAGGCCCTGCGCGGGCGCAAGGACATGTCGACCGGCGCCAACCGCGACGGCGTTCACTACAGCGGTGTCGACGTGTGCCGCGACATCCTCATTGGACAGTGGGCAGACCTTCGGGAGGTGCTGGCGGGCGAGCCCTGTTCCCTTTGTGGGCAGCCGCTGCGTACCACCAAGACCGTCGAGATTGGACACATTTTCAAGCTCGGCACCCGCTACACCGAGACCCTCGGCGTGACCGTGCTCGGCCCGGACGGCGAACGCGTCAAGCCCATCATGGGCTGCTACGGCATCGGCGTGGAAAGGGCGCTGGCCGCGGTCGTGGAAAGCCACCACGACGACGCCGGCATCGTGTGGCCGCTGGCCATCGCGCCCTTCCACGTCGCCATCGCCCAGCTCGGCGACGCCCCCGAGGTCGCCGAGGCGGCCGGCGCGCTCTACCAAGCCCTGCTGGCCCAGCGGATCGAAGTCATCCTCGATGACCGCTCCGAGCGCCCAGGCGTGAAGTTCAGCGACATCGAACTTGTCGGCATCCCGTTCCGGATCACCGTCAGCGCCCGCGGCATCGCCGCCGGCACCGTCGAAGTCACCACCCGGGCCACCCGCTCCACCGACCACCTCCCGATCGCCGACGCCGCCGCACACCTCGTCGCCCTCGTCAACGCTGCCTAGAGCGGAGCGCTCATCTCGGTGGCGGCGCTCGCTATGCCAGCCTCTTGACGTAGCGGTGACACGGAACTGCCGTGGTCCCAGTCTCCGTGTGCGCCGCATAATCGAACGGACCTTCGTCCGCCCAGCCCTGCCGTTCGTAGAAACGCCTCGCCCTCGCGTTGCCCGTGGCCACCGCCAGCCAGGCGCGCTGGTGACCCTTGGCCTTCACCTGCCGCGCCGCCTCGGCCAGCAGATCAGCCGCGACACCCGAACCCCGATGCTTGGCGTCCACGTACACCTGCTCCACCTCGTCACCGGCCACCATGATGAAACCCGCCACCTCGCCGTCAACCACCGCCACGGTCGTCTCCTGGACGCGCTGCGCCGCCCGGACCGTGAAGGATTCCGCCGTGCGAATCCTCACCAGCTCTTCGGGGACGTGGCCAAGGTGACCGTCCTGCCACCCTCGGTACCAGATGTCAGCGACCGAGGCGGCATCGGAAGCTTCAGCGGGCCGGATCATCATCCCGCCAGCTTAAAGCGGGTCATCCAATTTCCGTTCCGCACCGAATACAGGTAAACCGATACCGAAGGAGGGTCCATGCTCACCATCACCAAGATAGTGATCGCGGCGGGCGCCGCCGCTGTCGCAGTCATCGCCTGGCAGGCAGCCGCCTCCGCCGCCACAGCGATCGAATACGGCCTCATCGCCGCCCTCTAGCCCCGCCACACCATGGGCTGTCCACATCGACGTCGACAGCCCACCCCTCGCCCGCCTCCCCGGGCACTGGCGGCTCCCACTTTGGCAAGCCCTTCGACTCTGTGGGCCACCAGCCGATTCGCCATCCCCCCGCCGTTACTGCGCCACAAACCGGCCGTCGACCTTCTCGGCCACCAACCCGACGATGCTCCAGGCAAGGCGGTGTTACCTATATTTCTTTACGCATCACCGTTCACGAAGGCCCGTGCTCCCACACCTAAACCCATGCGCGACCCGACCTTGCTCGGCGGATTCACAGATCGAAGGGGTACAACCCGATCTTCTCCCGTTCGGTGAACAGGTCAACCCAACCGCCGGCCACGTTGTCCGGCACCGGATCAAGAAGCTCAAGCAGAACAACGGATCCGCCCAAGTCCAGAGTCGCGCCAGCGCCATCGCATTCGAGACGCCCCCGCAGGATCACGCCGTGAGCACCCGGGCCGATCCAAGGCGCTTGGACCTCCGCCAGCCGGGCATTGCGTCCCCAGCAGATTGGCTCATCGATTGTCCATTCGACATGGTATGGACCAGGTTGGGCGTCCGGAAGGCCGTGCCAGCAGACAGCGGTCCGGCCAATCGGAGTCTGCACTTGGGCCAGCAGCGGCCCTCCACCGAACCGTGTCAGCTTCTCAACCTCGATGAGCATCCTCCGATGGTGCCAGACCAAGCTTGCCGAACCCGTGAAACTTCGGCGGACCTAACACACATTCGTGCGACGCCGACTAGGAACGCCGCTGGATCGCGACGACGTAGTAGAACGCCTCTGCTGCCGGCTGCCTGGCCAGGAGCATGCCGATGTCGTCAGCCACGTTCACGTCGGCTGAGCAGATCCGGGCGACGGCGTGGGCTACTGATCCATCGGCGGCGGCCTGGGGTCAGGGTGCGGCGGGGTAGACGGTGTAGCGGCGTCCG